>NZ_DAITQL010000001.1:0-218548 GCF_036833075.1 Hyphomicrobium sp.
ACCTCGAGCGCAAGGACCCGCGCATCGACCAGCGCGTCCGCCAGTACCTGTTCGGGCGCCCGCTCACCGCGCTTGCGCACCAGGCCGTGGCCGCCCTCGACCCCAACACGGGCGAGGACCGCGCCTTCGACATCATCACCGCGCTCGGCACGCTGATGTGGACGGTGGAGCGCGCCGCCCTCGTCTTCTCTATCGACCAGGTGGAGGACCTGCGCTTCTTCGACGACGCCGAGGAGCGTTTCCAGAAGGCCGCGCGCGACCTGATCCAGATCGCCAACCGCCTGCCCAACGCCATCATCATCATCTCGTGCCTCGAGGATTTCTACGGCCAGGTGCGCGGTGTCCTCGCTCAGTCCTATGTCGACCGCATCGAGAAGTCGGGCCCCGTGCCGCTCTTGGAGACGCGCACGCCGGAGGAGGCGCGCCTGATCATCGCCAGGCGCCTCGAGCACATGGCCGAAAGCGGCGCGGGCCTCGGCTTCCCGGATCCGGCGCAGTACTTCGGCCCCGACTTCTTCGAGGAGTTCGGCGGCCTCTCGACGCGCCGTCTTCTCGAGCACGCCCAGAGCCGCCTGCGCGACAAGGCGGCGCCAGAAGCCGAGGATGGGCCGACAGCGGACGCGGGCGGCTCGTGGACCTCCACGCTTGCCTCCGTGCTCGGCGGCATCTTCGGCTCGGGGGATGCTGGCGACACGCCCCGCCCGCTCGCTCCCTCAGTCGACTATCGCGACGCCTGGGAGCGCTTCCAGTCCGCCTCCGAGGCCGAGATCCCCTCCGACGAGAACGAGCTGATGGACGTGTTCGCATCCGCCCTCGCCCTCGCCAAGGAGGAATGGGGCAGCGCCGTCAAGCTCGCCGTCGGCCGCCTCGAGGTCTCCGACGAGGTGCCCGGCATCGACGTCCGCGTGAGCCACAAGTCCGGCCACATGAGCGACCTGCGCGTCTTCCTCTGCAACCGCCCGACGCAGGGCGGGGGCTTGAAGCGCCAGCTCGACAAGGTCCTGCCCATGACCGCGGGCAAGACCTGCGTCATGCTGCGCGCGAGCGATTATCCGCCGAACAAGAAGAACCAGACCGCCCAGGCGTTCCGCAAGTTCCGCGAGGGCGGCGGCCGCCTGTTCACGATCCCGATCCCGGAATGGGAGCGCATGATGATGGTGCGCGAGTTCCAGGCGCACTACAAGAACGACCGCGGCTTCCAGGCCTGGTTCGAGGACGCAAAGCTGCTCTCGAACATCATCTCGATCATCAACATCCTGAGGCTCGACCTCTTGGGCCGTGCGTTGCCGCGCAGCGTCCGCGAGGTCGAGGTGGCTGAGGAGGTGCCCGCCGGCGCCTCTCCGCCCGCAACGGCGGCCCGCCTGCCGGATCCGGCGTTGCCGCCGCCGTGGTCGCTCGGCGAGACGGCCGCCGAGCCCTTGCCCGCCAACGACGACGAGCTGCCGCTCTCCGTCATCCTCGACGAGACCGGAACCCACGGCAGCAGCATTCTCGCCGGACGCGAGATCGGCCGCGGCGCGAAGCCGGTGAGCCTCAACATGAACGTGCTGAAGCGTCACGCGGCGGTGCTCGGCGGCTCGGGCTCCGGTAAGACGACGTTGGCGCTGTGCCTCATCGAGCAGCTTCTTCTCAAGGGCATTCCGGCCGTCCTGATCGACCGCAAGGGCGACCTCTGCAGCTACGCCAATCCGGACGTCTGGCGCGCCAACGACGACGAGTACACCGAGCAGCGCGGCGAACGCGAGCGCCTGGCCGATGCGATCGACGTCGCCGTCTATACGCCGGGCCGCTCGTCGGGCCGGCCGATCTCGATCACGCTTCTGCCGAACGGCATCAACGAGCTTCCCGACCACGAGCAGCAGCTTCTGGCCAACCTGTCGGCCGCAGCCCTCGGCGACATGCTGCATCTGAAGAACTCGGCGACGCACCAGAAGCAGTCGGGAACGCTGTCGGTCGCGCTCCGCATCCTGGGCTCGCGCCACAGCCGCGAGGTGACGCTGGGCGATCTCATCAATCTGCTCGAGGACGAGGATCCCGAGCTGACGGATCTGACGCAGCGCATGGACCCCTCGGGCCGCATCCGCCGCGACCTCGTCGCTCAGCTCGACAGCTTGCGCCACCGCAACGCGGCCTTGTTCGAGGGCGGCGGCGAGAGCCTGCAGATGGAAAGCCTGCTCGGCCTCGGCCCCTACGCGCGCGACGGTCGGACGCGGCTCTCGGTCATCTACACGGGCTTCCTCGGCGACAACGAGAACATCCTGTTCTGGGTCTCGCAGTTCCTGTCGGAAGCGCTGCGCTTCTGCCAGCGCAACCCGAACGAGGAGCTGCAGGCCGTCGTCATGTTCGACGAGGCGGATCTCTACATCCCCGCCAATGCCAAGCCGGCGACGGCGGAGCCGCTGCAGAGCCTCTTGAAGCGCGCCCGCTCGGCCGGCCTCGGCCTGATGCTCGCCACGCAGTCGCCGGGCGACCTCGATTACAAGAGCCGCGACCAGATCACGAGCTGGTTCATCGGCCGCGTGCGCGAGGACACCGCATTGAGGAAGCTCAAGGCCGCCTTCCAGAGCGAGAGCGGTCTCGATCCCGCGGCCGTGCTCCCCGGGCAGACCGTCGGCGAGTTCCATCTCGTGCAGGAAGGCTTGGTGCGCGCGATGAAGGCGCAGCGCTCGCTGATCGAGGCCGAGCAGGTGCCCTTCGATCGCATCGAGCAGTTGGCCCATGAGACCAAGGGGCAGGACGAGCGCCAGCTCCGTCTGTTCGACGCGCTGCGAACCTGGACGGCGCGGCGGGGATAGGTCGGAGTCTGCCACTGCCCCCAGAAAAGATCTGTGGCTAATACGCAACAAAAAGGCGTTGACATGGCGCGTCCGGCCGGAATCGTGCGCCCTGAGGTATGGTTAAGTTGTGTCTGCGTTTTGCGGGATGTTACGGACGAAGTCTTTGAGCAAGAAATGAAAACGCAAATCAACGGCGGACCGGTTTTGCATTGCGGCAGCTCCAGCTCGCGCCGGCAAAACGACTTTGTGGCCAAATTGGGAATAACCCGTGAAGAAATAAGCTTCTTATTGTATTATGCCTGAGTTTCGCGGGTGAGGGGTCCTCGCGAAACGACAGGACACCGGCGAAGGGTGGACGGCTTCGCGGGTGAGTGCGTTGAGTGCGGGGTTTGTAGAGTCATGCTTGGCAGATCGTTTCTGATGTTGGTTGCGGCCACCTTGCTGGGTCCGGCCGTTGGTGTTGGACTCTTCGTCCTCCTCAATACGATGTAGCGCCGCGATGTGGCGTCGGGGCCGTGCGGTCCCTGATGCGGTCCATCGAGGGATAATCGCTTCCGGGTGTCGCTAGGCGCGCGCTTGCCGGCATTGGGCGAGCCGGTTTGCTCATCTGAGCGTAGACCCTGATCGCTTCGGACCGATCCGTCCGAAGCGTCATTCGTCGATCTCATCGAACGCTTTCGTGCTTGTCAACGCGGCGAGCGCGGTTTCTTTTCCATAGCGACAAACGCACTCTAAACCTCGAACACCATCGCGCCACCGGTCAGTCCGGCCCCTGCCGCCGACATCAGGAGGCGCGCGCCCGGCGGGAACGGCCGTCGCTCGGCTGCAAGCGACAGCGTGAGCGGAATGGTCGCCGCCGAGCTGTTGGCGAACAGCGCAACCGATGACAGCAGCTTCCCGTCCGGCACGCCGAGCTGCCGCTGCGCCGCCCCGATGATGCGCGCGTTGGCCTGATGCGGCACGAAGTGGTCGATCTCCGCGATGGCGAGCCCCGCCCGTGCGAGCGCCCTCTGCGACGCATCCGTCATGATCTTGACCGCGCGCGTGAACACGGCCCGCCCGTCGCGGATCTGCATGAGGCCCGCGTCGGGCCCGAGCCCGTCCACGAACGGCTGGCGGCTGCCGCCGGCCGGAATCTGGATCAGGTCGTAAGCCGCGCCGTCGCTCGTGAGGTGCAGTCCCCGCACGCCGGCCGTCGCCCGATCGGAGGGGACGAGCAGCGCCGCCCCCGCGCCGTCTCCGAACAGCACCGCGCTCACCGGGTCGTCGAGATTGAGCCGCCGCGAAAGGATGTTGGCCGCGATCACCAGCGCGGGCGCCCGGGCCTGGCGCACGAACCCGTCGGCGAAGGCCAGCGCATAGAGAAAGCCTCCGCACGCGCCCGCCATGTCGATGGCGCCGGCCCCCGTCGCGCCGAGCCGGTGCGCGACCAGCGGCGCGGTGGGGGGCAGCAGATGATCGGGCGTCGAGGTGGCGAGCACGAGAAGGCCGATCGTGCGCCGGTCGAGGCCGGCCCTTTCGAGCGCCATCTCGCCGGCCTTGAGGGCGAGGTCCGACAGGGCCTCCTCCGGCGCCGCGAAGCGCCGCTCGACGATCCCCGTGCGCCGCTCCGTCCAGCCCGGCTCGAGGCCGAGCCGCGCCTCGATTTCTGCATTTGTCACTCGCCGCTCGGGCGCATAGTGTCCAAGCGAAAGAAGTGCCGAAGACGCTGCCATGTCCCGTCCTGCCATGGCCCTTCCTATAGAGCGCCGCCGGAAAGACGGATACCCGGTTTCCTCGGTTTTCTGGCCGGTGGCGCGCCAAGGACAAGCGGCCGTTCCGCTCCCACAAGGTCCCCATTCCCTCATGACCAAGCCGATCCTTCTCGTTGCCGCCGCCGCGCTCGTCGACCCGGACAACCGTGTCCTCATCTGCAAGCGGCCCGAGGGCAAGACGCTGGCCGGCCTGTGGGAGTTTCCGGGCGGCAAGATCGACCGCGGCGAGACGCCGGAGGCGGCGCTGCGCCGCGAGCTCGGCGAGGAGCTCGGCATCGACGTGTGCGAGACCTGCCTTGCGCCCTTCACGTTCGCGAGCCACACGTACAAGGATTTCCACCTCCTGATGCCGCTCTTCCTATGCCGCAACTGGGACGGCGAGGTGGAGCCGCGCGAGGGGCAGGAGATCGCCTGGGTGCGCGCCAAGCGGCTCGCCGACTATCCGATGCCGCCCGCCGATACGCCGCTCGTCCCCTGGCTCCGCGATCTTTTGGGATAGGGGGCCGGCGTGCGCGTGGCGCTCAAGCACGGTGTCTGGCGGCCGGCGAGGGAGGCCGATCTCGCGGCGGTGGTGGCCATCGCCGACGTCGTCCACGTCGCCTACCCCGAGGACGCCCAGACGATTGCGGAGCGCCTCAGCCTCTATCCGGCCGGCTGCGCGCTTTTCGAGCGTGACGGCCGCCCCATGGCCTACACGCTCACCCATCCGTGGCGCTATGCGGCTCCGCCCGCGCTCAACGCCCGGCTTGGCGCGCTGCCCGATCGGCCGACGACCTATTACATCCACGACGTCGCGCTGCTGCCCGAGGCGCGCGGCGCGGGAGCGGCCGCCGCCATCGTCACGGCGATCGTCGCCGAGGCGGAACGGATTGCCGCTCCGAACCTGTCTCTGGTCGCCGTGAACAACTCGGTGCCGTTCTGGCGCCGCTTCGGCTTCGAGGTCACCGAAGCGCCCGGGCTTGCCACGAATCTCCTGACCTACGACGCCGACGCCCGCTTCATGGTGCGCCGGCTTTGAAGCCGCTCCGGGCGAAGGTCCGTTGGGCGAACGCTAAAGCTTCCGCTCCGGAACCCCCAGGGCCTCGGCGAGGCGGACCTGTGCCGAGCCCGGTTTGAGCGGCTTCTGCTGGCTCTCGTGCGGCGCCCAGGCCGTCAGCGTCAGGATCTCGAAGGTGGCCGGCACGCGTCCGTCGCCGAGCGCGAAGCGTTCGGCATAGATCTCGGCGGCCCGCATCAGGAGCCCGCGCGTCACCGGCACGCGCCGCCGCTCCGCCAGCATGTTGGAGGCCCCCATGCCCTTGAGGTCGCGCATCAGTGCGATCGGATCGGCATAGGTCACGCTAACCGTATCGGAATCGACGACCGGAAGCGCAAATCCGGCCCGCTGCAGAAGCCCGCCCAGATCGCGCACGTCGGCGAACGGGGCCACGCGCGGCGAGGCGCCCGACAGCACCTCGTCCTCGGCCGCAAGCCACGCTGCGCGCAGCTCCTGCAACGTGCGCCCGCCGAGCAATGCGGCGATAAGGAGCCCATCCGGCTTCAAGGCGTGCCGGATCTGGATCAGTACCCCCGGCAGGTCGTCGACGAGATGCAGCGAAAGCCCGGAGACGACGAGATCGAGGGAGGCCGGCGCGAAGGGAAGCGCGTCGAGCCCTGCCAGGACGCGCGGGGCAGGCGCGTCCGCAAGGAGGCGCAGGGCCGGATCGAGCGAGACCAGTTGGCCGATGTTGGGCAGCGCTCCGATCCGCCGCCCGAGCACGCCGTGATGGCAGCCGAGGTCGACGGCCGTGCCGAACTCGCGCCGCACTATGGCGAGCCGTTCCGCAAGGTCGTCCGCCACGCGCTCGAGCAGGAAGCCGTGCGCTGCGGCCGCGCCCGCCGCCCGGTTTCGCCGGGCCGTGAGCAACGTGCTGTCGAAGATGGGACGGGGTTCGGACATTCGGGATGTGGAGGCTCTTCGTTGCGCCGCGCCGGCCATGGTAGTCTTGATCCAGCTTAGCATGGCGAAACGCGGCCGAGGGAGGTCTTGCCGTGGCCGCAGGAAGCGGAGACGAGGGCACCGATCCGCCGGCGCCGGCCGGGGAGAGAGGCCTGCTCCGCCGGGCCTTCAGCGCACTGTCGGACGTCGTCATGCCGCCCGTGTGCCTGGTCTGCCGGGCTCCCATCGTCGGCCACGATGCACTCTGCGCCCGCTGCTGGCGCGAGATCGATTTCATCCGTCCGCCGCTGTGCGACCGGCTCGGCATCCCGCTGCCCTACGACACGGGTGGCACGATGATCTCGGCGGCCGCCGCGGCCGATCCTCCGCCCTATGACCGCGCCCGCGCCGTCGCCGCCTACGCGGGGTCCATGCGGATGCTGGTTCATGCCTTGAAGTTCCACGACCGCCACGATGTCCGCTGCCTGCTCGGCAAATGGCTCGTCGCGGCAGGGCGCGATCTCATGGCGGAGGCCGAGATCGTGGTTCCGGTCCCCCTGGCACGCCGGCGGCTCTTGGCGCGACGCTTCAACCAGGCAGCCCTTCTCGCCGGCGAGGTCGCGCGCCTCACGGGTCTCCGCTACGAGCCGCTGCTCCTCGAGCGCACGCGCGCGACCGCAAGCCAGGTCGGGCTCTCGCGCGGGCAGCGCGAGCGCAACGTGTCCGGTGCATTCGCTGTCCCCGCCCGTCTCGCCGTGCGCGCCAAGGGGCGCAGGATCCTGGTCGTCGATGACGTGATCACCACCGGATCGACGGTCGGCGCCTGTGCCCGCGCGCTCCGCCGGGCTGGCGCCGAGCGGGTCGACGTGCTGGCGCTCGCCCTCGTGACCGACCGGGGCCTCATTCCGGCCTGAGGCGGCGGTCGAGACTGGAAAAATGCCGCAAATCTTTGTGAAGGCGTCGTTCCGCTTTGCAGCGGCCGGGCGTGCCGCTACATTTCCATTGCGGAACGATCCGTCGAGGACCTGGGGAGACATGGCCAAAGTCACGATCTACACCACGATCCTTTGCCCCTATTGCCATATGGCGAAGGAGTTGCTGCGCGCCAAGTGCGTGGCCTTCGAGGAGGTGGACGTCACCGGCAAGGCGGCGTTGCGCGCCGAGATGAGCACCAGGGCCGGCGGCCGGCGCACGGTGCCCCAGATCTGGATCGGCGAGCATCACGTCGGCGGCTGCGACGATCTGATGTCGCTCGAGCGCAACGGCAAGCTCGACCCTCTCCTGGGCGCGGACAGCTGATCGCGCATGTCCAGGGTCTTTTCGTCAGGATCGTTGCGCGTAGGGCTGGTCCAGATGTGCTCGGGGCGCGATATCGCGCGCAACCTCCGCGACGCCGCCGCCTTGGTCCGCGAAGCGGCGGACGGCGGCGCAAGCTACGTGCAGACACCCGAGATGACGACGCTGATGGAGGTCGACCGCGAGCGGCTGTCCGCGCTCGCCGAGCCCGAGAGCGCCAATGCCGCCCTCGGAGAGCTCTCGGAGCTGGCGCGCGAGCTTGCGATCTGGCTGCACATCGGCTCGATGGTGGTCAAGGCGAGCCCCGACAAGCTCGCCAACCGGTCCTTCCTCATCTCGCCCAAGGGCGAGGTGGCGGCCCGTTACGACAAGATCCATATGTTCGACGTGGACCTCCCCAACGGCGAGGTCTACCGCGAGAGCGCGAGCTATACGCCGGGCACGAAGGCGGTGGTCGCGGCGCTCCCCTGGGGCGGGCTGGGTTTCTCGATCTGCTACGATCTGCGTTTTCCCTATCTCTATCGCGCGCTCGCCCAGGCCGGCGCCTCGTTCCTGGCGGTGCCGGCGGCGTTCACGCGCCTCACGGGCGAGGCCCACTGGGTGACGTTGCTGCGCGCGCGCGCCATCGAGGCCCAGTGCTTTGTCTTCGCCGCCGCCCAGAGCGGGCAGCACGAGCACGGCCGCGAGACGTTCGGCCACAGCCTGGTCGTCTCGCCGTGGGGCCAGGTCCTCGCGGAGGGGGGCGTTCACCCCTCGGTCATTTTTGCCGACGTAGACTTGTCGATGATCGGGGATGTCCGTTCGCGCGTACCATCCTTGCGGCACGACCGCACATTCACGATCGAGGCGGATGGAAAGGCCGCCCAAGAGGTCGCGTCATGATCAAGTTCAGCCTCATCTGCCATGAGGGCCACGAGTTCGAAGCCTGGTTCAAAAGCGGCACCGCTTGCGAAGCGCAGATCGCCCGGTCCCATGTCCAGTGCCCCCATTGCGGGAGCCACAGGGTCGATAAGGCCATCATGGCCCCGGCCGTCGCCAGGCGGGCCGGAAGCGACCGGTCTTGCGAAAGCGACAGGCCTTCCGAAGGCGGCTCCGCGCCTCCTCTAAACGCGTCTCTCCCTTCGCCCGAGCACTATCGGTTCCTGCGCAAGGTGCGCGACGAGATCCATGCCAAGGCGGAGTACGTCGGCGGCAGGTTCGCGGAGGAAGCGCGCAAGATCCACTTCAACGAAAGCGAGCAGCGCGGCATCTACGGCGAGGCGTCGGCCGACGAGGTGAAGGAGCTTGCCGAGGACGGCGTCCCCTTCATGCCCATGCCGCGCCTCCCCGAGGACCTGAACTAGGCTAGGGTTTGTCCGATCCGGCGGGAGCCGCGGGGGGTGTCTAGCATCCGAGTGCCGTGCGGATGCGCTGGCCGATCTGGTCGAGCGGCAGAACCTCGTCCGCGCCGCCCGCTTCGACCAGCGTGCGCGGCATGCCGTAAACGACGCAGGACGCCTGATCCTGGGAGATATTGTAGGCGCCGAGCTTGTGCAGCTTCGTGAGCTCGGCCGCGCCGTCGCCGCCCATCCCCGTCAGCATGACGCCGAGCACGTTCTTGTCGAAGGCGCCGCGTGCGCTTTCCGCGAGCACGTCGACGGAGGGCTTGTAGAGGCTCTCCCCATGATCGGAGGAGATCCTGATCTCGGTCGCGGTGACGCGCGTCTGCAGGCCGCCCGGCGAGATGTAGACGGTGCCTCTGGCGAGCGCCATGCCGTCTTCCGCTTCGACGACTCTGGGCTTGCAGGTGTCGTTCAGCCTCTGCGCCAGCGCCTTGGTGAAGTTCGGCGGCATGTGCTGGGCGATGACCACCGGGACGGGCAGGGCCTCCGGAAGCTGGGAGAGCACGGCTTGCAACGCCTGCGGTCCGCCGGTGCTCGAGCCGATGATGCAGATCTTGGCGTTGACGCGGATCCTGGCGTTGGCGCGCGCGGGAACGGGCGCGTGCGCCGGCCCGGTCGGCCGGGCGGGGAGCGCCCGGGCTGCCCGGCGCGCCTTTTGGCTCTTGGCCTCGACGGCGGCCCAGAGCGTCTCGTGGATACCCTCCGCACCGCGCGATTTCGGGATGAAGTCGACGGCGCCGAGCGCCAGCGCCTCGAGCGTAATCTCCGCGCCTTGCTCCGTTCTGGCCGAAAGCATGATCACGGAGGCCGTGGTCTGCCGGACGATCTCGCGCAGCGCGTCGATGCCGTTCATGACCGGCATGTCGATGTCGAGCGTCACCACGTCCGGCTTGAGCGCCAGCGCCTTCTCGATGGCGTCGCGCCCGTCGACGGCCGTGCCGACAACTTTGAAACGCGGATCGGATTCGATTTTCCGCGGCAGCACGCCGCGCATGAAGGCCGAGTCGTCCACGACCAGAACACGGACAAGGGGTGCGGACATTCGCGTGTTTCCTCGCCTGCGCCTCGGGCCCGGTGCACGACGTGTTCGGTTCGTCTGCGCGCGGAAGCGCCCAAAAATCCTTGGGACGCTCATCGTTAATCGGCAGAGATTGCAATTCCGTTACCCGTGTTCCGGAGGCGCTCGCCAAAAAAGTACGGCCACGGTCATGCGTAGAAAGAACCAGTTAAGACTATCGCAAGCAATCGCCACGCATACTCTGCGTGCACACAGAGCGCGTGGCGCACGTGACCCGAAAGGGTGAGTTGCCTGCGTGCGCGAAGGGTTGAAGGGGATAAGGGTTATGAGTGCGAACAGCATGCCTGTACTCGTTGTCGACGATTACAGCACCATGGTGCGGATCATTCGCAAGCTTCTGAAGCAGATCGGCTTCGAGAATGTCGATGAAGCCTCGAGTGGCGCGGCGGCTCTGGAGAAGATCAAGGCCAAGCAGTACGGGCTCATCATCTCGGACTGGAATATGGATCCCATGACGGGCTACGAGCTCCTGAAGGTCGTGCGCGCCGACCCGCAGATGGGCAAGACACCCTTCATTCTCGTCACCGCCGAATCCAAGCAGGACAATATCAACGCCGCCAAGAGCGCAGGCGTCAGCGGCTACATCATCAAGCCGTTCAACGAGAAGGTCCTGAAGGAGAAGATCGACCTGGCGCTCGCCGCCCCTGTTGCTGCCTGAAGAGGCCGACCGGCAGACCGAATTCGAAAAACCCCGGCCTGAAGCCCGGGGTTTTTTGTTCGTGCGCCGTGATGGCTTACATATAGCCGCGCTGCATCAGGTCCTTGGTGTGCAGCACGTCGACCACCGTCTCGCCGTCGACCACGACGACGTTGGCGATGCGCCGCTCCTTCATCAGCGAGACGGCGGTGCTCATCAGATCCTCGACGCTGACCGTGACCGGCCGCGTGGTCATGATCGCCTGCGCCGTCTTGTTGAACATATCCGGCGCGAAGGCGCGCCTGAGGTCGCCTTCGGTGATGAGGCCGAGCAGGCGTCTGGTGCCGTCCTCGATGACGACGACGCAGCCCCGCTGTCCTTCCGCAAGCTTGATCACCACGTGGCCGAGCAATTCATGAGGAGCAACCGCCGGCACCGTGTCCTTGAACTCTTCCGTGTATCGGCGCACCGAGGAGAGCAGGAGCCCGAGCCTCCCACCCGGGTGCAGCTTGCCGAAGTCGGAATCGACGAAAGACCGCTTCTCCATCAGCAGAACCGCGAGCACGTGGCCTGCCGCCAGCGTGATGACGGCGGACGAGGTCGGCGCCAGATTGTTGGGGCAGACCTCCTTGACCTTGGGGAGGCGAAGGCAGATGTCGGATTGCTGCGCAAGCCGGCTTTGCTCGTTCGCCGTCATGCAGATGACCTTGGTGCCGTTCGCGGCGCAGAACTCGAGCACCGGAAAAAGCTCCTTCGTCGCGCCCGAGTTCGAGATGGCGAGCACGACGTCTTGCGCCGTGATCATGCCGAGATCGCCATGGGAGGCTTCGGCCGCGTGCAGGAAGAAGGATGGCGTGCCGGTTGAGGCGAACGTTGCAGCCAGTTTGGCGCCGATGTGGCCCGACTTTCCGACGCCCGTCACGATGACCCGGCCCGGGCAGGCTTGAATGAGCCCGACGGCCGCGATCAAGCTGTCGTCGAAGCTGTCGCGCAGGAGCCGCATGGCGTCGATTTCCTCGTCGACGATGGAACGGGCTCGTTCCAGGGCCTGCGATAGGTGCTCTTGCCGCATCCGGAATGCCTTTGTCGGAGGACGCGCGACCGTGTGGATGATGGACGTGCGGAGGATAACGGTTACTGATCACCCCCGGATACCCCTGTCAAGACGGCGGGAATCGGGCCCGCGGCCTCCATCGCCGCTCATCCACTGGTGAAGTCGTGAGATGGACCGTGATCGCTTGGTTCTTCGTCCGAACGTCGCTCGCCGGTCGCATCGAAAACCCGGTGCGCGGCTCGGTTCGGACAAACACAACGACGCTCTAAATGCGATAATAGGCACGATACCAGGCGACGAAGTGCGAAATACCATCCGCAAGCGCCGTCTTGGGTCGGTAGCCGACCTCCCGCGCCAGATCGTCCACGTCCGCGGATGTGTCGGGCACGTCGCCGGGCTGCATCGGGAGCCACCGTTTTTTGGCGTCTTTTCCAAGCGCGGTCTCGAGCGTCGCGATCATCGTCATGAGATCGACGGGCTCCGAGTTGCCGATGTTGTACACTCGATAGGGCGCGCTGCTGGTTCCGGGATCCGGCGCAAGCCCCGACCACGTGGGATCGGGCGCGGCGACGTGCTCAGCTACCCGCAGAACGGCTTCCACCACGTCGTCGATATAGGTGAAATCGCGGCGCATGCGGCCGTCGTTGTAGACGTCGATCGGCTCGTCCGCGAGGATGGCGCGCGTGAACTTGAAGAGCGCCATGTCGGGCCGCCCCCAGGGCCCGTAGACGGTGAAGAAGCGCAGCCCCGTCGTCGGCATCCCGTAGAGATGGCTGTAGCAGTGGGCCATAAGCTCGTTGGCCTTCTTCGTCGCCGCATAGAGGCTCACCGGATGGTCGACGTTGTGGTGCACGGAGAACGGCATCAGCGTGTTGGCGCCGTAGACCGAGCTCGACGAGGCGTAGACGAGGTGGCTCGCCGCGTTGCGCCGGCAGCCTTCGAGAACGTTGCCGAACGCGACGAGATTGGAATCGACATAGGTCTCGGGGGCTTCGAGCGAGTAGCGCACACCCGCCTGCGCCGCCATGTGCAGGACGAGGGCCGGCCGCGTGTCGGCGAAGAGCGCCGCCGTGGCGCTGCGATCGGCAAGATCGATCTGATGGAACGCGAACCGTCCCGTCCGCTGCGCCGCGAGCACGTCGAGCCGCGCCGTTTTGAGCGCCGGATCGTAATACGGGTTGAGATTGTCGACGCCGATGACGGTCGCGCCCCGGTCGAGGAGCGCACGGGCGAGATGAAAGCCGATGAAACCGGCAGCGCCCGTGAGCAGGATCGGGCCGTCGCTGAATGACACGGGGGTGCGCGCCTCGCTTCGCTTGGGTTGGCCACCCTCTCTTAGCGGCAACCCGCCTCTCTGCCAATGCAGCCCTCCCGGCGGTGCCGGCCGAGGGCCGGGTCGCTATTTGGTCTCCTCGGGCGAGCGGGCATAGACGTCGTCGCTGCGGATGATGTCGTCCTCGCCAAGATAGGCGCCGACCTGCACCTCGATGAGCTCGAGCGGGATCTTGCCGGGGTTCTCCAGCCGATGCCATTGCGTGGCGACGATATAGACGCTTTCGTTCTCCTGAACGAGGCTCTCCCGGCCGTCCACGGTCACTTTCGCCGTGCCCTGGACCACGACCCAGTGCTCGGAGCGGTGGTGATGCATTTGCAGCGAGAGCAGGCCGCCAGGCTTCACATGCAGCAGCTTGACCTGGAAGCGCGGCCCGATGTTGAGGGTCTCGAAGTAGCCCCACGGCCGGTGGGTGCGGATGTGCTGCTCGTGCTCGGTCCGGTTGGCCGCCTTGAGGCGGGAGACGATGCGCGACACGTCCTGCGCGCGCGATTTGTGGGCAACCAGCACGGTATCGGGCATGTCGACGATCACGAGATCCTCGACACCGATGGTCGAGACGAGTGCCCGCTCGCTGTGGATGTAGCAGTTGCGCGTGTCCTCGGTGAACGCGTCGCCGCGCACGACGTTGCCGTCGTCGTCGCGGGGCGCGATATCCCAGAGCGCCGACCAGGAGCCGAGGTCGCTCCACCCGATGTCGAGCGGGATCACGGCCGCCGCTTTGGTTTTTTCCATGACGGCATGGTCGACCGAAACGGAGGGGGCGGCGGCGAAAGCGCCGGCGTCGAGCCGCAGGAAGCCGAGATCGGCGACGGCCCCCGCGATGGCGCGCTCGGCAGCCTCGAGAACCTCGGGGGCGAGCCGGCCGAGCTCGCCCAGGATCACATCGGCACGGAAAACGAAAATGCCGCTGTTCCAGAGGTAGTCTCCGCTGGCGACATAGGTCTCCGCCGTTTCGCGGTCGGGTTTCTCGGCAAAGCGCGCAACGGCGAAGGCGCCGGTGTCGCCGGCGAGAGGCTCGCCCCGTCGGATATAGCCGTATCCGGTGTGCCCCTCGGTCGGGCGGATGCCGAACAGGACGATGTTTCCGCGCTGGGCGACCTCCGCGGCGCGCTGCACCTCCGCGCAAAACCGCTCCCCATCCCGGATCACATGGTCCGATGGCATGACGACGAGGACGGCCGAGGGGTCTTTGGCCGCCGCGTGGAGGGCCGCAATCGCGATCGCGGGCGCGGTATTGCGGCCCATGGGCTCGAGGAGGATCGCGGAGGGCGTGACGCCGACGCGCTCGCACTCCTCCTTCACAAGGAAACGGTGCGCGTTGTTGCAGATGAGGAGGGGAGGCGAAACGTCCCGACCGGCGGGAAGGCGCGCGAGCGTCGCGCCAAGCAGGCTTTCGCCGGGCGTCACGAGCCCGCGGATGAGCTGCTTGGGGTAACGGGCGCGCGAAACCGGCCACAGCCGGGTCCCGGAGCCGCCGGAGAGGATGACTGGGATGATGGTGGGCATGTCCGGAGGTTCTGGCAAGATCGAAATCGTCGAGATGACAAATGCTTATAGCCTGAAAGCGAAGCCGCCGGGGCGATAAGATGTCAAGCTTTTCGTTCGGGCTCGCGGCTATTGAAAAATTGTGAACAAATATTCCACGGCGTCGTACGCGTTGTCCGCTGGGTTTGGCATATATAATGCCACGCTCTGTCTTGGAGCAATGCAACATAGCTTGAGGGGACGCCGCTCAGAGGCGGAGGGAGTGTCGGGGTTGGCCGAGACAGCAGGGGGGATGCGACAGAGCTTTGCGCGGCTCCGCGATGGGCTCCTGGCGCTGCCGCGCCACGCAAAGCGCACGATCCTCGCCGTCGCGGACATGCTGCTGTTGACGGCAGTCCTTTGGGTGGCCGTGTCGTTGCGGTATCTCACGCCGTTCGTTCCCTCCGATCTCGGGTTCCTCTCGGCGGCCGTCTCCGGTCCTCTCCTGACGGTGGCCACCCTCTGGTATTTCGGCATCTATAAGAGCGTGACGCGCTTCATCGGGCGGCGCGCCAATGTCCGCATCCTGGCCGCCATCGGGTTGTCGGTTCTTTTCTGGACGCTCGCGCTCCTCATGCTCGGCCAGCACGCCATTCCACGATCGGCCATTGTCATCTACGCGGTCCTCGGCGCCGCCGCGATCCTGCTCTTCCGCCTCATCATCAAGCTGATGCTCGAAAGCAGCGGCATCACGTTCGTCGATGTCGGCCCCAAGAGACATCTGACGGCGGCGCTGATCTATGGGGCTGGCGAGCAAGGCATTGCGCTGTTGCGCGCGGTCAGGGCGGCTCGGAACCGTCGCGTCTTGGGCTTCGTCGATTCGTCGCCCGATCTCTGGCGCCAGTATGTAGGCGACCTCAAGGTGCATCCCCCGAGCTCGATGTCCCGCTTTGTCGAAGAGGACGCGGTCCGGGAGGTCCTGGTCGCGCTCCCCGCCGACCGACGGCGACGGGAGGTCCTAAAGGAGCTCGAGCGGTTCCCGGTCTCCGTCAAGATACTGCCGACCTACGAGGATGTCTCGTCGGGGCACGTCAGGTTGAACAGCCTGCGCGCCGTCGAGGTGGGTGATATTCTGGGCCGCGATGCGGTGCTGCCCGACGAGGACCTTCTGCAGCGCAATATCACCGGCAAGTCCGTCCTCGTGACCGGCGCGGGCGGCTCGATCGGCTCCGAGCTCGTCCGCCAGATCGTGGCCCTCGCGCCGCGCCGCGTCGTGTTGCTCGATATCTCGGAAAGCGCGCTCTACGACGTGGGGTTCGGCGCACGGCGCCTAAGCGGGACCGAGGCTGGATCCACCGACATAAGGATCGTGCTGGGGTCGACGGCGGACACGCGCCTGCTCGATGGGATCATCGTCGAGAACGGCATCGAGACCATCTATCACGCCGCGGCTTACAAGCACGTGCCGATCGTCGAGCAGAACCCGTTCTCCGGTCTCGAGAACAATGTTTTCGGCACCGTCACCGCCGCCGAGTGCGCACGCAGGCATGGTGTCGAGCGCTTCGTTCTCGTGTCCACCGACAAGGCCGTGCGCCCTGCCAATGTCATGGGAGCGAGCAAGCGGCTCGCGGAACTGGTGCTGCAGGCCGAGGCGGCCGACGAGAGCGGGTCCACGGTGTTCACGATGGTTCGCTTCGGCAACGTCCTCGAAAGCTCCGGCTCCGTCGTGCCGCTGTTCCGCCGGCAGATTGAGGCTGGCGGACCGATAACCGTCACGCATCCCGATGTGACGCGCTTCTTCATGTCGATTCCCGAGGCGGCCGAGCTCGTCATTCAGGCCGGTGCCATGGCCCACGGCGGCGAGGTCTTCGTGCTGCACATGGGGGAACCGGTGCGCATCGCCGATCTGGCGCGCCTGATGGTCCGCCTGTCGAACCTCGAGGTTCGCGACGAGACGAACCCTGACGGCGATATCGAGATCGCCTACATCGGATTGCGTCCCGGCGAGAAGCTTTACGAGGAGTTGCTGATCGGCGCTCACACCCAGATGACGGAGCACCCGCGCATCTTCAAGTCGGACGAGCCTTGCCTCTCGAAGGAAGAGCTCGCGGGCGAGCTCCGCCGTCTGAGGCAGGCGATCGACTTCAGGGACAGGGACGCCATTGACGCCGTGCTGATCCGCACCGTGGAAGGGTATCGGCCCTGCGAGACGGCCCGCGTGCGCGGGCCGGCGCTGGCCCCCCTCGGCGAGACGCTGCACTGACCGGCCGGACGTGGGCGCCCCAGACCGCCGCGGCCGATTTGCCATGGCGATCGTCCATACTGTTTGGCTATAACGCTCGGGGCCGGCCTGGACCATGACCGTTTTCGACCCCATCGCGTCGAAGCGTGAACCGCAGGTCTCATTGAAAGCTTAGGCGCGGTTTTCGATTGAGTGGAACGCGAACGCGCTCTCGTCTTTTCGTCGATCGCATCGGATGCGCAGGGATGTTTGAGGCAATCACGCCCGAAGAGATGGTTGCCATCAGGCTGTCGCTCCGGGTGGCGACCGTCGCCGTCGTCGCGAGCCTGCCGGTCGCCATCGCGGTCGCCTACCTGCTGTCGCGGGCGCGCTTCCGGGGCAAGATCCTGCTCGATGGCCTGGTCCATATGCCGCTTGTCCTGCCGCCGGTCGTTACCGGCTACGTGCTCCTGATCCTTTTCGGGCGCCGCGCCCCTTTGGGCATGTTTCTCGAGCAGACGTTCGGTATCGTGCTGTCATTCCGCTGGACGGGCGCGGCGCTGGCCGCCGCCGTCATGAGCTTTCCCCTGATGGTGCGAGCCATTCGCCTCGCCATGGACTCCATCGATCGCAGGAGCGAGGAGGCCGCGGCCACGCTTGGCGCCTCTCCGCTCTGGGTCTTCGCGACGGTGACGTTGCCGCTGGCGATACCGGGCATCGCCGCCGGCACGGTGCTGGCCTTCGCCAAGGCGCTGGGCGAGTTCGGCGCCACCATCACCTTCGTCTCGAACATTCCGGGCGAGACGCAGACCATCCCGGCGGCGATCTACACTTACACGCAGACGCCGGGCGGCGAGGCGGGCGCCTTTCGCCTGTCTCTGGTTGCGGCCGCGATCGCGTTCGCTGCGCTGATCGTTTCTGAGATCGTGGTGCGCCGCTCGGGGCAGGCGAGGGCGCACCTCGAATGATCAGCTTCTCGTGCCGCCTGTCCCGCTCCCGCTTCGTGCTCGAGGCGGATTTCGCCTATCCGGGCGGCTGCACGGCGCTGTTCGGCCCCTCCGGCTCCGGCAAGACGACCATCGCCAGGCTGATCGCCGGCATCGAGCGTCCGGATCGCGGCCGCATCGTCGTCGCCGACCACGTCGTGGTCGATACCGAAGCCGGCCTCTGGGAGCCTGCCCATCGCCGCCGCGTCGGGCTCGTCTTCCAGGACGGCCAGCTTCTGCCCCATCTCACCGTGCGCCAGAACCTCGCCTATGGGCGCTATTTCGCGCCTCGCGGGACGGGCCGGGTCGTCTTTGACGAGGTCGTGGACCTGCTTGGCATCGGCCACCTTTTGGCCGCGCGGCCTTTGACGCTGTCCGGCGGCGAGCGCCAGCGCGTCGCCATCGGGCGTGCGCTTCTCGCCGCGCCGCGCATCCTGGTCATGGACGAGCCGCTGGCGTCGCTCGACGCGGAGCGCAAGCACGAGATCCTGCCCTTCATCGAGCGCCTGCGCGACGATCTCGGACTGCCGATCGTCTACGTCTCCCATGCCGTCGAGGAGGTCGCCCGCCTCGCCACCCAGGTGGTGCGGCTGGCCGGCGGCCGCGTAGTGGCCAAGGGCACGCCCGTGGAGGTCTTCGCCTCGCAGGTGGCGGACGAAGCGCCCGATCGGCCGGAGACGGTCTCGTTCCTGTCCGGCCGTGTGATCCGCGAGATGCCCGAGTTCGCCATCTCGGTCATCGCCCATCCTGCAGGCGAGATCGTGATCCCGGCGCTGATGGGCCGGGCACGCGGCACCGTGCGCGTCGCGGTCCAGGGCGCCAACGTGACGCTCGCCACCGAGCGGCCAAGCCACCTCAGCGTGCGGACCGTGCTCGAAGGCCGCATCGCATCCGTGACCGCCGGAGCGGGCCCCGCCGGCGTCGTGACGGTCGACCTCGAGGGCGGCGACCGCCTCGCGGCCCATGTCACGCGCCATGCCATCTCGGACCTGGGACTCGTGGCGGGCAAGCAGGTTTTTGCGCTCGTGAAGGCGGTTGCCATTGACGAGCACGGTCTGGGGCGGTTCGATGGGCGGACAGCAAGCAAGGAGCAGGAATGACCGTCAAGCTCGATCTCGGCCCCGGATCCAGGGCTGAGGTCCTGAACGTGTTCACCGAGGCCGTATCGCGCGCCGGCGCGATCGTCCTCGCTCACCGCGCGAAAGGTTGCGCCGTCGAGACCAAGCCCGATCAGTCCCCCGTGACCGTCGCCGACCGCGAGTCGGAGGCCGAGATACTGGCGCACGTACGGGGCCTCTTGGGCGAGATCCCGTTCATCGCCGAGGAGTCCGTCGGCCGGGACCTCTCGGGTTTCGATCCGTCGCAGCCGTTCATCGTCGTCGATCCGATCGACGGCACGAAGGAGTTCATCGAGGGGCGCACGGAGTTTACCGTCAACCTGGCGCTGATCGAGAACCGCAGGCCGGTGCTCGGGGTCATCTACGCGCCGGCCCTCGAGATGCTGTACGTCGGCTGCGGCGGCGAGGCGTTCGGCGGCTGGCTGGATCCGGGCGAGCCGCTCGGCGCGCTGCGAGGCCGGCGTTCGCTGCGGTGTCGGGTGCCGGAGGAGAACCGCATCGTCGCCGTGGCGAGCCGCAAGCATCTCGATGTCGCAACGCGCGCCTACCTCGCCGATCTGCCCGGCGCCGAATGCATCTACCGCGGCTCGTCCATCAAGTTCTGCATCATTGCCGACGGGCAGGCGGACATCTATCCGCGGCTCGATCCGATCAGCGAGTGGGACACCGCGGCGGGGCAGGCCATTCTCGAAGCCGCGGGTGGGTCTCTCGAGGGTCTCGACGGCAAGCCCTTCGTCTACGGCAAGATCGAAACCGGCTTTCTCAACGCCGGCTTCATCGCCCGCGGACGGACGAGATGATCGACGCTGAAGCGCACCACAACGTCAGGCGCGCTGCTCAGTTGAAAAAATTTGAAAGGCAAGGAATTTGAAAGGGTGGTGCCCAGGGGCGGAATCGAACCACCGACACTGCGATTTTCAGTCGCATGCTCTACCAACTGAGCTACCTGGGCTTTCTGCTTGCGAGGCCGAGGTGCGCGACCGAGCCTGCCGTCAAAGCTCGGGCTTTATAGGGGGAAGCCCTCCGCCTGTCCAGCGTCACGGAAGCGATGTCCGGAAGGGCGCCGCCTAGCGCGGGTCGTCGTCAGGGAGAGCCCCGCGGTCGAGCCGGCCCGCCTCCTTGGCGAAGCCCTCGTCGCCGTCTTCGTCGGCATCCGGCTGGCCCCCTGCGATCACGTACCCGCCCGAGATCCAGCGGCCGAGGTCGATGTCGGCGCAGTGGCGCGAGCAGAACGGCCGCACCGCATGAACGGCCGGCTTGCCGCAGATCGGGCATTTTCCGCCAACGCTGTCACGCTTTTGTTCGGTCATGGACGGGGCCTCATTCGGCGTCGATTTCCGCCGCCCTGAGCCAGTTGAAGTGCACCGGGAAGCCCTCGCCGATGAGCAGGCTTACGACTTCCGTCAGCGGCAGGCCGACCACGTTCGTATACGAGCCGGTGATGGTGCGCACGAAGCAGCCGGCGAGCCCCTGGATCGCATAGCCGCCGGCCTTGCCGCGCCACTCCCTCGAGGCGATGTAGGCTTCGATCTCGGACTTTGAAAGGTGCTTGAAGCGCACGCGCGTGTCGACGATCCGCGTGCGGATACGATCGTCGGGCGTGATGAGGCAGACGCCGGTCAGCACGCGATGCGACCGCCCCGAAAGCCGCTCGAGCGTCGCGATCGCCTCCTCGATGTGCTCGGGCTTGCCGAAGACGCGCCGGCCGACCGAAACCACGGTGTCGGCCGCCAGCACGTAGGCGCCGGCGATGTCGAGATCGTTCGCGATCTGATCGCGCGCCGCCTCCGCCTTGGCGCGCGCGAGCCGCGCGGCGAGCGAGCGCGGCATCTCGGCGAGCCGCGGCGTTTCGTCGATGCTCGAGGGTCGGAGCGCGTCGGGCTCGATGCCGGCTTGCGCGAGCAGCGTCAGCCGGCGCGGGCTGGCGCTGGCCAGCACCAGCTTGGGGGCGTGCGGAGGACCTCCCTCGCGCGCACGTTCCCGGGCGAGCTCGCGCCGGAGTGTCTCGCGGCGCGGGCTGTCGGTGCGCTTGAAGGTGCTGAGGAAGGCGGCCTTGACGGAGCTCATGTCTGGGTGCCGGTTATATGCAACAAAGGAGCAAAGGGGGCGTCGGCAGGCGCGAAGACGGCACACCCGGGTGAGGCCCGTTCCGGTTCGGGGAGCGCGCGCCGCGACCGAAGCCGCGGGGGCGCCTCAGCCCCCCGAAAACGCGAGCGGAGAATGCAGAGAGCCCCTCCGAAAAGCAAGAAGCTCGTTGCCATTCGCGGCCGTTGCCGCGAAAATCACCGGACACCCCGCGATCGGCGCAGAGGACGGCATGATCTCCAGGGACGCGCTTCTCGAAATGCTCGGGCGGACGGCGCTGTTCGGTGCGCTCGAGGAGACCGACCGCCGGGCGGTGCTGCAGGAGATGCGCGAAACCTCCTTCGACGGCGGCCAGGCCATCTTTGCGCGCGGCGATCCCGGCCGCGACATCTACCTCGTCACGATCGGACGCGTGCGCCTCTCCGTGCTGACGCCCGAGGGCCGCGAGCTTTCGTTTGCGCACGCCGAGACGGGCCAGATCTTCGGCGAGATTGCCGTGCTCGACGGGGGCACGCGCAGCGCCGACGCGACGGCGGTCTCCAAGGTCTCGGCCCTGACGCTGTCGAAGCCCGCGCTGACGCGCCTGATCGAGCAGCGCGCCGTCGTGCGCGAGGCCATCGTCAAGTTCCTGTGCAACAGGGTGCGCGAGGCCGACCATCAGCTCGAGGGCATCGCGCTCTATCCGATCGAGATCCGGCTGGCGCGCTTCTTCCTGGCCGCGGCCCGTCAGAAAGGCGAGCTGACACCCGGCGCCAGGATCGTCATCGATCTGCCGATCTCGCAGAGCGAGCTGGCGCTGCTCATCGGCGCCAGCCGGCCAAAGGTCAATGCCGCCCTGTTGCTGCTCGAGGATGGCGGAGCCATCACGCGCAAGGATGGCCGTTTCACGTGCGACATCGACGAGCTCGACGCCATTGCTGGCGCATGACGCTCGTGTCCCGATTCCGAAGTTCGCTTGAGTTTGCGGCTAGGTTCCATAGCGAACGTCGGAATCATAAGGGACACGACGAAGCATGGACTTGCTTGAGCATTTTCCTACTATGTGGTTGCCGGTTCGTCTTAATAAATTGCTACAAATCAAAACCCTTGCGCGTCTTGCTACCCGATTCCATCGTATCGCAAGACGCTCTAGTGTGATTGAGATCGAGAAATTCGCTCGGGAGCACGCCGCTTGATATGGCGAATTTCTCGATCATCACCCGAGCCGGGGCCCCGTGTTCCCCCGATGACAGCGGCAACCGGACCGCGCGCGTAATGAGCGCCCGTCGCTCGCGCCATCAGACAAGGGCTCACGGCCCGGACGCTAGATCGCAAGCGATCGTGATTGGGGAGATTTGACCGTGCCGCGGCCGGACGAGCCCGGGACCGATCCTGCGAGCCGCCTCGCACGCGCGACCGCAAAGCTGGGCGCGTCGCTGCGCTTGGCGGCCCTGGGTCCGCTGCTTGCGCGCCTGGTCGAGGCCGGCACCCAGGGCTACCCGCCCGAAACCAAGCGCCGGCTCATGATCCTCAACATGATCGCCTACCTGATCGTGGTGACGACGCTGATCTACGGCCTGCAGCAGGCAGCGCTCGACTTCGATCGCTACCGGCCGATCGTCTATATCAATTTCGCGATCGTGGTCGTGGTCGCGGCCGTGCCCCTCATGCACCGCTTCGGATCGGTGGCGGCCGCTCTCCTGATCCTCGTCACCGAGTACGCAGCCCTCATCGCCTTCGTGTACTACCTCGGCCGCGAATCGGGGCTGCACATCCAGTACATCGCCTTTTCCGCGGGCGCCTTCGTCGTCCTCGGCCTCACGCGGCTGTGGCTCATCATCCCGGCCATCACCGCCGCGCTCGCCCTGCATCTTGCGAGCTGGTTCTGGTTCCCGCAGTCAGCGGCCGCCATTCCCGCGCCCCAGGACGTCCTCGATTCGCTCTACACGCAGGCGGCCGTCACCACCTTCGGCATCATATCGGCCGCGGTGTTCTACGCCTTCCGGCTCGCCGAGAACGCCAAGGCCGAGACCGAGGCGCTGCTGCGCAACATCCTGCCCGACACCATCGTCGAGCGCCTGAAGGCGAAGCCGGCCGAGCCTGTCGCCGACACCTTCGCTGAGGCCTCGATCCTGTTTGCGGACATCTCGGGCTTCGTGCCGCTTGCGCGACGCCTGGGGGCGGGCGAGACCGTGGCGCTGCTGAACACGCTCGTCTCCCTGTTCGACGACCTCGCCGAGCGTCATGGCGTGGAGAAGATCAAGACCATCGGCGACGCCTACATGGTCGCCTCCGGCGTGCCCGAACCGGCGCCGGACTTTGCGCACCGGCTCGCCCGCATGGCGCTCGCCATGCAGGACGCGGTCGCGGAGCTCTCAGCCCGGACGGGCTACGGCATTGACATGCGGATGGGGCTCGCCACCGGCCCGGTCATGGCCGGCGTCATCGGCCGCCGCAAGTTCAGCTACGATATCTGGGGCGATGCCGTGAACCTTGCGGCGCGGCTCGAAAGCACCTCCGTGCCGGGCCGGATCCACATCTGCCCCGCCTCGCACGCGCGGCTTGCCGGAGAGTTCGCGGTTGAGCCGCGCGGCCCGATCGAGATCAAGGGGCTCGGCCCGCAGAGCACGTGGTTCCTCCTCGCGGCGCGCTCGCCGCAGCAGCCCTCCTCCTCCCCGCAACGGGGCGGGCAATAGCGTAGCCTACACGCTGGGGCCGCCGGCGGCCGGCAGGAAGCGCGCCTTGATGCGCTGGAAGAGCGAGTCGCGGACGCTGCGATAGGCGGCCAGCACCTCGTCGCGGTCGGCGCACTCGGTGAGCGCGGTGGCGTCGGGCGTCGGCCAGTATTCGACCTTGGCCGGCATCAGGCGCGTCAGCTCGATGCCATGGTGGTGCGCCTCCGGCGAGAGCGTGACGATGAGATCGAACGTATCCGTCTCGTGCTCCTTGAGCGTCGTCGGCTCGTGGTCCGAGATGTCGATCCCGATCTCGTCCATCACCGCGACGGCATAGGGATCGGTGATCCCTGCCCGCACGCCCGCCGAGGAGACGTTTACGCGGTCGCCCATGAGGTGACGCAGGATCGCGGCGGCCATGGGGCTGCGTACGGCGTTGAGGGCGCACGCGAACAGCACCGTCTGAGGCCCGTCGCCCTCGCGTGACACGCGATCACCCCTTCCAATGCAGGGCCGAGATGAGGGTGAACAGGCGCCGCGCGGTGTCGAGATCGATCCGGATCTTGCCTTCGAGCCGGTCGATGAGAACGCGGCTCCCCTCGTCGTGAAGGCCGCGACGGCCGACGTCGATCGCCTGGATGCGCGAGGGCTGTGCCGAGCGGATCGCCTGGTAGTAGCCGTCGAGCACCAGGAAATAGTCCTTCATGATGCGCTTGAAGGGCGTGAGAGAAAGGTAGTGCGCGACGATCGGCTCCTCGGTCTCCGCCGCCGCGCTGAACACGGTCAGCGCCAGCCGGTCCTCGACGAGGCCGATCGAGAGTTTGTAAGGGCCTTCGTCGCGACCCTCGAGCTCGAACGTGTTGCCGTCGAGAAGGTCGTAGATCGCCACCTCGCGCTCGTGCTCGATGTTGGCGTTTCCGCGCGCGATCGAGGCGGGGTCGAGGACGATCTCGCTCAGCCGGTTTTTCGTCTCGACGGCCTCGTTTGCCGTATCGGTCATGCCGATCCCCCTTTCCCGGACAGCCGGACTTCGACCGACCGCCTGTGCGCTTCGAGCCCTTCGGCGCGCGCCAGCACCATGGCGGCGGGCGCGAGCGCGTCGAGGGAGCCCGCGTCGAGCTTGAGGATCGACGTGCGCTTCATGAAGTCGAGCACGCCGAGCCCCGAGGAGAAGCGCGCGCTGCGCGCCGTCGGCAGCACGTGGTTGGGTCCTGCCACGTAGTCGCCGATCGCCTCGGGCGTGTACGTGCCGAGGAACAGCGCTCCCGCGTTGCGGATCCTGGCCGCGAGCGCGTCGGGATCGCGGGTCGCGATCTCGAGGTGCTCGGCCGCGATGCGGTCGGCCAGCGGCGGGGCCTCCGCCTCGAGCGAGGAGACGAGGATGATGGCGCCGAAGTCGCGCCAGCTCGCCCCGGCGATGTCGGCCTTGGGCAGCTGCTGCACCTGGCGCTCAACCGCCGCGGCGACGGCGTCGGCGAAGGCGGCATCGTCGGTAAGCAGGATCGACTGGGCGGCCGTGTCGTGCTCAGCCTGCGCCAGAAGGTCGGCGGCGATCCAGTCGGGATCGTTGTGCCTGTCGGCAATGACGAGCACCTCCGACGGCCCGGCGATGCTGTCGATGCCGACGGTGCCGAATACCTGCCGCTTGGCCGCGGCCACATAGGCGTTGCCCGGCCCGACGATCTTGGCGACCGGCCGGATGGTGTCCGTGCCGTAGGCGAGCGCCGCGATGCTCTGCGCGCCGCCGACGCGATAGATCTCGGAGACGCCGGCGAGCCTGGCGGCGGCGAGCACGAGCGGATTGAGCTGGCCTTTGGGGGCCGGCACGGCGATGACGAGCCGCTCGACGCCCGCGACTTTGGCCGGGACCGCGTTCATCAGCACCGAGCTCGGATAGGACGCGAGGCCGCCGGGCACGTAGAGGCCGGCCGATTCCACCGCCGTCCACCGGTGCCCGAGAGTGGCGCCCGCGCTGTCCCGGTAGGTCTCGCTCGACGGCAGGTGGCGCGCATGATGGTCCGCGATCCGCTCGCGGGCGAAGGCGAGCGCTTCGAGCGTCTCGGGGCTGCACGCCCGCACGGCGTCCTCGACCTCGCGCTCCGTGACGCGGAGGCCGATCGCGCCGAGGTCGACCTGGTCGAATTTCAGCGAAAGATCGATGAGAGCCCGGTCGCCGCGCGCCCGCACGTCCGCGATGATGGCACGCACGGCCTGGTCCACGTCGTCGGACGTCTCCCGCTTGGTGGCGAGAAAGGCGTCGAACAGCTGCGCGAAGGCAGGATCGGATGTCGAAAGCCGCTGAGGCATTTGAAGCTCCGGTGGCGAGCCCCCCGGGGCTCCGTCGAATGGGCCCCTTATAGGCGAGGGTCGCCCGCCGCGAAAGCGCACAGGCGTCACAGAAAGCCCCCATGCGTCAGGATGTTCCGCCGGCTGCACGGGCCGCCTCGGGGAAGACGGCGGGAGGTGCCGCTTCGTCAGTCGCCCGCGTGCTCGGGCTTGCGCGCGGTGGCCCAGGCGGCGCCGAGGTCGGAGAGCGCCGCCTCGATGCACTCGACGTCGAGCCGCACCGCCCCGCCGCCCGCCAGCGTGATCGTGATCGTGCCGTGGGGCGCTTCGCGGGGCGCGAAGGTCAGCGTCAGGAGCGAGAGCACCTGATCCTTCTTGGTGAGGTCGATCCCCTGCACCTGCGCTTTGAGGACGTGTTCGAAGCGCACCCCGGACCGCTTGCGTACGAAGGCATCGCCCGAGCCCGTCTTGGCGGCATGGTCCCAGTCGAAGCGGTTGACGACGATCGCGAAGCGCCGGTCCCCCTTGAGGTAAGCCATGTCTTCGATACGCAGCACGGCGTCCTGGAGGTGCGCCGCGATGACGGCGAGGTCCTCGGCATCGAGGGCGATGAGCTTGAGATCGGACATGGGGCTTCCCGTTCTGGTATGGCTGGCAGGCAGCCTGAGCCCGTGACCTTATGCGAGGGAGCAGCGATGAGCCAGGGCTGGCCAACGGACAGGAAAATTGCCGGGCGCGCTGCCGTCTGCACGCGGTTCTAGGCCGCCCTTAGCTAGGTTGGGCGGCCCGATCCGGCTCACACCGGACGGCACACGCGCGGGATCTTTCGCGCCGATGCCCGTCCGATCATGAGGTCATGGCCTAACGCAGGGACAGTTCCGCCACGCCGACGGCGAGGTTGATTCCCGTCTGTCCCTGGATGCTCACCGGCTGCAGCGCGATCGTGTTCTGGGAGCCGCCGAGCAGCACCTTCGCCCCGCCCCCGATGCCGATCGCGGCATCCGCGGTCGCGCCCACGTAGTTCCCTCTCAGCCCGCCTTTCACCACCTCGGAGGGGGCCAGCACGGTCCAGATCATCGTGCTCTCGCCCGTGACGCCGACATCGAGGCCGATGCGGGTGATCGAGGCCGTGTAGCGCTCCGACCTGTTGGAGAGCGACACGTACTTGCAGTCGTAGGATTTCTTGGAGCCGAGGATGAGCCCGACGCCGGCGCCGCCGGTGCAGGTCAGCGTTCCGGCTTTGACCTTGGTCTGCGCGAAGGCCGGAGCGGTGACGACGAGCGCCGCGAGCGCCGCGAACGTTGCGGCCGTTTTTTTCATGATGGTCTCCCGATCTTGGCAGGTTTGCGCCTGTCCCGTCGCACGCCCGACAGCCCGACAGGGTTAACGTCTTGATGCGTCTCGAATTGCCTTGAAATATAAATATGACCGGAGACGGGCGGCCCGGAAAATCCACATCGGATCTTGGCGCGGGTGTGGCCGGCGCATCCGCCACCCCCCCGCGACAGACGGCGCCCGCCCGCGCTATAGTTATTCCCGAGGTGATGAGAGGCCGAGGCCGGACATGATGGCGACGCCGTTCGATTTCGACTTCCTGGAGCGGTTCAGGATCCCGTTGAAGCGGTTTACTGCCGGGGAGAAGATCTTCCTCGAGGAGGATCCGGGCGACTGCATGTATCTCGTGGTCGAGGGCAAGGTCAGCATCGTCACCTACGGCACCGTGCTCGAGAACGTCGGCCTGCACGGGATCTTCGGTGAGTTGGCCTTGATCGACAACGCGCCCCGCTCGGCCGCCGCCCTTGCGGCCGAGGCGACGGAGGTCGCGTTGATAGACCGCGACACGTTCCTGGAGCTCGTGCGCCACAATCCCGCGTTCTCGCTCTACGTGATGCGCCAGCTCGCGACCCGCATCCGCCGCATGAACAAGAGCCTGTGACGGCGCGCGCCTAGAGCATTTTCCGACGAAGTGGATGCCGGTTCGTCGTAAGAAAATGCGACCAATCAAAAACCTAGAGCGTCCGATCCGATTCCATCGGATCGCAAGACGCTCTAGCCCGCCGTCAGCCGCTCGATCCTGGCCCCGCACCGCGAGAGCTTTTCTTCGAGACGCTCGAAGCCGCGGTCGAGGTGGTAGACGCGGTTGATCATCGTCTCGCCCTCGGCCATGAGGCCGGCGATGACGAGCGACACCGACGCGCGCAGGTCGGTCGCCATGACGGGGGCGCCGGTCAGGCTCTTGACGCCCCGGATCGTCGCCGTGTCGCCGTGCAGCTTGATGTCGGCCCCGAGGCGCGCCAGCTCCTGCACGTGCATGAAGCGGTTCTCGAAGATCGTTTCGCGGATCACGCTGGTGCCGTGCGCGCGCGTCATGAGCGCCATGAGCTGGGCCTGAAGATCCGTCGGGAAGCCCGGGAACGGCTGCGTTTCCACGTCCACCGGCTCGAGCCCGTTGCCGTTGCGCGTGATGCGCACGCCGTTGGCGGTGTCGGTGATCGATGCGCCGGTCTGGGCGAGCGTCTCGAACGCCGTCTTGAGGAGATCGCGCCGCGTGCCTTCGAGCACCACGTCGCCGCCCGTCGCCGCCACCGCGAACGCGAACGTCCCCGTCTCGATGCGGTCCGGCAGCACCGTGTGCACCGCGCCTTCGAGCTGCGACCTGCCCTGGATGCGGAGCGTCGAGGTGCCGATGCCCTCGATCTCGGCGCCCATCTTGACGAGGCACGATGCGACGTCGCCGACCTCGGGCTCGCGCGCCGCGTTCTCGATCAGGGTCTCGCCCTTCGCAAGCGCCGCCGCCAGGAGCGCATTGTGCGTCGCGCCGACCGAGACCTTCGGGAAGACGATGTGCCCGCCGGAAAGCCCCTTGGGCGCGCGCGCGATGACGTAGCCGCCATCGATCTCGATCTCCGCCCCGAGGTCGCGCAGGGCGGCGAGGTGGAGGTCGACGGGCCGCGTGCCGATGGCGCACCCGCCGGGCAGCGAGACTTTCGCCTGCCCCATGCGGGCCAACAGCGGCCCCAGCACCCAGAAGCTCGCCCGCATGCGCGAGACGAGCTCATAAGGAGCGGTCGTGTCGGAGATGTCGCGCGCGGTGAGGTGGAATGTCTCGCCGAGATGAGGCGTGCCGCCGGAGCGTTTGCCGTCGACGGCGAGATCGACGCCGTGATTGCGCAGGATGCGCGCGAGCAGGTTCACGTCGGCGAGGTTCGGCACGTTCTTGAGCGTCAGCCGGTCTTCCGTGAGCAGCGACGCGATCATGAGCGGAAGCGCGGCGTTCTTGGCGCCGGAGATCGGGATCGAGCCGTTGAGCCGCTCGCCGCCGACGATCTTGATGCGATCCATGGATGGTCGAAGCCTTTGCGAGAGGTGGCGGGGCACGGAAAGCCCCGGGGCGGGCGAGGGGCGAATCCGCTGCCCGACGCGTGAGGGAGATCCTTAAGCGCTTCCCTGCGGGAAGTGCAATTTGAAGTTCATGACGCCGTCTCGTCGCGCGCCGGCCTCTCCGCCGGAGGGACGGCAGCCGGGGCGTCGTCGGCGCTTGCGCGGGCCCGCTTGGCCCGGACCAGCGCCTTGCGCCGCGCGAGGTTCTCGCGCAGCGCCTTGGCGAGGCGGTCTTCCCTGCTCGGGGGCGGTGGCTTGGCGCTCATGGCGATCGGTCTCGGCGTTGGGATGGGATTGGCCGCACGCCAAGCGTGCGGTTGCTTCGGCGCTACGCGGCGCAAGTGAATCAATCGAGAATAGATATTCACATATCGGAGCAACCTGAAATGGAGCGAACGAAGTTCATTATACGTCGTTATTGACAGGATGACGGTTAACCATTTCGCTTGATGCCTGCACAACCTGCGTGTGGGCGTGCGTCATGGCGAAGGTATGGCGTCTTGTTGGGGGCGAGGGGCGCCGGCGCAGTAGCGCGTGGCACGCGTCCGCTGCAGCCCTGGCCGCCGTCGCGGGGCACGGCTCCGTAGCGACGGCGAACGCGGGGGACGAGCCGGCAAGCGGACGGGAGATATGGGCGGGCGCCGATGTCTCGGAGAACGTCTGGCTCGTTTATTCGGGCGTCACGCTCGCGCCGTGGAGCGGCATTCACGACGATGGCTGGCGGTTTCGCGCGGCCGGCGGATACGGCGCCTACAAGTACGATTCGACGATCTGGGATACGACCCTTCATGACACGCGCCAGCAACGCTTCGAGGCGCGCACCTATAATGCGGACATCCTGGTCGGCTATCTGAAGCGCTTCGGCCCGCTCACCGCCAAGGGCTTTGTCGGCGCCTCCATGATCAGCCACGACATCGAGCCGTTGGACGAGCAGGCCGTGGCCTTTGGCGACGAGGTCGGCGTCAAGGGCGTCGTCGAGCTGTGGCTCAACATCGGCGAACGCGCCTGGGGCTCGCTCGATCTGTCGTGGGCCTCCGCACACGAGACGCGCGCCGCCCATGCGCGTCTCGGCTACCGCGTCTGGCCCGCGCTCTCGCTCGGCGTGGAAGGCGCGGTCAATATCGATGCCCAGGCCGAATGTCGCGTGAACGGCACCCATACGTCGCGCTGCAACCTGTTGTCCGAGGAGATCGACCGGGCCGAGCTTCTCGACTATGCCCGCGGCGGCGTTTTCGCGCGCTACGAATGGGGCACGGGCGAAGTGTCCCTCTCTGCCGGCGTGCTTGGCGGGTCCTTCGGGAGCGGACGTCACGACGACACCGACGTCGCGCCCTACGTGACGTTCAACTGGCTGACCCAGTTCTAAGCCTTCGCCGTATTAGATTAATACATTGTTATTATTCAGAATATTCCGAATGGCGGAGGTTGTTGCGCCGCCGTCGGCGGCGCATCGACTTGACGCGACCACAATTCATCGCCACAAAAAGAACGATTGTTCGTTTTGTTTCCTGGGTGACAGCGTCGGACGTCTGACGGCGCCACCCTGGCACCGGTCCGGAACGCTACGATGCCGAAGCTCAAGCCCGAAACACAGCAGGCCCGCCGCGAGCGCATCCTCGATGCGGCCGAGCTTTGCTTCGCGCGCGCAGGCTTCCATCGCTGCACCATGCAGGACATCTGCAGGGAGGCGGGCATCAGCCCCGGTGCGCTCTATGTCTACTTCGCCTCCAAGGAAGATCTGATCGCCGGCATCGTCGAGCGCGATCGCGCCAAGCTCGCCTCCGAGCTGGCGGAGCTTTCGAGCGCACCCGATCTCCTCGACGCGCTGGCCAAGCTCGGTGAGCACTACGCGGTGGAGCGGCCTCATTACAAGAGCGTGCTCGGCATCGAGATCGGCGGCGAGGCGACCCGCAATCCCGCGGTCGGCGCAACGTTCCGCTCGGTTGACGTGTTCTGCCGTCAAAGCTTCGAGCAGGTCTTTGCCCGAGCCCGCCACGACGGAAAGATCACGCCCGAGGAGGATCCCAAGACGCTCGCCGAGGTCGTCTCCCTGATCGGCGACGGGCTGTTCTGGCGGCGCGCCGTCGATCCCGATTTCGATGTCCATAAAATGATGCCGATTCTCGTACGCATCGTCAGCATGCTTTTGAACCCCGTCGGGCCGGCAGTTCTCAGCGCCGATCCCGCTCCGGATCGAGCCGCCGCCAGGCCGAAGACCGAGGCGTCTCCATGAAAAAGCGTGCGCTCATCGTTCTTGTGGGCCTCGCCGGGCTCGGGATCGCCGCCTACCAGTCGGGCGTCGTCGCGCCTTATCTCGCATCCTTCGCCGCGCGGCACGCCGAGGAGGCCGAAGCGGCGGCGCGGGCCGGCCCCCCGGCTCCCGCGGTGACGGTCATGGAGGCGGCCCGGTCCGATTTCGTCGAGACGGTGCTCGTGACGGGCTCGTTCGTCCCGCGCGAGGAGATCCTCGTCGCGCCCGAGGTCGACGGACTGCGCGTGCTCGAGATCAAGGCCGAGGAGGGCGACCATGTGAAGAAGGGCGACCTTCTCGCCGTGCTCGTCACCGAGCAGATCGAGACGCAGCTCGCGGCCAACGAAGCCGCCCTCGGCAGCGCCGCGGCCGCGATCGAGCGTGCGACGAGCGCCATCGCCGAGATGGAGGCGCGCCTCGTGGAGGCGAAGGCCCAGCTCGATCGGGCGCGTCCGCTGGTGGCGTCGAAGTACCTCTCCGAGAGCGTGTTCGATCAGCGCGCGGCGGCCGAGAAGACCGCTGAAGCCCAGCTCCGTTCCGCTCAAGGCGCCCTCGCCCAGGCCGAAGCGGACAAGCGGCAGATCGAGGCGCAGCGGCGCGAGCTTCTGTGGCGCCGCGGCCGTGCCGAGGTCCGCGCCCCGGCCGACGGCATCGTCAGCAAGCGCGCAGGGCGCATCGGCGGCATTGCGACCGCGAGCACGCTGACCGGCGGCGACACCATGTTCCGCTTGATCGAGAACGGTGAGATCGAGCTCGATGCCGAGGTGACGGAGACGAGCCTCTGGAAGGTGAAGCCCGGTCAGCCGGCCCGCGTCACCGCGCCCGGAGGCTTGGAGGTTACGGGCCGCGTGCGCCTTGTGGCGCCCGAGGTCGACAAGACGACGCGCCTCGGACGTGTCCGCATCTTTCTCGGCGCCAACCCTGAGCTCAAGGTCGGCTCCTTCGGCCGCGGGACCATCGAGACCGGCCGCGCCCGCGCCGTCGCCGTGCCTCTCTCGGCCGTCCTCTACACGGACGAGGGCCCGAGCGTGCAGGTCGTCGCCGACGGCAAGGTCGAGACACGCCGCGTCAGGACCGGCCTCGAGACCGCAGGGCGGATCGCGATCGAGAGCGGCCTCGCCGAGGGCGATCTCGTCGTGGCCAAGGCCGGCACGTTCCTGCGCGACGGCGACGCCGTCCGGCCGGTCGTCCCCGACGCGCGCCTGAGCGAGAAGAGCGACGGGGACACCCGATGAACATCTCGGCCTGGTCGATCCGCCACCCGGTGCCGTCGCTGGTGCTCTTCATGGTCCTCCTGGTGCTGGGCGTGACGAGCTTCCAGACCCTGCCGGTCACGCGCTTCCCGAACATCGACCTGCCCGTCATCCAGGCGCGCATCTATCAGTCGGGCGCGGCGCCTTCCGAGCTCGAGACCCAGGTCACCAAGCGCGTCGAGGACGCCATCGCCGGCGTCAACGGCGTGAAGCACATCACCTCGACGGTGACCGAAGGGTCGTCCGTCACCACGGTCGAGTTCCGCCTCGAGATCGATGCCGACCGCGCCTTGAACGACGTCAAGGATGCCGTGCAGCGCATCCGCACGGATCTGCCGCGCACCATCGAGGAGCCGGTCGTCACCCGGATCGAGATCGAAGGCCTGCCCGTCGTGACCTACGCGGCGCGTGCGCCCGCCATGACGCCCGAGGAGCTCTCCTGGTTCGTGGACGATACGCTGGTGCGCCTGCTGCAGGGCGTGCGGGGCGTGTCCGAGGTCCGCCGCATGGGCGGCGTGACGCGCGAGATCCGCATCAACCTCGATCCCGACCGCCTGTTGGCCTACGGCGTGACGGCGGGCGACGTCAACCGGCAGGTCCGCGCCTCGAACGTCAACCTCGCCGGCGGGCGCGGCGAGATCGCGGGGCGCGAGCAGGCGATCCGCACGCTTGCGAGCAAGCAGACGGTGGCGGAGCTGGCCGAGACGATGATCGCGCTGCCGGGCGGGCGCAAGGTTCGCCTCGATCAGTTGGGCACGGTGAGCGACGAGGTGGAGGAGCCGCGGACGTTCGCCAAGCTCGGCGGCGAGGGCGTCGTCGCCTTCGCCATCTCGCGCGCCAAAGGCGAAAGCGACACCGTCGTCGCGGATGCCGCCGCACGCAAGATCGAGGAGATCCGCGCACTCTATCCGGACGTCACGCTCGAGCGCATCGACAACACGGTCGACTATACCTACGGCGTCTATAAATCGACGATGAAGACGCTGCTCGAAGGCGCGATCCTCGCCATCATCGTCGTGTTCCTGTTCCTGCGCGACCTGCGCGCCACCATCATCGCCGCCATCGCGCTTCCGCTCTCGATCATTCCGGCGTTCTGGGCCATGTCGGCGATGGGCTTCTCGCTCAATCTGGTGAGCCTCCTCGCCATCACCATCGTGACCGGCATTCTGGTCGACGACGCGATCGTCGAGATCGAGAACATCGTACGGCATATCCAGATGGGCAAGTCGCCGTACAACGCGGCGCTCGAGGCCGCCGACGAGATCGGCCTCGCGGTCATCGCCATCACCACCACCATCATCGCCGTGTTCACGCCGGTGTCGTTCATGGGCGGCATCGCCGGGCAGTACTTCAAGCAGTTCGGCCTCGTCGTGGCGGCGGCCGTATTCTTCTCGCTCCTGGTGGCGCGGCTGATCACGCCGCTGCTCGCCGCCTACTTCCTCCGCCCCCACGAGCACGTGCCCGAGGAAGGCCGCCTGATGCGAACCTATACGCGTCTCGTCGGTTGGTCGGTTCACCATCGCGTGGCGACCGTCGCGCTCGGCCTCCTGATCTTCATGGGCTCCGTCGGCAGCTTCTATCTGCTGCCGTCGGGCTTCCTGCCGCAGGAGGACTCGGGCCGCATGCTGCTCGGCGTCGAGCTTCCGCCGGGCACACGGATCGCCGACACGGAGCGGGCGACCGACGAGGTGACGCGGCGCATCAAGGACCGTCCCGACGTGGAAAGCGTCTTCGTGCTCGGCGGCACGCTGCTCGGCAGCGGCGAGGAGGTCCGCAAGGCGACCCTGATCGTCACCCTGAAGCCGCGCGAAGAGCGCGCGCTCTCCCAGAGCCGCATCCGGGAGGAGATCGGTCGCACCTTGGCTGCCATCCCCGACATCCGCTATTTCTTCATGCAGGACGATGGCCAGCGCGAGCTACAGCTCGTCGTGACCGGCCGCGACGGAGAGGCCGTCGACAAGGTCGCCGCCCAGCTGACGAGCGAGGCCAAGCGCATTCCGGCGCTGGAGAATGTCGTCTCGACGGCGGAGCTCGACCGGCCGGAGCTGCGCGTCTATCCCCGCTCCGAGGTCGCCGCCGAGCTCGGCATCAACACCGAATCCATATCGGAGGCCGTGCGCATCGCCACCATCGGCGACATCGGCGCCAACCTCGCCAAGTTCGACGTCGGCGAGCGCCAGGTTCCGATCCGCGTCCAGCTCGAGACCCGCGCCCGCGAAAGCCGCCAGCTCCTCGAGGAGCTCAAGGTCATGACCGCCTCGAATGGCGCCGTGCCGCTGTCTGCGGTCGCGACGTTCGACTACGGCCAGGGCCCGACCGCCATCGACCGCTACGACCGCACGCGCCGCGTCGTGCTTGGCGCCGATCTCGTCACCGGGACCCCGCTCGGCGATGCCGTCGGCGCCGTGATGGCGTTGCCGGCGGCCAGGAGCCTCCCGCCCGGCGTCGAGATCAAGCAGTTCGGTGCCGCCGAGATCATGGGCGAGGTGTTCGAAAGCTTCGGCCAGGCCATGGGCGCGGGCCTGATGATGGTCTATGCCGTGCTCGTGCTGCTCTTTGCGAGCTTCCTGCAGCCGATCACCATCCTCTTCTCGCTCCCGCTCTCCATCGGCGGCGCCATCACGGCGCTCGCGTTGACCGGCAACTCGATCAGCCTGCCCGTGGTGATCGGCATCCTCATGCTGATGGGCATCGTCACCAAGAACGCCATCATGCTGGTCGACTTCGCCGTCGAGGAGATGCGCCGCGGCGTGCCGCGGACCGAGGCGATCATCGACGCCGGCCGCAAGCGCGCCCGCCCCATCATCATGACCACCATCGCCATGGTGGGCGGCATGCTGCCCTCGGCACTGGCGCTCGATTCGGGCGGCGAGTTCCGCGCGCCCATGGCCATCGCCGTCATCGGCGGGCTCATCTCGTCGACGGTGCTGAGCCTCTTGTTCGTGCCGGCCGTCTTCGCGCTGATGGACGATGTCTCGGGTTGGCTCTGGAGGCTGTTCGGCCGCCATATCGGCAAGGCCGACGAGCCCGAGGACGGTCCGTCCCGGCTCCTGCCGCGCCCCGGCACGCACGCCGCCCCACGATAGGGAGCGGCGCGCGTGACTGGATCACGTCCGGATCAGATCGTCTTCGCAGCCCATTCGGCGGCGCGCGTGCCGACGAGTTCCCGGATCGAGGTCAGCCGCCGCTCGCGGCAGACCTGCGCGAGATGGCTCTTGATGCGCCCGATCAGCCCAGGCCCCTCGTAGATGAGCCCTGTGTAGAGCTGCATCAGAGTGGCGCCCGCCTCCATCTTGGCCAGCGCCGCCTCGGGACTGTCGATGCCGCCGATGCCGATCAGCGGCACGGTGCCCCCGCTTGCCTGGTAGACGCGCGCCAGCATCACCGTCGCGCGGTGGAACAGCGGCCGGCCCGAGAGACCGCCTGCCTCCTGGGCAACCGGGTCGGTGAGGCCCGCCCGGTCGAGCGTTGTGTTCGACACCGCGATGCCGTCCACGCCCTGCCGGACGAGGGTCTCGACCGTCGCCTCGAGGGCCGCGTCGGAAAGGTCCGGCGCGAGCTTGACGACGATGGGGCGCGGCGCTGCGCCGGCCGCGACCCGGGCCGCCCGCGCCGCCATGAGGCGCCCGAGCAGCGCGCCGAGCGCCTCCGGCGCCTGCAGGTCGCGCAGTCCGGGCGTGTTGGGCGAGGAGATGTTGACGGTGAAATAGCGCGCCACGTCGTAGAAGGCTTCGAGGCCCGCCACGTAGTCGGCGATCCGGTCGGGGCTCTCCTTGTTGGCGCCGATGTTGACTCCGACGATGCCCTCCGTCGTCCGCCGGGCGAGCCGCGCGCGCGCCGCCTCGTGGCCGCCGTTGTTGAAGCCGAGCCGGTTGATCACCGCGCCGTGCCGCGCGAGGCGGAACACGCGCGGCGCGGGGTTGCCGGCCTGCGGCCGGGGCGTCGTGGTCCCGACCTCGGCGAAGCCGCAACCGAGCCCCAGCACGGCATCCACGACCCGCGCGTCCTTGTCGAACCCGGCCGCGACTCCGACCGGGTTGGGAAAGGTCTCGCCCCAGAGCGAGATCTCGAGCGCGCGCTCGCCCGCGCCCCGTTCGTGCGGGTAGATGCCGAACTCGAGCGCCCGCAGCGTGAGCGCGTGGGCGGTCTCGGGTTCGAGCGCGAGCAGCAGAGGCTGCGAGAGGCGCGTCAGCACGCTCAGCATGGGGCCTCCGGGATGAGGCCGACGTCTTCCGGAATGACGGGCACGCCCTCGCCGTCGAGGGGGAGCGGCCTCGTCCAGAGCGCGTGTGCGGTCGTGAGGGGACCGTAGAGATGCGGGAAGAGATCGCCGCCGCGCGAGGCCTCCCAGGCGAGCTTCTCGCCAAGCGCCGTCTCGTCGAAGGCGACGAGCAGCAGGTCCGCGATGCCTTTGAAGTGCCTGGCGGCCGTCCCGCGCACCTGATGGGCGGCGGAGAGGTGGATGAACCCGTCCCGGATGTCGTCCGCCGAGCCGCGATAGGCCCCCTCCTGGCATGCGGCATCCCAGGCCGCCCGGTCGACGATCTTGAAGATCATGGATGACGTGTGTCCGGTTTCACGCAATGGTCCTGAACCTGTCTCGCGGGGGAGAGCACGAGGTTCTCGTGCGCGCTGCTCCGCGGTAGAGTTTGGCTAGGCTCATAGCACGGGGGCGGGAGGCGATGCGCGGCCCAAAAACGATAGGTCCGACGGCGGTCCGTTTCGGGTTGCGCCGGAGCCTCCGGCTGCGAGCAGGAGTAAAAGACAAGGACGTTGTGCGTGCGCGAGCTTGTTTCGGTTAGCGTCATACCTCTCAAAGAATTGTTTTCTGACGCATTTCATTTCCACCTCCCCTATTTCCAGCGCGCTTACGCGTGGCAGACGGAGCAGATAGGGCGGCTCCTGTCGGACATCGCCGGCGCCATGCGGGCGAGCGCGGGCGAGCGCGGCTATTTCCTCGGCAAGCTCATGATCGCTCAGAAGAAGGGGGAGGCCGACGCGGGGCTCGTCGACGGCCATCAGCGGGTCATGTCGCTCACCATCCTGTTTGCCGTGCTGCGTGACATCGAGAGCGACCCGCGCCTGCAGGTCAAGCTCAGCGGCTTCGTCCGCGGCCGCGAGGTGCGCCTCAGCCCGCAGGAGGTCGTCGCCCGGTCGTGCGAGCGCTTCGTGCAGGCCCCCGGGCGCCACCTCCGTCGAGCCCGACGAGGACATCGATGTCCTGTCCGAGTCGGAGCGCAACATGATCGAGAACCGCAACTACTTGCGCAGGGAGTTGACCGGTACCGAGTTCGGTCCCGCCTTGAGGCATGCCCTCGTCGACTATCTCGCCGAGCGCTGCTGCGTGATCGTCGCCTCGGTCGAGGACGAGGACGAGGCATGGGCGTTCCTGAGAGCCGAGGAGGAGACGCGCGTCGACTTCTCGAAGTCCGACCGCGCCAAGTTCAACCTGCTGTCGATCGTGCCGGCCGGTGAGCGCCCCGAATGCCAGAAGATCTGGGAAGCCTGCGAGACCCTGTTGGGGGCGGCCGACATGCATGCGCTGCTCGGGCACCTGCGCACGTTGAAGCGGCGCAGGCAGAGCGCCAAGCCGGTCGAGGTCGAGATCGCCGAGATCTACGCGTTCGATGTCGCCGGCGCCGGTTCGTCCTTCTTGAGCGGGCAATTGCGGCCGGCGGCCGAGCGGCTGGCGTTCCTGCGCCGGCGCCGCGGCGATGCCGGAGGGATCGGGACCTACGCCGAGCGGCTCGAATGGATCGACCGGCAGCTCTGGGTTCCGGCGTCCTTGCTTTGGCTCGAGCGCCGGCGCGATCCGGAGGAGAGCCTCCTGTTCTTCAAGCGCCTCGAGCGCCTGGTCTGGATGATGAAGATCGCCGGCTTCGATCCCACCAGCCAGCAGAGCCGCATCGTCCAGCTTCTGGCCGAGATCGACCGGGGTGCGGCGGTGGCGCGGATGCGCGAGCTCGAGATCACGGCGGACATGCGCGACAAGGCGCTCGGCAACCTCAGGAGCCCGTCGTTCGACGCCAAGCATTTCTGCGCCCGCGTGCTCAGGCGCATCAGCATCGCCCTCGGCCAGGACCCCGGGCCGGTCGAGCGCGACCGGCTCACCATCGAGCACGTGCTCCCGCGCGCCTTGAACCCGAGGAGCGGCTGGCGCACGCATTTCCCGTCGCAGCGTTCCGTCAAGCAGCACGCCCACCGGCTCGGAAACCTCACGTTCCTCTCGCCCGAGGAGAACCAGCAGGCCGACACGCTCGCCTGGACGGCCAAGCGTCCCATCCTGGCCGCCTCGCAATTCCTGCTGTCGACGAGCCTCGCGGAGGCGGACGAATGGACGCCCTCCCGGATCCTCGGCCGCACCGAGGAGCTGATCGGCGCCCTGTTCAAGGACTGGGAGCTCAAGCTCTGAGGTGCCGCCCTCCGCGAGGGCCGACTCCTATGCCTCCTCGGCGTCCTTCGCGAGCAATTCGCCGTTGAGGGCCTGGGCGATCAGGGCTCGCGTTTCCGGGACGCCGTAGAGCGCGATGAAGGAGCCGAAGCGCGGCCCTTTGCTCTCGCCGAGCAGGATCTCGTAGATGCTGTTGAACCACGCGTTCGAGACACCCGGCTTCTCGGGCGTCGCGCCCTTGGCGGAGAGGTCCTGGTAGCGCGGCACGGAGCGGCCCACGTCGTAGAGGATCGTCTGCAGCTCTTCGGCGCTGGCGCTCTCCGGTGCCGCTGCGAGCGCGTCCGACAGTGCCGCGAGCGCGCCGCGCTCCACCTCGTCCGGCGCGCGATGGCGCTTCTTCGGCTTCACGAAGTCCGTGTAGTAGCGCACCGCGTAACCGGCGAGCTGATCCAGGAGCGGATGCGTCTCCGGGCTGACGCCGGGGACGTGGCGGCGGATGAAGCCCCACAGCACGCCCGTATCGTGGGCGTTGGACGCGGCCACGAGGTTGAGCAGCAGCGCGAACGTGAGCGGCGTCTCGGTCGCGGGCGGCGCGCCGCCGTGGATGTGCCAGACGGCATTGTCGAGCTTCGCCTTGTCGTCCTGGCGCGGGTAGGCGGCGAGGAGTTGCAGGTATTCGTCGACGGCGCGCGGGATGACGTCGAAATAGAGCCGCTTGGCGCTGCGCGGCTTCTGGAACATGAACAGCGCCAGGCTCTCGGGCGAGGCATAGGTCAGCCACTCGTCGATGGTGAGGCCGTTGCCCTTCGACTTCGAGATCTTCTCGCCGGTCTCGTCGAGGAACAGCTCGTAGACGTAGTGCTCGGGCGCCACCCCGCCGAGGATCTGGCAGATCTTGTCGTAGAGCGGCGCGTTGGTCTGGTGGTCCTTGCCGAACATCTCGAAATCGACGCCGAGCGCGGCCCACCGCATGCCGAAGTCGGGCTTCCACTGCAGCTTGACGTGCCCGCCCGTCACCGGAAGCGTGACGTCGCGGCCATCCTCGTCCGCGAACGTGATCGTGCCGTCCCTGGCATTGATCTCCTTCATCGGCACGTAGAGAACGCGCCCGCTCGAAGGCGATATGGGAAGGAACGGGCTGTAGGTCGCCTGACGCTCCGCGCCGAGCGTCGGCAGCATCACCTTCATGATGTCGTCGTAGCGCTCGACGGCGCGGAGCAGCACGGCATCGAAGCGGCCGGACTTGTAATAGTCGGTCGCGCTCGCGAACTCGTAGTCGAAGCCGAACGTATCGAGGAACCGGCGCAGCATGGCGTTGTTGTGGTCGCCGAAGCTCGCGTAATCGCCGCCGAACGGATTAGGCACGGAGGTGAGCGGCATCTGCAGGTAGGGCTCGAGCGACGCCGGGTCCGGCACGGTATCGGGAATCTTGCGCATCCCGTCCATGTCGTCGGAGAAGCAGAGGAGCCGCGTCTTGATCTTTCCCCCCGTCAGTGCCTCGAAGGCGTGACGCACCATGGTCGTGCGCGCGACCTCGCCGAAGGTGCCGATATGCGGCAATCCCGACGGGCCGTAGCCGGTCTCGAACAGCACCGTCCCCTCGCCGCCCTTCCTCTTCTCGACGCGCTTGATGAGACGGCGCGCCTCCTCGAACGGCCAGGCCTTCGCAGCGCCGAGGGCGGCGGCCATGGCGGGATCGAGGACGGCGGGATTGGTCATCGGGACGGGCGGCTTTCGAGGCTGGCGGCAAATCGATGGGAGAGGCCGCAACCTATGGGGCGCATGGGAGGGCGTCAATCGCCGCTCTGGAGATCCCGAGGGCGTGCGGAGCGCGGCTTGAGCAAGGCTCCTACCGGAGGAGAACCTTTTGCACCTCCGGCTGCTTTCGGGCCGGGTCTCCGGGGCTCGCGTCGTCCGGACCGGCGGAGGGCGGTGATGTGCTCGCAGCGCTACGCCGTCGGCGCGGACGGAAAAGGCGCCGCAGCATGAGCAGCACGATCACGCCCGCGAAGGCGAGCCCGGCCACTGCCAGCGGATGCTTTTCCCACATCAGCACGGGAGAGATCCGGCCGTCCCACGCGGCCCTGGCGTCATCGAGCATGGTTTCGGGGCTGCCGCTGCCCTCGCGCAGCATCATGTCGACCGCGCGGGCCTGGTCGCGGCTTGCGAGCACGGCATTGCGGACCCGCGGCGCGGCGATGCGCTGCATCTTGGCCGGGGCGGCGGCGACCGCCGACAGCACGCGCTGGCGCGGCTCGGGCTCGAGGCCGTCCAGATAGCGGGAGAGCGATTCGAGCTCGGCCTCCGAGAAGGCGCGCGCGAGCCGTTTGAAATCGCCGCTCGGCAGGCCGAACAGCCGGTCTCGCGTGCCCGGCGCGAGACCGGCGAGCCGCGTGATCGCCACGTGGTCGTCAAGCGCGAGCAGGGTGGTAAGCGTCTTGCGCGTGAACCCCTCGGGCGTCGCGCGCTTGTAGATCTCGTGCTCGAGCACCTTCGGCAGGTGGTCGCCGGCGAGCGCCGTCCAGCCGAGCGCTGCATCGATCGAGCGCGTGTCGCGGGCGATCGTCATCGCCGGCTCCGGCAGGAAGCGCACGGCCTCGTTGAGCGAGCCGTCCTGGAGGCGCTTCAGCACGCCGGCTTCTCCGTCGGAGGCGAGCACCAGTGCCACGACCTCGTCGAGCCGCGCAAGCTGCTCCGGCTTCACCGTGTCGAGGAAGGACCTGAAGCCCTCGTTTCTCTCGGCGATATCCAGGGCCTTCTGGTGCGCCGCCCTGAAGCCGCGCCAGATCTCGATCACGCGGTCGGCCGTTTTGGTCGCGATCTCGTGCAGGTGCTCGTTGATCTGCTCGGCGATGGTTCTGGCGAGCTCGTCCTTGACCAGGTTCTTCGTGGCCTCGGACCTCATCTCGTCGGAGACGATCGGGAGCACGCCGTTGCGCAGTTCCCAGATGTCCTTGGCGACGAGGACGAGGCCGACGCCGCCCACCGCCACCGAGACGAGCCGGGCGAGGATACTGCCCGCGAGGCGCTGGCCGACGCGCGCCGCGATTTTCGCGAGTTGCCGGCGCATGAGGATCATCGCCGCGCCCGCGATGCCCTGGCTCGACTGCTGGACGACGGAGCCCGGGGTGATGGTGGCGCGCCCGACGGTCGCCTCGAGGTCGAAGTCGTTCTCGACGCCGCCGGCTACGATTTGGGCGACGGTCGCACCGTAGCGCTCGCCGAGGAAGGCGCGCAGGCATTCGAGGGAGGGGCCGACCGCGTCCTGGCCCGCGAGCTCGAGCGTACGCCCGACGTCGGTGCCGACGCCCGTCGCCAGGGCCTCGATGGCCGTTTTCATGACGTCGGATTTGTAGACGCGGTCGGCAACCGCGGCGGCGATCTCCTGCGCCTTCTCGGAGCTGACCAACGACTGCGCAAGGCCCGCCCAGCTCGTCTCGCTGCGCACCTCGGCAACCGCGAGATCGATGCGTTTGGCGAGCAGGTCGTCCATGCCGAGGCGTCGCCACTGCACGTCGACGCTCGCGCGATAGTCGAAGGATTTCACGCTGGCTTCGAGCGCCTTGAGGGACAAGCCCTCGATCGCGCGGCGGAAGCCCGCCTCGTCCGCGGACTGGCAGGCTTCGTAATCCGCCCGGGTCATGGGGGGCGCACTGAACGCGGGAGCCGCCACGTGCGTTGAGAGCGACAGGACGAGCAACGCAGAAACGGCGGGGCGCAGGAAGAGGGGCAAACGCAAGCTCCGGGCGGGCACGCGAAGGAGCGTGGGTCCTGCAGGCCGGCCACCGTTCACTATACGCAGAGGTGTCGATGTGGCCAGTGACATTTCAGACACCCCGGCTGTGGAGGGACGATGCAAACGCGCGACCCTCGTCGTTGCGCGAGCGCAACGGTACGCCGATCAGGGCCGAAATCGGCGCCGAAACATCGGATTTGAGTTTTGATTTCGCCGTGCGTCAATCTGACCGGCGTCGCCTTGGAAAGAAGATTATGCCCGCTGATTTCAATGAGAAAGAGAATGACCCAATGATGTCGGAATTTGGCGCAAGCGGCGCGAGAGCATTTGCGCGCCTGCATCGATACGTGGGCGTCACACTTCTGCCGCACCCGCCTCCGACTAGAGCCGCCCCGGGCGCCGGTCGGCGCGACGCTGGCCGCAGGGTGGCTTGAGAGCTCACGCGAAGGTTGTTGCACAAGTCATGACTGCCATGATCTTATTTACCTTGCGACCGATCGCCCTATAGGCAAGGGTGTGCAAGAGTTGCAGGTAGGGGCCACAAGCGGGTCCGAGAGTGGGATTGGCGGCTTGGCATCCACGTAGGGAGCGTCGTTTCGACGGCGCATCGTGGTCGCCGGTGAATGAGTCGATTAGTGAAATGTTTGCGTTTGGATGAGGTAAGGGGCCACCGGGCTGTGACGCGATCTTGAGCGTTCGAAGTTCGGGCAATGCGCCGATAAAAAACCGCAGAGGCGGAAACCGAGGAGCGACGTTCAGGGGTTTGATTAATGGGGGATGCAAACTCGAAGCTTGGCATTTATCCGTTAATCGGCTTTATTCCATTCTTAAGCAGTAACAGCGAGTTGACCTAACCGCATGAGCAAGCAAGAAAAAATCAACGCCCATCGCGGCAGCCTCGTCATTCCGGGCGGTAAGATCGGCGTGCTTCTGGTGCACAGCCTCGGGGGCAATCCTGTCGAATTACGCTTTGTTGCCCAGGGACTTGCACGCCAGGGCTACACCGTTTACTGCCCGCTTATTCCCGGCCTTGGCGGCGGCACCGACACGTCCGGACTTTCGTCCTGGCAGGATTGGTATGCGGCCCTCGAGGCGGCGCACGATGAGCTAAAGACCCATTGCGACGTGATCATCGTTGGCGGCCTTTCGGCAGGCTCGATGCTGACGTTGCGCTTGGCGCGCGAGCGTCCGAGCGAGGTCGACGGCCTTTTGCTGTTCGCGCCGACCATCTGGCCCAACGGCTGGGCCATCCCGCTCCATTTCAATCTGTTCGCGCTGGTCTATCACAAGTGGTCCGCCAGGCTCTTGCACCTGCGCCAGCGCGCACCCTACGGCATCAAGGACGAGCGCATCCGCAACTTCGTCATCGACAGCTTCAAGAGCGAAGGCCGCCCGATCGAGGATATGTTCGGCCGCGGCGGCGGTCTCGTGTGGGAGTTCAAGTCCCTGACCCGTGACGTCAAGCGCCGCCTGGGCGAGATCAAGCAGCACGCTGCGATCTTCCATCCGCGCGAGGACGACCAGAGCGACATCTCGAATGCGTTCAAGCTGCAGCGCGAGCTCGGCGGCGTGGTCGAGATGACCGTGCTCGACGACAGCTATCACATGGTGACGCTCGACCGGCAGCGCTCGATCGTCGTCGACCGCTCGGTGGAGTTCGTGCGGCGCCTGACGCAAAAGATCGAGGAGAAGGCCGCCGTCGCCCGCCTCGTCAAGGGCAAGGGCATCGCGGAATAGTCGAGTGCTGCGAAACCAGCTATTTTCATTGAAAAAGGCCGGGTCCACGACCCGGCCTTTTTGTTTCAGACGCGGCTGCAGCTTGATGAGATCCCGGGATCTATCAGGCCGGCGGCGGAGGCGCCCCTTCGCACCGGGGAAGGCCGGCCGGCGCGCGCGTCCAGAGAAACGATTTGCCGAGCATCTTCACGCCGAGATAGCCGGTCACCTTGAGCTTGTCGCTCTCCGCGAGCTGCAGCGCGACGCTGTAGGTCTTTCCGGTCTTGGGGTCGTAGATCTTGCCGCCGTCGAACGTGCCGTCGGACATGAGCCCGAGCCCCCACAGCATGGGGAGGCCGCAGATCGGGCGCCCTTGGCTCGCCGGATCGGGGTTGTAGCGATCGTGCTTGGGCACACCCTCGGCGTTGAGAGGGTCCTTGAGCCAGACGATGCGGCCGCAGAGGCGGCTGGCGTTTTCCTGGCAGATGTAGATTTCGACCGCGCCCTGCCCGCTGTCGTCGTACCAGATGCCGAGCTCGGGGCGGGCCGCGCTGCTTTCCGAGGAAAGGGCAAAGAGGCCGATCAGAAGAGCCGGAACGAACCGCAGGGCGGCCGTTAAGGTGAAGACTTTTTCGGTCATGGGAAACCCGATGGCTATGGGACTGCTTGCTGTCGCGGCTGCGCTGAACGGTGTCCCTTCGTCGCAGGAGCCTCAATCTGCAGCGAAAAGCGGCAAAAACACGAAAGGGGCCCCTTATCCGTCAAGACCCTAGCCATATCAAGGGCCAGGAAAACGGATGACCATCTTTCTGCCTAAGCGCTTTGATTTGAGGTCGTTGTCATGAGATGGGTGGTGATATCGTCGGACAAAACTTATATACCGGCGCTGAGGCGCACGACATGAGACCGCCCGCGACCGGCGAGCCTATGAAATCGGACGAGCTTTTTTGCGCCGATGACCAGTCCGGTCTGGTCTAGGCACGACGTGCCGGCCTCCTCAATTTTTCTCGGTTCCTGAGTAGAAGATGATCCTTACTCTCGCGTTCCGCAATCTCTTCCACGATCGCATCCGGCTCGCCGTGACGCTGGTCGGCATCCTGTTCTCGATCGTGCTGGTTGCGATCCAGCTCGGCATGTACCTCGGCTCGAGCCGTATGATCACGTCCATGATCGAGCGCTCCAACAGCGACCTCTGGATCATGACCTACGGGGCCAAGAGCTTCGAGGAAGGCGGCATCCTGCTCAGCACGCGCGAGCGTCACCAGGCGCTCGCGACCCCGGGCGTCAAATCCGTCGTCCCGCTCGTCGTCGCCTTCGCCGAATGGCGCAAGCCCGAGGGCGGGTCGACGCGTGTCGTTCTCGTTGGCACCGACGCCGAGGACGGCGCGCTCGAGCCGTGGTCGCTGGTCGAGGGCACCTGGCAGGACATCAAGTCGCCCGACGCCATCTCAGCGGACGATACCTATTTCCGCGAGCTCGGCATCAACGGCATCGGCGACACCGCGCAGATCGCCATGGGGCGCGTCAAGGTCAAGGCGCTGACCCACCGCATCCGCTCCTTCACGCAGTCGCCGTACGTGTTCACGACGCTGTCGCGCGCGCGCAGTCTGCTCGGCGCCGAGAGCGACAAGGCGACCTACTATCTGGTGCAGCTCGAGCCGGGTGCCGACGTCGAGACCGTGCGCCGCGAGCTCCTGAACCGGCTCGAAGGCAACGCCGAGGTGCTGACCAAGGCCGAGTTCGAGGACCGCAGTCTGCGCCAGTGGCTGTTCCGGACGGGCGCCGGCCTCGCCCTCATCGGTGGCGCGCTGCTCGGCATTCTGGTCGGCACCGTCATCGTCGCGCAGACGCTCTATTCGAGCACCAAGGACCACCTGAACGAGTTCGCGACGCTGCGCGCGCTCGGCTCCTCGTCGGGCTATATCTATAAAGTCATTCTCGCGCAGGCGGGCCTGAGCGCCGGCATCGGCTACGTGCTCGGGATCATGATCTCCCTCGGCATCCTCTACATCAGCCGCAACACGCCGCTGCCCCTCGTCATGACGCCGGGGCTCGCGGTCGCCCTCCTGGGGCTGACGCTCTTCATGTCGGCGGTCTCTGCAATCTCGGCGATCATCAAGGTCACACGCATCGACCCAGCGACGGTGTTCAACAGATGACGCAGCCTGTCCTCGAAGCGGTCAATGTCGTCAAGGAGCTCGGCAAGGGTGCGGGCAAGGTCCTGGCCTTGAAGGGCGTGAACCTGTCGCTCGTCAGGGGCGAGCTGACGCTCCTGATGGGCCCGTCCGGCAGCGGCAAGACGACGCTGCTGTCGATCCTGGGCTGCATCCTGACGCCGACCTCCGGCACGGTGCGTGTCGAAGGCGAGGAGACGGCGGGGAAAAGCGCGGAGGAGCTGGCAGAGCTGCGCCGCCGGCACATCGGCTTCATCTTCCAGTCCTACAACCTGTTCCCGACGCTCTCGGCGCTCGAGAACGTGCGCATCGCGCTCGACGTGATCGGGCGCAAGGGCTACCAGGCCGCACAGCGCGCGGAGGAGTGCCTGCGCGACGTCGGCCTCGGCAGCCGCCTCAGGAACTTCCCGTCGAACCTGTCGGGCGGAGAGCAGCAGCGCGTCGCCGTGGCGCGCGCCATTGCGGCCTCGCCCTCGGTCGTGCTCGCCGACGAGCCGACCGCGGCGCTCGACAGCGAGAACGGCCACGCGGTCATGGCGCTCCTGGCGCGCATCGCCAAGGAGCAGAACCGCAGCGTTCTCGCGGTCACGCACGACCCCCGCACGCTCGGCTATGCCGACCGCGTCGTGCGCATCGAAGATGGATTGATCGTCGGCGAGGAGCGGAGGCCGCAGGGCCTCGACGCGCCCGAGATTGCCGACCTGACAAAGAGGCGTAAAGCGAATGGCTAAATTCGATCCCACAGTCACGGCCGTGGCGGCCGCTGCCATCGCGGCGATCGTAACGAGCGTGACGCTGAACCAGCTCGCGCCGAGGCTCGGCGGCGAGGCGCAGGCGGATGGCGTCCATGCTGCCGACGGGCTCGGCACGCGCCCGGTCTGGGCGGCCTCGGCCACCGGCCGTGTCGAGCCGAGGAACGGCGAGGTTCGCGTGTCGTCGGAAATTCCCGGGCGCATCGTTGATGTGACCGTCGCGACCAACGATCAGGTGATGGCGGGCGATCCGCTCGTCCTGCTCGACGACGGCGACCTCGGTCCGAAGCTTGACGCGGCCCTGTCCGAGGCGGAGGTCCGCGTCCGCGAGCGCGACGAGGAGCCCGCAACGGGCCTGGCCGAGGAACGGCGCGTTGCCGAGGATGCGCTGAACGACGCCGAGCGTGAGCTGTTCCGCGTCCAGCGGCAATTCGATACCGCTTACCTTCAGGCCAAGCGCGAGGGGGGCGACGCCGACGCCCTCAAGGACGCCCGCGAGAAGCTCGCAGACGCACAGAAGAAGGCGAGTGACGCCCGCGCCAGCCTGGATGCCGTTCTGGCAAAGCCCGACGTGCCGCTGCCGACGCGCCTCGAATCCGCGCTCTGGGTCGCGCGCACCGATGTCGCCCAGGTGGAGAACGCCATGGACAAGACGCGCGTGCGCGCGCCGGCGGACGGCTCCATCCTCAACGTCTGGGCGCGGGTCGGCGAGATGGCCCAGCCGTCGCCGGATGCGGCGCTGCTCTTGTTCGGCGACCTGTCGAGCCTGCGCGTGCGCGCCGAGGTCGAGGAGCGTGACGTGACCAAGATCCGCGTCGGCCAGCGCGTCGTCGTGCGCGCGGACGCCTTCCCGGACAAGGATTTCGAGGGTGTGGTCACGCAGGTCGCGCCCGCGCTCGGTACGCCGCGCATCACGTCGCGCGGTCCGCGCCGGCCCAACGATGTCGAGGTGCTCGAGGTGCTCGCCGCCATCGACGGCAACACGCCGCTGCTGACCGGCATGCGCGTCGACGTCTTCTTCCGTCGCGAGGCCTCCGCCTCCGCCACCCCGGCGCGGTAGGCGTCGACTTACCCTCCCCATGGCCGCCGTCATCGCGAAGCGATGCTATACATCGACAGGCGGCCATCCAGGAGCCGCGTGTTCCACGTTGGCATGTTGGCCCGGGATAGCCGGGTCACGCCCCGGTTTTTCGCAGCGGCCCGGACTCCAGGCCGCGGCGCTTATTTTGTCACGAAAGTCAGGAATTGTGCGACTGAGAGACCACCTTTTTTGCCCTCTCAAAGGCTTTGGTCCACATTTCATCGGACAGGACGCAGTAGCGAGCAAGGAACAGCAGGGAGCGAGCCTCGGCCAGTTTTATAAAAAGGGGAAGTGCATCCAGCTCAGGCACGGATAGTGGACGCACTTTATCATAGCCAGCGATTAGGGCATCCAACACGGCGTCGTTTTCTGAACTTTCATCATGTGCGAAGTGCCATGCGGCGGTGCTCAGATCGAGGACGAGAGGGCCATGTCCGAAGTCATCAAAATCGAAAAAAACGGTCTTTCCGTTCTGGAAACGTGCGTTCCCCGTCCAAGGATCGCCATGGCAAATACCTGAGGCCAAGGCACGCAGATCAAGGCGGAGCAAAGAAGGAAGATATTCGTTCTCGATAGCCTCCGCGACCTCTCCGCTCTGGGGCACTTCACGCAGTGCGCGCAATGCGTCGTGGACGATTGCAACTGGGTTCAATTCCCTGACCTCGCCGTCAATGACGGCAGGCATGGCGAGATGTAAGTTAGCGATTGAAGCCCCAAACTGCTCAATATGCGTAGCATTGTTAAGTTCGATCTGGTCGCCTTCAGCACTTTGGAAAAGGCAAGCGTGGCGCTGTTCACCGTTCCAAGACAATTCGATGATGGGGGCTCCGTCAGCCGTGGTGACAAGCCGGCTAACCCCCACATGGGCGTTCTCAGGAAAGCGCGCCAGCAGGCTTGCTTCGGCCCTAATTTGTTCAAGTGGTCGCCCAAATGAGCGATAGAGTCGTAAGTAGAAAACTTCTGCTCCTTCGCGGACCCGGTAAGTCCGGTTCACTCCGCCAACGACTACATCAACGTCGGTAAAATACCGTCCATATCGCGAAGAAAGCTGTTCTTTGTCGATGTCGCTCATGCTGAAATTACACCAGTGGCATTTTCGCAAGAATCCCAAAACATGCGACACATTCAAAGACGCGCCTCCCCACGAATGTGTGCAACAATCTCGGCCAGCTCCTCGGTCGCATCTATCGGAACGCCGAAATGCAGGTCGCGGTGAGCTTCAACGCAGTCGTACGAACGTCGAAGCTCGAACGCCGTAATATCCCCGCCCCTCATTGTTCGCCCGCTCTGTGAGGCGCGCGCACAATCTCAAGAGGCGCAACGAGGCATAGCCGATGCACCAGGTCCGCCGTGCTGAGAGCCTGCGCGAAACCGTCGAGATTAAGTGGGATTGGTGAACGCCATCGGCACGATCACCACGGGGTCAAAACGAGCGCAGCCATGGAGTATTGGATATTACTCCGCCTTCGAGCGGACGGCGCCGACGAGGCGGGCGATGAGCCAGATGGGCACGACGACCAGGGCGCCGAGCAGCATGTACTCGATGACCCATTCGATGGCACCGAACCCGAGGTCGTAAAGGTTGCGCAGGAGCTCGTTGATGCGCTGGAAGAAGTTCTTGAGGTCGATGCCGAGCGCCTTCATCACGACCCCGACCACGATCGAGATGAGTGCGAGGCGGAGGATCACCCCGAACGGGTTCCCGCCGAAAATCGTGTTACGGTCCATGCTGCAATCCTTGAACAAGCCGCCCACCCTCTAGCACAGAGGTCGGCAGGCGCGAAGGACGTCTCTCCGGTGAACGGCGTGTCCGAGAAAGCGAGAAGACCCCGCGCGGCTCGCCCCCGGAGACCGGTCGAGCAGGTGGCGGACGCGTCCGCCACCCTTCCGGCGCCGTTCGCGGATTGGTTCCGCCGCCGCGGCTGGCAGCCCCGCGCGCATCAGCTCGCGCTCCTCGCCAAGTCCCGCGCGCGTCGCTCGACGCTGTTGATCGCGCCCACCGGCGCCGGTAAGACGCTCGCAGGCTTCCTGCCGAGCCTGATCGCGCTTTCCGAAGCCCTGAAGCCCAAGCAGGGCGCCGGCCTGCGCACGCTCTACGTCTCGCCCCTCAAGGCGCTGGCCGAGGACATCCAGCGCAACCTCGTCGTGCCGATTTCCGAGATGGGGCTCAAGGTCTCGGTCGAGACGCGGAGCGGCGACACCTCCCTCGCCCGCCGCGCCCGCCAGCGCGTGAAGCCGCCACAGATCCTGCTCACCACGCCCGAGCAGGTGGCGTTGATGCTGTCGGGGTCGGACGCGGGCTATGTGTTCGCCGATCTCGACACCGTCATCCTCGACGAGCTGCACGCGCTCGCGCCCTCGAAGCGCGGCGACCTCCTTTCGCTCGGCCTCGCGCGGTTGAACGCCATCGCGCCCGGCCTCATGACGCTCGGCCTCTCCGCGACCGTCGCGCGGCCTTCGGAGCTTTTGAGCTACCTCGTGCCGCAACGCGCACCCGATGCCATGCGTGCGCTTGCCGATCTCGTGATCGCCCCGGGCGGCGCCGCGCCCGAGATCCGCATCCTCGAGATCGAGGAGCCGGTGCCGTGGAGCGGCCATTCCGCCCGCTACGCCATGCACGAGATCTACCGCGCAATTCGCGCGCACAAGACGACGCTCGTGTTCGTCAACACGCGCATGCAGGCGGAGCTGGTGTTCCAGGAGCTGTGGCGCATCAACGATCGGGGCCTGCCCATTGCGCTCCACCACGGCTCGCTCGACAAGGCGCGCCGCCTCAAGGTGGAGGCGGCGATGGCGGAGGGCAGGCTGAGGGCGGTCGTCGCCACGTCCACCCTCGACCTCGGCATCGACTGGGGCGACGTCGATCTCGTCGTCAACGTCGGCGCGCCGAAGGGGGCCTCCCGCCTCGCGCAGCGCATCGGCCGCGCCAACCATCGCCTCGACGAGCCCTCGACGGCGCTCCTGGTGCCCGCCAACCGCTTCGAGGTTCTCGAGTGCCGCGCCGCGCTCGAGGCCGCGCGCGCCGGCGAGCAGGATGCCGTCATCTCCCGCTCGGGTGCGCTGGATGTCCTCGCCCAGCATGTGCTCGGCATGGCCTGTCACGGCCCCTTCGCGCCGGATGCGCTGTTCGAGGAGGTGCGCACGGCGTCGCCCTACGCCGGCCTGACGCGCGCCCGCTTCGACCGCGTCGTCGACTTCGTCGCCACCGGCGGCTACGCGCTCAAGTCCTACGAGCGCTTCGCGCGCCTACGCCCGACGGAGGATGGCCGCCTGCGCCTCGCGCATCCAAGCCTCATCCGCCAGTACCGCATGAACGCCGGCACCATCGTCGAGGCGCCGATGATCCGGATCCGCCTCATCGGCCAGCGCCGCAGCCTGAGGCGCAGGCGCGGAGCGGCGGTCGAGACGGGACCGCTCGCGGGTGGGCGCGTGCTCGGCGAGGTCGAGGAATCCTTCGTCGGGCAGTTGGCGCCGGGCAACACGTTCGTCTTCGCCGGCGAGATCCTGCGCTTCGAGGGCATGGCCGAAACCGAGGCGTTCGTCACGCGCGCGCCGGGCGCCGACGCCATGATCCCGAGCTATGCCGGCGGCAAGTTTCCGCTCTCGACGCATCTCGCGAGGCGCGTACGCGCCATGCTGGCCGATCCCGAGCGATGGAGCGATCTGCCGACGCCCGTCGCCGAGTGGTTGGGTTTCCAGCACGACTATTCGCAACTCCCCGGCGCCGACGATGTGCTGGTCGAGACCTTCCCGCGCCGGTCGCGTCACTTCATGGTCGCCTACCCGTTCGAGGGACGGCTCGCCCACCAGACGCTCGGCATGCTGTTGACGCGCCGCCTCGAGCGCGAAGGCGCGCGCCCGCTCGGCTTCGTCGCCAACGATTACGGCCTGGCCCTGTGGGGCCTCGGCGATCTTTCGGAGCGCATCGCGGACGGCAGCCTGAGCCTCGCCCGCCTGTTCGACGAGGACATGCTGGGCGACGACCTCGAAGCGTGGCTCGCCGAGAGCAGTCTCATGCGCCGCACGTTCCGCGCCGTGGCGGTCATCTCGGGCCTGATCGAGCGTCGTCATCCGGGGCGCGAAAAGAGCGGCCGCCAGGTGACGGTGTCGACCGATCTCATCTACAACGTTCTGCGGCGCCACGATCCGGGCCATATTCTGCTCGAAGCCGCCTGGGAGGATGCGGCCACGGGCCTGTTGGATATCGCCCGTCTCGGCCGATTCCTGGCCCGCGCGCGGGGACGAATCAGGCATCAAGCTCTGGACCGGGTCTCGCCGCTCGCGGTTCCGATCCTGCTTGAGATCGGCGTCGAGCCCGTCGGCAGGCTCACGCGCGAGGATCTGCTGCGCGAAGCGGCCGAGGAGCTGATCGCGGAAGCGATTGAGGCGAGGGACGGACGTGAGACGCACGACGCAAATGCTGGAGCTCAAGCCCGAGCGTCTCGACGTCGGTGAGTTCAGCCGGCAGCCGGTCTCGATCTCGGGCCGCTCGTTCGTGGCCGATGTCTCGGGTGCGCTCTACTGGCCGGCCGAGGACATCCTGATCGTCGCCGACCTGCATCTGGAGAAGGGCTCCTCCTTCGCCGCGCGCGGGCTCATGCTGCCCCCCTACGACACGGCGGCGACGCTCGAGCGCCTCGCCGCAACCCTCGATGCGTATCCGGCCGCGACCGTGCTCTGCCTTGGCGACAGCTTCCATGATTGCGGCGCGGCCGACCGCATGAGCCCCGTCGACCGCGGGACGCTCGCCATCCTGCAGGAGGATCGCGAATGGCTCTGGCTGGCCGGCAACCACGACCCCGTGATCGACATGGGCCTCGGCGGCACGGTTCTCGGCGAGATCACGGTCGGCGGGCTCACCTTCCGGCATGAGCCGACGGCCGGCCCCGTCACGCACGAGATCGCGGGCCATCTGCATCCCGCCGCGCGCGTCTCCTTCCATGGCCACGTGATCCGCCGCCCCTGCTTCGTCGGCAACGGCCTGCGCCTCGTGCTACCCGCCTTCGGCACTTATGCCGGCGGTCTCAACGTGCTCGACGATGCGTTCTCGCCATTGTTCGGCAACGACGGCCTGTCGGTCCTGGTCCTGGGCCAGGAGGGCCTCTACCCCATCGCCTCGCGCCTCCTCAAAGAGGACTGAGCAAGCGCCTACGCCGGGGGCCTGCGGCGGAACGGCAGCGAGGCGAGCCAGCCCGCCAGCGTCGCGACCAGGACGGCCGAAAGACCATAATAGAGGGGATGATGCATAGCCGCGCGGTAGAGCCATAGCTCGATCCCGCTGCGTTCGAGCCGCACCTTGGACTGGAAGGTGCTCAGCAAGTCGCCTTCGCGGAACAGATAGACGCGCGCCGTCATCGGTCCCACGGGAACGTTTGCGGGGAGCGCGATGGAGGCGCGGAACAGGCTCTTGCCGATGAAGATGACCGCGTAGTCCTCCTTGAGGTAGAGCCCGTCTCCCTGCTTGATCCTGACGACCGCCTCCTTGTAGTCCCTGATCTCGCCGGGCTTCGCGGCGATGACGGAGCGTGCTGCGGGCGCGATGCGCGCATACCCGTGGCCGATCGCGTTGCGCTCGAGGAACGTCGGATCCGCGATCTCCTCGATCGGCCGCGTCGAGGCGATCGCGTAGTAGCTCGGCACGCTCTCGAAATCGACCGCGTCCGTGTTGATCCAAAGGCCCGCGACGTTGGTCTTGCGCCGCACGGTGAGCGGAATGGGCATCCCCTCGAGCACGACGATGATGTCGTAGGTGCCCGCCTCCGCGCTCGGCTGGCGGCTGTTCACGACCGATCCGAACACGATGATCTCCGTGCCTGCGAAAGCCGACGTGACGGCGATCGTTCGCGTTGAAACGTCCGCTTCGACCGTCTCTCTGGCAGGACGCGGGGCCGGCGCGGCGTCCTTGTCGGCGCCCTGATCGTCGGACCGGCGCGCCGCGGCCACGGCGTTCGGATCGGCCTTGCGGTTGCGCGCCGCCGGCTTGCGGGGCGGCTGGCCGTCGTCGGCACGCGGTGCGCCGAGCCGCTCTCTTCCCTCCTGCGCCGGAACCGGACCCGCGGAAGCCCACCACGTCGCCGCGGCCGCCAGCAGCGCCGAAACCCATGCGCGCCGTCCGCCCCGCATCCTCATCGCAAGCCTCCGAGCGATGTGATGGAGAACAGCTCCGGCGGCGTAACGATGAGGTCCCAGCCGATGCGGGCGCAGACGAGCAGCACGAGGGCCGCGAGCAGGAAGCGGAGATGCTCGCCCTTGAGGCGCGCCCCTGCGGCCGCGCCGTACTGCGCACCGACGACGCCGCTGACGATCAGGATGAGCGCGAGCACGATGTCGACGCTGTAGTTCTCCGTCGACTGCATGACCGTCGTCACCGCGGCCACGAACACGATCTGAAACAGCGACGTGCCGATCGCGATATTGGTCGGCATGCGTAAAAGGTAGATCAAGGCGGGGATCATGATGAAGCCGCCGCCGGCGCCCATGATGGCGCCGAGGAACCCGACGAACGCGCCGATCATCATCGGCGGGAAGGCGCTGATGTAGAGCTTCGAGCGGTGGAACCGCATCTTGAACGGCAGCTTGTGGATCCAGTTGTGCTGGCCCGACCGGCGCCGCGCGATGGGCGCGCCGCTGCGGGCGGCCTGGATCGCGTGGAGGCTCTCGATCAGCATCAACGTGCCGATCACGCCGAGGAAGGTGACGTAGGCGAGGGAGACGAACAGGTCGAACTGGCCCGCGAGCCGCAGGATACGGACCATCTTGACGCCGATCACCGACCCCAGGACGCCGCCTGCGAGCAGCACCAGGCCCATCTTGATGTCGACGGTGTTGCGCCGGTATTGGGCGATCGCGCCCGACGCGGAGGAGGCGACGATCTGCGCCGCCCCGGTTCCGACCGCCACCGCCGCGGGGATGCCCGAGAAGATGAGGAGCGGCGTCATCAGGAAGCCGCCGCCGACGCCGAACAGACCCGCCAGAAAGCCGACCGCGCAGCCCATCCCGAGGAACAGCAGCACGTTGGCGCTCATCTCGGCGATCGGCAGATAGATGTGCATTGCGGGGGCGTGTGACGCGGGTACGGGGGACGGAGCTTCAAAAAACCGCCGCACGGAGCGCCCGGGCCCTCGGCGGGCCCGGCCCTCTCGGGCGGGCGTGAGGGACGGCGGTGCGCCCCTCGCCCGGCATCGTATTGGACCTTTGCCGGGAGTGCCAGCGCTGCGTTGCGGGAACCGGGATCGCGTGTTCGGAAAACAACGCCGCCACGGCCGTTTGCGACCGCGGGCGGCGAACGCGCTAGGTGTTCGTGTCGTTATTGACGCGCCTCTTCCAGTCCTCTCCGGCGGCACGGGCGTCGTTGGCCAGCGGCGAGGCGGGCCGGGCCCGGTATCCGGCGATCCTCTCGTCGGCGTCGGTCAACTCCTCGGCGGTGAGGGTGGAGATGAGGGCATCGCGCCGCTCGATCGCTTCCCCATCGCCGCTCTTCGCCGCGAGCGCATACCATTTGTAGGCTTCGACGCGGTCGGCCGCGATGCCGAGCCCGTTCTCGACGAGAACGCCGAGATTGTATTGGCTGTCGGGGAGCCCATGCTCGGCGGCCTTGAGGAACCACGGCAGGGCGGCGGCGTAGTTGGGCCGCGCGCCGCCGGCGGTCAGCACGGCGAGATTGTGCATCGACTTGACGTTGCCGCCCTCTGCCGCGCGCTGATACCAGATCTTGGCCCGCTCGAGATCCTTGGCCACGCCGAGCCCGCGCTCATAGAGCGTGCCGACCCGGTATTGCGCCTGCGCGAAGCCCTTGGCGGCGGACCGCTGATACCAGCGCAGCGCCTCTGCGTAGTCCTGGCCGGTGCCTCGACCTTCCGCGAGCCGCGCGGCGACCTCGAACTCGGCCGACGGATCGCCGTTGGCGGCGGCGACGCGGAGTGACATCGGCCCGACCGTGGCCGGAGGCAGATCGCGCGCAAGGGGGCTCGCCTCTGCCTCGCCGGCAGGGTCGAGGTCCGTGGCCGGATAGGCGGCGGAGATGCGCCCGTTCACGTCCGGAAGGAGCGCGTTTGCCGATTGTCCGGCTGCGATCATCCCGAGCTGGCCCGAGAGGCTCGCGAACATCTGCTGCTCGTAGACGCCGGCGGCGGCCGCGCCGGACAGCGTTGCGCCGGGGTGTGTGATCGTCATGCCCTGCGGAGCGTCCGACGTCGATCCTCCGTCCACGGGCGCAACCTTGGGCGGGGTCAGGACGTCGTCGTGGAAGCCGTAGGGGATGGGTGCGGCTTCGCCCGTGCGGTCGTGGCCGGGGGTGGAGCGCGGCTCGGAGCCGGGCGTCTCTTCGGCGGGCAATGCGGTGCCACCGTCCGGCTCTGTCGCTGCCGGGTATGAGATCTGAGGCACCACCGGCCGCGGCGCGGACTTGCGGTTGAGAAGCAGAAGGCTGCCGTTGATGGCGATGATGAGCACCAGCACGGTCGCCAGCAGTTTCGTGGACATGCCGAACAGACGGCCGCTGCCCATCTCCGACGCCTTGGGCTGGAAGAGCGAGTCCCGCATGTCGGCGATGGATGTCTGCGCAGGCGCATCCGCCGGCTCGTCCAACGCCTCGGCGCGGTTCGCGGCCGCTTTCAGCTTCGCGCGGCGGGCTTCGGCGATGAAGTCGCGCCGCAGTCGGTCGAGCGGCGACTCGGGCTCGTCGGCGACGGCCGGCTCGACGGGCCCCGCCGCGTCCGCGACGGTCGCCGGAACCTCCACCGGGGTCGGGGCCACGGGCTCCGGCGCGCCAATGCCGTCGAAGTGCGTGTCGCGGAACGTGTACGGCGCATTGCCCGGCATGGCGGGCTCGGGGGCTGCGACCGGCGCCTCGAGGCTCGGCGCGTCCGGAGGCGGCGGCCCGAGGATCGGCTCCTGGGCGGCCGGGACAGGGACCGGCGCCGCGACCGGGGCCGGCGCGGGCTCGGACGCGGCAGCCTGTTCAGGCTGTTGCGGCGGCTGCTGCCGCTCCATGGCATCCATGCGGTCGAGGACCGCGGCCAGCGCCTGCTGCAGCGTCTCCAGCATGGCGAAGGCGGTCTGCTCGTTCTGGCGCTGCTCGGCGATCGCCTGCTCGAGCAGGGCCCGGATCTCGTCGTAGCGGTCCGCTTGCGCGTTGACGCGGCCCGAGAGCGTGGTCACCAGCGAGACGGCGTGGGCTTCGGCTTCGCGTCTGTCGGCGATCGAGGCTTCGACGAGCTGGCGCAGGGCGTCGTGACGGTCGACGAGGTGCGCGGTCTCGCCGCCGAGGCGGACATGCACGTCTTCGGCGGCGCGCCGGGCGACGGCTTCGAGATCGACCGCGAAGCGGCTGTCGGCGGTGAAGAGCTTGGCGAGGCGATCGTCGGAGACCTGCGCCATGACGGCGCGCACATCGCTCTCGATGCCGTCGATGCGCACGACATGGCGTTCGAGCTCGGAGAGCTTGTCGCCGAGGTCGTTGACGTGCACCTCGATGAGGCGCATCCCCTCGACGTCCGAGCGCCGCGCTACGTCCTGCAGCGTCTCACCGAGATGGGCCTGGAAGGCGTCGATACGCTCTTCGAGCGCGGCCACGGCGGGGCCGGGCCTCAGGTCGGAGAGGGCCTGCGTGATGCGCTGGGTGACGTCGTTGAAGCGCTCCCCGATCCATGCCTGCTGCGTGTAGGACATGGCTGCCGGGGGCGCCCGGGGATCGGGCTCGGTCAGCGCCGCTTCGTGCCCCTGCATCAGCGCTTCCGCAGCTTCGATGTCCCAGGGCTCGTCGCCCGCCTCGTCGAGGAGCATGTATTTGCGGGGGCGGGCGCGGGAGCGTGCCGGCGCGGGCCGGGCGGTCTCCGCCACCTTGAGCCGCTCCACGATGTTGGCCATGGTCTCCGTCTGCTCGCGCTGCGCCATCTCGATCTCGCGCGCGATTTCACCCAGGCTGCGGCCGGGTGTGCCGGTGGGTCCGGAAAGGCCGTAGCCGCTCCGGAGCGGCCGTCCGCTCTCCTGGTCGAATGTCAGCATGGGGGTCCCCAGGGGTGCAGTGCTGCTCAAACCTCGGACCCCGAGGGGGAAAGGCGGCGGACTGCCTCGTGCGAAGCTGAAATGCGTGAAGGGCCGGACGCAGCACGAAACCAGAAACCCGAACCTGGAAACGGTCGCATTCGGCAGTAAACGAACTGTTAAATGCTCTGAAAGACCTGGAAGATAAGGGATTGTCGAATTGCGGATCGGCAGGCCGGTCGATGCCCCGGGGAGGTGATTCGCGCCGCCGCGGCGGGAAGGGGGCGAACCGGGTCGCAATCGATCGATTAAGTCTCGGAGCGACCATATCTCCGAAAGCAGCGCATGGGGCACACGCGCGCGAGCGCATGAGGGCCCGGCGCGGCGCCTTCGCCCTGCCGCGAACGTCGCCCGCCGCGTCGGCGCTAGAAGAAGAGACGATAGCGGACGAAATCGTCGGCTTTGGTGAAGCGGTCGTAAACGCTGCGTGCCGCCGTGTTGCCGGCCTGCGTGTGCCAGTAGAGCCGCGACCAACCCTGGCTCTTGGCCATCCCGGCGAGATCGCGGATCAGCGCTTCGCCGATTCCCCTGCCCCGGTGATCGGGCGAGACGAACAGATCCTCCAGGTAGCAGACGGGCGCCGTCGTCCAGGTGCCGGCGTGAAGCACGGAGAGACTGAAGCCGCAGACCTCGCCGCCGGTTTCTGCAACCCGGCAGAACAGGCCGTCCTGCTTGCGGATGAGCCGCTCCCAGGTCTTCAGGGTCACGTCCTCCGGCACCTCCGCCTGGTAGAACGCGAGGTATCCGTTCCAGAGCTTGCGCCAGGACGGTTCGTCGTTTGGAAGCGCGTCGCGGATGAGCATGCCGAAAGTCCCCGAGAGTGTCGCGGCCGAGTATGCCGGATCACGGCGGCCCGATCAGCAGCCCTATCAGAATATCGTCTACGGGATACGAAGGCATCGTCCGGCCCCTACGTCCGAGGCCGGACAAAAGAAAAGCGCGACGACCGTAGAAGGGGCCGCCGCGCCAAAGACCGAAAGGAGATCCCGGGTTAGACGAGATCGATCTCGGCCGGGAGATAGGACGTGACCTCGAGGCCGACTTCCTGCTCGCGAACCGAAGGTTTCATCCAGGTCTTCATGAGTAGTTCCTCCTTTGAAAGGCGCATGACGGAGCACGTCTGCGCGCAAACACCATGAGGGACCAGATCCTCCGGCGACCAATCGTATTTTCAGACCCGTTCTATTAGGCGAGCTGATGCTACTGTGTACCAGAAAGCGTCTGAAGCCGTTATTTCAAGCCGTTTCGCGGCGTTTTGCGCCCGCCGGATAAGCCGCGGCTCGAGGCTTCACGCGATTTGAATTTTTCGTGTTGGGGGCGGCGATGGAGGCGAGGCGCCCCGTGCCGTTAACGGAGAGGCGGGCGAAAACGAGACGCAAAAGCGCAAGAAAACGCATGCCGAACGTATCGAAACTTGGCCGAAGGACGCGTCGCGGGCGTTTTGAAAGCCGTCGGTGCCGACAATGAAAACCGATCTCAAAAAAAAGCGGCGACCGCTTCCGCGATCGCCGCTTGGGATTCGAGAAAACCGACCGTCTTTAGACGAGGTCGATCTCAGCCGGCAGATACGAGGTCACCTCGAGGCCGACTTCCTGCTCGCGAACCGAGGGCTTCATCCAGGTCTTCATGACAGTTCCTCCTTAATGTTCCAACGACCAGAGGGCCGCCAGCCCAACTGATGCTGGTGTGTATATAGGCAAATGCTCCGATAACAGCAAATCGCAAGTTCGTGATCTGTTTATCAGAGAATCTTATTGAGCATGAAAGCTGCCCTTATGAGGCGGAAGCGCAAAAGGTCGTTCGCGATAAAGGCTTAAAGCGAGGTCGGATCAAGATCGGTCGGGTCGGGTGCGTCCCCGGCACAAGCCCGGCACAGGCGCTCAGCTCGCGCCCTTGCGCGCGCCCTCGAACTCGCTCGAGAGCGCAGCCTCGAGATTGCGGAGGTCCTCCGGGATCGGCAGGCCATACGCCCTGAGCTCGTTGAGCTTCTCCATGAGCTGCAGATAGAGCTCGTGGGCATCCTCCGGCCCGTTCTGCATCCGCGCGAGCAGAATGCCGATCTCCGCTTTCACATCCTCGAAGGCCATGGCGATGTCTCCCGATACATGAAGAGCACATAGGAACGCGGACGCCCGCTCCCAAGGCCCGCCCCTTCGGTCACCGCCAGCTTTGTCATAGAGGAGGCGCATTTCTGCGCACTCTCGGCCTCGGCGTCATCGGAGAGACCGTTGAGGGAGACGATGGGGGATCCTGTCATGAGCCGCCAGATCATGGATCGCCGCGCCATGAACCGTTGCGCCCGCGTGGTCCGGTCGGCGGCCCTCTTGGCCGCCGCGTTTGTTGCCGGCCCGGCATCGGCCCAGGAGCCGCCGAGGTTCTTCGCGGTGACGGGCGTGCCCGCCAATGACGTCCTCAACCTGCGCGATGTCCCCCATGGTGACAGCCGCAAGCTCGGCGCCATCCCGCCCGGCGCGCGCGGTCTCAAGAATTTCGGCTGCCTGAAGCCCGAGCCCAGCCTCGACCGCTGGATGGGGATGACCGATGAGGAAAAAAGGAACGCGCGGCTCGAATGGTGCCGCGTCGAATATCACGGGCGGCAGGGCTGGGTCGCCGCGCGCTTCCTGAAGCCCGATCCAGGCGCGGAGCGCCTGAAGCCCGAACAAGGCGCGGAGCGTTGAGCGTCTCGCACCAACTCGGATTGAGCATAAGAAGCGGCCATGCGGTTCTCTCGCCGGCTAGAGGCTCGCGTGCCCCGCCGTGCCATCGGGCGCCGGATGTGCTAGAGTTTTTAAGTGCGGAACGCGGGGGATGGCGCATCGTGCGTCGCGAAGCCTGAGCAGAGGCGGCGCATGCGATGGGGTAGGGATATGCGTTTGCTTTTCGAGTCGCTCCGCGAGCGTGTGGCCGAGCATCTGGCTCGGCTTCCCGCGATCAATCCTGCAACGCTGTTCGCGGGCGGCGGTGTCGTGCTGGCCGCCGTGGTCGTGGTCTACGGTGCGCTGCTCGGCGCCGATCGGGTCCCTGAGGACGCCGTCGCCGTGAGCGGCCCGGTCTTCACGCCTGTCGCAACGACAGCGCCCGCGCCGGCGCGCGCCGCCAGGCCCGCAAGCGCGTCGGCGGAAGCTATCCCGCGGTTCGAGGACGAGACGTCCGTCACGCGCGCCGTGCAGGCTGAGCTGAAGCGCGCCGGCTGCTACAGCGGTCCCGTCAACGGCGTCTGGAACGCGTCGACGCAGGCCGGCATGGGCGAGTTCGCCACCCGCGTGAACGCGCGCCTGCCGGTTGACCGTCCGGATCCGGTGCTGCTCGCGCTGCTCGAGACGCACAACAAGATCTCCTGCACGGGCGGCTGCAGCATGGGCGGCGAGGAGGGATGCGTCCCGCGCACCGTGCTGCCGGCGGCGCAACGCGCCGAGGCGCGCGAGGAGCCGCTTGCCGCGCCGCCTCCCGCCAGCCCGAATGCCGGCACCATGCGGACCGCCTCTGCGGGACGCGAGGACGACACCGAGCTCGAGGAGGCCGTCGCGACGGCGGCCGTCGGGGCTGCCGCGGGCGCGGCGACGCAAAAGGCCGCAAAGCCCCGGCCGCAGCGCGCAGCGCGCACGGATCGCAAACAGCCTTCGCTCTCGCGCCAGGTGTCGAAAGGCTTCCAGCAGATCCAGCGCAGCCTCGACAAGCTGTTCTGAACGGCGCGTGTTCATGCGCCCTTCATTTGACCGGCACGTCGCGGCGGAGCCGCGCTTCTCCACATCTCAGCCAAGCCGCGCTTCGCTGGATGGCCGTCGCGTGTCGCATCCAGGCTCCCCCGAACGGATCAGCCAATGCCTCTCGCCACCGTCCAGATCTCCTCCTCGACGGCGATGTCCGCGAGGATGCGGTCGAGCAGCAGGCACGTCCGCTTGAAGAGGTCGGAGCCGCGCCGGTAGTCGGCGGCCGCGAAGAAATCGACGCGGCCTGCGCGGAAGAGCTCGACGCACGTCGCATGGCCCTTGCCGCGGCCTTGCGGATGCACGGCGACCGCGTGTCCGCCGCTCTTGCGCATCAGCGCCATGGACGGCACGTCCGTCTCGCCGTCTCCGAAGTAGATCATGTTGCGGAACGGGATCGGGCGCAGGTCTTCGGCCATGTGCGCATTGATGCTCTCACCGAGATCCTCGATGCCCTTGTTGATGCGGAACAGGTACTGCGTCTTGCCGGTATCGGTGATCACCCGCTTCGGGAACGGCAGCTCGTAGGCGTCGAACCAGTATTCCGACGCGAACACGTTGTGAAAATGGCGGCGGATCGCCGTGCCCTCGATGATCTCGGTAAGCCCTGACGACACGAGGTAATGGCGAAGCTCGACGCCGTGGCTCTCGGCGCGGATCCGGATGTAGGCCGCGATCTCGTCGAACCACTCGGAAACGCCGGGGAACAGCTCCACCGACGCGCCTTGCTTCACCAGATCGTCGCGGTCGATGCGCAGGCCCTTGTCGCGCGCAAGCTTGTACATGAGGTGCATGTAGGTGATGAGCGGATCGGCCCGCTCTGCGCGCGCGACGCGCCCGCACTCGGCCCAGAACGCTGCCGGATCGATGCCGAGCTGCGGCAGGAACGAATACTCCTGCATCGGGCGTGGCGAGAGCGTGCCATCGAAATCGTAGACGAGCGCGATGGTCTTCTTGTCGAAGGCCGCGGCGGTCTTCGCCTCTTTCCGGGCCTTTGTCCTGGCCTTGGCCGGCGCAACGTCGACCTGCGGGGTCGCCTCGTCCGCGCCCCGCTCCTTGCTCCGCCCTGTCGCACGTTCGCTCATCGCCGGCTCCTGTCCATCGAACGGCTTGACGGACAGTCCGCCGATTCGGGTGGCGCCCTGAAGGCGCCGGCGAGGCCATGCACAATAACTGCGCTCCTCTCCGCAGGGAGAGAGCGCACGGCCGCCTCAGTGATCGTGGCCGCACCCGCAGCCGCCCTTGTTGCCCCCATGATCATGATCGTGATGATGGCCGTGGCCGCCGCAACAGCCGCCGTCGCCGTGATGATGGTGCTCATGGTCGTGACCATGGTCATGCGCGTGGTCGTGTCCACAGCCGCAGCCGTGATGATGGTGCTCGCTGGGATCGGTCAGCACGGCCGCGAGCCGCCGCTCGAGCGCGATCGACTGCTCCCGCGGCGCATCCCGCGCCTCGATGGCGAGCGCCATCACCTCGGCGCCGATGCGCAGATCGTCGACCTGTCCGAGGTAGTGCCGACGGAGACGGCCCTGCCGGTCGAAGATGAGGACCGTCGGCGTGCCCTGAATCTCGAAGGCTTCCATCGTTCTCGGCAGGCTCTTGCCGTTGGCCGCGTCGAGCGCCACCGGAAACGTGAGCCCATGCTCGGCGACGAAGGTTTCGAGCGCCGTCTTGCTCTGCGCGTCGGTCTCTTCGAACGGGGTGTTGAGGCCGATCACCGCCACCGCGTCGTCGTCGAACGCCTGCGCGAGACGGGCTGCCTGCGGCAGGCCGTGCTTGAGGCTGCCCGGGCAATGCTGCTGGAACGCCGCCAGCACCACGACCTTGCCCTTGAGGTCCTTGAGCGTCGGCGCCGGATCGGCGTTGAGCCAGCAGGCGGTCTCGAGCTCCGGCGGGTTTTCGGGGTCGAACATCGAAGAAGATCCTTTCATGGCCTGGGCGGCACGGCGTCGCTCGAGGCACCCTATCCGGAATCGGGCCCCGGCGTCAGGGGGTGCGGAGCCGCCGCAAGGGGTCGCGGGCTGCACGGTAAGATTGCGTTCAGCACGCTGCCGAATAGGTCCCCCTCGGGAAAGACGTTAACCCGGGTTTAGCGTCGCCGGCGGACACTCGCCCGTCGCGCCGATCGCGGCGCGGTGGCCAGGGTGAAGACGCCCATGCGCGAGTTCGATGTTACCATTGTCGGCGCGGGCCTGTGCGGCTCGATCGCCGCGACCATGCTGGGCCGGTCCGGTCGCGCGGTCGCGCTCGTCGATCCGAGCCGGATCTATCCCGACGACTTCCGCGTCGAGAAATTCGACGACGATCAGATGCGCGTGCTCCGCAACACCGGCCTCGGCGAGGCGGTTCTGGCGGCGTCAACCCACGACCGGTCGGTCTCGGTGTCGATGCTCGGCCGCATGGCCGAGAAGCGCATAAGCGACCAGCGCGGGTTCGACTATGGCGCACTCGTCAACCTGCTGCGCCGGGAAATCCCGCCGTCCGTCGCGCAAATTCACGCCAAGGTCACGACCATCGCCAATGGCGCCGACCGCCAGCGCGTGACGCTGTCCACGGGCGAGACCGTCGAAGCTCGCCTCGTCGTCCTGGCCAGCGGCTTGAACAACGGCCTGCGCGAAGCGCTCGGCATCGAGCGGGCGGACCTCGCGCGATGCCAGTCGATCACCTTCGGCTTCGACATGGAGCCTGCGGCAGGCGCGAGCTTTCCGTTCCGCGCCTTGACCTGCTACGGCGAGCACCCGCGCCAGCGGATCGCCTACATCACGCTGTTTCCCATCGGCACGCGCATGCGCGCAAACCTCTTCGTCTATCGCGATCTCGGCGATCCCTGGCTCTCAGCCTTCCGCGCCGCGCCCGAGGCGACGCTCGCACACGCCATGCCGCGCCTTGCGCGGTGGACGGGCCCGTTCCGCATCGTCGGTCCCGTGAAGATGCGCCCGGTCGATCTCTACGAGACGAGGGGCTACCTCAAGCCCGGCGTCGTCCTCGTGGGCGATGCGTTCGCGACTGCCTGCCCCGCGGCAGGGACAGGCGCGCGCAAGGCTCTGGTCGATGTCGAGCGCCTCTGCAACGGCCATGTCGCGCGATGGCTCGCCACCCCCGGCATGGGCGTCGAGAAGATCGCCACGTTTTACGCCGACCCCGAGAAAACGGCCTCCGATCGGCGGTCCTTCGCCCTTGCGCGCGATCTGAAGCGCCGGACCCTGGACGAGAGCCTGGTCTCCTGGGCGCGGCGTTGGGCGAAGCTCGCGCTTTTGCGCCTGCGCTGGGCCAAAACCGCAGCCGCCGACGCCTCGTCCCGGCTCGTCGCGGGCGCGGAGCAACCGCTCGAGGCGCCTGCCGGATCTCCCGGACCGCGCCCTTAAACCGGCTCAGAGCATTTGCGCCGGCCAGATCTGGAAGATGCCCCGCGCCGTGCTGCTCATCGCCTCGACCACGGCCATGTTGTCGAAGCCGGCAAGGCGCGCTTGCATGGCCTTGAGCAGCGCGTGCTCTCCCTCCGCATCCATGGGGATCGTGAGCGCGCTGCGCCGGTCGCGATCGGAGAGGATCCAGAAGAGGTCCATCTGCAAGGGCCCCGCCTCGGTGGTCAGGATCGCGACATTGGCGAGGTTCGACCAGAGCAGCGTCGCCACGCTGCCCGCGCCGCTGTCGACCGTGATGATCCTGTCGTCGTGCGAGACCCGCACGGCCGATGCGGTGCGCCCTTGAGGCAGGGCCTCGCGGTGTCGGCGGAACAGCTTGGAAAGCCAGCTCAGCATCGCAACAGTCCCGCTCCGGTCCCGCGTGCACCGGGCTCCGCACGACGGCAGCGTGCGCGCCAGGGCATACCATGCCTTGCCCCTTGTAGATCACGATTCATGCGTGAGATCGAGCCGCCGGCGAAGGCCGGGAGCGGCGTCGAAAGACAAGACCCCCGGAGCTTGCGCCCCGGGGGGTCCTCGGTGTTGCGTGACGGATTGAAGCGCCCTCAGCCGAGCCGCTGCTCGAGCGCCGAGAGCTCGTCGTTGAGAGCCTGCGGCAGCTTTGCGCCGAACATCGCGAAATGCTCGCGGATGGACGGCAGCTCGGCCTTCCAGCCCTCGGTGTCGACGCGCAGGAGCTCGCCCATGGCCTCCGGCGAGACGTTGAGTCCGTCGAGGTCGAGCGCGCCTTGCGCCGGCAGCTTGCCGATCGGCGTATCGATCGCACCCGCCGTCCCCTCGCAGCGCTCGAAGATCCACTTGAGCACGCGGCTGTTGTCGGCATAGCCGGGCCACAGGAACTTGCCCTCGGGGCTCTTCCGGAACCAGTTGACGTAGAAGATCTTCGGCATGTTGCCGCCGCCCTTCTCGCCCATGTTGATCCAGTGCTGGAAGTAGTCGCCCATGTGGTAGCCGCAGAACGGCAGCATGGCCATCGGGTCACGGCGCAGGTCGCCGACCTTGCCGGCGGCGGCGGCGGTTTTCTCCGAGGCCATGATCGAGCCGAGGAATGTGCCGTGCCGCCAGGAGAGCGCTTCCGAGACGAGCGGCACGACCGATGCGCGCCGGCCGCCGAACAGGATGGCGTCGATCGGCACGCCGGCCGGATCGTCCCATTCCTTTGCGATCACCGGGCACTGCGCGGCCGGCGCCGTGAAGCGCGCATTGGGGTGCGCGGCAGGGCGCCCCGAGGACGGCGTCCAGGAGCGGCGCAGCCAGTCGACCGCGTGGGCGGGCGGCTCGCTCATGCCTTCCCACCAGACATCGCCGTCGTCCGTGAGCGCGACGTTCGAGTAGATGATGTTGGCGTGGAGCGTCTTCATCGCGTTGAGATTGCTCTCATTCGATGTGCCAGGCGCGACGCCGAAGAAGCCGGTCTCAGGATTGATCGCATAGAGACGCCCGTCGGGGCCGAACTTCATCCAGCAGATATCGTCGCCCACCGTCTCGGCCTTCCATCCCGGGATGGTCGGAACCAGCATGGCGAGGTTGGTCTTGCCGCAGGCGGACGGGAAGGCTGCGGCGACGAATTTCACTTTGCCTTCGGGGTTGGTGAGCTTGAGGATCAGCATGTGCTCGGCCATCCAGCCCTCGTCGCGGGCCTTGACCGAAGCGATGCGCAGCGCGTGGCATTTCTTGCCGAGCAGCGCATTGCCGCCGTAGCCCGAGCCGTAGGACCAGATCTCGCGCGTCTCAGGGAAGTGCGAGATGTATTTGGTCTTGTTGCAGGGCCACGGTGCGTCGGCCATGCCCGCGCTGGACAGCGGATAGCCGACCGTATGGCGCCCGCGCACGAAATCGTCGCTGTTGCCGAGCGCGGCCAGCACCTTGTCGCCGACGCGCGTCATGATGTGCATGTTGGCGACCGCATAGGCGCTGTCAGTGACCATGACGCCGATGCCGGCGATGGGCGAGCCGATCGGACCCATGGAGTAGGGCACGACGTACATCGTGCGCCCGGCCATTGCGCCGTCGTAGAGCTGGGTCAGCGTCGCCTTCATCTCGGCCGGATCGGCCCAGTTGTTGGTCGGGCCTGCGTCGTCACGGGTCCGGGATGAAATGTAGGTCTGGTCCTCGACGCGGGCCACGTCCGCGGGGTCGGAGCGCACGAGAATGGAGTTCGGCCGTTTGGCCGGGTTGAGCCACTGCGCGGTGCCTCCGTCCACGAGCGCCTTCAGCAGCTCCTGGTACTCCCACTTGCTTCCGTTGCACCATCGGACGGACTCCGGCTTGAACAGGGCCTTGGCCTCTTCGACGAAGGCCAGGACGGCCGGATTGGTTGTTTTGGCCTCCGAAGGCGACATGACATTCATTCTGGGCGATCCTCTACGCGATGGACGTTGTGAAATATTTTTTAGCTAAGCGGACAAACTAGCATCCGGCGAAGCATACGGACAAGCGCACGTCCATTGTGCGGGTGCGTACTACCGAGGGATTAGGCAAGATTAAGAATGAGATTGCCGGTCGCGTGCCACCCCCGCGAGGCGAACCAGTTCCTGCCGCGCTTCGTCGGGGGTCGTCACGCGTCTGGCGAACGGCAGGCGGCACGTCTGCCCGTCGCAGACGATGTCGAAGCCATCGGGATCGATGCCGGTCATGCGCCAGGGGCCGCCGGGTGCGCCGGCAAGCTCCGTGGCATAGAGGGCGAGGGCTGCGGCGTGGTCGTCGTTCATGTGCGAGACAATGTCGTCATGCCCCGCGACGAGCGGCTGGGCGTCACCCACATCGAGGATGAGGTCCGAGCGCCTGAGATCCACGATCCGGCCGAAGCCGCCGATGTAGTGCGCGCGCTCCACCTCGAGCTCATAAAAGGCGAAGTCCGGAAAATCAGCGTACCCGCGTGCCGGCGCGTGCCGCCCGAGGAAGCGCTCGCGCGCCCCTCCGCGCGCCGTCCTGACGGCCCGCCCCATCACGGTGACGCGGCCGCCGGCGAGCGGATCTCCGGTCGCATCCGTGCCGTCGAACAGCACGCTCGCGCGCGCGTCGGAGGCGAGATTTTTCGTGTGCAGCGCGAGGGTTGAGATCAGGAACAGCGGCGTTCCGTCCACATCGGTTGCGATTGTGACCAGCGAGGCGTATGGATGGCCCGTGGATGCCTCCAGGGTGGCGAGCGATGCCTTGAGGGCACGGCGCATCAGGAGACGCGCGGCGGCTGCCGGCGAAAGCTCGGCCCGGGACGCCTCCGGGATACGTTCGGGGGTGCCGCGATCTGTCATCGGATGAACCCTTTGTCGTTCTGGCCCGTGAGGCCGTTCAGTTGCTGTTCAGGCCGCTGTTTGTAAGACGGACCTGCCACAATTGATCCACCTTGGGACCATAAAGCGCCAAGTGGGTATATAGGGTTGCCGCGAGGAAAATCGGGACCATGAAAGAGAAAAGCACCATCGCGCTCGTCGACGACGAGCGCAATATTCTCACCTCGCTCGGAATGGCGCTCGAGGCCGAGGGCTACAAGGTGCGCACCTACTCGGACGGCGCCTCCGCGCTCGAGGCGCTGACCGAGGATCCGGCCGACCTCGGGATTTTCGACATCAAGATGCCGCGCATGGACGGGATGGAGTTGCTCCGCCGCGTGCGCCAGCAGTCCGATATGCCCGTCATCTTCCTCACCTCCAAGGACGAGGAGATCGACGAATTGTTCGGCCTCAAGATGGGGGCCGACGACTACATCGCCAAGCCCTTCTCGCAGCGCCTCATCGTCGAGCGCGTCCGCGCCATCCTCCGCCGTCTGCAGCCCAAGGATGGACAGACGGCCGAGCCGCAGGTGGCTCATATCCTGGAGCGCGGCAAGCTGAAGCTCGACCCCGAGCGCCACACCTGCCATTGGGACAACCGTCCGGTCACGCTCACCGTCACCGAGTTCCTGATCCTTCAGGCGCTGGCCCATCGTCCCGGCGTCGTCAAGACGCGCGACGCGCTGATGGACGCCGCCTACGATGATCAGGTGTATGTCGATGACCGGACGATCGACAGCCACATCAAGCGATTGCGCAAGAAGTTCAAGCAGGTCGACGACAGTTTCGACGTCATCGAGACGCTGTACGGCGTCGGCTACCGCTTCAAGGAAGCGTAGCGGCGCTTTGCCATGCGCCTCGTGAGCTCGAAACGAGCTTCGGGTTGAGCTTCGGAACGTTGCGGGGGACGAAGAATCCTTCGCATGGAGGGGTGATGGCGCTCGAGACCGAGCGAACGCCGGCGGTTGACACGGGGCTCGAGGCCATCCTGGCGGGAACCCGCCGGTCCCTCGGCGGCCTCGCCGCCCGCGCGCAGGATCTCATGCGGCGGAGCCCGCGGCCGGTCGTCGGTCTGCCCCGCTGGTGGCGGACGTTTCTGCCCGTCCGCTTCATCGCCGGCAGCCTGTGGCGGCGCATCCTGGTCGCGAGTCTCGCCGGCCTCGTCGTCATGGTCGGCGGCATTCTCTATTTCAACGAGAACAATGCCTGGCTCATCGAGGCGAAGCGCGAATCGCTGCGCGTTCAAGGCGAGATCATCGCCGCCGCCATCGCCGGCGACGCCCGCGTCGAGACCGGCCGCCTCGTCATCCACACCGATCCCCTCGAGGAGGAGGCCGAGGCCCCCGAGGACAACGCCTTCGCGGCGCACGAGCTCTCGATCCGTCCCGAGCGCGTGGCCCCGATCCTGCGCCGTCTCATCCAGCCGACGACGCGTCGCGCGCGCGTCTATAGCCGCGACGGGACGCTGGTCATGGATTCGGCGACGCTCTTGCAGCGCGGCCAGCTCTCCCGCCACGAGCCCAAGGTGCCCGACGGCGGCAAGACGCGCACCAAGGACTTTTGGACCCGCCTCAAGTCCTGGACGATGATGAACGAGGATCTGCCGGTCTACAAAGAGATCGGCAACGCCAACGGCACGTCCTATCCGGAGGTGAAGCAGGCGCTCCAGGGCAAGGCCACCGCCATGCTGCTGCTCAACGAGAAGGGCCAGCAGATCGTCTCGACGGCCGTCCCCATCCAGCGGGCGGGCGTCGTGGAAGGCGTGCTTCTGATGTCGACGCGCCCCGGCGAGATCGACAAGATCGTTTCCGACCAGCAGACCCAGATCTGGCTGCTCGCGGCCTTCGCCATCCTGGCCTCCTTGATCAGCGCGCTGGTCCTGGCGCGGACCGTGGCCGGACCGATCCGCCGGCTGTCGGCCTCCGCCGACCTCGTGAGCCGCAACATCAGCGCCCGCCACGAGCTGCCGGATTTCTCGCACCGCACCGATGAGGTCGGCCGCATGTCCGCCGCCTTCGCCGCCATGACCGCAGCCCTTTACCGGCGCGTGGAAGCGAGCGAGAGTTTTGCCGCCGACGTCGCCCACGAGCTCAAGAACCCGCTCACCGCGGCACGCTCCATGGCCGAATCCCTCTCGTACGCGCGCACCGACGAGCAGCGCAGAGAGGTGGTGAAGCAGATCCAGAACGAGCTGATGCGCCTGAACCGGCTCATCACCGATGTCTCCAACGCCTCCCGCCTCGACGCCGAGCTCGCGCGCCAGCAGATGGGCCCCCTCGACATCGCCTCGGTCGTGGCCAGCGTCACGCAGATCTTCAAGGACATCCTCTCGGGCGATAGCCGCCGCGTCGAGACGGTGATCGCCGTTGCCCCCTTCGAAGGCGCGTTTGTCGTCAACGGCCATGCCGGGCGGCTCGGCCAGGTGCTGACCAACCTCGTGGACAACGCCGTCTCCTTCTCGCCGGAAGGCCGGCCCGTGACCATCTCGCTGCGGCGCATCGGCTCCGATGTCGAGCTGGCCGTCGAGGACGAGGGGCCCGGCATTCCCGAGGATCGCCGCCAGATCATCTTCGATCGTTTTTACACGGACCGCCCCGATACCGAAGCCGTTCGCGGCAAGAACTCCGGCCTCGGGCTCTCGATCTCGCGCGAGATCATCCGCGCACACGGCGGCGAGATCTCGGCCGAGAACAAGCCCGCGGCGGCCGGCTCGGAGTGCGGGCCGTCGAGCGGAGCCCGTTTCGTCGTGCGCCTTCCGGGCCGCGTCTCCTCCTCCCGGGCGGGCATGGCCGGCAGCCGGCGCGCGGCATCGGATCTCGTGCATGAATCAGTCCGCGAACGGAGCTGAGCTGGTCCACGGCACGGCGCTCGCCCTCGGCGAGAAGGCCGTCCTGATCCGCGGGCCGTCGGGATCGGGCAAGTCGGACCTTGCGCTGAGGTGCATCGCCGCGCCGCCGTTCGGAGAGGGCGCGCTCCGTGCCGCGCTCGTCTCGGACGATCAGGTGCGCCTCACGCGTCAGGGCGAGGCGGTCGAGGCCAGTCCGCCCCCGGCCATCGCCGGCAAGATCGAGGTGCGCGGCCTCGGTATCCTGAGCCTTCCGTTTTGTCCCGGGGCGCGTCTTGCGCTCGTGGTCGACCTCGTGCCGGCGGCCGACGTGCCCCGCTTTCCGCTGGAGCCGATGACGGCGCGCTATCTCGGCGTCGCGTTTCCGCTTCTTCGCCTTGCGCCGTTCGAAGCCTCTGCCCCCGTCAAGCTCCTTCTGGCGCTCGGAGGGGGCCTGGGCTCGGGAGCTGCGCCATAAGGCGCCAGCAAAACCCCTTGCTTTGCCCGCGAACCCCTGTAAGTCTCCGGCCCGCCGCGAAGGCGGGGCGGGGACGTAGTCCTGAAGCTCATGACACCACGGAGATTGTCGTGACGCCACAGAGACTTGGGGCACGGCCCAGGGGTGAGCCGATGCTCAAAAAATACAAAATCGTAACAACCTCGGCTTGGTTTAGATGATCGGACTCGTGATCGTCACACACGGCGGCTTGGCGATCGAGTTCCGTGCGGCACTCGAGCACATCGTCGGGCCTCAGACACAGCTCGAGACCATCTCGATCGGTCCCGAGGACGACATGGAAGCGCGCCGCTCCGAGATCCTGGAGGCCGTGCGCCGCACCGACACGGGATCGGGCGTCATCATCCTGACCGACATGTTCGGGGGGACGCCGTCCAACCTCGCCATCTCGGTCATGGACGAGGCGAACGTCGAGATTCTGGCCGGTATCAACCTGCCGATCCTGGTCAAGCTGGCCGGCCTCAGGGCCGAGGCACCCCTCGATGAAGCGGTAACGCTCGCGCGCGAGGCCGGACGCAAGTACATCAAGGTTGCGAGCCAGGAACTGTCGGGCGAGCAGTAGGGGGTTGGACGGCGCACGATGCCTGAGATCCAAGACAGCAAGCGACCCGAGGCCGTCGTCACCGTCGTCAACCGCAAGGGGCTTCACGCCCGCGCCTCGGCGAAGTTCGTGAAGCTCGCCGAGACTTACCAGGCGAGCGTGACCGTGACGCGCGACGGACAGACCGTCGGCGGCACCTCGATCATGGGGCTGATGATGCTCGCCGCCGGGCCCGGCTCGGTCCTCTACATCACCGCCGAGGGCAAGGAAGGTCCCGAAGCCCTCGCCGCCCTGGTCGATCTGGTCGAGACCGGCTTCGGCGAGGAGCTGGCCGAGGAAGACTGACCTCCCTCACGAGCCCTGCCTGCTGCCCGCTCCCAACCGCCTTTCCCAAGGACATAAAGACTTATTTATATCTTATTGCGGTCCCTGTCCCGCGCCGCTATACGGGGGCGGACTTTGCGCCGGCATGCCCGCTGCTGCCGGCGGCCGCACGAAAAAGGGACCCTGCATGACCGCCAACCAGGACTACATCGTCAAGGACATCTCGCTCGCCGCCTTCGGCCGCAAGGAGATCGACCTCGCCGAGAGCGAGATGCCCGGCCTGATGGCCATCCGTGCCGAGTACGGCCCCAAGCAGCCGCTCAAGGGCGCGCGCATCGCCGGCTCGCTCCACATGACCATCCAGACCGCGGTCCTGATCGAGACGCTGAAGGCGCTTGGCGCGGACGTGCGCTGGGTCTCCTGCAACATCTTCTCGACGCAGGACCACGCCGCCGCCGCCATCGCCGCGACGGGGACGCCGGTGTTCGCCTTCAAGGGCGAGACGCTGACCGAGTACTGGGACTTCACCGCCCGTCTCTTCGACTGGCACGGCGGCGGCGTGCCCAACATGATCCTCGACGACGGCGGCGATGCCACCATGCTCGTGCACCACGGCCTGCGCGCCGAGAACGGCGACACGGCGTTCCTGGACAAGCCGGGCTCGGAGGAGGAGGAGATCTTCTTCGCCTTGATCAAACGGCTCCTCGCGGAGAAGCCCTCGGGCTGGTTCGCCCATGTGGCGACCTCGATCCGCGGCGTCTCCGAGGAGACGACCACGGGCGTGCACCGCCTCTACAAGTTGGCCGAGCAGAACCAGCTCCTGTTCCCGGCGATCAACGTCAACGACAGCGTCACCAAGTCGAAGTTCGACAATCTCTACGGCTGCCGCGAGAGCCTCGTCGACGCCATCCGCCGCGGCACCGACGTCATGCTGGCCGGCAAGGTCGCCTTCGTCGCCGGCTTCGGCGACGTCGGCAAGGGCTCGGCCGCTTCCCTCCGCCAGGCCGGTGCGCGCGTCATCGTCTCCGAGGTCGATCCGATCTGCGCGCTCCAGGCGTCGATGGAGGGATACGAGGTCGCCCCCATCGAGAATGCCTTTAGCCGTGCCGACATCTACGTCACCGCGACCGGCAACCGCGACATCATCACCGTCGACCACATGCGGCAGATGAAGGACCGGGCCATCGTCTGCAACATCGGCCACTTCGACAACGAGATCCAGGTCGCGGGCTTGAAGAACTTCAAGTGGACCAACATCAAGCCGCAGGTCGACGAGATCGAGTTCCCGTCGGGCAACCGCATCATCCTGTTGTCGGAAGGCCGCCTCGTGAACCTCGGCAACGCCATGGGCCATCCCTCGTTCGTCATGTCGTCGTCGTTCTCGAACCAGACGCTGGCGCAGATCGACCTCTGGGCCAACCCCGGCAAGTACGAGAAGAAGGTCTACACGCTGCCGAAGGTGCTCGACGAGAAGGTCGCAGCCCTCCACCTCGAGAAGCTCGGCGTCAAGCTCACCAAGCTGCGCCCCGAGCAGGCCGATTACATCGGCGTGTCCGTCGACGGCCCCTACAAGCCGGACCACTACCGCTACTGACGGGGCAACGCCCCACCGGACGGCGAAACGCCGGTCCCATAGAGGACCGAAGCCCTGCGAGCGGCATTTTTGTCCGCCTGCGGGGCTTTTGCATTTCGCGCGCCCGCCCGCGCGCAGGTTGGCTGAGCGATGTGCCTCTCTTGGGCTGGCATCGGCCTCGGAAGCTCCTCATACTTCCGAAGCGATTCGCTTTTTCTGAGCGGGCGTTGCCACGTGCCCGGCCACGATCGAACCCCGAGATCGATGCAACCCAAGAGCCCTACGCCTGAGCGGCAGAACACGCGGGTCGAGCTTGTCATGCTCGCGCTCGCGAGCCTGGCCGTCGTCACCGTTCTGACCGCGACGCTCGCTTCCGGGCGCAGGATTGTCGAGGAAGGCGGGCTGCAAGGGGACACCTGGCTCCTGGCCGCGCTGGCGGGCGTGGCGAGCATCGGCACGATCTACCTTCTCTATCAGGCCATCACCTCCATGCGCCGCCAGGCGCGCCGGGCCCAGGACGAATCGCGCGAGCTGCGCCGGGCGCTTGCCGCGGCGGAGGCCTTGATCAAGGCCGAGCCTCAGGTGCTCATGCACTGGGAGCAGGGGCGCGGCATCTCCGTCGTCACCAACACGCTCTCCGGCGTGCCGGGCCTGCCCGCCAACACGGGCGAGCTGGTGCGCTTCAACTTCTGGCTCGACCAGAAGAGCAATGCCGCCTTGAAGTCGGCTCTCGATGGTCTGCTCTCGGAAGGACGCGCCTTCAATCTCATCCTGAAGACCACGGCCGGCGGTCACGTCGAGGCCGACGGTCGCGCCGCGGGCGGCCGCGCCGTGCTGCGCTTCAAGGATGTCGCGGGCTATAAGCGCGATCTCTCCGTGATCCTCGACCAGCACATGCGCCTCGCGCGCGACGTGCGGTCGAGCCGCGCGCTGCTCTCGGCGCTGCCGCATCCGGCCTGGCTGCTCGACGCGGCGGGGCGGCTCACCTGGGTCAACAGCGCCTACGTCAAGGCGGTGGAGGCGGAAAGCGAGGCCGAGGCCGTCGACGGCCAGATCCAGCTCCTGGAATCGCGCCAGCGCAAGCAGGTCGCCCGCGTCGTAAAGACCGGGCAGACGTTCAAGGAGCGCCTGCCGCTCGTGGTCGGCTCCGAGCGCAAGATGCACGAGGTGACCGTGCTGCCGCTCGGCGACGCGACCGCGGGGGCCGCCATCGACGTCGCCGATCTCGAAAGCGCGAAGGGCGAGATGGACCGGCAGATCGCCGCCTACGACCGCACGCTCGACCGCGTCGCGACCGCCGTCGCCATCTTCAATGCCGAGCAGAAGCTCACCTTCTTCAACGCCGCCTACCAGAAGCTCTGGCAGCTCGACGCGGATTGGCTGGCGACGGGCCCGATGGACGGCGCTGTGCTCGATCGCCTGCGCGAGCTCGGCCGCCTGCCCGAGGTCGTGAAGTATCGCGAATGGAAGGCGGACGTCCTCAAGTGCTACAAACAGGAGACCGAGCACGAGGACTGGTGGCACCTTCCGGACGGCCGCGATCTCCACGTCATGGCCGCGCAGCGCCCCGATGGCGGCGTCACCTATCTCTACAAGGATGAGACCGAGCGCCTGGCGCTCGAAAGCCGCTACAACGCGCTCATCGGGGTTCAGACCGAGACGCTGAACAGCCTCAAGGAAGGCGTGGCGGTGTTCGGCACCGACGGCCGCCTGCAGCTCCACAATTCCGCCTTCGCGGCCATCTGGAAGCTCTCGCGCCAGCAGCTCGCCGAGAAGCCGCACATCGACGAGTTCGTCCGCGTCACGCAGGTGCTGCACGGCGAGATGTCGACCTGGAAGGAGATCAGCCGCGCCGTTACCTCGTTCGAGGAGCGCGAGCCCCTCGAAGGCCAGATGATCCGCCCCGACAGCAGCGTCATCGACTATGCCGTGACGCCGCTCCCCGATGGCGGTACGCTCCTGACCTTCGTCGACGTGACGGACTCGAAGCGTTACGAGCGCGCCCTCATCGAGCGCAACGAGGCCCTCGTCACCGCCGACCGGCTGAAGAACCAGTTCATCGGCCACATCTCCTACGAGCTCCGGACGCCGCTGACCAACATCATCGGCTTCAGCGAGCTTCTGGCCAATCCGATCTTCGGCGTATTGACGCCGCGCCAGCGCGAGTACCTCGACGACATCGCCTTCTCCTCCAAGACCCTTCTCGCCATCATCGACGACATCCTGGATCTGTCCGCCATCGACGCCGGCGGGCTGGAGCTGAAGCTCGCCGCCGTCGACGTGCAGGCCGTCATCGATCAGGCGATCAACAGCATCCGCGAGCGTGCCGCCCGCGCCCGCCTCACGCTCGACATCGCGGTCGCCGACGATGCGGCAGTGTTCGTCGCCGACGAGCAGCGCGTGCGCCAGGTGCTCTACAACCTCCTGTCCAACGCCGTCGGCTTTTCCAATCCCGAGGGCGTCGTGCATCTCTCCTGCTGGCGCGAGGAGGGCGTGATGGTGTTCTCGGTCGAGGACGAGGGGATCGGCATTCCCAAGGAGCAGCAGGCCCGTATTTTCGAGCGCTTCGAGAGCCGCAGCCAGGGCGGTAAGCACCGGGGCGCGGGCCTCGGTCTTTCGATCGTCAAGAGCCTCGTCGACCTGCACGGCGGCGACATGACGCTCGACAGCGAGCCTGGAAAGGGAACCAAGGTCACGGTACGCTTCCCCGCGCGTGAGCTCGAGCAGAAGCATGTCCCGACCGATACCGAAGCAGCAGCAAGACTGGCGCGTGCCTGACGCCGACGAGGCGGGGATCACGCGTCTCGCCGAGCGCGTCGCGCTGAAGATCGCCGTGGGCGACGTGGTGGCGCTCTCGGGCGATCTCGGCGCCGGCAAGACGACGTTCGCGCGCGCGCTCATCCGCGCCGTCCTTGCCGATCGGGGCGCCGAGATCCCGAGCCCGACGTTCTCCCTGGTTCAGACCTACGCCGCCCCGCGCCTCGAGCTCGCCCATCTCGACCTCTATCGCCTCTCGGGCGACGACGATCTCGTCGAGCTGGGCTTCGACGAGCTGATCACGGCCGGCGCCGCCGTCGTCGAATGGCCCGAGCGCGCGCCCGGCCTCGCGGCCGCCAACCGCCTCAACATCCATTTGTCGCAAGGCACGGACGCCGAGCAGCGCACCGTGCGCCTCGTGGGGCACGGCACCTGGGCGCCGCGCCTCGCCCGCCTCGAAGCCATGTCGGACTTTATCGACGCACACGCGCCCTGGAACACCGCGAGCGCCGTCTATCTGCAGGGCGACGCTTCCGCCCGCGCCTATGCGCGCCTCGCTTCTTCTCCCCTCGCCGAGGTCCCTCCCCCCTCGTGGGGGAGGCTAGGAGGGGGGGATTGCAGAACAGCAGCCGTTGGGATTCCCCCCACCCCTAGCCCCACCCCACAAGTGGGAGGGGAACCGCGCACCGCCATCCTCATGGACCAGCCGCGCCAGCCGGATGGCCCGCCGATCCGCAACGGGCTGCCCTATAGCCGCATCGCCAGGTTGGCCGAGGACGTGCGCCCGTTCGTCGCCGTCGCGAACGCATTGCGTGACGCGGACCTCAGCGCGCCAGAGATCTACGCCGCCGATCTCGACCGCGGCTTCCTCGTCATCGAGGACTTCGGCGATCGCGTCTACGGCGCGGAGATCGCGCGTGGCACTTCACAGCCGGAGCTGTGGCGCGCCGCTACCGACGCGCTCCTCGCATTGAGCCGGCACGCCGTTCCTCCCGAGATCCCTCTCCCCGACGGGACGGCCCACTGCGTTCCGCCACAGGACGCCGCCGTGCTCGGCATCGAGATCGAGCTGTTGCCCGACTGGTACTGGCCGGCCGTGTACGGGACGCCGATCCCTCCGCACATCCGTGCGGACTTTATGGCCGCCTGGGACGGGGTTTTCGCGCGCCTTGCAGCCGAGCCCAAGGGCTGGGTGCTGCGCGATTTCCATTCGCCGAATCTCGTCTGGCTTCCCGAGCGTGACGGCGCGCGGCGCGCAGGGCTGCTCGACTTCCAGGACGCGCTTCAGGGATCCCTCGCCTACGATCTCGTCTCGCTTTTGCAGGACGCGCGCCTCGATGTGCCGGCCGCCCTCGAGGACGAGCTGTTGGCCTATTACCTTGAGAGGCGTCGCGCGGAGCCGGGCTTCGATGCAGACGCGTTCCGCTTCGCCTACGCGGCCTTGGGCGTCCAGCGCAACACCAAGATCCTGGGTATATTCGCCCGTCTCGCCATGCGCGACGGCAAGCCCGCGTATGTGCGTCACATCCCGCGCATATGGCGCTATCTGGCGCGGGGGCTCGCGCACGCGGACCTCGCGCCGCTCGCGCGCTGGTTCGACGACCATTTCCCCGACGCGGTTCGCCGCACCGTCCCGTCTCTTTGAAGAGCCTCGCATGCAATCTCGCGCTCCTCTCCCCCTCACCCGCCGCTCGGGCGTGGCGGAGCCATGCTCCGCATGGACGTATCGGTACCGGGTGAGGGGGCACCAAACATGACCAACCGCGTGACGACCGCGATGGTGCTGGCCGCCGGTCTCGGTACGCGCATGCGGCCGCTGACGGACACCATGCCGAAGCCGCTCGTGCCCCTCTGCGGCAAGCCGCTCCTCGATCACGTGCTGGATCGTCTGGCCGCCGGCGGCATCACGCGCGCGGTGGTGAACGTGCATCACTTCGCCGAGCAGATCGAAGCCCGCCTCGCCGGTCGCACGCGCCCCGCGATCGCCATCTCCGACGAGCGCGGCGTGTTGCTGGATACCGGCGGCGGCGTGGTCAAGGCGCTGCCGCTGCTCGGAGAGGCCCCGTTCCTCATCCACAACTCCGATTCGGTCTGGGTCGAGGGCATCGGCTCGAACATCGCGCGGCTCGTTGCCGCCTTCGATGCGGACCGCATGGACAGCCTGCTCCTGCTCGCCCGCGGCGCCGAAAGCCTCGGCTATGACGGCCACGGCGATTTCCTCATGGCGCCCGATGGCACGCTGACGCGGCGTGGCGAGGGTGGAGAAGCCCCGTTCGCCTTCACCGGGGTCTCCATCGCCCATCCGCGCCTGTTCGAGGATGCGTCCCAGGGGCGTTTCTCGCTCAACGTGCTGTGGGACCGGGCCATCGCTGAGGGCCGCCTGTTCGGGCTGTGCCTCGACGGCGTCTGGATGCACGTCGGCACCCCCCAGTCTGTGGAAGACGCGGAAAGCTGGATGCGCCGCGCCGCAAGCGCCTGAAAGACGGCCATGGAATCGGATATCCGGCCGGAAGGTCCGAAATCCGTCCAGGGGAGCTCCACTGTCCCGTTCCGCGAACATCTACACGATCGAAGCCGGGCGCCCGTTCCTCGATTGCCTCGCCGGCGCCGTGCTCGACGGTACCCTGCCGGCCGGCGGCGGGTCTCGGCCGGCGCTGCTCGATCTGCCGCGCCTCACGCTCTATCTGCCGACACGGCGCGCGACGCGCGCGGTCGAGGACGCGTTCCTGCGCGCCGGCGGCGGGCGCGCGCTCTTGCTGCCGAGGATCGTGCCCATCTCGGAGGGTGAGGAGGATCTCTCGCTGATTGCGGCCGCCGCAGGGGCCGAGCAGCACGTCGGCGCCATCCCGCCCGCCATCGGCGAGCTCGAGCGCCGGCTCGTGCTGACGAGCCTCATCCGCCGCTGGACGGAGGCCATGCACCGCAACGGCGCCGAGAGAGCGACCGCGGCCGCCACCTCTCAGCAGGCGGCCGTTCTCGCCAAGGAGCTCGCGGCGCTGATGGACATGGTCGAGACGGAGGACGTGAGCCTCGACCGGCTGGACACGCTCGTGCCCGAGACCTTCTCCGAGCATTGGCAGAAGACGCTCGCGTTTCTCGAGATCGTCACGCAGGCTTGGCCGGGTTATCTCGCCCAATCCGGCATGCTCTCGGCGGCTGGCCGCCGCAACGCCGTCATCCGCGCCGAGGCCGCGCGCCTTGTGGCGTCGCCGCCGGCGTCGCCCGTCATCGTCGCCGGCGTCACCGGCTCCATTCCGGCAACCGTCGAGTTGATGCGCGCCGTGGCGAGCCTGCCGAACGGCGCCATCGTGCTGCCCGGCCTCGATACCGATCTCGATTCCGAAAGTTGGCAGACCATCGGTCCCGAGCATCCGGAGCATCCGCAGTTCGGCCTGAAGAAGCTCCTCGACGCGCTCGGCCTGACGCGCTCGGCCGTCGTCCGCCTCGGCGCTGCTGCCTCCCCGCCGGCCCGCGCGCGTACGCGCCTCATTGCCGAGGCCATGCGGCCTGCCGGCACCACCGAGCGCTGGGAGAGCTTCGCCGCCGCCGCGCGCAAGGATCCGGCCCGGGCCGCCCCGTCCGGCTTGAGCCTCGTCGAGGCGCCGACCGCGCAGGACGAGGCGGAGGTCGTGGCGCTGATCCTGCGCGAAGCCGCCGAGACGCCGGGCAAGACCGCGGCCCTCGTCTCGCCAGATCGTTTCCTCGCGCGCCGCGTTGCCATCCGCCTCGAAGCCTGGGGCATCAAGGTCGACGATTCCGCGGGCCGTCCGCTCGCCAAGACGCCGCCCGGCGCCTTCCTCGATCTCGTCGTCAACGCCGTGGCGACGCGCTTTGCGCCGGCCGAGACGGTCGCCCTGTTGAAGCACCCGCTGACGCGCCTCGGCCTCGATCCGTTCGCCGCCCGCCGCGCTGCCCGCGCGCTCGAGATCGCAACCTTCCGCGCGCCGTATCTGGGCGAGGGCCTTGCCGGCGTCGAAGCGGCCTTCGAGCGGGCCGCTGCCGACCGCGAGCGCGGCGTGCGCGCCCACCCCGCCGTGAAGCGGCTCTGGACGGAGGACTGGCAGGGCGCGCGCGATCTCATCGCCCGCCTGCGCGCGGCGTACGCGCCGCTGCTCGCACTCTATGAACAGACGGAGCCCGTCCTGCTCCACGATCTCGTCCCCCCCCCCCCCAACCCCTCTCACCCCCCCCCCCCCCCCCCCCCCCCCCCCCCCTGGGGGGGGCGCCGGGGTGGGGGGGACTCCAGAACGGCGGCCGTAGGGATTTCCCCCACCCCTGACCCCTCCCCACAAGGGGGAGGGGAAACAGACGACGACGAGAGCCTCCTCTGGCGCGACGAGGCCGGTGAGACGGCCGCACGATTCTTCGCGGGCCTGCTCGATCCGGCGCTGCCCCCGCTCGATCTGCCCGCGGCGGACTACGCCGACCTCTACCGCAGCCTCGCCGCGGCCGAGACCGTGCGCCCGCGCGGCCCCGTGCATCCGCGGCTCTTCATCTGGGGGCCCTTCGAGGCGCGGCTTCAGCAGACCGATGTCGTCGTTCTCGGCTCGCTCAACGACGGCACGTGGCCGAAGTCGTCCGATCCCGGCGCCTGGCTCAACCGCCCCATGCGCGAGGCGCTCGGCCTGCCCTCGCCCGAGGAGAAGATCGGCCAGTCCGCCCACGATTTCGCGACCCTGCTCGCCGCGCCCCAGGTGATCCTGACGCGCGCCGAGAAGAAGGACGGCGTGCCGACGGTCCCCTCGCGCTGGCTGCTGAGACTCAAGGCGTTGCTCGAGGGCATGGGCGTAGCGGAGGCGCTCGCGCCGAAGGAGCCCTGGCTCGCCTGGGCGCGTCGGCGCGACGACATCGCGCCTGTGGCGCGCCTCGCCGCCCCGGAGCCGAGGCCGACGGGCGCGCAGCGCCCGCGCCGGCTCTCGGTCTCGCGCATCGAGACATGGATCGCCAACCCGTATGCGATCTTTGCCGGCGAGATCCTGAAGCTCGCTCCGCTCCCGCCGCTCGGCGAGCCACCCGGCCCCGCATTGCGCGGCAGCATCATCCACGATGCGCTTTCGGAGTTCGCCAAGGCGTATCCGGCCGCACTCCCCGGCGATATTGAGGCCGAGCTGGTCCGCTTCGCGCGCCAGGCGCTCGACGCCTATGCCGCCCACCCGCGCATCGCCGCCTTCTGGGTTCCGCGCTTCGAGCGCTTCGCCGCTTGGTTCGCCGCGACGGAGCCCGCGCGCCGCTTGGGCGTCACGGAGGTGAGGGCCGAGGTCTCGGGCGAACTCGTGCTCGACGCGCCGGCGGGTCCCTTCCATCTGACCGCGCGCGCCGACCGCATCGACGTCAGGGACGACGCGCTCGTCATCTCCGACTACAAGACCGGCGCGCCGCCGCCCGACAGGAAAGTGCTGGACGGCGTCTCGCCGCAGCTGCCGCTGGAAGCCGCCATCGCCGCCGACGCCGCGCTCGGCTTCGACAGGCTGCCGAAGCGCCCGGTCGCGACGTTGCGCTACATCCGCGCCTCGGGCGGCGAGCCGCCGGGCGACGCGCGTGACGTGAAGGCCCCCGATATTGCCGCGCTCGCACGCCAGACCCTCGACGGCTTGAAGCGCCACGTCGCCCGCTTCGACGAAGAGAGGACACCCTACCGGCCGCTCCGGCGCGCGCGCTTCGGCTACGATTACGACGCCTATGCGCACCTCGCGCGTGTCGCCGAATGGTCGTCCGGCGCCGTTGCGGAGGAGGATGCCTAACCATGTCGGCGCTCATCGAGCACAAGTCCATCGAGATCGAGCTGGAGCGCACACGCCGCCGCCAGGCGGACGCGGCCGACCCCGCCGCCTCCGTCTGGGTGAGCGCCAACGCCGGCACCGGCAAGACGCACGTCTTGACCATGCGCGTCTTGCGCCTCCTCCTCGCCGGCACGCCGCCCGAGCGCATCCTCTGCCTCACCTACACGAAGGCCGCCGCCGCCGAGATGTCGAAGCGTGTCTTTGACAGCCTGTCCAAGTGGGTGATGCTGCCGGACGATGCGCTCGAGGCGGCCCTGCTCGCATTCCTGGACCGCAAGCCCGACGCATCCGAGATGGCGCGCGCGCGCGCGCTCTTCACGCGCGCGACGGAAACGCCGGGCGGGCTCTCCGTGCAGACCATTCACGCCTTTGCCGAGCGCCTGCTGCAACGCTTTCCGCTCGAAGCCGGCGTCACGCCGGGCTTCGCTATCCTCGACGAGGCAAGCGCGCGCAAGCTGATGCGCGAAGCGATCGACGACGTGATCGGCAGGGCCGCGCGGGCGCGGGAGAGCCGGCTTGGAGAGGCCCTCGCGAAGGCCATCGCCTACGCGGCCGACGACCGCTTCGACGACACGCTGGCCGACGCGCTGAAGGAGCGAGAATGGCTCGCGGCCGCAGCGGACATGAGCCTCGACGCCGTCGAGGCGCTTTACCGCCGCCACTTCGGCGTGCGCGATGGCCTCACGCGCGCCGCGATCGAAGCCGAAGCCGCAACGCTCCTCTCCCCGCGCGAGCTGATGCACGTGCGCGACGTCCTCAGGGGCGGCAGCAAGACCGACACCGGGCTCGCCGACAAGGTTGCCGCCGCGCTCTCGGCCGAAGCCGGACGCGCGCGCATGGAGGCCCTGTCCGGCCTCTTCCTCAAGACCGACGGAACCCCGCGCGAGAAATTCCTGACCAATGCCTTGAAGGCGAAGAACCCAGAGATCGAGCCGATGCTGGGGCGTGTGCAGGGCCGCTTCCTCGCGCTCTGGACCGAGCACCGGGGCGCGGCCGTCGTCGAGGCGACCATGGCGCTGATCCGCCTCGCGGACGCCGTCGCGGTCCGCTATGCCGACGCCAAGGTACGCCGCGCCGCCCTCGATTTCGACGATCTGATCGCGCGCACCAAGGCGTTGCTCGCAACACGCGGCTCCGCCGAGTGGGTGCTGTTCAAGCTCGACAACGGCCTCGACCACATCCTCGTCGACGAGAGCCAGGATACGAGCCCTTCGCAATGGAAGGTCGTTGAGGCGATCGCCTCCGAGTTCTTCGCCGGCTCGGGCGCGCGCGCCGACACCGTGCGGACGCTGTTTGCGGTCGGTGACGAGAAGCAGTCGATCTATTCGTTTCAGGGCGCGGCGCCGGAAATGTTCTCCGCCATGGGCGACCGCTTCGCCAACCTCGGCAGGAGCGCCGGCGCGACATGGCGCACGGTGCCGCTCACGCTCTCGTTCCGGACTGTCGCCCCGGTCTTGAACGCGGTGGACCGGGTGTTCGCGGACCCCGCCCGCACGCCGGGCGTCTCGCCCGCGCCCCACGCCGTCCGGCGCGCGGGCCACGGCGGCGTGGTCGAGCTGTGGCCGACGGAGAAGCACGAAGAGGCAGCGCCCGCCGACGCCTGGTCGCCGCTGGACGAGCGGTCGGCCGAGCCATCGGTCGTGCGCCTCGCCAACCGCATCGCCGATACGATCAAGGGCTGGCTGGACGACGGCGAGACGCTCGCCTCGACCGGCCGTCCCATCGCGCCGGGCGACATCCTGATCCTCGTGCGCAAGCGCGCCCCGTTCGCCCAGCCCATGGTGCAGGCCTTGAAGGCGCGCCGCATTCCCGTGGCCGGCGCCGACCGCATGCGCCTGACGGAGCAGATCGCCGTCGAGGACATGCTCTCGCTCGGAGATTTCCTGACCCTGCCCGAGGACGATCTCGCGCTGGCGGAGGTTCTGAAAAGCCCGATCTTCGGCCTCGATGATGCCGATCTCACCGATCTCGCGTTCTGGAACCGGAGCCAAGCCAGCGAGGAGCGCAAGGGCACGCTCTGGAAGGCGCTCTTGGAGAAGAGCCGGGAGAACGCGCGCTACATCGAGGCCGCCTCCACGCTCAAGCGTTGGCGCAAGGCCGCCGATTTCCGTCCGCCGTTCGAGTTCTTCGCGGATCTGCTCGACCGCGACGGCGTCCGCGCGAAGCTCATCGCGCGCCTCGGCCCCGAGGCCGCCGATCCGCTCGACGAGTTCTTGAATCTCGCGCTCACCTACGACGACGGCGCCCCGCCGTCGCTCGCAGGCTTCCTGGCCTTCATGCGCGACGGCGATCGCGACATCAAGCGCGACATGGAGCACGGCCGCAACGAGGTGCGCGTCATGACCGTGCACGGGGCCAAGGGCCTCGAAGCCCCGATCGTGTTCCTGCCCGATACGACGAGCGCCGGCTCCGCCGCGATCCAGGGCGGCCGTCCCATCGTGCTCGCCGCGATGGAGCGCCCGCCCGGCATGCCCGCTCCGTTCGTCTGGCCGGTGAAAGGCACGGGGACCCTCGACCGGCTCCGCGAGGCGCGCGAAGCGTTGCGGCAGCGCGAGCGCGAGGAGGCGAACCGCCTGCTCTACGTCGCCATGACGCGTGCCCGCGACCGGCTTTATGTGGCGGGGTTCGAGGGCCAGAAGGGTCCCGCGCCGGGCTGCTGGTACGAGGTGATCCACTCCGGGCTCGACGGCGTTCTGGAACGCACGACCGGACCTGACGGCCGCGAGGTCGGGCGCCTCGCCGCGCCCCAGGTCGCGCCGCCCGAAGCTCCGAGGACGGCGCGCACGGCGTTGCAGGACGCGGCGCCGTTGCCGCCCTGGAGCTCTGTGCCCGCGCCACGCGAGCCCCAGCTCACCATCCCGCTCGCGCCGTCGCGCCTTGCCCCCTATGACACGGACGACGAGGGCGAGCCGCTCCCCGCGCCGCCGCCGCGGGATCCCCGATCCGAGCCGGCGGTCCTGAGGCCGGCAGCCTCGGGGACGGGCGGGCTCGGCGGCGAGAGCCGGTTCCTGCGCGGCACGCTGACCCACGCCCTGCTCCAGCATTTGCCGTGCCTCGCCCCCGAGACGTGGCAGAGGGCCGCCGACGCGTTCCTCGCCGAGCGGGCGCGCGGGATACCGGCCAACGTGCGCGCCGGGATTGCTGCCGAGACCCTGGCGCTCCTCGCGAATGCCGCCTTCGCGCCGGTGTTCGGTCCGGAAAGCGCAGCCGAGGTGCCGCTGGTGGCGGTCATCCCGCGCGTCGCAGGATCGGGCCCGCCGTTGCGCATCGCCGGGCAGATCGACCGCCTCGCCGTCTCCGGCGGCGAGGTCCTCATCGTCGACTACAAGACCAACCGCCGCGCGCCCCGGTCGGTGGAGGAGGTCGCGCCGGTCTATCTCTATCAGCTCGCAGCCTACCGCCTGGCCGTGCGCGAAGCCTTCCCCGGCAAGGCCGTGCGCGCGGCGCTGCTCTGGACTGAGCAGCCCTCTCTCATGGAGATCCGGGGCGAGATCCTCGACGTATATGCCGACAAGCTGTGGCGCCTCGAGACGCCCGAGACTTGACGCCCGAGACGCCCATTCTTACGTTCAAACCCCGCTGGGGGCACAACCGTTCGGCCCCCGGCCGAGAAGGAGATGAGATGACCACGCTGGTATCCGACAAGACGTTCGACGATGAGGTTCTGAAGTCGAAAGAGCCCGTGCTCGTCGATTTCTTCGCCGAATGGTGTGGTCCGTGCAAGGCCATGGCGCCCGCTCTCGAGCAGGTTGCCGCCGAGCAGAAGGGCAAGGTCAAGATCGTGAAGCTCGACGTCGATCAGAGCCCGGCGATTACGACCCGCTATGGCATCCGCGCCATGCCGACCCTGATCGTCTTCAAGAACGGCGAGGTCGCAGGTCAGCACGTCGGCGCGCTGGTCCAGAAGCGCAAGCTCGAGGAATGGCTCGGCGCCCAGATCGGCGAGACCCTCGTCGCCAAGGCGTAGCCGCCTCACAATCCGGAATCACAAAGGGCTCCGAGATCTCTCGGGGCCCTTTTCGTTGCACGCGATCAGTTCGCCTGCGGCTCGACGCCTTCCTGCAGCGCCAGCACATGACCCGCGAGATAGAGCGATCCCGTGATCAGGATGCGCTTGGGGCCGGGATCGAGGGCATCGATGTGCTTCAGGGCGGCTTCGACCGACACGCCCGGCTCCGCGCTGAGCGAAACCGAGCGCGCCGCATCTGCCAGCGCGTCCGGCGAGAACGGGGCTTCGTGCGCGCCGGGGATCGGCACGCCGACCACGTGCCGCGCGAGCCCGCGGAACGAGCCGAGGAACCCGGCCGCGTCCTTGAGGCCCAGCATGCCGACGACGAGATAGAGCGGCTTCGGGGAGCGTTCCTCGAGGTCTGCGAGCGACTGCGCAAGGAAGAGCCCGGCCGCGGAGTTATGCCCGCCGTCGAGCCACAGCTCCGAGCCGGGGCGCAAAAGGGAGGGCAGCGGCCCGCCGTCGATGCGCTGCATCCTGGCCGGCCAGCGCGCGGAGACGAGCCCGCGTTCGATGGCCTCGTCGTCGATCCACGCGCCAAGCTCGAGCGCCGCCGCCACCGCGGTGCCCGCGTTGATGATCTGATGGCGTCCGATGAGCGCGGGCAGCGGCAGGTCCAGGAGCTGGTCGGCCCGTTGCACGACGAGCCGGCCGCGCTGCTCATAGGCATCGTAGTCCTGCCCCCAGACGACAAGGCGCGCGCCCGCCCGCGCCGCCGCGTGCGCGATGACGTCGTGCACGCTGTCCTCCTGCTGGGAGACGACGCAGGGCGCGCCGGGCTTCAGGATGCCGGCCTTCTCGCCCGCGATGGCCTCGATCGTGTTGCCGAGCTTGTCGGCATGATCGTGCGAGATCGGCGTCAGCACGGTGAGGCGGGGATGCTCGATCACGTTGGTCGCGTCGAGCCGGCCGCCGAGGCCGACCTCGAGCAGCACGACGTCGGCGGGATGCTCGGCGAAAGCGAGGAAGGCCGCCGCCGTCGTGATCTCGAATTGCGTGATGTCGTCCCCGTCGTTGACGGCTTGCGTCCGCGAGAGCACGTCCACGAGATCGGCTTCCGAGATCGGCTGCGAGATCCCCGGCGCCGCCGCAAGCTCGATGCGCTCGTGAAAGCGGACCAGGTGCGGCGAGGTATAGGCATGCACGCGCCGGCCGGCGGCCGTCAGCATGGCCTTGAGGTACGCGGTCACCGAGCCCTTGCCGTTGGTGCCGGCGATGTGGACGATGGGGGGGAGCGTCCTGTGCGGGTTGCCGAGCTTGGCCAGAAGCCGCTCGACCCGGCCCAGCGAGAGATCGATGAGCTTCGGATGCAGGAGCTTCATGTCGGCGAGGAGCTGATCGCTCGTCGGAATGTTACGCCCCTCCCTGTCGAGGCCGCCGAAGCCCATCAGGAGTTCGGCGCGAGGTCAAGTCGTCCATAGCGTGTGTGGAAACCCTTGCGCCAGGGCGGCCTCGTTGTCGAGAGCCGCTTCGATCAGTTTCTCAACGGATCGTGGTCGCGCGGCTCGGCGCGCTCGCCCTCGCCCTGCGCCTTGAAGCGCTCGGCCCCGGTCACCGGCTCGAGCTCGAGCGGGGTGGTCCCGATCAGCTTCCCGTCGATCCTGGCGCCGTTCGTCTGCGTCTTGCCGTTGCCGCTGAGCGACGCCCCGGCTTCGGCGCCGCCCTGCATCAGGAGGTTGCAGAGCCGGCTCAGGGTCTCGCGTATCTTGTGGCGGTGCACCACCATGTCGATCATGCCGTGCTCGAGCAGGTATTCGGCGCGCTGGAAGCCGTCCGGAAGCTGCTCGCGGATGGTCTGCTGGATGACGCGCGGGCCCGCGAAGCAGATGAGGGCGCCCGGCTCCGCGATGTGGACGTCGCCGAGCATCGCATAGGAGGCGGTGACGCCGCCCGTCGTCGGGTCGGTTAGTACGACGATGTAGGGCAGCCGCGCCTCGCGCAGCCGCTGCACGGCGATCGTCGTGCGCGGCATCTGCATGAGCGACAGGATGCCTTCCTGCATGCGCGCCCCGCCCGAGGCCGCAAACAGGATGAACGGCGCCTTGAGTTCCACGGCGCGCAGCATGCCCGCGATCACCGCTTCTCCGGCCGCCATGCCGAGCGAGCCGCCCATGAACTCGAAATCCTGCGCCGCCGCCACCACCGGGCGTCCGTCGAGGCGGCCTTCGCCGACCAGCACCGCATCGTCGAGCGAGGTCTTGGTGCGTGCGTCCTTGAGGCGGTCCGTGTAGCGGCGCCCGTCGCGGAAGCGCAGCGGGTCCTGCGCCACCGGCGGCGCCGCGACCAGCTCGAATGCGCCGCCGTCGAACAGCGTCCCGAGTCGCGCGCGCGAGCCCATCTTCATGTGAAAGTTGGAGCCGGGGACGACGAACTGGTTGGCCTCGAGGTCCTTGTAGAAGACCATCTGGCCCGTCTCCGGGCATTTGACCCAGAGGTTCTCCGGCACCTCGCGCTTCGTCGTGAGGAAGCTGCGGATCTTGGGGCGGACGACGTTGTTGATCCAGTTCACGCTTCACCGCTCCTGAAGTGCGCTCCGCGGGGGAGGCAGAATGAAACATGCCGAAGTCGAACGGCTAGAGATCGAACGGCCGCAGGTGGAACGATGGTGCTGCCGCACGAGCGCCCGTCGGTCACGACGTCCTGAGCGCCCCGCTGAGGCCCTCGACCAGACTTAGGACGGCACCCGCCGTATTGCCAGTCGCGCGCCCCTCCTGGGTTAAGCTTGCTTCGATGGCATTGACCAGCGCCGAACCGACTACGACACCGTCGGCCGATTGGCCGATGGCGCGCGCCTGTCCCGGTGTTTTTACGCCAAATCCGACCGCCACGGGAAGGGTCGTTGCACGTTTGAGGCGCGCCACCTGCAGTTGAACGTCGTCCGGATCGGCCGAGCCCGCGCCCGTGATGCCGGTGATGGACACATAGTAAAGAAAGCCCGATGTGTTTTTCAGCACCGTCTTCAAGCGCTTATCGTCTGTCGTCGGAGTGGCGAGGCGGATGAAGTTGAGCCCCCGCGCGACCGCCGGCAGGCACAGCTCGTCGTCGGCCTCGGGCGGAACATCCACAACAATCAGCCCGTCGACGCCGGCGGCGGCCGCGTCGTCGAGGAACGCCTCGTTCGGGTAGACGTAGATGGGATTGTAATAGCCCATGAGCACGATCGGCGTGTCGGCGTCGGTCTCCCGGAACGCGCGCACGAGGTCCAGGGTCTTGCGCATCGTATGCCCGGCCTTGAGCGCCCTCAGCGACGAGGCCTGGATGGCTGGTCCGTCGGCCATGGGATCGGAGAACGGCATGCCGAGCTCGATGACGTCGGCTCCGGCCTTGGGCAGGCCGAGGAGGATCGCCTTCGAGGTCTCGAGATCCGGATCACCCGCCGTGACGAAGCAGACGAGCGCGGCACGCCCTTCTTTCTTCAGCGCCGCAAAGCGCCGATCGATGCGTGTTGGTTTTGTGTCGGTCAAAGCTTGATCCCCAGATAGCCGGCGACGGCGAACACGTCCTTGTCGCCGCGTCCGCACATGTTCATGACGAGCAGGTTGTCCTGGGGCAGCGTGGGGGCGAGTTTGGTCACCCAGCCGAGCGCATGCGAGGGCTCGAGCGCCGGGATGATACCCTCGAGCTTCGCCGAGAGCTGGAACGCGGCGAGCGCTTCCTTGTCGGTGATCGAGACGTACTGCACGCGGCCCGTATCCTTGAGCCACGAATGCTCCGGGCCGACCCCCGGGTAGTCGAGCCCGGCCGAGATCGAATGCCCTTCGAGGATCTGCCCTTCCCCGTCCTGCAGGAGATAGGTGCGGTTGCCGTGCAGCACGCCCGGCCGGCCGCCGTTCATGGAGGCCGCGTGTCCGTTCTCGATGTCGAGGCCGTGCCCGCCCGCCTCCACGCCGTAGATCGCGACACCCTCGTCGTCGAGGAACGGATGGAAGAGACCGATCGCGTTCGAGCCGCCGCCGATACAGGCCACGAGCGTGTCCGGCAGCCGGCCCTCGCGCTCCATCATCTGCGCCCGCGTCTCCTCGCCGATGATCGACTGGAAGTCGCGCACCATCGCCGGATAGGGATGCGGGCCTGCCGCCGTGCCGATCAGGTAATAGGTGTCGCGCACGTTCGTCACCCAGTCGCGCAAGGCTTCGTTCATGGCGTCCTTGAGCGTGCCCGCGCCCGCCGTGACGGGATTGACCTTGGCGCCGAGCATGTACATACGCGCCACGTTCGGCGATTGGCGCGCGACATCGGTTGCGCCCATGTAGATCTCGCACGGCAAGCCGAAACGCGCGCAGACGGTCGCGACCGCGACGCCGTGCTGACCGGCGCCCGTCTCGGCGATGATGCGCGTTTTCCCCATGCGGCGCGCGAGCTGGATCTGGCCGAGGCAGTTGTTGATCTTGTGGCTGCCGGTGTGGTTGAGCTCGTCGCGCTTGAAATAGATCTTGGCGCCGCCCGTGCCGCCTTGGGCCTTGGCCACCTCGCGAAAATGCTGCGTCAGGCGCTCGGCAAAGTAGAGCGGGCTCGGCCGCCCGCCGTAGTGATTGAGAAGATCGGTGAGCTCCGCCTGGAAGCCGGGATCGTCCTTGGCGGCGTTGTAGGCCGCCTCAAGATCGAGGATCAGCGGCATCAAGGTCTCGGCGACGAACCGGCCGCCGTAGAGCCCGAAATGACCGCGCTCGTCGGGCCCGGCCTTGAGCGTGTTGAGCTTGGCTTCGCTCGTCTTCTGGGTGTTCGAGGCCATCGGCCCGTTCCTTTCGAGTGCGTCCGGAAAAGCGGTGACCGAAACGCGGAAATTTTCAGGACTGCTTAGCGGCCTTTGCGGCCTGAAGGAAGCGGCGGATCAACTCGGGGTTCTTCTCGCCCGGACGGCTCTCGACGCCGGAGGACACGTCGACGAGGGAGGCGCCCGTGAGGCGGATGGCCGCCGCAACGTTCTCGGGCGTGAGGCCGCCGGCGAGGGCGAAATCGCGCCCCCGCGCTGCCTCGAGGATATGCCAGTCGAAGGCAAGCCCGTTTCCGCCCGGCAGCGCGGCCGGGTCCGGCGGCGGCTTGGCGTCGAACATCAGGAGGTTCGCGCCGCCGCGCGGGGCGAGATAGCCGAACGCGGTCTCGACCTCGCCGGCCGTGGCGACCGGCACCGCCTTGAGAATGGGAAGCCCGCTGCGGCTCCGGATCTCGAAGGCCCGCTCGGGCGTCTCGTGGCCGTGAAGCTGAATGAGGTCGGGCCCGATCTCGGCAACGACGCGGTCGACGAGCGTGTCGTCGGGATCGACGAGCAGCGTCACCGTCCGCGCGTGGCCGTCAGCCCGTGCCTGCCGCACGAGCGCGGCCGCCTCCGCGAGGCTCACGTTGCGCGGGCTCTTGGGATAGAGCACGAAGCCGACGAGATCGGCGCCGGCTTGAAGCGCCGCCTCGAGCGCGGCCGCGGTGCGCAATCCGCAGATTTTGACGCGTGTGGACATGAACTGCTTTGGGTTGGAGAGTTCTGCGATTTTTTTTGAGGCGGATCTGGATCCCGGCCTTCGCCGGGATGACGTTGGCTTATTCCGGCGGCTTACCACCAAACCGTCACACCGGCGAAGGCCGGTGTCCAGACACGTCTCTCGGGTCCGGAATCAATCTGCGCGTGACGCGCACCGCAGACTATGCCGCGTTGCGCTTGTCGGGCGCGGCGAGCGCCTTGTTGCGGGTGGCGACTTCGGCATCGCGTTCGCGCATGAGCCGGTCGGCCTCCGCCTGCCATCGCTTCGCCTCGCCTGAGCGGGTCCGCGCCGTGCGACGCCATCGGCTCTGGGAGAGCCACGTGGCCGTGCCGCCGAGCAGCACGCCGATGACGAGCGCGCCGAAAAGGTAGCCGTAGAACGGCAGCACGATAGAGAGGACCGGCGTCTCGGGCCGGAAGGGATCGAGCACGAGGCGAACGGAATGACGGTTCGCGACAGCGAGCGTAACGAGCAGTGCTGCCGCCGGAAATGCAACGCAGAGCCAGAGAATTCGCTTGAGCACGCTCGCTCCTTTGGGCCGCCGGTTACGGACGCTTGCGCGCTCCGCTGGGTCAGGATGTCGTGTTGAGCCGGTCGCGAAGCTCCTTGCCCGTCTTGAAGAACGGGACGAACTTCTCGGCAACCGGCACCGGGGTTCCGGTGCGCGGGTTGCGGCCCTGCCGTGCCGCGCGGTGCTTCACGGTGAACGCGCCGAAACCCCTGAGCTCGACGCGGTCGCCTTGCGCCAGCGCATCGACGATTTCGTCGAACACGACGTTGACGATCCGCTCGACATCACGATGATAAAGGTGCGGGTTCGAAGCTGCAATTTTTTGAATGAGTTCCGATTTAATCAAAGCACAGGCCTCCCGACGGTATTATTTCTTTAGTTTTCCGAAGGTTGCCAAACCGAGACGAGGCCGTCAAGGCCGACGCGCCGCATGTTCGCGGGAAGCTCCACGAGATTAACCAATCCGCCGAGGGCATAGGCCAGCGCCGTGCCGGCCGCGTGGGAGGCTCCGCTGGAGAACGCACCCCAGGGGCCGTCCGCCGTCGGCTTCCAATCGACCACCTTGAGATCCTTGCTCACGTTGCGCGTGGTTTCGAGCCAACGCACCGCCTCCGCCTCGCCGCCGATCTCGTCGATGAGCTTGTTGGCGAGCGCCTGGCGCCCGGAATAGATGCGCCCCCGCACGAGCCCGTCCACGTCCGCCGGATTGATGCCGCGACGATCCTGGACGAGCGACAGGAACCAGCGGAAGCCGTCGTCGATGGTCTCCTGCATGACGGTGCGTGCTTCCTCCGAGGCCGGCTCGAACGGATTGGGCGCGGCCTTGAGGTCGCCGCTCTTCACCTCGTTGAACTTGACGCCGAGCTTGCCCAGCATCTCGGAGATCTCAGGCCACTGCGCGAGCACGCCGATGGAGCCCGTGATCGAGTTGCCGCGCGCCACGATATGATCGGTGCCGAGCCCGACGATGTAGCCGGCCGAGGCCGCCACCGTGCCGAACTGCGCCACCACCGGCTTCTTCTCGGCGACATCACGAAGGGCGACGTAGAGGCTTTCGCCGCCCGTCGTCGTTCCCCCGGCGCTGTTGATGAACACGATCAGCGCCTCGACGTTTGCGGCATCGCGGATCTTTTTCAGCATCGCGATCCGGTCCCGGTCGTCGATGATGGTGCCCTCGATGGCGACGCGCGCGATCTGCTTCGTGCCGGCGAGCGTCGAGAGATCCTGGCTGCCGAACATCAGCCCGCCAACGAGCAGGCCGACGAACAGCACCGCTGCCGTCCGCCAGAACGCGAGGCGTCGGCGCATGCGCCGACGGTCGAGAACGGCTTCGGTTTCGAGCGACATGAGGGATTGCTCCAGAAATAAGCCATTGCTCGCAAAATAGGAAACTGCCGCACCGCGCGCAATGCCCGTCCGTCTTTGGGCGTCACACGTGTCTGGATCCCGACCTTCGTCGGGATGACGTTTCATTTGAGCGGATCGGGTGATCCGAAGCAAACGTCATCCCGGCATCATGGCGGAGCCATGCTCCGCATGGACGGCCGGGATCCAGACACGCCCGTTGAAAAAGAAAGAGCGCGGGACCATCGCCCCGCGCTCCCCGGTTCCATAAGAGAGCGGCGAAAGACCTACTCCTCGTCGCCCTGGTCGGCCTCGCGCTTCTTGATCGCGGCCTTGAAGATGTCGCCGAGCGAGGCGCCCGAGTCGGACGAGCCGTACTGCGCCACGGCCTGCTTCTCCTCGGCGATCTCGAGCGCCTTGATCGAGACCGAGATGCGCCGCGCCGCCTTGTCGACGGAGATCACGGCCGCATCGACCTTCTGGCCGACCGTGAAGCGCTCCGCGCGCTGCTCCGAGCGGTCGCGCGAGAGGTCCGAGCGCTTGATGAACGTGGTGAGGTCGCTGTCGGCGATCTTCACCTCGATGCCGTTCTCCTGCACGGCCACGACCTCGCAGGTCACCTGGTCGCCCTTCTTGTACTTGCCGAGCGCGTCGGCCGGATCGCCGCCGAGCTGCTTGATGCCGAGCGAGATGCGCTCCTTCGAGCTGTCGACGTCGAGGACCACGGCTTTGACGGTGTCGCCCTTCTTGTAGTCCTTGATCACCTCGTCGCCGGGCTTCTGCCAATCGAGGTCCGAGAGATGGACCATGCCGTCCACGCCGCCGTCGAGGCCGATGAAGAGACCGAACTCGGTGATGTTGCGGATCGGGCCTTCGACTTCGGTGCCCTTCGGGTGCTGGGCGAGGAACGCATCCCAGGGGTTGTCCTGGGTCTGCTTCAGGCCGAGCGAGATGCGCCGCTTGGTGGGATCGACCTCGAGGATCTGCACCTCGACCTGCTGGCTGGTCGAGACGATCTTGCCAGGGTGCACGTTCTTCTTGGTCCAGCTCATCTCCGAGACGTGGATCAGGCCCTCGACGCCGGGCTCGAGCTCCACGAACGCGCCGTAGTCGGCGATGTTCGTGACCGTGCCGGTGAAGCGTGCGCCGATCGGGTACTTGGCCTCGATGGCCGACCACGGATCGGACTGGAGCTGCTTCATGCCGAGGCTGATGCGCTGCGTCTCGGGGTTGATGCGGATGATCTGCACCTTAACCGTGTCGCCGACGTTGAGGATCTCGGAGGGATGGTTGACGCGCCGCCAGGCCATGTCGGTGACGTGGAGCAGGCCGTCGATGCCGCCGAGATCGATGAATGCGCCGTAGTCGGTGATGTTCTTGACCAGGCCGTCGATGATCTGGCCCTCGGCGAGGCGGGCGACGATGTCGGCGCGCTGCTCGGCGCGCGTCTCCTCGAGCACAGAGCGGCGCGAGACGACGATATTGCCGCGGCGCCGGTCCATCTTGAGGATCTGGAACTGCATCGGCTGGTGCATGAGCGGGCCGATGTCGCGCACCGGGCGGATGTCAACCTGCGAGCCCGGCAGGAACGCCACCGCGCCGTCGAGGTCGACGGTGAAGCCGCCCTTGACCTTGTTGAAGATGACGCCGGTCACCTTCTCGCCCTTCTCGGAGAGCTTCTCGAGGCGGGTCCAGCTCTCCTCGCGGCGCGCCTTGTCGCGCGAGAGGACGGCCTCGCCGAGCGCGTTCTCGATGCGCTCCAGATAGACCTCGACGGTGTCGCCGACCTTGATGTTTCCGGGCTGGCCGCCGATGCCGAACTCCTTGAGCGCCACGCGGCCTTCCATCTTGAGGCCGACGTCGATGACGGCGAGGTCCTTCTCGATGCCGACAACCTTGCCCTTCACGACGTTGCCTTCGAAGACGTCGTCCTTGGCAAGGCTCTCCGAGAGCATCGCGGCGAACTCGTCGCGCGACGGGGTGTACTCTTTGCTGATTTCAGCGGTCATTCGAACTCCTGGCAGTGCGTTGGAATGGAGGGATGCCCGCGCCGCCGCTCAAGGAGGGCCGCACGGACGCGAATGGTTGGAAATACGCCGTGAGCCCGGCCGGCATGTGCACATGGCACCCGCTCGGACGGTCCTCGATCGGCACGTTCGTGTGGATCTTGTCTCGGCGCTGCCGTGATGGGCTCCTGCCCCGCCACCTGAAATTGAGACGCTGTTTCAGCGCCCCTGGTGGCCGATCTTCCTCTTGATCAATCCGACGGCCGCGTCGAATGCGGCTTCTATACTCAAGTTGGTGGTGTCGAGCAACACGGCATCGGCGGCGATCGTCATGGGGGCATTGGCGCGCCCCGTATCGCGCCGGTCCCGGATCAGGATGTCCTGCAACACGGCCTCGTAGGCGATGCCTGCCCCCCGGGCTTCGAACTCCGCGAAACGGCGCCTGGCGCGCACCTCCGGAGTGGCGGTGACGAAAATCTTAACGTCCGCGTCGGGGCAGACCACGGTCCCGACGTCCCGCCCGTCGAGCACCGCGCCCGGCGGCTGGCGGGCGAAATCGCGCTGATAGGCGAGGAGCGCCGCCCGCACCTCCGGGATCCGCGCCACGATCGAGGCCGCATCCCCCGCCGCCGTGCCGCGCAGGTCCGGGTCCTCGAGCTCCCGCGGATCGAGCCCGCGGGCGGTCGCGACGGCCGCCCAGAGGTCGTCGAGGCGGAACCCGCGGTGCGCCTGGTCCCGCGCCACCGCCCGGTAAATGAGGCCCGTGTCGAGACAGTGGAACCCCAGGTGCTGGGCGAGACGTCTGGCGAGCGTCCCCTTGCCCGACGCCGCCGGCCCGTCGATGGCGACGATCATGCCGCTGCCTCGCCGAACCGTGCCCCGATCCGCTCCATGAGCGGCCGGAATTCCGGGAAGCTTGTAGCGATCATGGCCGTATCGTCGACGGTGACGGGCCGCTCGCTCGCCAGCCCCATGACGAGGAAGCTCATCGCCATGCGGTGGTCGAGATGCGTCGCGACCAGCCCGCCGCCCGCCACGCCGCCCCGGCCGTGGACGATCAGCGTGTCGCCCTCGACCTCTGCCCTGACGCCGTTCGCCGCGAGCCCCGCCGCCGTTGCTGCGAGCCGGTCGCTCTCCTTGACCTTGAGCTCGGCGAGGCCGTCCATGCGCGTCGCGCCATGCGCGAAAGCGGCGACGACCGCCAGCATGGGATACTCGTCGATCATCGAAGGCGCCCGCGCGGCCGGCACCGAAACGCCGGAGAGCTTGGAGAACCGCGCCCGGATATCGGCCACCGGCTCGCCACCCTCCTCGCGCGCGTTGAGGAATGTGACGTCTCCTCCCATCTCCTGGAGCGTCGTATAGAGCCCGGTGCGGGTCGGATTGACGAGCACGCCCTCGATGGTGAGGTCCGAGCCGGGAACGATCAGCGCCGCGGCGATGAGGAAGGCGGCCGACGAGGGATCGCCGGGCACGGTCACCTCACGGCCTTCGAGCTCGGCTTCGCCGCGGATCGTAATCCGCGTCACGCCGTTGTCGGCGACCGTCGACACCTCGGCGCCGAAATGACGCAGCATGCGTTCCGTATGGTCGCGCGTCGCTGCGCGCTCGATGACGGTCGTCTCCCCGGCCGTGCCGGCGCCGGCGAGCAGGATCGCGCTCTTGAGCTGGGCCGAAGGGACGGGGAGCTCGTAGACGATGGGGGTCAGTCGCGCGCTGCCGCGGATCGTGAGCGGCAGCCGGTCGGCATCGTCCTCGACCTCGAGCCCCATGCGCTTGAGAGGGTCGAGCACGCGACCCATGGGCCGCTGCGAGAGCGAGGCGTCGCCGGTCATGGCGACGGTGATGTCGTGCGGCGCGATGACGCCCATCATGAGCCGTGTGCCGGTGCCGGAGTTGCCGAAGTCGAGGGGGCCTTCGGGCTGTGCGAGACCGCCCGTTCCCCGCCCCAGAATCTCCCAGGTGTCTCCGGCTTTGCGGGCGGGTACGCCGAGGGTAGTCAGCGCGCGGGCCGTGTTGATCACGTCCTCTGCTTCGAGCAGGCCGCGGATCCGCGTGCGCCCGCTTGCGAGCGCGCCGAGCATCAGCGCGCGGTGCGAGATCGATTTGTCGCCGGGGACGCGGACATGCCCGCGGAGCGGTCCTGTGGATTGGGAGGCGAGCGGAGCGGGAGGGGGATGGGTCACGGGGATTGGATATGCCTGGCGACGGGCGGCGGCCAGCGGCGCCCGCCCTTGTGAATTCAAGGAAAAGTGAAATGCATAGAGCCGCCGGACGCCGGGGCTGTCAACGCCCGGGAAGCGCGGGTTTCTTTCGGACCCTTGCGGATTTCGTTTTGACAGCCGACATGCCCTGTGGCAGACCCCGCTATCCCAATTTGACTGTGAGCAAAAGCCATGGCGACCAAGCAAGCGCGCGGGACCAAGCGCACCTGCCAGAGCAGCGAATGCGGCGCGCGGTTCTACGACCTCAATCGCATTCCCGTGACGTGCCCGATCTGCGGCTCGATCTACGAGCTGGCCTCGTCTCCGCTTGCCGTTGCGGCAGCGACCAGCGACGACAAGGCGGCACGCCGCGGCCGCAAGTCCGACTATGCGGAGAAAACGCCCGTCGATGCGACGGCCGATGCCGAGACAGATGACGCGCTGCCCGAGATCGAGGAAGAGGACGACGCGATCGCGGCCGACGAGGACGAGACCTTCCTCGAGGAAGAGGAAGAGGAAGGCGGCGACGTCTCGAACATCATCGGCGGTCCCGTCGCCGAAGGCGACGAGGAGCGGTAAGGCGGCGGAGAGCGCCGGAATTGCGCAACGGGCGCCGGATGGAACGCCGGCCGCGAACTTCGCACTTGAAGTTTCGATGCGATCGGCCTAATGAGCCGGTCTTCCCGCAGGGGCCTGACGGACCCGCGGAGATCCCAAGGTCAGGGGCCATAGCTCAGCTGGGAGAGCGCTTGCATGGCATGCAAGAGGTCAGCGGTTCGATCCCGCTTGGCTCCACCATTTCTCGTAAAATCGAATACTTCTGTCTTTTCAGGTGGCCGATCGAGCTTGCGCTGAGCTGCGACGCCGATCCTGTGCAGGCCGGCTCCGGCGCGACGGTCTTCCCCCGCGCCTCTACCGTCGCTCAGCTATCCTGGCGAAGGGCGGCTTTGGAATGCAGCGGGCCGGCCTCTTGCGGCGCCGGCGCAGCGTGCGAGGCGCGCCTCGCGTCGCGGCGGCTCCAGAACAGGCGGTCCGTGACCTCGAGCAGATCGACCGCGAGCGTCAGCAGCGGCGCGACGATCAGGTAGAGGACTTTGGTGTCCGTGCGGCACGCGCTCCATTCGCGCCGTGCGATCCAGAGCGCGCGCGCGACGTAGAAGACCACCAGCGCGAGGATGAAGGTCGTACCGGAAAGAAGGAGCGGAAAGCCGGTCGTTTCTTCTGCCACGATGCGTCCCGGATCGGAGTTTTACGGTCGAGCGAGATATAGCATCGGATAGCAGATGGCGGCTCAATAAAAAAGCCCTCAGGGGCCGTCCTGAGCCCCGCCGCGATAGAGCGTTTTCAAGCGAAGTGGGTAGCACTTCGCGTTAAGAAAACGCGTCAAACCAAAAACAGAGAGCCTCGCCTCTGAGGCTATCAGAGGCGAACGGGCTCTAGCGAAATCCCCGGCCCGGCGTATCGCCTTAGCAACCGCTCGGCGAAAAGCGCCTTGCGGCGCCGGCCGCGTGGCGGGCGCCGTTTACTTTCAGCGCCAATTCCTCCGTCCCCTGCCGCGGTCTGGCATCGAAGCTGCTCCGGACCGGCCATGATGATGAGATCGAACCTTTGGGCCATGGTCGGATGTCTCGGATTGGGACTCCTCGCCGCGTCCTGTCCCCCGGCCGTGGCCGCGCCGCGCCATGAAGACGACGCGGACGCGCCGGCCTCGACCGGAACCGAGCTGATCGCGTTCGAGGCGCCCGGATGCCGGTACTGTCCGGTCTTTCGCCGCGACGTGGCTCCGGGCTACCCGGCCACGCGGGCGGGCCGGATGGCGCCGCTTCGCTTCGTGGATATCAACGCGTCCGCCGCGGCGGCGCTGAAGCTTGCGCGGCCCATCACCATGGTGCCGACGGTCGTCCTCGTGCGGGACGGCGTGGAGATCGGCCGCATCGACGGCTACGTCGGCCGCGACAACATGCTCCACATCCTGAACACGCTCCTGCCGCGCGACGGTCTGGTCGACTGACGGGCGCGCCGCCGGCCGACGCAGCCGTCGATCCGGCCGGTCGCGCTGCAGGCCTTCTCAGCTCCTGGCGTTCCGTCCGTAGTCCTTGAATTTCCCGAGGACGACCTGCATTTCCTCTTCCGACAGCACGGCCGGGGGTCCGATTGCGAGCACCTTGGAGTACTGCTCCGCGAGCACTTCGACCTCGTGGGCGAGTTCCAGCGCCTCCGGAAGCGTCGCCCCGATCGCGATTGCGCCGTGATGCGCCATGAGGCACGCCTGCCGGTCGGCGAGCCCGTGCGCGACGGTCTGCGCAAGCCGCTCGCTGCCGAAGGTGGCGTAGGGAAGCACGGGGATGTCGCTCGCGCCCGAGACCGCGACCATGTAGTGGAACGCCGGGATCGACCGCCTTGCGCAGGCCAGCACGACCGCATGCAGCGAATGCGTGTGCACAACCGCGTTCATGTCGGGCCGCGCCTTGTACGCCGCGAGATGGAACGGCCATTCGCTCGAGGGGAGGCGCTGCCCGTCCGGCACCGATCCGTCCCCGGCCACGAAAACGATGTCCTTGGGCCCCATGTCCTCATAGGCGAGGGCCGTCGGCGTGATGAGCATGCCGTCGGCGAACCGCGCTGACACGTTTCCCGAGCGTCCGGGCGAAAGCCCGCTGCGGCTCATGGCGAGCGCCGTGGCGACGATCAGCTTGCGCAGCACGCGCTCCTCGCGGCTGCGGGCCTTGTCGGCTTTCGCCGCCTTCTTCTTGTCCTTGCCCTTGAGGGTGTCCTTGCCGAAGCTGCGTTTGCCGGCCTTGGTCTTTCCGCTGGTGCTCATGCCGTACTCTCACGTCGTTCAGGATAGAGAGCGAGGAGGCCGTTGCGGTCCGCAGGCGCCAGTCCCCGCTCCGTGATGAAACCGGTGACAAGCCGTTGCGGCGTCACGTCGAAGGCCGGGTTTGCGGCGGGCGACCCGGGGGCCGCGATGGCGACGCGCGTCACCGATCCGTCCGCAAGCTGGCCTTGAAGCGTCAGAACCTCGTCGGCGCTACGCTCCTCGATGGGTATGTCGCGTCCCGACGCGAGCGTCCAGTCAATCGTTGAATATGGTAACGCAACATAAAACGGCACTCCGGTGTCGTGCGCGGCGAGCGCTTTGAGATACGTTCCGATCTTGTTGGCGACATCGCCGTTGGCGGCAACCCGGTCGGTGCCGACGATGCAGAGGTCCACCTTGCCGTTCTGCATCAGGTGGCCGCCGGCGTTGTCGACGATGAGCGTATGCGCCACGCCATGCCGTGCGAGTTCGTAAGCCGTGAGGGCCGCGCCTTGGTTGCGCGGCCGTGTCTCGTCCACCCACACATGCACGGGGATGCCCGCGTCGTGCGCCTGATAGATCGGCGAGGTCGCCGTTCCCCAGTCCACGCAGGCGAGCCAGCCGGCATTGCAGTGCGTGAGGATATTGACCGGCGCGCCGGCCGGCTTCTTCGCGGCGATGGCGCGGATGAGTGCGACGCCATGGGCGCCGATGCGGCGGCAGGTTTCGACGTCGTCGTCGGCGATGGCAGCAGCCTTGGCGAAAGCGGCGGCCGCACGCGTGTCCGGTGCGAGCGGCGCCACGGCACGATGCATCTCTCCGAGCGCCCATCTGAGGTTGACCGCCGTCGGACGCTGGCGTGCGAGAAGTGCGATGGCGGCGGCGAGGCCCGCATCGGACGCATCGCGGCGAAGCGCCAGCGCCAGGCCGTAAGCGGCGGTCGCGCCGATCAGCGGCGCCCCGCGCACCTGCATGGTGAGGATGGCGCGCGCGGCGTCTTCGACGGTGCCGAGGACCACCGTCTCGAAGCGATGTGGCAGCTTCGTCTGGTCGATGATCACGGCTGATGCGCCGTCGTCGCCGGGCCAGATGGTGCGGTACGCCTTGCCGTCGATCTTCATGGCCTGCCTTGAGGTGTCAGTCGAAGCCGCCCGCAGCCGGAGGACCCAACGGGATATGGACGGTCTCGTTGAGCCCGCACGCCGGACAGGCGAGATGATACCACTCCGCATGGGGACGGGCGGACCGGTCGGCAAGCGCAAGCCCCGTCGCGCCGCAGCGCGGGCAGTCCAACACCGCCTCGGGCTCGTCCCTCCGGCGGGCGATGGCCGCTAGCGCACGCAGAAGCTCGTCCCGCGAAAGGCCCATCAATGCCCCGCGAATGCGACCAGCGCGTGACAGGAGATGCCGAGGCTTTTGAGTAGCTTGAGGCCGCCGAGGTCCGGCAGGTCGATGATGAACGTCGCCCCGACGATATCGCCCCCGCTGCGCCGCAGGAGCTTGACGGCGGCCTCGGCCGTGCCCCCCGTCGCGATCAGGTCGTCGACGATGAGGATCCGCTGGCCGGGTTTCAGCGCGTCCTCGTGGATCTCGATCACGTCGATGCCGTATTCGAGCGTGTACTCCTGCCCGATCGTCTTCCACGGAAGCTTGCCCTTTTTCCGTATCGGGATGAACCCGCAGCCGAGGCGGTCGGCGATAGCGCCGCCGAGGATGAAGCCGCGCGCCTCGATTCCCGCCACCGCATCGACAGGCTCGGCGCGGAAGGGATCCGCCATCTGCGTGACCGCCGACTTGAGACCCTGCGCGTCGCCGAGCAGCGTCGTCACGTCCCGGAAGAGAATGCCAGGCTTCGGATAGTCAGGAATCGTACGTATCAGCCTCTCGAGCGCGCTCACGGACACCTCCCCGTCAAAATCGGAGCGCAAGTTAGCAAGTGACGGTGCTGGGCGATAGCAGCGCCGCGCCGGGGAAGATGCGTTCTGTGGGGGATCGAACCCTCGCGGTTTTTGTCAGGTGTCATGATGACGGATGTGAATTTCCCGCTGACCGCGGACAGCGATTTCGACGATCTTCCCCGCACGTTGCGACGCGAGAAGGAGAGGCGCGCACGCGAAGCCCGCGACGCCAGGGAGCGCCACGAGCGGGAGAGGCAGACGATGGACGCGAGCCGTGGTGATCCGCCCACCTACCTCGCGCATGCGATGCCGGCCGGCGTCGGCGACGATCCGGTCGCGGCGGCCGTCCGCCGCTTCGACGTGCCGTTCCTGCACCTGGCGATGTTCTTCCTGAAGGCGGCGCTCGCCGCGATCCCGGCGCTGCTGCTTCTGGGCGTAGGTCTCTATTTTGCGGGGCACGCGCTCGAAGCCTACGTCCCCGATCTCGTCCACATGAAGATCCTGGTCACGTTCCCCGGCGGCTGAGCAGCGAGCCACGACGCGTCCCAGACAAAAAGACGCCGGCGGAGAGGGGCCGCCGGCGCAAGTGCAGAGGAGGTCCGGCGTGGCGCCGGATCATCGAGGCTCAGAGCGAGTTCGACCAGTCGTCGAGCTCCTTCTTCACCTGATCCTTGCCGTATCCGTAGCGCTCCTGGATCTTGCCCTCGAGTTGCTCGCGCTTGCCGTTGATGGTCGCGAGGTCGTCGTCGGTGAGCTTGCCCCACTTTTCGCGGATCTTGCCCGAGAACTGCTTCCAGTTGCCTTCGATACGATCCCAGTTCATTGCGTGTTCCTTTTGCATGTTGACGTGTTGCGGTGGGCGAGGGAGAGCGCTTCGGCCACGGGCGGCCCTCAGCCGGCAAACGCCGGCATGGGACTGTCCGGAAGCTGAAGCGTGACGAAAGAGAGAGCCGAGGTGGTGCGTGAAGCGAAATAGTCGCGTCGCGTGCTAAGCGCGGCGAATGAATCCGAGCACGAGCGAGACGATCAGGAACACGATCGCCACCCAGAACAGGATGCGCGCGCCTTCCATCGCCGTGCCGGCAACGCCGCCGAAGCCGAAAAATGCCGCCACCAGGGCGACGACGAGAAAAACAACGGCCCAGTGCAGCAAATTGCCCATCGAACCAACTCCGAGCTTTTTTGATATTGCGGACATGGCGACCCGCAGAGCGGAACGCTCCCCGGTTCACATCACAGGAGGCCGGATTGCAGAGAGAGCGGGATCGGCACCCTGGACGTGCAAAGAACGCAGAGGGAGGGGTTTGGTTCCGCGGCTGGGCGCGCGCATGATGTGGCGGGCCGGAGAGGCTGGGATCAGCCGGCGGGGCCGATCGGGAAGTCGCGTGTCCACACGGCGCCGCTCGTATCGTGGACCGAGATGCTCATCTCGGACGCGCCGTTGGTCACGAAATCGAACTCGATGGCCGGGTTCTGCGCGAGCGTGATGGAGCCTGTCATCTCGAACACCAGCTCGTCGCCCTGGCGCGCCTCGATCCGGTCGACCATCAGGAGCGGGATGTAGAGCAGGGAGACGGGGTCGAGCACCATTCCGGTGTGGTTCGGGTGGTTGAGCGCGTAGCGGGCCCGCGCGACCTGGTGCGATGCGCTGGGCGTCTGGCCGACGGTTGCGAAATCCATTCTGCCCATGTTGGCGGCGATCTCCGCCGGATCGCCGACCGGCGGCGCCGAGCAGGACGCCTGTCCGCCCGCGAACTTCACGAGCTGGTTGGCCATGTAGAGCGTACCGTCGTTGGCTTCCACGATCACCCGCACGTCGGACTGCTGGTCGAGGCGGATGCGGGTCGCGAGATGCGCCTGGCTGCGGCCTTCGCCCATTCGGAACACGGCGGCCACGGGAGACGGGTTCAAGTCGACCACGAAGGACGCGGCCTTGATCGTGCGGCCGCCGGGAAGCTTGATCTCGGCCTCCATCGGCACGCTGCGCACATCGTCCGGGCGATAGGGCGTCGTCAGCGTCACCACCCCCCGCCCGTCCTGGATCGTGCGCCCGCCGAACGCTTCGGCATGGATGCCGGGCCAGGTGTCGCTGGCGCGCACGCCCGTCGGCGCCGTCGTGGCTACAAGGAGAAGAGCTGCGAGAGCCGCGAAGGCCGGACGACGGAGCATAGGCATTTGCCTTCTTGGGGAAGATCGCCGATTGCAATTTCTTCCCGACGCCAACCGAAGTCAATCGACTGCCTACTGCCTACTGCCTACTGCCTACTGCCTACTGCCTACTTGCTCTACGTCCTGCCTGCTGCCCGTTGCCCCCTCCTCAGTCCCCCATCGCCGGGCGGAAGCCGGCGCCGGCCGCTTCCGCCTCGCTGCAGAACCAGCGCTCGCCTTTTGCCGGCTGGATCCGGACCTTGCGGTACCAGGGGCTCCAGGGCATGTGGTAGATGCGCCCGTTCGCGGTCACGTTGCCCTTGATGGCGCAGCCTTGGGGCGCGTTCGGCTCGGCCGCCGCCCAGTGACGCCGGCGGAAGACCCACGGCGGCTCCGCGTCGCCGTTCCAGATGCCGGCCTTGGCCTTTCGGGCCGCGGCTTCCAGGGCCTCATAGCGCGTCGAGTATTGGACGAACGCCCACGCATGGCCGGACCGGACCATCTCGGCGTTGAGGTCGCGGCCGTCGGCCGTGCACCATCCGAGCACGCGCCCGTAGGTGTCCCGTCCCGCAGCCTCGCAGGCGACGCGGCGCCCTTCGATGAGCCCGCGCAGATACGCGGTCGCGGCCCGTCCGCACGCCCATGGGCGGGACGAGCTCTCCGCGCAGGTCTGATCCGCCTCCGGCGCGTCAATCCCCTCGAGCCGCACGCGTTCCCCCGCGATCTCGAGCGTGTCGCCGTCGATGACGGTCGCGCGGCCGTTCAAGTGCTGAGCCCGGTCGCCGCTCGGTGGCTGCGCCACGCTGTCGAAGGTCGCCGGAAGGAGCAGGAGTGCCGACAGCGCGAGCGCCGCGGGATGCAAGGGGAAAGAGAGGGGATGTGGCGCACTCATAGGTTGTAATATGACCGAGTCGCATGTCCAAATGCAGGCCCGGGCGTGGCAGGATCATGCCATCGGTCCTTTTGAATCGTAACGATTAAAGACGGGCAAACGGAAAGTCACGGGCGCTTCCCGTAAAGGTTGCGCATGGACCTGGACGCGCCGGCCCAGCCGCAGTGCGGAAAGGGCCGGGGATAACCATCGTCCCTGAATCGCGTAAGAGGCCCTGCGCTGACACAATCGCCAGTTAGCAGGGAAGCGGCCGAATAGGGGATTGGGTGCGCGTCGATCGCCCCCGAGGGCTGCATGAGGTCAGGAACCCCATGACGAGCAGAACACCGCCACCGGGGCGGCCGCCGCCGCGCTTTGAGGCGTATCGCCCCTCGGACGAACGGACAGGTCCCCCGCGGAGGCCGGACCCGCAATTGGGCTATCCGCCGCCGCACGGGTACGGACATCCGGGCCCGCCGCCACAATCCCCGCCGCAGCACCAACCCCCGCCGCAGCACGCCATGGTGGCGCATCCGCCGCATCATCCCGCGGCCGCGCGCCCCGCGCCGCCGCGCCCTGTCGCGCGCGGACGCTCGACGCTCGGCTCCGTGGTGTTCTACGGCGGACTCGGGCTGGTCGCCATGGCCGCGGGGGCGGTGGCCTTTGCCGTCATGGCGCTGCCGGCAGATTTCGTGCGCGCCAAGGCTGTCGCCGCCGTCAAGGACCGGACGGGGCGCGATCTCATCATCGCCGGTCCGACGTCGTTCACGTTCTATCCGTCGCTCGGGGTTTCGCTGGCCGATGTCTCGCTGTCGGGGCCGCCGGGGGGTGCGGAGAAACCGCTGCTCTCGATGAAGGCGCTCGATCTCGAGGTCGCCTTCTGGCCGCTGCTCAAGCGCGAGGTCCGCGTCAAGGCGCTGTCGCTGCGCGAGCCTGTGTTCAACCTGTTGGTCGACGCCGACGGCCGCCGGTCATGGGATTTCGCGCGCCTCGGGACGGTGCCCGTGCGGTTCGCGCAGGCGGACGCGCCAGCCGACGCGCCCCGCAGCGACGCCGGGCGTGACAGCCTCGGCGACCGCCGGCTCGCACGTCTGTCGGACCTGCGGCTCGATGACGTGCGCATCGACAACGGCACGCTGCGCTACAGCGATCGGCGCACGGGGCATGCGTCGGAATTCTCCGCCATCAACGTCGAGCTGACGCTCGCGGCCCTGGCCGAGCCGTTGAACGCCGCTGGCAGCCTCGCCTGGAAGGGCAGAACGGTGCGTTTCGACGGCGCCCTGACCTCGCTCGCCGACGTGCTGGAGCGGCGCCCGGCCAAGCTCGACCTCAAGCTCGGCGCCGACGTGGTCGACGCGACGTTCCAAGGCTCGGCGAACCTCGAGGGCGACCTCGGGATGGAAGGGATCCTCTCGGCGAAGGCGTCGTCCGCCCGCGCGCTTTTCGCCTGGCTCGGGACCGACCTGCCGCCCTCGGACGGCTTCGGTCCGCTGACCGCCAAAGGGCTGTGGCGCAGCAAGCCGGACCGCTACACGTTCACGACGGCCGAGATCGCGCTCGACCGGACCACGGCGCGGGGCGAGATCTCGCTCGACACCCGCGGCGCCCGCCCGCGCGTCGATGCCAACCTGAAGCTCACCGAGCTGGACCTCAACACCTATGCCTCGCACGCGGGCGGCGAGCGCCGCGCTACGCCGCGCGATGGCGGCGGGACCCGCTCGATCGAGGATCTGCTGGGCGAGACGGCCCCGCCCGGCCCGCGCGTCAAGGGCTTCACAAAGCGCGACGGATGGAGCGAGGAGCCCTTCGACCTGGACGCGCTCGGCGCGCTCGACGCCAACGCCAGGCTCTCGGTCGGCAAGCTGACTGTGGGCGCCCTCAGCCTCGACCAGTCCGACCTCACGGTCGCGCTCAAGAACCGCTTCATGACGACGACGCTCGAGCGGATCGCGCTCTACCAGGGAACGGGCAAGGGAACGATCACGCTCGATGCCACGGCCGGGACCAGCGCCGGCCTCGACGCCGACATCGCCCTCGACGGCATCGCGGCGAAGCCGCTGCTGACGGACGCCGCCGGCATCGACCGTCTCTCCGGCAAGGGCCGCTTGACGCTGACGGTGACGGGGCGCGGCGCCAACCAGCGCCAACTCGTCGAGACTCTCAACGGAAAGGCGGCGCTCGATTTTGCCGACGGCGCCATCATCGGCATCAACGTGCCCGAGATGATGCGCAACCTTGCCAAGGGCAACCTCGGCGGCCTCGACACGGCCCCGACCGACAAGACCGATTTCAGCGAGATGTCGTCGAGCTGGACCATCAAGTCAGGCGTCGCCGAGAACCAGGATCTGAGGCTCGTGAGCCCCCTCCTGCGCCTCTCGGGTTCGGGCAAGGTCGCGCTCGCGACCCGCGAGGTGGACTACATGCTGCGCCCGAAGCTCGTCGCGAGCCTCGAAGGCCAGGGCAGCGGGACGCCCGATCTCGCGGGCCTCGAGATCCCTGTCCGCATGCATGGGCCGTGGGACAATCCGCGCTTCACGCCCGATGTCGCCGGCGTGCTGCGCGACCCGAAGAACGTCGAGGCGATCAAGGAGATCGGCAAGCAGTACAAGGGCAAGAAGCCCGACGAGATCCTCGGCGACCTGATGGGCAAAGACGAGAGCGGCAAGAGCAAGGGCAAGAAGCTGCTCGAGCAGTTTTTGAGCGGGCAATGAGCGGCGAAGCGGCTCTCGCCGGCTCTGTCGCGCCGGGCGGAACGGCGTCCCGAAGCGATGTGAGGATCGGGCGCAAATATTTGATCGCCCGGACCCATTTTCTCCTTGCGGCGCAGGACCGCTTGCCTCATATCAAGCGATCTCCGTTCGTCCACCTGCCCTTAAGGTCAAGGACTTCCATCCCCACACCCCCAGGTAAGGAGCGTTCGGGTTGAATCTGTCTGCTGGTTGGGGAGGGTCATATGGCCTTTAATGACACCCTCTTCCAATTGGGGATGGACTTGACTCGTTCAAGCCCCGCCCAAAAGGAAGATCTCGACGCGTTGCAGGGTGCGCGCGTTGCTCTTGAGGACACGACCGAGGACCGCGGCGCCGGCGCGCATGCCGGCCGGCACCTGATCATAGATCTTTATGGTGCGCGCAAGCTCGACGATGTCGGGCACGTGGAACGGACCCTCCGACGCTGTGTCGAAGCCTCGGGCGCGACCCTCCTGCACATGCATCTTCACGACCTGAACCCCACGGGCGGCGTGACGGGCGTTGCGGTGCTGAAGGAAAGCCACATCGCGATCCACAGCTGGCCGGAGAGCGGCTACGCCGCGCTCGATATCTTCATGAGCGGCAGCGCGGACCCCGCGCGCGCCATTCCCGTGCTGCGCGAGGCGTTCGAGACCGAGGAGGTGCGCGTCACGACGCAGCTTCGCGGTTCGGCGCCGAAAGCGGACGGCGGGCAGAAGAAGGCCAAGGCGAAGCGGAAGCCTGCCGAGGCCGTTGCCCGACCCCGCGCCATCAGGAAGGCGAAGGTGGCGGCGTAAGCCGCTGCGATCCCGGGTCGTCATTGACTGCCGGACAGACAAGGGCGCGTGTCTTCCCCAGGGCACGCGCCCGTTCTTTGTGCTCTGCAACGTTCGCTGCCCCATCCAGACGTCGCTGGAGCTTGCTTGGGTGCCGGCCGTCCATGCGAAGCGGGGAACGGGCCTGCCCCGGCCAGCGCCCTCACGCCATCCGTGCCGAGCAGGCCGCACAGCGCCCGCGCAATTCGAGTGTCATCGCGCGCACCGTGTAGTTGGACCGTTTCGCCCACGCCGCCAGCGCCTCCACCGCCCGCGGCTCCGCGAACTCCGACACCGTTCCGCAGTCGTCGCAGATGGCGAACACCGCTGCGCCCTGTCCCTGGTGCTGGTGGCCGGACTGGCAGCACGCGACGAAGGCGTTGAGCGACTCGAGCCGGTGCGCCGACCCCGACGCGATGAGCCGCTCCAGCGCCCGATAGACCGTCTGCGGCGCAAGGCTTGCCCGGTCGCGCAAGCGATCGATGATCTCATAGGCCGAGACCGGCCGTCCGGATTCGCGCAGGGCGGCGAAAACGAGCTTGTCCTGCTCCTGCGCCGGACGGCGTTTGCTGGGTTTTTTCGTCATACAACTCTCGGGGGAGGGTGTCCGGTGGTGAAGTGTAGCACACGAGGCCCCGGAGCAGGCCGCGCGATGTGCGCGGCCCCCGCCGCCCCTCCCGGGCCGCGCGAAGGTCGATTGCTAATCGGCGATCCTGCCGCTATAACCCGCCGATCTCAAGCAGATGCGAGAGACCCGCCCGGCACCCTTGGAGGCCGGAAGCGGTAGCCTGGGCCTGAGTTAAGGCCCTTTTTCATTGGAGAAAATGCCATGTCCGAGATCATCGAGATCAAGGCCACGGCGCGCCCGCGTGCCGGCAAGGGGGCCGCACGCCAAGCTCGCCGACAGGGGAACGTCCCCGCCGTCATCTACGGAGACGGCCAGCCCGCCGAGATCATTGCCATCGACGGCAACGACCTCTGGAAGCAGTTCATCAAGGGGCACTTCACCTCGTCCGTCTTCGACATCGCCGTCGGCGACACCAGGATCCGCGTCATTCCCCGCGACGTGCAGCTCGATCCCGTGAAGGATCATCCGATCCACGTCGACTTCCTGCGCATCGGCAAGGACGGCATCATCCGCGTGTCCGTGCCTGTCAAGTTCACGAACCATGCCCTGTCGCCGGGTCTGAAGCGCGGCGGCGTGCTCAACATCGTGCGCCACGACGTCGAGATCTTCTGTCCCTACGACCGCATCCCGGCCTTCTTCGAGATCGATCTCGAGGGCCTTGAGATCGGCCGCTCCATCCACATCTCGACGGTGGCCATGCCGGAGGGTGTGACGCCCGTCATCGCCAGTCGCGACTTCACGATTGCCACCATTGCCGGCGCCAAGAAGGACGACGAGGAAGCATCCGCTGCCGCGGCCGAAAGCGCGGGCGCAGCGCCTCAGGGCGGAGACGCCAAGGCCGCCGCTCCGGCCGCCAAGGGTGGCGCCGCTCCGGCTGCTGCCGGCAAGGCCGCCCCGGCTGCCAAGCCTGCCGCCAAGAAGTAAGGACGTGTTTGCAGGAGAGGCCGGCACGCCGCTATACGGTGTGCCGGCCTTTTCTTTTCGAGCATTGCGATGAAACTCTTCGTTGGCCTCGGAAACCCCGGCGGCGAGTACGCTAAGAACCGTCACAACGTCGGCTTCATGGCGGTGGATGAGATTGCGCGCGCGCATGGCTTCGGGCCCTGGAAGCGCAAGTTCCAGGGGGTCGCGGCCGACGGCGAGATGGGGGGCGAGAAAATCCTCCTTCTGAAGCCCGAGACCTATATGAACGAGAGCGGTCGCGCCGTCGGCGAGGCCGCGCGCTTCCTCAAGATCGCCGAGAAGAACATCGTCGTCTTTTATGACGAGATCGATCTCGCGCCCGCCAAGCTCAAGGTGAAGACCGGCGGCGGCAACGCCGGCCACAACGGCCTGCGCTCCATCTCGGCGCACCTCGGCAACGACTACGTGCGCGTGCGCATCGGCGTCGGCCATCCGGGCGTCAAGGAGCTCGTCGCCCGCTGGGTGCTGTCGGACTTCGCCAAGGCCGATCAGGCGTGGCTCGCCCCGCTGCTCGAAGCCATCGCCAAGGCGGCCCCGCGCCTGGCGAGAAACGACCCGTCGCGCTTCCTCACCGACGTTGCCAAAGAGCTGGGCGAGGGCGGCGATCCACGCCAGGACCGGCCGCGTGAGGCCGGACCAAAGCCGGAGCCGGCCCGCGCGGCCCCGAGGCCCGGCCCGCATCCGGCCGGCGAGCGGGCCGGAAAAAGCGCCAATGCGCTTGCCGAAAACCTCAGGAAATGGCTGGCGGGCCGCAAGCCGCCCGATTGATGCGGCGTCGCGCCTGGCGCGTCCCTTTACGCATTGATTGCCGCGCCCGCCCGGTGTAGGGCGGGCGTCAATACATCATCGAGACCAGAGACCGATCCCCCATGGGCTTCAAGTGCGGCATCGTGGGTCTGCCGAACGTCGGCAAATCCACCCTCTTCAATGCGTTGACGCAAACGGCTGCGGCCGAGGCGGCCAACTATCCCTTCTGCACCATCGAGCCGAACGTCGGCGAGGTCGGCGTGCCGGACGAGCGGCTGGAAAAGCTCGCTGCCATCGCCAAGTCGGGCGAGATCATCCCGACGCGCCTGACCTTCGTCGACATCGCCGGCCTCGTGCGCGGGGCGTCCAAGGGCGAAGGGCTCGGCAACAAGTTTCTCTCCCACATCCGCGAGGTGGACGCGGTCGCCTACGTGCTGCGCTGCTTCGAGGACGACGACATCACGCACGTCGAGAACCGCATCGACCCGCTCGCCGATGCCGAGGTGGTCGAGACCGAGCTGATGCTCGCCGACATGGAAAGCCTCGAGAAGCGCATTGTCGCGATCGAGAAGAAGGCCAGGAGCGGCGACAAGGAGGCCAAGGCCGGGCTCGCGGTCATGGAAAAGGCGCTGAGCCCCCTGCGCGACGGCAAGCCTGCGCGCATGGCCGACATCACGCCCGAGGAGCGTCCGGCGTTCGCGGCGCTGCAGCTCCTGACCTCGAAGCCGGTCGTCTACGTCTGCAATGTCGAGGAAGCCTCCGCCGCGAACGGCAACGCGCATTCCGCGCGCGTCGCCGAGAGGGCCAAGGCGGAAGGCGCCGCCTGCGTCGTGATCTCGGCCAAGATCGAATCCGAGTTCGCCGGCCTCCCGCCCGAGGACCGCCAGGAGTTCCTGGCCGAGATGGGCCTCGCCGAGCCGGGATTGAACCGGCTGATCCGCGCCGGCTATGGTCTTCTCGACCTCGTGACCTACTTCACCATCGGCCCCAAGGAGGCGCGCGCCTGGACCATCACGCGCGGCACCAAAGCGCCCCAGGCCGCGGGCGTCATCCATACCGATTTCGAGAAGGGCTTCATCCGCGCCGAAACGATCGCCTATGAGGACTACGTCGCCTCGGGCGGCGAGGTCGGCGCCAAGGAGGCGGGCCGGATGCGCCTCGAAGGCAAGGAGTACGTCGTCAAGGACGGCGACATCATGCATTTCCGCTTCGCGAACTGAGGCAGTGCACGGGCGCGGGCGCGCGTTTCGCGGGCGGCAGCGGCAGAGCTCTCGCACGTCACCGCATCCCACAGGAAATAACCGCGGACTGGACGTGAGCGCCTCGCTTTCGCTTGAAAGCGAGCATATCGGGCCGTCGCGCAAGCCAGATTTTGAACACGAATCTGGCGCATATGGGAACGCGTGGGGACGACCCGAATGGAAGAGCATCGTTCGTGCGGAACTGTGCTCTGGGGAGGGGTCATGTGGGAGGCAACGCAAAAGCTTCGGGAGCGCGTAGAGACCAGGGACGTCTTGGGATGGGCGTCGGCGCTGGCCCTGCTGGCGATCGTGCTTGCCACGTTCGTCGCCTGCTACGCGACCGCCCACGTCGCCCGTCGGGTCGGCGGCACCGTTGAAAGTGCCGACTGGCGCCTGAATGAGGATACCGGTCAGGCCTATCCCTTCATCGAGGTGAAGCTCGACGGCGGCTCCTCCGTCCGCGTCGGCAGCATGGCACCGGCCTTGCCGGGCGTCGGTGACCGCATCACCGTACGCCAGCGCGCGATGCTCTTCGATTACATGACCGTTTACGAATGGGAGGGCCCGGGCGAGCTGCTCTCCGAGCCTGCTCTGATCCCTCGCGCCTCGACGCCCGTGTCGCATCCCTAGTGTCCCGATTCCGAAGTTCGCTTGAGTTTGCGGCTAGGTCCCGTAGCGAACGTCAGAATCATAAGAGACACTAGAATCATGGACTTGCTCGTGCGATCGAGATCGAGAAATTCGCTCGGGAGCAGGCCGCTTGATATGGCGAATTTCTCGATCATCACACGAGGCGACGATCGCTTCGGATCCGATGGACGACATCCGGAAAGTCCCCGTCTCGCCGGGTGTCGGCGGCGCCAAAACGACCGTCTTCGCAAGCGCTGAGACGCAGGCTATATACACGCCCTCAATCGCGGAGCGGAGCCGGCAGGCGCCGCCGGCCGCAGGCACAACCGCCGGGGACAGGATAGCCATGCGCGAGGAAACAAAACGCCGGCTCGAGCGCCAGCTCATGTGGCAGCGGATGAAGTGGGCGGCCGCCGGATTGGGCGTCGTGGGCCTGATGGCGGGCGGCTTCTGGGCGACGGGGCTCGACGCCAGTATCGAGACGCACCGCGAGCCGGGCGTCGTCGCGGCCGTGGGACCGCTCTTTGCCAAGTCGACGAAAGCCATCGAGGAAGGTCTGGCCGTCGACGTGAAGCTCGACAAAGGCCCCGTCGTCCACGTCACGACGTTGAAGACGACGGACCCGCACATCGGCGACCACGTCGAGGTGGCCGAGCACGTCCATGGAACCGGCCGCATCACCTATTCGTGGAAGTAGGCGCGTTCTGAAGCAAGACCCGCGCGCGTTGACTGGCGAAGGCCCGTCGCTATAGTGCGCGCTCGTTCCCGTTCGCTTCCCAAGCCTCTGTGGCGGAATCGGTAGACGCGGCAGACTCAAAATCTGTTGTCAGCAATGACGTGCCCGTTCGAGTCGGGCCAGGGGCACCATGCGCCGGTTTGCCGGCGAGCCGCGGTCCGGGACCCGCGGGATCACTCGACCTCGAGATAAGCTTTGACCAGCGCGATCTCCTCGGAGGTGAACTGGATCTGCGGCATGCCGGGATGGCGCGAGCCGATCCCTTCCGCAAGCTCGAACTCCAGCCGGTCCGTGGGGTAGGCGCGCAGCGTGTCCGAGAGGTTCGGCGCGGCCTTGAGACGGCTTTTCGCCTCCGCCGCGATCCCGTGACAGCGCCCGCAGCGTGTCTCGAGCAAGGCCCCACCGGGGTCCTCGGCCGCCTGCGTCGCCCCCGCGGCGCCAGCAAGAAAAGCGATCAAGCCTATGGTATGGAAAGATTTTATCATTCTCCCTCCTTTAACCCTGCCTCGGCCATCGACACGCAACTGCTTCCTGGCCGGTGCGTCTCTGATCCCGATCAAGGCCGCCCGCCCTGAAACGCGGTCTCCTGATGCCGAAGACTGGGCCCGCTCCGGTCGATGTGCCGCCGATCGGGCGGAGTGTTGGTCGGCCGAGCGAGGAACGGTCCGGTGCGGGATGATCTGTCTCATCGAAGCTTGGCGCGCGATCCCGATTGAATAGAACCCGGTTGCGCGCTAGCCAAGGAACCAAAAGAACGACGAGGAGCTCGAACACATGGTCAATCGCAGGCTCGGCTACATCATTCGCGATCAGGCGCCGCTGCTCATGGCCGCCGGCGAGACCGTTCAAAACGCCTGCAAGGCGATGCGGGAGAAGCACGTCGGCTCGGTGCTCGTCGTCGACGAGCGCCAGCAGCTGTTGGGCATCTTCACCGGACGGGACGCGGTCAAGGTGCTGGCCAAGGGCGGCAACGCCGCCGACGTCACGCTCGAAAAGGCGATGACGGGCCATCCCGTGACCATCCGTCCCGAAGACAAGGCCATCGACGCCCTGAGGGCCATGAGCGACGGCGGCTTCCGCCATATCCCCGTCGTGGAGCGCGGACAGATCCGGGGCATCGTCTCGCGTGCGGATTTCAAGGGCACGGAGATCGATCGGCTCGACGAGGAAGAGACCCTGGCGGAGCGCATATGGTGAGCACGCGGCGCACGATGACGCCGTTGCGTGTCTTCTCGTATGCCGTCCCGCTAGCGTCCATGAGCGCGGTCCTCGCTCTCGTGGCGTCCGCGTCCGCCGTCATGGCGGCCGGTCCCCACACGCCGAAGCCGGACGCACAAAAGGGCCGCGTCCTGGCGGAGCGCGCCTGCGTTGCCTGCCACGTGGTCACCGAGCGCGCGGTCTCCCCGGTCGCGGCCGACGTTCCGACGTTCGCGGCGATCGCCAACAAGCCGGACCAGACGATGGAGGCCATTGCGGGGCGGATCGTGATCCCGCATCCGCCGATGCCGGCCATCGCCTTGTCGCGCGAGGAGATCGGCAACGTCGTGGCCTACATCATGACCCTGCGCAAGGATGACGGCGGCGGCCCGTGACGGCCGTCCCATGGCGCAGGCGGGGAGCGGATGGTAACGTCCGCGCCACGAGCTGAGGCCCGAGGAGACCCCGCCCGGATGTCCATTCGCCCGGGACCGCGCAATCTCATCACCGACGTCGACGGGATTTCCGTCGGCAATGTCCAGTCCGTCTCCGTTCGAAGCGGCGTCACCGTCGTGCTGCCCGACGCGCGGGCGCTTGCGGCCTGCGATGTGCGCGGCGGCGCCCCCGGCACGCGCGAGACGGACGCGCTGGATCCGAGCGGCCTCGTCGAGGCCGTCGATGCGATCGTGCTTTCGGGCGGATCGGTCTATGGCCTCGAGGCGATGTCCGGTGCGGTCGCCTGGCTCGGCGCGCGCGGTCGCGGGTTCAGCTTGGCGAACGACGGCACGCCCGTTTCCCCCGTCGTTCCCGGCGCCATCCTGTTCGACCTGCCGAACGGCGGCGACAAGGACTGGGGCGAGACGCCTCCCTATCGCGAATGGGGGAGGCAGGCGTGCGCGGCGGCCGGCCGCGATTTCGATCTCGGCAATGCGGGCGCCGGCATGGGCGCCATGGCCGGGAGCCTCAAGGGCGGCCTGGGCTCGGCGAGCGCGTTGGACGGAGATCTGCAGGTGGGCGCGCTCATTGCGGTCAACGCGTTCGGCTCGCCCCTCGTCCCCGGCACGCCCCATTTCTGGGCCGCGCCCTACGAGCTTGCCGGCGAGTTCGGCGGCTGCGGCTGGCCGTCGAAGCCGGCCCCCGTCTCGGACGCCGAGCCGTTTGCCGGCAGCCGGCTCGACATTGCGCCGCCCGCGCCCGGCGGGAACACGACCATCGGCGTCATCGCGACCAACGCCGCGCTGACCAAGGCCGAGGCGCGGCGCATCGCCATCATGGCCCAGAACGGGCTTGCCCGCGCCATCCGCCCGATCCACACCCATGTTGACGGCGACGTGCTGTTCGTGCTTGCCACGGGAGGCGTGGCGCTGGCCGCAGCCCCGAGCGACCGCCTGATGGAGCTCATGCGCATCGGATCGGTGGCTGCCGATTGCGTCGCCCGCGCGGTTGCGCGCGGGGTTCATGCCGCCGCCGATCTGGGAGACGCTGTGAGCTATCGATCCAAATTCTCCGCCAAGCTCTCGGGAAGCGCGGAAACGTGAGCAAGCGGTCGGGCCGGGCGGTCGCCGCCAGAGGGAAGGCCGCGCCGCGTGCTGAGGGTCGCACCAAAGGGCGACGTGCACGCCGGGAGGAGCATGCCGACGATCCCGCCGTCTGGGCGCCCGATGGCGCGGAGAAGCCGTTCTGGGAGACGAAGCGGCTCTCGGAGATGTCGCCGGCCGAATGGGATTCGCTCTGCGACGGCTGCGGCCAGTGCTGCCTCAACAAGATCGAGGATGAGGATACCGGCCGGATCTTCCTGACCCGCCTCGCCTGCAGCCTGCTCGATCTCGGCTCGTGCCGCTGCAAGGACTACGAGAACCGCTTCGCGCGCATGCCGGATTGCCTGTCGGTCGACCTCAAGGCCGTGAAGCGGCTCAAGTGGCTGCCGGAAAGCTGCGCCTATCGCCGTATCGACGAAGGCCGCGGCCTCGCGTGGTGGCATCCGCTCGTCTCGGGTGATCCCGACACCGTGCATCAGGCCGGCGTCTCCGTGCGCGGCTGGGCACGGAGCGAGAAAGGCGTGCCCGAGGATCAGATGGCCCGCTACATCATCGGTGAGGCGGGCTGAGAAGGGCACCGGAACCCGCGGCCGGGAACGGCGTTTCACGGTGACACGGTTGTCAGCAATGGGGACCGTCAGGCGCCGAGAGGTGCTGCCCCGTCCGGGAGCCGAAAGTCTCCCCGGCGGGGTATGTCTTTTTGGGCCCGTCCGGCTCCATCACTCGGACCCCTTCGGGTCCGTCGCCTCGTGGTTGAGGCACACCGAGTTGATGCAGTAGCGCTTGCCGGTGCCGGTCGGCCCGTCGTCGAAGACATGGCCGAGGTGCGAGCCGCACGTTGCGCAGCGCACCTCTGTCCGCACCATGCCGTGCGAGATGTCCTTGAGAGACGTGATCGCCCCCGGCAGCGCCTGATCGAACGACGGCCAGCCGGTGCCGGATTCGAACTTAGTGTCCGACGCGAAGAGCTGTGTGCCGCAGGCCGCGCACGTGAAATGGCCCTCAGCGTGGGTGTCGAGGTGTGCGCCCGTGAAGGGCTGCTCCGTGCCGCCCTCGCGCAGCACGCGGTATTGCTCCGGCGTGAGCTTTGCGCGCCAATAGGCGTCGTCGTGAGCATCTTGCGTCTTGGTCATGGGCGTCCTCCTTGCTTTTTTCCCGGTTGCGGCAGGGATGCGGAATGCGATCCGGATAAGGAGAAGTCCAGCCACGATCGCCGCATAGACGAAGGGCTCGACCGGCCACGCCTTCACCAGCATGATGAAGTGCAGCGCCGCGCCCGCTGCCGCCAGATAGACCCATCGGTGCAGCCTCTGCCAGGTCGCGCCGCCGAGCCGCTTGATCGCTGGCCCGTTCGATGTCGCCGCCAGCGGAACGAGGATCAGGAAGCTCGCCAAGCCAACCGTTATATAGGGACGCTTGACGATGTCTTTCCAGATCGCCCCGGGATCGAGCTGCTGATCCAGGCAGACGTACACCGTCACGTGGAAGAGCGCGTAGAAGAACGCGAGCAGCCCCACCATGCGCCGGTAACGGACGAGGTTGGGCCCGCCGAGCTGCCGGAGCGGCGACAGGGCGAGGCTCAGCACGAGGAAGCGGAGCGCCCACAGGCCGAGCGATCGCTCGAGGGCTTTCAGCGGATCGGCGCCGAGCTGGTCGGAGACCGCGAGAAGGAATGTCCAGGCCGCGGGCGCGAGGCCGAGCGTGTAGAGTGTCCAGCTCCCGGGCCGGATCGCGGCACGCCACGCCGCCGCCCGGGCGGCACGCTGAGCCGCGATCCCCGCCGCCGGGGCGGCCGTATGCCGGCGTTCAGTAGTTCGCACGGAGATCCATGCCCGCGTAGAGCTCAGCCACCTGATCGCCGTAGCCGTTGAACTTGAGCGTCGGCCGGCGCTTGGCGAAGAGGCCGCTGCCCTCGCCGATCCGCCGCTCCGTCGCCTGGCTCCAGCGCGGATGATCGACCTCCGGGTTCACGTTCGAATAGAAACCGTATTCGTCGGCCGCCAGCGCCTGCCACGTCGTCTCGGGCTGCGCTTCCACGAGGGAGATGCGGACGATCGACTTGATGCTCTTGAAGCCGTATTTCCACGGCACGACGAGCCGCAGCGGCGCGCCGTTCTGGCTCGGCAGTTGGCTCTCGCCGTAGAGGCCGGTGGCGAGGATCGTCAGCGGATGCATGGCCTCGTCGAGCCTGAGGCCCTCGCGGTAGGGCCACGGCAGCGGCTGGAAGAGGCCGCGCTGGCCCGGCATCTCCTCCGGCCGGACGAGGGTCTCGAAGGCGACGAATCTGGCGCTGCCGAGCGGCTCGGCGCGCTTCAGGAGATCGGCGAGCGCGAAGCCGATCCACGGGATCACCATCGACCAGCCCTCGACGCAACGCAGCCGGTAGATGCGCTCCTCGAGCGTCACGGACGCCACGATGTCCTCGAGCGCCAGCGTCTGAGGCTTGGCGACGAGGCCGTCGATGGTGACCGACCACGGGTGCGTCGTGAGCGCGCCGGCCTTTGCCGCAGGATCGGCCTTGTCGGTGCCGAACTCGTAGAAGTTGTTATAGCTCGTCGCATCCTTGCGGCGCGTCGCGGTCTCGTCCGTCGAGAACGGGCTTTTCGGGAACGCGGCCGGCGCCGCGCGCGCCAGGCTGTTGGGCAGGGCGGCGAGGGCGGCGAGGCCCGCCGCCCCCGTCAAAAGCTCGCGCCGGCAGAGATAGACGCTCCGCGGGGTGATTTCGGACGGCGGGATATCGGGCGGCCGGCGGATGAGCACGGGGAAAGCCTCGTTTCTGCGTTTGGCGGAGCTTACAGCCTTTTGTAGGCTCGGGCGCCAGGCGGGATTCGGCGTCGTCCGAGGATATAGGGAGCGCGCCCGGCGAGGGCCAGCTCAAGGGGGGCTCAGGGCATGAGGCTCAGCAAGACGAACTATCTCGTCTATCGCGAGTGCGCCCACAACGCCTGGGTGAAGGTGCACAAGCCCGAGGTCTACCGCGCCGAGCCGCTGTCGGTTTTCGAGCAGGCGATTATCGGGGTCGGCAACGACGTCGACGTGCGGGCGCGGCAGGTGTTCCCCGGCGGCATCCTGATCCGGCGCGGCGATGCGGTCGGCACCGCGCAGCTTGTCGCGGAGCGCGCGCACATCCTCTACCAGCCGGTGTTCGAGACCGACCGTTATACGACGGCCTGCGATATCCTGGTCTGGAACGGCGCCGCCTATGACCTTTACGAGGTGAAAGCCTCGACCGGCGGCGAGGAACGCAACGCGAAAGACGACCTCTACGCGCACGACCTCGCCTTCCAGGCGCTCGTGCTGCGCGGAAACGGCGTTCCGCTCGGCCGCCTGCATCTAGTCCGGCTCAATGCCGGCTACGTCTCCGACGGAACGCTCGATCTCGGCCGCCTCTTCACGCGCGAGGATTTCACCAGCCGCGTGACGCCGCTCCTCGATGCCGTTGCGATGGAGATGGATGCCGCCCACGACCTCATCCAGCTCCGGGCCCTTCCTCCGCCGCCCTGCGCCTGCATCTACAAAGGCCGCAGCAGCCAGTGCACGACGTTCGCCCACATCAACCCCGGCGTGCCTGACTACAGCGTCCACGATCTGACGCGCATCGGCGCGTCCCCGAAAAAGCTCAAGGCCCTCGTCGACGGCGGCATCCTCGCCGTGACGGAGGTTCCGGATGATTTCGAGCTCTCCGATCCGCAGCGCAATCAGGTGGAGGCCGCGCGCCACCGCCGGCTTCATGTCGCGCGCGCGCCGCTCGAGGCGTTCCTCGCCGCGATCCGCTATCCGGTGGCATTCCTCGATTACGAGACGTTCCCGTGCGCGCTACCCCGCTTTGCGGGCTACGGCCCCTTCCACCACGTCCCGTTCCAGTTCTCGATGCACGTGGTGACGGAACCCGGCGGCGCGCCGATCCATCGCGAGTTCCTCTATACCGGCGCCGATTGCCCCGACATGCCGTTCATCGATGCCCTGAAGCGGGCGATTCCGGCCGAGGGCTCCATCGTCGTCTGGAACGCGCCTTTCGAAAAGGGCATCAACGCCAAGCTTGCCGAGCGCCGGCCGCAGGAGCGGGCGTTCCTCGACACCGTCAACGGGCGCGTCGTCGACCTGATGGACGTCTTCTCGGGACAGATGGTCGTCCACCCGGAATTCCGCGGCCGGACATCGATCAAATGGGTGCTGCCGGCGCTCGTGCCGCGCCTCTCCTACAAGGGGCTCGCCATCCAGGAGGGCGCGACCGCAAGCGACACCTGGAACAGGATCGTCACCGGGGCGCTCGAGCCGGACGCGGCGCGCCAGGCGGCGCAGGACCTTCTCGCCTACTGCGGCCTCGATTCCCTGGCCATGCTCGAGATCTGGCGCGCACTCCTGGGCATGGTCGCCGCCCGCGAGATCCGCGAAGCCGGATAAGCCGACGGCGACTAACCCATGACCGCTTCGGAGCCGGTTGATCCAAAGCGTGACTCACAGATCTCGTCGGAATTAAGAGCGCAGATCCTATACGATCGAAACGACCGCGCTCTATGGGTTCGGATTGCACGGACCGCGCTCGCCGGGCTGGTCCGGCGGCTTGGGCCCGAAGTTCTTCAGGTACTCTTTCGTCGCCTGATAGGCGAGATGCTGTCCCTGGCAATCCGGCGTCTTGATCGATCCCGTCTCGATCTCTTCCCCGTCATCGCGGCGCGGGGCTTCGGCGGACGTCGTCGCGCGCGTCGGCACCGGGGCCTTCGCCTGGCGCTGTTGTGGAGAGGGCGCCAAGCCGTCCTTGAGGGAGCCCATCTCGCGAATGGTATCGCGGCAGCAGCCACCGGCGGCAAGGAGGGCCGCGGCGAGAGCGGCGACGGAAGAAAGCCTTGGCATTGCGATCCTCGGAATGGGCTGAAGGCCGACGCAACACCGCAACGGGAACGTTTTGAACATCTTATTCAATTGCTGAGTCGCGCCCCGGCACCTACGGCTTCAATAAGGAATCCACAGTGTTATTCGGGGCTTGTTCCTGCGAATCGAAGGTGCTGGCACCGGAAAGCAACAGGATGTGGAAAAGGCGGAGCCCATCCGGCCGCGCGGGGGTCTCCGCTACGCTGGTTAACGCGCTTTTAGCCGGCGCGCGTGCAAACTCCCTCGCTTCGCGTGGGGGCCGAAAGCGCAATGGGCTACGACGGCCACGATCATTGGCGACCGGACGGGCCGGATCGCTCCCGGTATCCCGATTGGGGACCGGATCCGGACTGGGGGCGCCCGCCGCCTGTGGATGACGGCCGCGCACCGCGGCGGTTCCGCTTCTGGAAGGTGCTCCTGCTCTGGCCGCTGATGCTCGTCCTGGCGGCCACCGCCGCGGTTGGAGCGCTCTTCATCTACTACACGGTCGTGTTCCCCGATCCGCTTGCGATGCGCCCCAAGGCGACGGGGCCGGTGGTGCGCATCCTGGCGCGTGACGATAGCCTGCTCGCGGAACGCGGCGTCTCGCGCGCCTATATTCCGCTCGACATGCTCTCCCCGCACGCGGCCGACGCCGTGGTCGCCATCGAGGACCGGCGCTTCTTCGCCCATCCGGGCATCGACGTGCTCGGCATGCTGCGCGCCGCGGTGGCCAATCTGCGCGCCGGCCGCCTCGCGCAGGGCGGCTCGACCCTCACCCAGCAGCTTGCCAAGAATCTATTCCTGACCTCGGATCGCACCTGGTCGCGCAAGGCCGAGGAGCTGGTGCTGGCGCTCTGGCTCGAGCTTCGCCTGTCCAAGCGCGACATCCTCGAGCTCTACCTCAACCGCGTCTATTTCGGCGGCGGGGCGCACGGCATCGAGGCCGCCGCGCAACGCTATTTCGCCAAATCCGCGCGCGACCTTTCCATCGCCGAGGCCGCGGTCATCGCCGGGCTCCTCAAGGCGCCGTCGAAATACGCCCCGAGCGCAAGTCCCGTGCAGGCGCTTGCCCGCGGCCGCCTCGTGATCGAGAAGATGCACGAAGCAGGCTTCCTGAGCGGGCCGGAGGCCGCAGCGGCGGGCGCCGAAGAGATCCGCTTCTCGCCACTGATGCGCGTGCCGGACCAGGCCGAGATGGCCTACGCCGTGGACTTCGTGCGCGATGCGGCGGCGCGCTTCGAGGACGCCGACGGCGACGAGGTCGTGATCGAGACGACTCTCGACGCCACCCTCCAGCGCCGCGCCGGCGAGATCGTCGAGCGCGCGCTGGCTGAGCGGGGCCGCGCGCTCGATGCCGGGCAGGCGGCCGTCGTCGCGCTGGCGCCCGATGGCGCCATTCGCGCGCTCGTGGGCGGGCGCTCGTATGCGGACAGCCAGTTCAATCGCGCCGTGAAGGCCCACCGCCAGCCGGGTTCCGCCTTCAAGCCGGTCGTCTATCTGACCGCCATCGAGTGCGGCCTCACGCCCGACAGCATCGTCGAGGATGCGCCGATAACGGCCGGACGCTGGTCGCCGAAGAACGACAACGGCCGCTACCTCGGCGCAACCACGCTGCGCAACGCGCTTGCCCAGTCCCTCAACACGGTTGCCGTCCGCCTCGTGCTCGACGCCGGGCCGGAGGCGGTCGCCGCCACCGCGCGCCGCCTCGGCATGAGGTCGCCGCTGCGCAAGGACGCCTCCCTCGCCCTCGGCACGTCCGAGGTGTCGCTGCTCGACCTCACCGGCGCCTACGCCGCGTTCTCGAACGGCGGCTACGTCAACGAGCCCTACGCCATCCGCCGCGTGCGGACGGGCGGCGGCAAGGTCCTCTTCCAGCGCATCGATGCGCAATCGGACGTGGCGATCCCGCGCGCGTCGGTCGCGGCCATGGACGACATGCTGCGCGCGGTGGTGGCCACCGGCACCGGCCGCCGCGCGGCCATTCCCGGACGCGCCGTCGCCGGCAAGACGGGCACCTCCCAGGATTTCCGCGACGCCTGGTTCGTGGGCTACACGGCCGACCTCACGGCCGGCGTCTGGGTCGGCAACGACGACGGGCGGACCATGAAACGGGTCGTAGGCGGCGCGTTGCCGGCCGAGATCTGGCGCGAGGTCGTCGAGGCGGCCTATGAGACAGCGACGCCGCCCCCGCTCCCCTCGGACAAGGGCGGCGCTGCGGCATCGGTGACGGCCGCAAACGAGCGACGCTCGGGCGAGGAGGAGGACTTGATTGCGAGGATGCTGGCTGGGGAAGACCCCGATCGGCCGGACGACGCATCGCTGAGCGGCGAGACCGTTGTCATGCCCTCAGGCCGCATCCTCGTCCGCCCGCCCGCGATCCAATGATGGGAACGGATGGGGCGCGCACAAGTTTAACCAGCGCCCCAGCCCCAACGGATCTCTCTGCGCTTTCGTGGAAACACCCCAAAAAGACCTTCGAGGCGGAACGCCTGTGTGGGCGGACACGCCGCGCATCAGCGTTCGTCATCGGGCGCGCCTCGCACATGAAAAATGCGACGTTGCCGTCATTGGCGCGGGGATCAGCGGAGCCTTGGCGGCCTTGAAGCTCGCTGAGGACGGCCATGACGTGGTCGTCGTTGACCGCCGCGCGCCGTGCCGGGGAAGCACGCTGGCGAGCACCGCCATGATCCAGTTCGAGCTCGATACAACCCTGAGCGACTTGGCTGACAGGATCGGCGCCCCGGCGGCAGAGCGCGCGTATCTGCGATCGTTTCGCGCGTTGGATACGCTCGAAAGCCTGATCCGGCGCCTGGACCTGGGCTGCGGCTGGAAGCGCCGCAAAGCCCTCTACCTGGCTGGCGATCAGCATGGGTTTCGCGCCCTCAGGTCCGAGGTGGCCTACCGCGCGAAGATCGGTCTCCCATCGGAATATCTCGACAGCGGCGCGCTCGCCGAGGCGTTCGGCATCGACCGCACCGGCGCCATTCTGTCCGAAGGGGCGGCGGAGGTGAACCCGGTGCAGCTCGCCGCCGGATGCTTGAGGGAGGCGCAGAGACGCGGCGCACGCATCTATGCGCCGCACGACGTGAAGCGCGTCGATCCGCATCGTAAAGGGGTCCGCCTGGAAACCGCCGAGGGGATTGTCATAGCTGCGCGGCGCGCCGTCTTCGCCACCGGCTATGAGGTGATCGACGGAATGCCGCGTAACAGGTTCGAGATCATCTCGACGTGGGCACTCGCAACCAACCCCCAGCCGGCGGACGCGCTCTGGCCGGAGCGATGCCTGATCTGGGAAGCATCCGATCCCTATCTCTACATGAGGACCACGCATGACAACCGCATTCTCGCCGGCGGCGAGGATTCGCGCTTGAACGACGCCGATCGCCGTGACGCTGCGATCTCGAACAAGGCCGCACGCCTGTTGGAGAAGATCGCAGCCCTGTTGCCCGGCCGCCGTCTCGAGATCGACTATGCCTGGGCCGGCGCATTCGCCGACAGTCCCACGGGACTGCCCTTGCTGTCGCCCGTTCCAGATCTCAAGAACTGCTTTGCCGTGCTGGGATGCGGCGGAAACGGCATCACCTTCAGTGTCATCGCCGCCGAGATCGTCGCCGCCTGGGTGGACGGCCGCAGAGATCCCGACGCCGACCTCTTCCGCTAGCTAGTCCGCCACGGCGCCATACCTGTGCAGGTCCATGCCGTAGATCTGCAGCCAGCGTTTGGCCTCCTCCATTCCGGGCACGGCCTTGTCGACCAGCGCCCAGAAGCGGGGCCCGTGGTTCATCTCGCGCAAATGGGCGACCTCGTGCGCCGCGACGTAGTCGAGGATCTCCGCCGGCGCCATGATCAGCCGCCAGGAGAAGGACAGCACGCCGGTCGTCGAGCACGAGCCCCAGCGGCTCGCCTGGTCGCGCACCGCGATCCGCTTCGCCGTGACACCGAGCCGCTTCGCATGGAAGCTGACGCGTTCGTCGAGGCTCCGGTGCGCCTCCTTGGCGAGCCAGTCCTTGAGGCGGCGCGGCGCGTGCTCCGGCCGGCCTGATACGCGAAGCTCGGGATAGGAAGGCGTCGATCGGCGCTCGACCGGCCCGCGCCGGCCCGGGCCGGTGAACACCACGCGGTGCGCATCCCCCCTGAGCGGAATGAACACGCCGTCGAGGAACGGCACCGGATCGGGCAGGCTGTTGAGGCGCGCGCGCACCCAGTCGATGTTGCGCGTGATGAACGACCCGGCCTCGTCGAGATCGCACTGCACGGGCAGCGTGACGATCACCGTGCGTCGCGTCCGGCTCACCCGGAGCGTGAGCCGGCGCGCGCCCGGATGACGGCGCACCTCGACGGGTGCGCCGAGATCACCGATGTGATCGCCCTTGAGCGTCGGAGACGCGATTCGTCTGATCTTCCGCATGAAACTTTCGCAGCTCACGCCGGGGTCTCGGGACATGAGCACGCTGCATTGATGAATGTGGCTTGGCGGCGCTCATCGGAGCATGGCACCGCGCCCGACCCGCATCTCACTTAGCAACAGACAGAAGCCCATCACCAGTATGAAATTGTGACGCCGTGTAACGCGAAATGCCACTGTTGCGGAACGGCCCCATTTGTGCTGCGCCGCATTGTTCAAAATATGCGGTGCCGGTGAACGCGGGGATAACGGGTTTTTCCTGCTTGAGCCGCGCAAAATTTTACGGAGAGGCGCGCGGCAAGGCTCGCTCGGGCGCCGTGAGGCTCGGCAGCTCGCGCATGTCGAGCGTCGGCGCTCCGGGCCCGCTCAACGGCACGTCGGGCGCGCCTTCGATGCGCGGCGGCGCGGGATCGAGCGTGAAGCCGCGGTCGACCGTTGCGCCGGCCGGCTGAGGCCGCGTCACGGGCGCCGTGATGGCCGCGTGCGGGGCTTGCGGTTTGCTGATGACCAGGGCCGGCAACGCCATCAGAAGCCCGACCACGATGAGCTGGATGAAGAGGAACGGAATCGCGCCCCAGTAGATGTCGCTCGTTTTGACGGGCGCCATCTGCCGTCCCGTGACCTTGTCCTGATAGGCCGTGCGCGGGGCGACGCTGCGCAGATAGAAAAGCGCGAATCCGAACGGCGGATGCATGAAGCTCGTCTGCATGTTGACGGCGAGCAGCACGCCGAACCAGATCACGAACGGCGTTACGTCCGCCACCGTTTCCGTGACGACGCCCGATGCGTCCGTGGTGCTGATCACCGCGAGCCCAAAGCTCTTGGCGATGGCGACGGCCTCCGGCGAAGAGCGGAAGATCGCCTCCGCGGCGGGCTTGAGCAGCGGCACCAGGATGAAGCAGAGCTCGAAGAAGTCGAGGAAGAATGCCAGGAAGAAGATCAGCACGTTGACGGCGATTAGGAAGCCGTACATGCCGCCAGGCATCGAGGTCATCAGGTGCTCGACCCAGATATGCCCGTTGACGCCGTAGAAGGTGAGCGAGAAGATGCGCGCCCCGATCAGGATGAACATCACGAAGGCCGCGAGCTTGGCCGTCGCCTCGGCGGCCTGCCGGACGATCCGGACGTTGAATCGCCGCGCATCCTTGTCGCTGTAGCGCTTGGCGGCGGCGAGCGCGAGCGCGCCGACCGCGCCCATGGCGCCGCCCTCCGTCGGCGTTGCGAGGCCGATCAGGATGGTGCCGAGCACGAGGAAGATGAGCAGCAGCGGCGGCACCATGACGAAGGTGACGCGCTCGGCGATGGCCGACAGCAGGCTGCGCCCCGAGACGAGCGTGAGCCCGCGATTGAGAAGCGCCGCACCGAGCGCGAACGTGATGCCCCAGGCCATGACGACGATCGCCCGGTCGATCCCGCGGTAGGCCGACCCGTAAACCATCCAGATGGCGAACAGGCCGGAGCAGGCCACCAGAACGCCGAGCGACAGGAACCCCCGCGATCCGTCCGCCTCGCGATGGGCGACGTCACCTGCGGGCAGTCCCGGCGCGGCCGCGGGCTTGATCAGCGAGACCACGAAAACATAGGTGGCGTAGAGGCCGGTGAGGATCAGGCCCGGCACGATGGCGGCTTTGTACATGTCGTCGACCGAGCGGCCGAGCTGGTCGGCGAGCACGATCAGCACCAGCGACGGAGGCACGATCTGCGCCAGCGTGCCGGACGCCGCGATCACGCCGGAGGCGAGCCGGCGGTCGTAGCCGTAGCGAAGCATGATCGGCAGCGAGATGAGCCCCATCGAGATGACGCTGGCGGCGACCACGCCCGTGGTGGCCGCGAGCAGCGCCCCGACGAAGATCACGGCATAGGCGAGACCGCCGCGGATGGTGCCGAACAGTTGCCCGACCGTTTCGAGGAGATCCTCGGCCATGCCCGAGCGCTCGAGGATCAGGCCCATGAAGGTGAAGAAGGGAATGGCGAGCAGCGTATCGTTGCGCATCACGTCGAAGATGCGTCCCGGCATGGATTGCAGGAGATGCCAGGAGAGCGTGATCGCGCCGTTCGAATGCGGCGCGAGCTCGACGCCGACGAAGAAGAACGCCAGCCCGACCGCGCCGAGCGAGAATGCGACCGGATAGCCGAGCAGAAGGAAGACGACCAGCGACGCGAACATGATCGGCGCAAGGTTCTGCGCGAGAAACGCCGTCATGCGCCGCCGCTCCGCGCGCGTTCCGTCCCCTCGCTCATCGCCCACCGTCCGCCGTGTCGCCGTTATGTCCCTCGCCGGCCGCCACCACCGTCTCGTGATAGCCGCCGTGGCCGATCGTCTCGGGGAGGTCGCCCCGCATGATGGCGATGCGCTTGATCAGCTCCGACACCCCCTGCGCGAACAGCAGCGCGAACGCGACCGGGATCAGCGCTTTGATCGGCCACAGCGGCAGTCCGCCGGCATTCGGCGACTGCTCGTTCTGCGCGAGCGAGGTCGAGAAGAAGATGACCGACGTATAGGCGATCAGCGCCGCCATCGGCAGCAGGAAGAGGGTGTGGCCGAGAAGCTCGATCTTGTTGCGTGTCGCGGGGGAGAGCCGGCTGTTGAGGATGTCGATGCGGATGTGCTCGTTGACCGCCAGCGTCCAGGGAGCTGCCAGCAGGAACACGAGAGCGAACAGCCACCACTGGACTTCGAGGAGCGAGTTGGCGCTCCAGTCGAACGCCTTGCGCACGAAAGCGTTGCCCGCGCTGATGAGGGCCGCGGCGACGATCAGCCATGCGACGGAGCGGCCGACGGCACCAGAGATCCGGTCGATCAGGCGGCTGAAGGCCAGAAGCCTCTTCATGCATTCCCTCTCCCTGGCCGACGCGCCGTGTGGTGAAGCGCCGGCCGCATCCCTATATCTGATCGAAGCGCGGGGGAGAACTGCGGAGAACCGGCCTTGCAGGTTTCCGGCGCATGCCGTAGGGCAGGCGTGAGAGCGATCCCTCGGGATTGTTGGAAGAACAAGAACGTACGAGGAGTGAGGGCATGTCCGATCTGAGGGCTGAGGTCGTCGAGCGGCTGAGGCGCGTCAAGGGCCCGGATCTCGAAGGCAACATCGTTGATCTCGGGCTGGTCTCGGATGTCCTGGTCAAGGACGGGCGCGTCTATTTCTCGATCACGGTGCCGGCGGCCCGCGCCGAGGAGCTCGAGCCCTTGCGCGGCGCGGCCGAGAAGGTCGTGAAGGAGATCGAGGGCGTCGCCGGCGTGGTGGCCGTGCTGACGGCCGAGGCCGCCCCCGGACAGGCGTCGCGTCCCGCGCAGGCGCAGTCGCGTCCCGCGCAGGCGAATGCCGCCCCCGCCGGCAACGGCCGCGAGCATGCGCGCGTAGCGGAAGCGCGCGCGCATGGAGCGGCGGGTGACGCCGCCCATCGCGCCCCGGCCGGCACGCCGGCGCGCCAGACGCAGGGCGTCCCGGGCGTGAAGCATGTCGTGGCGGTCGCCTCCGGCAAGGGCGGCGTCGGCAAATCCACGGTCGCCGTCAACCTCGCGCTCGGCTTCCAGGCCATTGGCCTCAAGACCGGCATCATGGATGCGGACATCTACGGGCCCTCCCAGCCGCGCCTGCTTGGCATCGTCGGCAAGCCCGCCGAGACCGACGGCAACAAGCTGCTGCCCATGGAGGCTTATGGCCTGAAGTCCATGTCCATGGGCTACATGGTGGACGAGGGGACGCCGATCGTCTGGCGCGGCCCCATGGTCGTCAGCGCTCTGAACCAGATGCTGCGCGAGGTGCTGTGGGGCGACCTCGACGTGCTGGTGATCGACATGCCTCCGGGCACGGGCGATGTGCAGCTCACCATTGCCCAGCAGGTACCGCTCGCCGGCGCCGTCATCGTCTCGACGCCGCAGGATCTGGCGCTGATCGACGCGCGCAAGGGTCTCGCCATGTTCAAGAAGGTGAGCGTGCCGCTGCTCGGCATCGTCGAGAACATGAGCTACTTCATCGCGCCCGATACGGGCAAGCGCTACGACATCTTCGGCCACGGCGGCGCCAGGATCGAGGCCGAGAAGCTCGGCGTGCCGTTCCTGGGCGAGGTGCCGCTCACCATCGAGGTGCGTGAGACGTCGGACAATGGTCGCCCCGTCACCGCGACGGCGCCCGAGAGCCCGAGCGCGGAAGCCTTCCGCGAGATCGCGGCGAAAGCCTGGGCCGAGCTCGAGAAGGCTGCTGGCCGCGGCATGCAGCCGCCGCGGCTCGACATCGTACACGGCGGCGAGGCGCTGCGCGTTTCGTTCGCCACCAAGGACGAGCACGAGCTCGCCGCCGAGTTCCTGCGCGTCATGAGCCCGTCGGCGGAGGTGCAAGGCCATTCCAAGGATCAGCGCGTCACCGTCGCCGGCAAGAAGAACGTCAAGATCAGGGAGCTGCGCGGCATCGGCAACTACGCGGTGCGCATCGTCTTCGACGACGGCCACGACACCGGCCTCTTCACGTGGTCCTACCTTCACCTGCTGTCGCTGCAGAAGGAGAAGCGCTGGGCCGAGTACCTCGCCGACCTCAAGGCCAAGGGCCTGTCACGCTGAGCCTGTCGCGCCGAGACTGTCACCGTGTCCGCCGCACGGTCACGGTTTGCGTGGGATGGATGGGAGTGCCGCGAAGATTTCACGAACGCTCACGGCGACGTGAAGATTCACGTTGACTCCCTCCGTATTCCCACTAACGTATCCCGCAAGTTCGGGACAAAGATCCCGGGCCTAGGGAATGGAATCTCCCTCATAACCGCCCCGATGGCCGATGATTCCTACTGCGATGATGACCTCCAGAACACTCTGGAGGCCGCGGTAGGGATCGTGCACTGTTTCCTGCCGTAGCGAAGCTCACGCTTTCATCATCTCAGGAAGTTGGGAGGATGAAAGAGCGCGACCGTGCGAAGAGCTTTGCCACGCTTGCAATCGCGGAAGGCGCGCTTCTCTTCATCCTCCCGGCAACGTCCGAAGTGGGCTTCAAGCAACGTCACCGTTGGTGACGTTAGCACGTGGAGGAAAAAATGAGAAAGTGGGCATGTCCAGCCGCGGCGGTTGCCGCACTGGCTGCAGCGTCACCCGCGTTCGCGAACGACGACGTGATCAAGAACACGTCTGATCCGAACAACTGGGCGATGCAGCAGGGCAGCTACAACGGCTGGCGTTACTCGAAGCTCGATCAGATCAACACGGAGAACGTGAAGGATCTGAAGGTTGCGTGGCAGTTCTCGACTGGTGTCCTCCGTGGCCACGAAGGCGGCCCGCTCGTCCTCGGCGACAGGATGTACGTCACGACGGCGTTTCCAAACAACGTCTTCGCCCTCGACATCTCGAACCCCGAGGGCCCGCGGGTGTTGTGGAAGTACTCGCCGAAGCAGGACCCGTCGGTCATTCCCGTCATGTGCTGCGACACGATCAACCGTGGCGTCCAGTATGCGGAGGGAAAAATCATCCTCGGCCAGGCCGATACGACCCTGGTCGCGCTTGATGCCAAGACCGGCAAGGAGCTTTGGAAAGCCGTGAACGGCGATCCGAAGCGGGGCGAGACCCACACCGGCAGCCTGACCATCGTTAAGGACAAGGTGTTGATGGGCACATCGGGGGCCGAGTTCGGCGTCCGCTGCTCGCTTACCGCCTACAGCCTCAAGGACGGCAAACGGCTGTGGCGCGCCTACTCGATGGGCCCCGACGCGGACATCCTCGTCGATCCGGAGAAGACCATGTCGCTCGGCAAGCCGGTCGGCAAGGACTCCTCGCTCAAGACCTGGACCGGCGATCAGTGGAAGATCGGCGGCGGCAGCATCTGGGGGTATGCGGCCTATGATCCGGTGAACAACCTCTACTACTACGGCACGGGTAACCCCTCGACCTGGAATCCCGCGCAGCGTGCCGGGCCGGACGGCAAGCAGATCGATCAGAAGTGGTCGATGACGCTGTTTGCCCGCGATCCCGACACCGGCATCGCCAAGTGGGCCTACCAGATGACACCGTTCGACGAGTGGGACTACGACGGCGTCAACGAGTCCGTTCTTCTGGACGGCCTCGAGGTCAACGGCGCCAAGCACGACGTGCTCGCGCACTTCGACCGTAACGGCTTCGGCTACACGATCGATCGCCTCACCGGCGAGCCGCTCGTCGCCAAGCCCTACAACACGGCCCTCAACTGGTCGACGGGCGTCGAGCTCGACAAGTCGAAACCGAACTACGGTCGTCCGACCGTGGTCGCTTCGAAGTCGACGTTCCTCAATGGTCCCGACGTCAACTCGAAGAACATCTGCCCCGCGGCCTTGGGCTTCAAGGACCAGCAGCCGGTGTCCTACTCGCCGTTGACCGGATACATCTACATCCCGACCAACAACGTCTGCATGGACTACGAGCCGTTCAAGGTCTCGTACACGCCGGGCCAGCCGTATGTTGGCGCGACGCTGTCGATGTTCCCGCCCGAGGGCCAGACCAGCACCGGCAAGTTCACGATCTGGGATCCCGCCAAGGGCGAGATCATCAAGGCGATCGACGAGCCGTTCTCGGTGTGGTCGGGCGTGCTCACCACCGCTGGCGGCATCGCCTGCCACGGCACCCTCGACGGCTACTTCAAGTGCCGCGATCAGAAGGACGGAGCGGAGCTCTTCAAGCATCGCCTGCCGTCCGGCTCGATCGGCAACGCGATGACCTATGCCGTCAACGGCAAGCAGTACATTGCCATCCTCTCGGGTGTCGGTGGCTGGGCCGGTATCGGCCTTGCGGCCGGCCTCGACAAGCCGACGGACGGCCTGGGTGCGGTCGGCAACTATGCGGGCCTCAGGCAGTACACCGATCTCGGTGGCACGCTCACGGTCTATGCGCTGCCATAAGGCAAGCGTGAAACATCAAAACGATATCTGGCCGGCGCGGGGAAACCCGCGCCGGTTCTTTTCTGCGGTCCCTCTCAGAGTCGTTCCGACTTGGGTGGAAACATGGTCATGCGAGCAATTGGCGTGTCTGGATCCCGGCCGTCCATGCGGAGCACGGCTCCGCCATGATGCCGGGATGACGTCATTTGTATGCAGGCCGGCTACGCAAACTCAACGTCACTCCGGCGAAGGCCGGAGTCCAGACGGGCTTGCGCATGTCGAACCGCTGTTCCATCTGAAACGGAAACTCTCTAGACCAACCCGGCGCACGCCGCGCCTCCGCGCGCGCCGATCGGCTCGAACGCCGCTGGTCATGCTCCGCATGGACCTTGCGTCCGGGCGAGGGGCGGGCTGTGCGACGGGCTCAGTAGAACAGGCTCGAGACGCTTTCCTCGCGCGAGGTGCGCAGGATCGCTTCGCCAAGCAGCGGCGCGATGGAGAGCACGCGGATGTTGCGCGCGGCCTCGACGGCGGCCGTCGGCAGGATCGAATCCGTGATGACGAGGTGCTTGAGCCGGGAGTTCTGGATGCGCGACACGGCTCCCCCCGAGAGCACGCCATGCGTCACGTAGCACGTGACCTCGGTCGCGCCTTTCTCGATGAGCGCATCGGCGGCGTTCACGATCGTGCCGCCGCTGTCCACGATGTCGTCGATCAGGATGCAGCGCTTGCCGTCCACGTCGCCGATCACGTTCATGACCTCGGATTCGCCGGGCCGCTCGCGGCGCTTGTCGCAGATGGCGATCGGCACGTCGATGCGCTTGGCGAGCGCGCGGGCGCGCACCACGCCGCCGACGTCCGGCGAGACGACGACGAGGTTCTCGGTGCCGTAGTGCTCCTCGATGTCGCGCACCATGACGGGGGCGGCGAACAGGTTGTCGGTCGGGATGTCGAAGAAGCCCTGGATCTGGCCGGCGTGCAGATCGACCGTCAGCACGCGGTCCGCACCGGCGCGCTCGATGAGGTTGGCGACGAGCTTGGCCGAGATCGGCGTGCGCGGGCCGGGCTTCCGGTCCTGGCGCGCATAGCCGTAATAGGGGATGACCGCCGTGATCCGCCGCGCCGAGGAGCGCTTCAGCGCATCGATGAGGATCAGGAGCTCCATGAGGTTGTCGTTGGCCGGGAACGACGTCGACTGGATGACGAACGCGTCCTGCCCGCGCACGTTCTCCTGGATCTCGACGAACACCTCCATGTCCGCGAAGCGCTTCACCTGGGATTTGGCGGGCGCCACCTTGAGATATTTGGCAATGGCATCGGCGAGCGGCCGGTTGCTGTTTCCGGCAACGATTTTCATGGTCTGGGCGCCCTTGCCGCTGTCATGCCGCACGTCGAATGGCATGAAAGCTCCTCATGCGACGGTTCGATGGCGCGCCTTCTAACGCGCGGGCCCGGGTGTGTAAACCACCCGGGCCCGGCATGTTTAGCAGACTCTGATCGAATGTGGCCGCCATCCATCAGGAGGGTCGGCCGGCGCATGGGTCAGTTGACCTTCGTTTGCGGCAGGAGCTTCACGATCCCCTGCGCGGCGGCGGAGGCGGCGGCGTCGGCCGTCTTGCCCCAGGCGCCGTCGAGAGATCCTTGAGGAATCTCGTTCTTCTGCGAGACCGTGCCGAGCTTCTTGCCCTTCGGGTCCTTCACATTCCAGTCGATCTGGATCGGCTGCTTGCCGTTCTGCCCCTCTCCGACGACGACCTTGCCCTCGACCTTGTAGGTGTTGGCGCTGGGTGTATCCGTCAGGGCGATGCCGCTGCGGGTGAGCTCGCGCTGGATGGCGCTGGTCAGGGCGACGCCTCCGTCGCCCGGAGCGCCGACGACGCTCGGAACCATGGCGGTCACGCTGCCCTCGCGCGCGATGCTGCCGGTCGTCGTGGCGGCCGGGCCGCCGGCGGCGGAAGGCGTTGCCGGTGCGGAGTAGGCGAGCGGCGTTGCGGCGGGTGATGACGTCGTCCCCGTCGACGCAGGCGTGCTCGTCGCAACGGCGGCGCCCGCGCCCTGCGTCGGCAGCCAGGTGACCAGCGAGCCGGCCGTCTTGCTCGAGATGGTGTTGACCACCTGCGGCGTGACCGAAGCCCACGGGTCCTTGGACTGTGTGCCCGAGAGCACCTCTTCGCCGGTGATGCGATTGACGCGCTTGCCGGAGGCGTCGGTGACGTCCCAGATGTAGGAGACCTTGGTGCGGCCCTTCTCGCGCGCGGATACGACGTAGCCGCGCAGCGTGTAGTCAGCCTTCGCGTTGGGATCGCGCGCCACCGTGATCTTCTGCGCCTCGACGGCGCTCGCGACCTGCGACTCGAGCTGCCTGGCGACGGTATCGGGGGCGCCGATGACGGGGGCGACGGCGATCTTCGCGGTCTGCGAGGTGGTGGCCGTCGAGGGCGTTCCCATGGCGAGCGGCGAGGCGCTGGGATCTTCGCTGTTTGCGAACAGATTGGCGCCCGTCTCGCAGCCTCCGAGGCTGAAGCCCACGAAAGCCGTTAGAACTGCAAACACGACTGACTTGTTTCCACGCCATGCCGCAGCAGCATCAATGGTCGTCACGATGACGTCCCCCTATGAATGATCCGCTGTTCCCCGGCGGCCGGCGTACAAACTTTGCGGCCTTCCCTCTTTTGACGCTGCCGGTACCCTCTTAAGAATCCTCTATCCAGACACCCGCCATGCGTCCAGAAGGAATCGGGATGAAACCGGCGACGTGGCTAATTCTATCCGCACCATCCACAGCCTGACTGTGGATTTTGCAGTTAAGCCACAACAATGGCGGAGATTTGGCGCCCGTAATCGGCCTCTTTTCGATGCGTTGCGCGTCGAAAACTGAAGAACATCGATTCGTTCTCATAGGTGCACGGCGCGGTGCGCTCGACATGCTTGAGACCGAGCGCGCCGAGTCGGGCCATCACGTAGCCGGGCAGATCGAAGTGCGGCGTCGAGCGCCCCTTGGGGATGGTAAAGAAGCGCGCGTTGTCCGGATCCGCGTCCCGGAACGCGGCGGCGAATTCGGGGCCGATCTCATAGGCCCTGGCGCTGATCGTGGGGCCGAGGGCCGCAAAAATCCGGGCTCTGTCGGCGCCGAGGCCCTCCATGGCCGCGACCGTGGCCTCGAGCACGCCGCCGAGCGCGCCGCGCCAGCCGGCGTGGGCCGCGCCGACGACGCCCGCATCCGCGTCCGCGAGCAGGACCGGTGCGCAGTCCGCCGTGAGGACGCCGAGCGCCAGCCCGCGTGTGCGTGTCACGAGCGCGTCGCCCTCGGGCAGGGCCTCGCGGGGCACGAGCGCGTCCACGACGAGCGCCGTGGCGCTGTGGACTTGGTAAACGGTCTGGACGTCCTCTGCGAAAGCGCCGAGGTGCTGCGCCACGCGCGAGCGGTTCTCGCTCACGGACACCGCGTCGTCCTTGGAGCCGGCCCCGCAGTTGAGGCTCGCATAGAGCCCGCTTGAGACGCCGCCCTGGCGCGTGAAGAAGCCGTGGCGGATGCCGGGCAGGATGGAAAGGCTGTCGGCCTCGAGTGGGGTCAGCATGGGTCTCGCGGTGCCTGGGTTACGGACGGAGGCGACCATAAACCACGAGCGGGCCGCATGCCTATCGCCCCAACCCGGGCAGCGCCGGGACCTCCCGTGAGTGCACGCCGAGCGCGAGGAAGCGCGAGCCCATGCCGGAGGGCTGGATGAGCCTCAGCGCGCCGGCCTCGATCTCGGCGGCGCGCGCGGGATTGGCCGCCATTAGGCGCGACGCGCGCTCGATGAGCCCGAGGCGGCCGAGGAACTCGGCTTGCGGCGACGGCCCGTCGGTCAAGAGCCCCGCGCCGCGGCACGCCGCGGCGAAATGCTCAAAATCCACCTGTGCCGAGAGGTCCGTCTCTCCGGGCGCGTGGAACGGGGAGACGTGAGCTTGTCCGGCGACGCCCTGCAGCGTGTCGCCGAAGGCGGTCGCGGCGTGTCCGTAGTCGATGAACAGAGCCGCGAGCGGCCCGCGCGCGGCACGGGGGGCGAGCAGCGTCTCCGCCAACCGCGCGTGATGGGCGCACACCTCGAGAACGTCGCCCTCCTGCGGTGTGGGCCCGCTTGGCGCGGCGACAGGTGCCGGTCCTGAGGCCGCATCGGCAACGAAGGCGAAGCCGCCGTCGTCCGCAATGGTCACGTGGCGCATACACCATTGCCCGCCGACGAACACAACCTGCGTGATGGGCAGCGCGTCGAGGAACTCGTTGGCCACGAGAAGGGTCGGGCCATCCGGCAGGCGCGCGTCTTGGGCGTCCTCGTGAAACGTGACCGGCACGCCGGCGTCCGTAAGTGTCGTCGCCTGCGTCTCACGCAGCGTCGCGTTGCTGTCCACGAGATGCACTGAAAGCGCGTTGCGAAATCCCGGCACGACGCGCGTGGCGCGAAGCGCATCGCGCATCAGCGTGCCCCGCCCGGGACCGAGCTCGACGAGGTTGACGCGCGGCGGCGATCCCATCTGCTGCCAGACGACGGCGCACCAGAGCCCGATCAGCTCGCCGAACACCTGGCTGATCTCGGGCGCCGTGACGAAGTCACCCGCGACACCGATGGCCGGCCGCCGGCGGTAGTAGCCATGCTCCGGATCTCCGAGGCACGCCTCCATGTAGTCGGCGACGCCGATCGGCCCGTCGCGCGCGATCCGTGCCTTGAGCTTCGTGGCGAGCGGCGTGTCGGTCATGGGCCGAACGGCGCGCCGCTGCGCCGGGCGCGCCAGATGAGGTAGAGCCCGAGCGCGAGCATGGGGAGCGAGTAGACTTGGCCCGCCGTGAACGGCCCGATGTTGAAGAGGTGCACGGCGTGCGGCTCCCGGAACGCCTCCGCGAACGAGCGGGCGAGCGCATAGCCCGTGAGGAACGTTCCCGTCACGAGGCCGGGCGACTTGAGCGCGCCGAACGCGTGCGTCAGGAGGCGCAGAACCAGGAACAGCGCCAGCCCTTCGAGGGCGGCCTCGTAGAGCTGGCTCGGATGGCGCGTTGCGGGCTCCACGTTGGGATAGAGCGCCGCGGCGTGCGGAAACACCATCGCCCACGGCACGTCCGTGACGCGCCCGAACAGTTCGCCGTTGATGAAGTTGGCGAGGCGCCCGAAAAAGAGCCCGATCGGCACCGCCGCCGTGCAGAGATCCGTCGTGCTGAACATGGAGACGCCCTGGCGGCGCGCGAACAGCCAGATGGCGAGCGCGCAGCCGACGAAGGCGCCGTGGAAGCTCATGCCGCCCTTCCAGACGGCAAGGACGTCGAGGGGAGACTCGAGATAGGCGCCGGGCTCGTAGAGGATCACGTAGCCGAGGCGCCCGCCGAGCACCACGCCGAGCGTGATGTAGAGCAGGAGATCGTCCACTTTCGTCACGCCGAAGGGCGGGGTGTTGTCGCGCCAGAGCCTCGGCGTCGCGAGCAGACGCCGGATGTAGGCCCAGCCGAGGATGAGCCCGGCGAGATAGGAGAGGCCGTACCACTTGATGGCGAGCGGCCCGATCGAGATGGCGACCGGATCGAAGTTGGGAAACGCGATGGCGTAGAGGGTCATGGCGGGCCTGGGTAAGGGGCAGCAGGCAGAGACATCAGGCAATGGGGCGCCTGGGCTCGAACCCTGTTGCCGCCTGCGGTTGCCGATTGCGCGGCGGACGCTGCCGGGTCTCGGAGTGCGAGTCAAGCGATGGCGTCCCGCCCCTTAAACGACGGCGTCCCGCCGCTTGAACGCTCCGCAGGGAGCCACCATAGTCCCCCCGACGCGACAGGATGGCCCTGGCGCCCCGCGGCGCCTCGGCGCGGCTTTGCCAGACAGGAAGGAATGCCGATGACACAGACGTCGAACCGCTTGCTGGACGAGGTGGCCAAGCTGATGACCGACGCCGCAGGCGCGGCCCAGGGGCTTCGCCAGGAGGCCGAGGGCCTGTTTCGCGCGCAGGCCGAGCGTATGTTTCAGGGTATGGACCTCGTGAAGCGCGAGGAGTTCGAGGCCGTGAGGACGATGGCCGAGAAAGCCCGCCTCGAGAACGAGCGCCTCGCGGGTCTTATCGTCGCGCTCGAGGCGCGGATCGCGAGCCTCGAGGGCAAGCCGTCGCAGAGCGCGTGACGGGCGGACTGCTTCGCCGCCGTTGTCGAGTGCGCCGCGGCCCTATCCACATGTAACGAAGACGTCCGCGTCCCTTTGTGCGTGGGGAGAGGCGTCGAAGCCGCGTCGTCCCGATGCGTTGGCGCATTGCTCGTGGACAAAGGCGCCGTTGTCTTGCGACTCGCAGGTCCCTCTGTTTTCGTCACGCGGCTTGAGTGCTTCGGGTGCGGACGCGGTCTCTCGATCGGAAGCGCGCACGCGAAGAAAACCCCTGGGACAAGTCGCGTTCCGCCCCATTCCCGTCATGGACCGAGCGCGCAGTCGGCGGCTATGTAACGGCTGCCGGCGGACACGAAAGGTCGCCGGGTTCCAAGGAGCCAGAATGGCATCGTCCGAGAAGGGCCACGAGCGCCTCATCCACCCGATCGATCTCGTCGAAGAGCTCGCCGCGACCTATGATTGGGCGACCGACCGCATGGCCGATGACGAGCTCACGCTGGTCGTTGGCGGCAACTGGACCGACTATCACGTCTCGCTCAACTGGCGCGACGACCTCGAGGCGCTGCACCTCGCCTGCGCGTTCGATTTCCGCGTGCCCGAGACGCGCTTGAACGAGATGTACCGGCTGATCGCCCAGATCAACGAGCAGCTCTGGCTCGGCCATTTCGATCTCTGGACCCAGGAGGGGCTGGTCATGTTCCGCCACGCGCTCCTGCTCAACGGCGCCGTGGTGACGCCGGGGCAGTGCGAGGCGATCCTCAAGGCGGCTCTGGAGGCGTGCGAGCGCTACTATCAGGCCTTCCAGTTCGTCGTCTGGGCGGGTAAGGAGAGCCGGGAAGCCCTCGTCTCGACCATGTTCCAGACCGAGGGCCAGGCCTGAGCGTGGGCCCGGGACGCGGCCGCGCCGGATTTTCGATCCGGCGGTGAAGCCGTCGTCGGGGGGTGACCTCGCCGGGCGCAGCCGGTCGGGGATCGCCATGACGTTTTCATTCGATGGACCGCTCCTTCTCGTGGGAGCCGGCAAGATGGGCGGCGCGCTGCTCGAGGGGCTGATCGCCAACGGCCTCGACCCGCGCCGCGTCCTCGTCCAGGACCCCGCCCCGCCGCCGGAGATCGCCGCCATCCTCGCGCGCCACGGGCTCGCCGCCGCGCCCCGGATCGAGAGCGTGTCCGCGCCGCCAGGCGTGATCCTCGCCGCCGTGAAACCGCAGGTGATGGACGCCGTCTTCCCGCCCGTTGCGCGGCTCGCCGATCCCCGGACGTTGACCGTCTCCATCGCCGCCGGCCGCACGCTCCGAAGCTTCGAAGCCCATCTCCCGGCGAACGCCGCGATCGTGCGCGCCATGCCGAACACGCCCGCCGCCATCGGGCGCGGCATCACGGTCTGCGTGGCCAACGGCCACGTGACGCCGGCGCACAGAGAGCTCTGCGATGCCCTGATGGCGGCCGTGGGCGAGGTGGCCTGGGTCGACCAGGAGGCCGCGATGGACGCCGTGACGGCGGTTTCGGGCTCCGGCCCCGCCTACGTCTTTCTGTTGGCTGAGGCGCTGGAGAAAGCGGCCCTCGCCGCCGGGCTCGAAGCCCCCCTCGCAAGGCGCTTAGCGCGCGCCACCGTGTCGGGCGCGGGCGAACTCTTGGCGCGGAGCGAGGAGGATGCTGCCGTTCTGCGTCAGAACGTGACGTCGCCGGGCGGCACGACCGCGGCGGCCCTGGCCGTCCTGATGGCCGACGGCGGGCTCGAGGCGTTGCTGACCGAAGCCGTTCTGGCGGGGATGGGGCGCAGCCGCGAGCTGGCGAAATGATCATGGCGTGTCATGACGACCACGCCCGCGGCCACGTGACCTCAAAATAACGACCCGGATGAGCCCGAAGGCTCCGGCGACCGGATCCCTTCGACGCCGTCGTCGGCGGAACCTGACAAGGCAAGGAGGAGAGCCCGTCCGTTCCACGCGCCGCTTCGGACATCGCGCCGGATGCGCAGGTGGCGGCCCGCTTACCCGGCTGCTCGGGCTCGACGCTGCCGCAAGTGCGGCGTCACCCGACGCTTCAAGCTATGCTATACTGTAACAATTGGCGCAACGCGGCATTTTTCCCAGTCACGGATTTGTGTAGCGGAGTGTGCCGCAAAACGCACAGCGGACCAGCCCCCCGGTCCGGTCACTATGGATAGGGGAAACGTCCGTAGAATCAGCGTGTTGCACGCGGTGTGACGTCCTTGACGAGGCCCGAGGCCGCGTCGCAGAGGACATCGTAGTCGAGCCCGTTCTGGCGCATGAGGAAACGGTAGATCGGGCGCCCGTCCGGGGCGACGTCGGCCGCATGTCCCAGGGCGGCGCCCATGGCACCCACGGTCCTGGCGCACGCGTCGACGGTGGGCGTCTCCTGCGACACGGTCTCCGCGGCGGCGGCGGAGTGGCCGAGGGTCACCGCAAGCAAGGCCAACGGCCAAATCTTGGATCGGCGTGAAGTCATGGCGGGACCGCTCCCTTCAAAAGGGATGCCTCCGGTCTGGAGACGAGATGAAATAACGTTACAAAATTCGCGGAGGGACAGAACTCAACATCGCGTGAGCGAGGACTGGGAGCGGCGCACGCCGGAGGATCAGGGCGTCAGCTCAGCCTCGGCGCCGCGAGCGCGAGGGCCGCGATCGCCGCCGCGCTGACGGCGCCGACGAGAAGACCGACATGGCGCCCGCCGACGGCGGCCGCCATCGCCGCCTTGGCGGCGGTATTGACGCCGGCCGCGATCAGAATGGCGGTCACGGCGTCGGGGAGCGTCACCTGCCCGCCCGCGAAACGGGCCATGGAGAGCGTGAGCGCATCGACGTCGGCGATGCCGGAGATGGCCGCAAGCAGGTAGAGGCCGGCGGAGCTTGCCCGGTCCGCCATGGCTTTTGCGACGAGCATGATGATGGCGATGAGAGCGGCGAGCTTCAGGACCGTTCCGAGATCGAACGGGCTGCGGATGTCGACCAGGGACTGCTCGGCGGAGCCGCTCTCGCCCTTCCAGAGCAGCACGCCGCTGCCGGCGAGCTGAACGGCTCCCGCCGCCAGCGCGGGCCAGATGAGCGCGCCCAGCAGCTCCGGTTTGATGAGCCCGACGAGCACCAGGATCCGCGCCAGCATGGTCGCGCCCGCGAGGAGAATGCCGCCGGTGAGGAGCCGCGTGCTTTCCGGATGCTCGCGCGCAAGCCGTGCGAACGACAGCGTGACCGCGGTGGACGATGCAAGCCCGCCCGCCAGTGCCGCGACGGCCACGCCCTTGCGGTCGCCGAAGATCCGGATCGCGACATAGCCCGCGAAGGAGATGGCCGCGATCAGGATCGCGAGCAGCCAGAGCTCGGCGGAGTTCAGGACGTTCCAGGGATCGATCGCGCGGTTGGGCAGGGTCGGCAGCAGCAGGAACGTCATCGCGAGCAGCATCAGCGCGCTGCGCAGCTCCGGCCACGTGAGGGTACGCACCCAGCCGTGCAACGTGTCCCGCAAGGCCAGCAGGATCGCCATGGCGACGGCGGCCGCGACCGCCACGACCTCGTTGCCGAGCATGGCATAGGCGCCGAGCATGAAGGTGAGGATGCCGGCGACCACGCCGGTGACGCTGAAGTTCTTTTCCGTGACCGCTTCGAGATAGCTGAACGCCGCCATCGCCCCGGTGTAGGCCAGGAGCGCAAAGGCGAGCACGACCGGCGAGCTTACGGCGGAGATCGCCCCTGAGATGCCGCCGAGCAGACCCGTGAGCGCGAAGGTCCTGAGCCCGGCCGCGCGCTGGTTGTCGGATTCTTCGCGGGTCTGCCAGCCGCGCTCGAGGCCGACCAGCAGCCCGATGGCCAGCCCGACGGCGAGGCGGCGAAAGATTTCTTCCTGGTCCATGCGCGCGGCCTCCGCTCCATGACCTAAAGCGGAACGGAGATGATGGCGCGCAAGCCGCCCATCGAGCTCGTGCCGAGGGTGATGTCCCCGCCATGGCTCTTTGCGATGTCGCGCGCGATGGCGAGGCCGAGGCCGCTGTTTCCCTCGTCCTGGTTGCGCGAGCGGTCGATCCGGTAGAACGGCCTGAAGACGTTGGCACGCTCCGAGGCGGGAATGCCTGGCCCGTTGTCGTCGACCTCCACCCTGAGCCATGCCCCTTCGGTCGCGGCGCGGATCACGATCTGGTCGCCGTAGCGCACCGCGTTCGAGACGAGGTTGGTGATCGCCCGCTTGAACGCCTGCCGCTTGAGCGGCAGCACGATGTCGCCGCGCCGGCGGCGCAGCTTGAGCTCGATCGACGTGCCGTAGACCTGGCTCTCCTCGTGTACTTCTTCCAGGAGCTCGGTGAGGTTGGTCATCTTGGCCTCCTCGCCGCCGTCGCCGCGGGCGAAGGCGAGGTAGTCCTCGAGCATGTGCTGCATCTCGTCGACGTCGGCCTTGAGCGACTGCACGTCGGGTCCCTCGCCCATGAAGGCGAGCTCGAGCTTGAAACGCGTCAGCACGGTCCTGAGGTCATGGCTGACGCCGGCCAGCATGGTGGTGCGCTGCTCGACGTGCTGGCGGATGCGGTTGCGCATCTCGATGAACGCGGCCGCCGCCTGGCGCACCTCGCGCGCGCCGCGCACCTGAAAGTCGTCCGGCACCGGCCGCCCCTTTCCGAAGGCGTCGGCGGCATCGGCGAGCCGCAGGATCGGACGGATCTGGTTGCGCAGGAACATGACCGCGACCGTGAGCAGGATCACGCTCGATCCCACCATCCAGAGCAGGAAGATGTGCGAGTTCGAGGCATAGGTCTGCGTGCGGACGGCCAGGAAGCGCAGGATCGAATCCGCATGCTGCACGCGGATCTCCACGTGCCGCGACTGGCCGACCGTATCGACCCAGAACGGCCGCTTGACCTGCCGCGAGATCTCGCGCGAGAGCGCCCGGTCGAGGAGATCGAAGAACGGCTTCTGCCGCGCCTCGGGCAGATCGCCCGGCGGCAGGATCTGCATGGACAGGTTGAGCCGGTCGCGGGCGATGCGGATGATCTCGTCGTATTCGCCCGGGTTCGCCGTGTCGTAGAAGTCGATCAGCGCCGCAACGTCACGCGCCGTCGTCTCCGAGAGGCGCCGCGTCACGTTTTGCCAGTGCCGCTCCATGAAGACGAAGGCGATCACCCCTTCGAGCACGACGATGGGTGCGATGATGATGATGAGCGCGCGGGCGTAGAGGCCCTTGGGCATCGAGTGGGAGAGGAGGCGGAGGAACCTCTTGTGCCAGTCGCGAAGCGGCTCGAGCACCGCCGCGGTGAGACCGATGAGCGACCGGACTGATTTTCCCGCGCGCCCCAACGCTTTTCCGGCGCGCCCCGATGCGTTGCTGAAGGGGCCGAGGAGATCCAAGGGCTCAATCCGCGTAGAGGATGTACCCCTTGCCGCGCACGGTCTGCAGGTAGACCGGGTTCGAGGGGTCGGTTTCTATTTTGCGCCTGAGACGGTTGATCTGCACGTCGATGGCGCGGTCGTTGCCGGTCGTATCCTCCGTGGCGAGCTCGTGGCGCTGGATGGGCACGCCTGGTTTCTGCGCGAACTGCCTGAGGAGATCGCGCTCGCGTTCGGTGAGCTTGACGGTCTCGTTGTTCCGCTTGAGCTCCCCGCGCGCGATGTGGAACACGAGCGTGCCCATGCGCACCTCGTCCGACGGGGCGGCCGCTGCCGACTGCGCCGTCTGTCCCCGCCGCAGAATGTTGCGCAGCCTGAGGAGAAGCTCGCGCGGCTCGAACGGCTTCGACACGTAGTCGTCGACGCCGGCTTCGAGACCCTCGATCCGCTGCTCGGGCTCGGCGCGCGCCGTCAGCATGCAGATCGGGATGTCGCGATGGCGCTTGATCTCGCGGGCAAGCTCTATGCCGCTGATGCCGGGCATCATCACGTCGAGCAGCACGATGTCGAAATCGAGCCCGCGGAGCGACGCCTGGGCCATCTCCGCGTCTCCCGCCGTCGTCACGCGGAAGCCTTGCGAATAGAGGTAGCGCGCGAGCAGGTCGCGGATCTTGAAGTCGTCGTCGACGATCAGCACGTGGGGCGCGTCGTCGGGCAGCGGTTCTGCGCGTTGGCCGGCTAACGAGGTCATCGCTGCGTCTCCTCGCTGAGGGTGTCTCCTGTCTGCGAGCCGCGCACCAGCGCCTCGACCTGCGCGCGGTCGGCCTCCGAGATCATGGCGAGCAGGAACCGTTTCGTCGTCGCCGCGGCGTCAGGGCCGGCGGCCGCAAGCGCTGCCTCCACGCGCTTGACCTGCAGCGCCGTGAGCCGTTCGGCCAATCGCGCGCCCTTGACCGTCGCGTAGAGCAGGCGCTCGCGGCGATCCTCCGCTCCCGCCTTCTGCGTGATGAAGCCCTCGCCGACGAGCTGTTTCAGCACGCGGGCGAGCGATTGCTTCGTGATCTTCAGCACTTCGAGAAGATTGGCGACCCTGAGGCCGGGATTGCGGTGCACGAAGTGCAGCACGCGGTGATGGGCGCGGCCGAACCCGTACTGCGCGAGCACGGCGTCCGGATCGCCCGTGAAGTCGCGGTAGGCGAAGAACAGGAGCTCGACGTGGGTGATGAGGTCCGCCCGCTCCGCGTCCGCCCGCCCCTCCGCGTCGCCGCGCTGAGGGCCGCTGCGCCGGGTTACGGGCGGGTCTCGAGTTATGTCAGCCATGTTGACATATTTGAAGGCCATTGATACTCCTGGCAAGTCATTTTCAAGGGGCCGCCGAGACCCGGGCCCGGCGCAGGATGGAGCGCCGGCGCTCTGCGATCTCACTGCGGCTTTCCCGATGGCGGCAAGGACCCGGCTCGACGAAAAGTCCCGGGCTCCCGCGCCGAACCCGAAATGCGGAGCTGAATAGGACGTTATCATGGCTGAGATCGTTCCCTACCACGATCGCGACGGTTTCATCTGGATGGACGGCCAGCTCGTTCCCTGGCGCGAGGCGAATATCCATATCCTGACCCATGCGCTCCACTACGGCAGCGCGGTCTTCGAGGGCGAGCGCGCCTACGGCGGCGAGATCTTCAAGCTGACGGAGCATTCCGAGCGTCTGGTCGAGAGCGCCCGCATCCTCGAGTTCGAGATCACGCAAAGCGTGGCCGAGATCGATCGGGCGTGCCGCGACACGATGGCCGCCAACAAGCTCGTCGATTGCTACGTGCGTCCGATCGCCTGGCGCGGCAGCGAGCAGATGGGCATTTCGGCGCAGCAGACCAAGACCCATCTCGCCATCGCTGCCTGGGAATGGGGTTCCTATTTCCCCATGGAGCAGCGCTTGAAGGGCATCCGCATCGGCATGGCCAAGTACCGCCGCCCGGATCCGGCGACGGCGCCGGCGCGTGCGAAGGCTGCGGGCCTCTACATGATCTGCACCATCGAGAAGCACCGCGCCGAGCGCGCGGGCTACGCCGATGCCATGATGCTCGACTGGCGCGGCCGCGTGGCCGAGTGCACGGGCGCCAACATCTTCTTCATCAAGGACGGCGTCATTCACACGCCGGAGGCGGACTGCTTCCTCGACGGCATCACGCGCCGCACCGTCATTGCGCTGGCGAAGAAACGCGGCGTCGAGGTGCGCGAGCGCGCCATCCTGCCGGAAGAGCTTGCCTCCTTCTCGGAGTGCTTCATCACCGGCACCGCGGCCGAGGTGACGCCGGTCTCCGAGATCGGCGATTTCAGGTTCAAGCCCGGCCAGATCTCTGAAACGCTGCTCAACGACTACATGGCGCTCGTCCAGCCCGGCAAGAAGCTCGCCGCCGAGTAAAGTCGGCGGCCGGGCGAAGGCCAACCGCAGCACTCCGGGTTGTTTCCGCTTTTGCGCGGGAACGCGCATCGGGCCCGGAACAATCGTTCCGGGACAGATCGCTATTCATGCTACACTTCAGTACCGGGCGGGCGATTGGATAAAGGCGCTGCCGGTGTGACCCCATTGCTGTAAACGTGTCGGACGATGCGTTTTGTGTTTCCCCATAGCCATGCGTTTCCAGGTGGCCGCGTTGGCGTCGAGGACGACGCGGGAACCGGCGCGGAGTGTTTGGTCGCGTTCGGCGATGGGGTGACCGTGATTGCGGAATGGCGCAAGGCGGGCGATGCCATTCATCTTTCTGTTCCCGCGTACCGCACGGCAAAGGGCACGCAGGTGGCCGCCCGCAATTGGCGTCTGGTTCAGCGCGAGGGCGGAGTGTGGCGATCGCAGCGGGCGCCGAAATAGCGACCGGAGCAAGAGAGTAGGTTCGGGCGCAATTGTCCGCACCGAGCCTGATCTCGCTGCCCCGATCAGGGGCCCGTCACGCTTTGGTTACCTTAAGCGGCTGGCGGCTCGCCCGTGCCGGGCCGCGACGGCGATCTCCGGTTGTCAGTCTTCCATAAGAGGCAGAAACTCGGCGCCGTGGATGAAGCCACGAGGCCAACGCCATGACGACTTTGCGCAAAGCCACCGTCGGCGTCGCAAGTCTGATGCTGATCCTCGGGGCCGGACTGTGGGGAGCCGGCCACGGATGGGCGCAGGAAGGCCCGGGTGGGTCGATCAACCCCGGCCGCGACTGCCAGACCATTATCACCTGCAACTTCAAGAAAGGCGGCAGCTATCGGGGCTGCCTCTCGTCCTACAGTTGCCGCGTCTGCCGTTTCGTCGCGTCGGGCCCAACGATCGGCGGAACCCGCAAGCGCGGCCACGCCTCCGTTTGCACGTGGGGTTAAGCCCGATGTAGTCCTCTGTTCGAGAGCGGTGCGGGAGGATGGACGTGCACGACGTTGCGATCATCGGCGGCGGCCATAACGGATTGACCGCCGCGGCCTATCTGGCTGCGGCCGGCCTCAAGGTGGTGGTGCTGGAGAAAAACGCGCACGTGGGCGGCGCGGCCTTCACGGAGGAGTTCCACCCGGGCTTCCGCAACTCGGTGGCCGCCTACACCGTGAGCCTGCTCAACCCGAAGGTCATCCGCGACCTCGAGCTCTCTCGCCACGGCCTCAGGATCGTCGAGCGCGCCATCGCCAACTTCTGGCCCGTCGACGACCGCCGGGCGCTCGTCATGCCCTACGGGCTCGCCGCCCGCCAGCGGGCGCTTGCCGCCTTCTCGAAGCACGACGCGGCGCGCCTCCCGGCCTATGACGCAGCCCTCGACCGGGCCGCGAGCGTGCTGAAGCGCCTGGTGCTCGAAACCCCGCCCAACGCCGGCGGCGGGCTCAGCGAGCTCTGGAAGGGCCTGCGCCTGTCGCGCTCCATCCTCGGGCTCCCGCGCGAGGCGCAGCGCGATCTCGCCGGGCTCTTCACCGAGAGCGCGTCGGATTTCCTCGCCCGCTGGTTCGAGGACGAGACCGTCAAGGCGGCCTTCGCCTTCGACGGCATCGTCGGCACCTACGCCGCCCCGTCCACCCCCGGCACCGCCTATGTGCTCCTGCACCATTGCTTCGGCGAGGTGAACGGCAAGGCGGGCGTCTGGGGACACGCCGTCGGCGGGATGGGTGCCATCAGCGCCGCGATCGCGGCGGCGGCCCGCGAGAAGGGCGCCGAGATCCGCACCGACGCGGCGGTGCGCGAGGTCGCCGTCGCGGGCGGACGCGCCACGGGCGCCGTGCTCGCCTCGGGCGAGATCGTCCGCGCCCGCGCCGTCGCGGCCGCCGTCCCGCCGAAGCTATTGTTCTCGCGCCTTGTGCCCAAGGGGGCCGTCGAGCCCGCCCTTGAGACACGCCTCGCGACCCTGAAGTCCGGCTCCGGCACCTTCCGCATGAACGTGGCGCTGTCCGAGCTTCCGGACTTCACCTGCCGGCCGAACCGGGACGGCACCGACCACCTCGCCTCCGGCATCGTCATCGGTCCCACGCTCGACTACCTGGAGCGCGCCTACCTCGACGCACGCGCGGGCGGATGGTCGAAGGCGCCGGTCGTCGAGATGCTGATCCCGTCGACGCTCGACGACACGCTGGCGCCGCCCGGCCGCCACGTGGCAAGCCTGTTCGTACAACACGTCGCCCCGCACCTGCCCGCGCCGCGCGCGTGGTCCGATCCCCGCGAGAAGGAGGCCTTCGCCGATCTCGTGATCGACACCGTGACGCGCCACGCCCCGAACTTCAAAGCCTCCGTCCTCGCCCGCCAGGTGCTGTCGCCGCTCGATCTCGAGCAGCGCTTCGGCATGATCGACGGCGATATCTTCCACGGCGCCCTGTCGCTGGACCAGCTGTTCGCGATGCGTCCGGTGCTGGGGCATGCCGACTACCGCATGCCGCTTCCAGGCCTCTACCTCTGCGCCTCAGGCGCCCATCCGGGCGGCGGCGTGACGGGGGTGCCCGGCCACAACGCCGCGCGCGAGATCGTGCGCGATCTTAAGGCTTGGTGGCGTTGAGAAAAACGCATGAAGGCCGCCTGCCACGCTCGGGTTGCTGCGCCCTCTGTATGACGTCAAATATATGATATTGCTGTTAAAAATTGAACCAGTGGCAACCCAAAACGGGGCGGATTTTAACCATTTGTAAAGCGAATGAACCGAGCTTCGATCTCAGGCGAATCGTGAGGGTTCGAGAGGGATTTCGAGATGGGCAAGCTGTCGGTTTTCATGGCGATGAAGAGGGATCTGGCGTTCGAGTTCGAGCGCGAGTTGCGTGCCGTCCGCAATCTGATCCTGGGCGTCACGCGGGTGTCGGGCTCCGAGTACACGGTCGAGCTGGTCGGAAGCGAGGGCTTCGTGGCCGGCAGCCGCGCCCGCGCCGCCTTCGTCGAGGCGTTCCGCGCCGCCGCGCATGAGGCGCTCGTCAAGTACGCGCACGATCTGGCGCACGAATGCCTCGAGCACGGCATGGATCAGGAGATCATCGGCGGCGCGCTGGGCGGCACCCTGGCCCGGCCTCTGCGCGAGCCGTTCGAGCACGCGATGCCGCCGCAGCCGATGCCGCCGCCCATGCCGCACGCCGCACCGCAGGCGATGCAGCCTCCGCCCTTCCAGCCCCAGTCTTTCCAACCCCAATCCTTCCAAGCCATGCCGCAATCGGCCGTCATGCCCGACGCCACCGCCGTGCGCCTCGCCGCCTGCGCCTGATGCGGCCTGCCGCGGACGCGCCGGCCGCGCTTTGACGCGCCCGCCACATCGTCGGCCCGGGAGGCTGCTATGATGGGGCGAAGCGGGGCAGCAGGCGCGAGGAACGTCCATGCGAGTGTTGATTGCCGGCTGGCACGGGCAGGTCGCACGCGCGTTGATCGAGGCGGCCCCCTCCCGCGCCGAGATCAAGGCGCTCGCCGCCGGCCGGCCGGCGCTCGACGTGCGCGACCCGCGCTCGATCGCGCGTGCCTTCAACGACCTGTCGCCGACCATCGTCGTCAACACCGCCGCCTATACGGCCGTCGACAAGGCGGAGACGGATGGGGAGGCTGCCTTCGCCCTCAACAGGGACGGCGCAGGGTTCTTCGCCGAGGCCGCGGCGCGGCGCAACGTTCCGATCATCCATCTCTCGACGCACTACGTGTTCGATGGCACCAAGGCCACGCCGTACGACGAGGACGACACGCCGAGCCCGGCGACGGTCTACGGCCGCTCGAAGCTCGACGGCGAGCGGGCGGTCGCGGCGGCGAACCCGCAGCACGTCATCATCCGCACCGGATGGGTGTTCGGCCCCGTCGGCCGCAATTTCGCGACCCGGATCCTGGACACCGCGACCGGCGGCGCACCGCTCGGCGTGGTGTCCGATCAGCACGGTAACCCGACCTACGCGCCGCACCTCGCGGCCGCGATCCTCGATGTCGCCCGCAAGATCACGGCCGGCGAGCTGAGCAGTCCGGCCTGGGGCGTCTACCATGCAGCCGGGACGGGGGCTGCGTCCTGGTGTGGCTTTGCCGGCGAGCTCATCGCCTCTGCCGCCCGGCACGGCAGGCCCGGGGTGCCGCTTGAGCCGATTGCCTCCGCAAGCTGCCCCACGCCGGCGCCGAGGCCGATGAATGCCGAGCTTTCCTGCGCGAGGTTCGAGCGCACCTTCGCGCTCCGCCTTCCGGCCTGGCAGCAGGGCGTCGCGGACTGCGTCGCACGTCTGATGGCCGGTTAGCCTGTTTCCGTTTCAAGCGGAAGAGTGACTCGGGGCATGCGGAAGCGTGCCTGGACTCCAGCCTTCGCCGGGATGACGTCGTCGTGGGACGCGACGATCTAAACTCAACGTCACTCCGGCGCAGGCCGGAGTCCAGATACGCCGATTGCTGGCATGGCCATGGTTCCACTTAGGAGCGGCACCGAACGTCAGCCGGCCTTTTCCGCGCGGCGCACCTTGAGAAACGCGCGCACCACGAACACCAGGAAAATGATCACGAGACCCATCAGCGGCACGCTGAGCCCGGTATCGAGGGTCTCGCCGAGCTCTGCGCTGACGAATCCGAAATGCGTAAGCAGCTTGGTGATGGCGACGGCACCGATGGAAAGCAGGAGTAGGTTGCCGACCAGCATGAGGTGCCTTTCGGCGCGATAATACTTGCCTAGGACGGAGTGCTCCGGCGGCTTCGAGCCCGTCGCGAGGGACGCGACGGCAAGCGGAAGCACGGCGAAGGCGACAAAGCCGTTGATGACAAGCTCGAACATGGAAAGCATGGGGTCCTCCGGGCGGTCCAGTTTGGCCCGGACATGCGCCAAAAGTCTGCCCACGTCAGTTCCCGCCGAAACAGACCGTCTGCCCCCTGCACACCGCTCAAATCTCTGCTAAACCCGCGCCATGCTGGAGATCACGAACAGCCTGTCGATCGACGAGCGCGAGCTCGAGGAGCGCTTCATCCGCGCCTCGGGGCCGGGCGGGCAGAACGTCAACAAGGTCTCGACCGCCGTCGAGCTGCGCTTCGACGTGCGCCGTTCCGAGAGCCTGCCCGCGCCCGTACGGGACCGCCTCGAGCGTCTCGCCGGGCGCCGCGTGACCGACGACGGCGTGCTCGTCATCCGCGCCGATCGGTTCCGCACGCAGGAGCGTAACCGGGAGGATGCCCGCGCGCGCCTGGCCGCGCTCGTACGCGAAGCCCTCCATGTCCCGAAAAAGCGCATCGCCACCAAGCCGAGCCGCGCCGCCAAGGCGCGCCGCGTGGATTCGAAGGTCAAGCGCGGCGGCGTGAAGAAGCTGCGCCGATCCCGCCCGTCGTTCGATTGATCGAGGCCCTGACCTGGGCCCTGCAGAGATCCGCCATGCCGCGCTTCGCCGCCAATCTGAGCTTCCTGTTCACCGACCTGCCGTTCCTCGATCGCTTCGAGGCGGCAGCGCGCGCGGGCTTCAAGGGCGTCGAGTTCATGTTTCCCTACGCCGTCCCAGCCGGCGAGATCCGCGCGCGCCTCGACGCGACGGGTCTCGAGATGGTGCTGTTCAACCTGCCGCCCGGCCATTGGGACAAGGGCGAGCGCGGCTTCGCGGCGCTCCCTGGCCGCGAGGATGAGTTCGCCTCCGCCGTCGATCTCGCGCTGAGGTATGCCGAGACGCTCGGCTGTCTGCGCCTCCACTGTATGGCCGGGCTCGCGGCGCACGGCGCGACGCGCGACGCCTACCTGGCCAACCTGCGTCTCGCCGCCGATTGGGCCGCGCCCCAGGGCGTCGACATCCTGATCGAGCCGATCAACACGCGCGACATGCCGGATTATGTCCTGACCCGCACCGAGGAGGCGCGCGACGTGATCAGGGCGGTGGACGCGCCGAACCTGGGCCTGCAGCTCGATCTCTACCACCGCCATGTGATGCAAGGCGACGTCGAGCAGGCGATCCGCGAGTTCGGTCCGCTCGTGCGCCATTACCAGTGTGCCGACCCGCCCGACCGCGGCGAGCCGGGCCGATCGGTGCTCGATTACGCGCGCATCTTCCGTCTGATCGACGAGACGGACTATACGGGTTGGATCGGCTGCGAATACAAGCCGCGCGGCGACACCCTGTCTGGCCTCTCCTGGCCCGCCGCCTGCGGCGTCACGCTCGGATAGTTTTGCGTCCCGCCTGCCCCCGTGAACGTGCTGTCACGCACGATAGAGCACGATCCAGAGCATGTAGACCAGAAAGAGCGCCACCCCGATGCCGCCTTCGAGCCGGGAGACGCGCCTGCCGGTCACGAAGACGGGCACGCAGAGAAGCGCAACGCCAGCCATCAGCGGAATATCCACCATGATCAGCTCGCGCTCCACGGGCACGCCGCCTGGCGTCACCAGGCAGGTGAGGCCGAGGATCACGAGGATATTGTAGATGCTGCTGCCGAGAAGGTTACCGACGGCAACGTCGCGCTCGTTCCGGATCGTTGCGACGATGCTCGTCACGAGTTCCGGGGCAGACGTTCCGATGGCGACGATGGTGAGGCCGATGATCGCCTCGGAGATATCGAGTGTCCGCGCGATGCCGACCGCGCCGTTGACCAGCCAGTGGGCGCCGACCACGGAGAGGATGAGACCCACGACGAGCAGGGCCGTGTATTTGGTGCGCTCCTTTGCGACTGTACCGGTCCGCGCGCCCGAACTGCCGTACATGTCACTGAACTCTTCGTGCATGGCCGGCGTTTCGCGCCGGCTCAAGCGGATGAGCGCCAGCGTATAAATGAGCGCGCCGACGAGCATCACGGCGCCTTCGCGCTGCGTGATGACCCCGTCCCACGCGAACACGAGCATCAGCACGGCGGCAGCGACGATGATCGGCAGCTCGAGCTTGAGCACCTGCAGGTGCAGCGGAAGCGGCTTCAGAAGCGCGGACAGACCCAGAATGAAAAGAATGTTGACCATGTTCGTGCCGGCGATGTTGCCGACGGCCAGCGAGCTGCTGCCCTGCAGGCTGGCGGTGATGCCGATCGCAAGCTCGGGAGCGCTGGTGCCGATCGCGACCACGGTGAGGCCGAGAATGAGAGGCTCGACACCGAGCGATGCCGCAAGCCGCGAGGCGCCGCGCACGACCATTTCCGCCGCCACGACGAGCGTCCCGAGCCCGGCCGCGAACAGTAGAGCCCCGTGCATGTCCATGGAGTGTCTCCCCCTCGACGGCTCCAAGGCCGCGCCGCACGATTTAGCGTATGGACCGCAGGCGCATCAATCTCCCTGTCTTTTGGTCGAACCCGGTAGGAGCAAGGCCACTTCGCGCCGCGCCCGTCGCTGTCTATGCTGAAGCGTTTCGATGTGTCGGCCCCAACGGGCCGCGGCAGCGCGGAGAGCAGCCGATGTCAATGGCCGCCTACACGGGAAGTGCACCCCCACGCAACTCGGAAATTTCGGTTCTCCGCCCACAGCTCTCGAGCTGGGTGGCAAGGCTCTGGCAGATCGGAACCACGAACGAGCAGGTTCCCATGCTGAAACTCGCCGGCAGCATCGATCCCCGCCGGATCGAGAACAGGGATCTGGCCGAGCGCTTGCGCTCGTTTGAGGTCGGCTTGCGCAGCGTGACCATTTATCTCGAGCACACCCAGACCGAGTTTGGTGCGCCGTGGGCGGTCGGGTTCGGCACGGTCGACGCGCAAAGTGCGAGTTTCTTCCTCGGCAGGTTCATGGAGAGCCGCATTGGGCCGGTCATCGGCACGCTCATCGGCGGGTCGACCGGCCGTGTGGACCTTTCCATGGGGGTCGTGCCGTCGGAAATATCCGGCAGCCGGGTTCGCTTTCTCGTCACCGACTACGACATCGGCGTCGTCGGCCGGTTGAGTTGAGCGTGGGATGTCATCCTGATACGTGCCCCAGTCCAAAAAACACCCGGAGCAGATCCCGATCGTTTGGATACACCGGGCGGCCTCAGCCTCACGACGAGGGCCGCTGCCATGGCTCCAGAACGGCACGAGCCAGATGCAACAGCAGCCCGATGAATGTTGCGACCCACGCGGCAAGCGCCACGAACACGGTCAGTCGAGGAATCGCGGCCAGAAAGGGCAGATCGAGCGCCCGCGAGAGCTGAAAGGTCCCGGTCGTGTACATGCCCAAGGGAAACACCATGCCCCACAGCTGCGGCTCGTAGCGGATCCTGTCGCGCCGGACCAGGTATCGCCAGCCCATCAACGCCACCAGGAACGGGATCCACCAGGTGGCCGCGGCCCAGAAGAAGACGGTGAAGCCCTTCAGGAACGGCCGGAACTCCATGAGGAGCGGCCACTCCTTGGTGCGAAACAAAAGGGTCGAGCCGGCCAGCGTCGTGATGGCGACCGCACCCATGTTGATCCAGTAGGGCGGCGTGAAGTCATGCGTGGAGAGTCGCACGAAGGTGAGGCGGTAGAAGATCAGCGGGATGATCGCGAGATAGAGCATGCAGCCGATCATGAACATCGCCAGGCACAGGAACTGGATCTCAAGCGATGGGACGCTTGCCGCGTCGAGCGTTCCTTTGAGGACGACGATCGATTGCGTGGCCACGGCGGCGATCAGCCAGGCGCCATTGATCCCGTTGGCGAGCGAGGGCTTGTGCTCGCGGATCGTGACGGCGGTGAAGAACGTGTACATCACCGCGCACCACAGGCCCAATCCCAGGAGCCAGAGCGCGCTGGCAACGCCATGGGCGTTGGCGACGACAGCGCTCTGCGTGCCGAGGACACAGGTTCCAGCGACAATGGTGAAGAAGCCAGGCGCACGCTGATGGCTGGAAAGGTCGGCCGCCACGTTGCCGGGAAAGCAGCAGATCCGCAGCAGCGTCAGAGCCCATAAGGCGATGTAGGCGACCCAATTTACTCCAACCAGCGCGTAGGCAACGACGGGCATCGCCAGAAGGTGGCAGGCAATGGATATGACGCCCGTCGCCATGACCAGCGCGAAATACCCCGGAAACAGGTTCTCCGCTGCGCGGAACACAACCGCGCGCACGCCGGAGGCTTGATCTGTGTGGAGCAGATCCATGCGGTCATCGTCCGATATAGGTCACGATCAGATCCATCTGCAGGAAGGTCAGAACCAAAATCGTATTGCCGGCCCAGGCGATCGTGAGCCCGCGTGCGAGTCCACCCCACTCGGAGCCCGCGGCGCAGCGCCAGATCGAAACGAGGATCCAGACCGTATAGGCGAGCATGACGATGAGGAGCGCTTGCTGCGCGCCGACCCGCTGCTCGTTGATGGCAAGGAGATAGAGGAGGGCCAGAACGGCGCTCGCGAACACGCCATAGCCCCAGAACACTTTCCCCAGCGGCTCCGCCCCGTACCAGGCCCTGAGCTCCGTTGAAAAGAATGCGCGCACGAAGTGGGCGCTGAGGTCCCGGCAGGCGCGGTTTCGTGCAGTTCGCAATGGCATATCCCGCCCCATTGCCGACCAAGCCATCAAGTACAGTGATGACCATGCAAAGGGGGCATTGATCAAGATCAAAAACGCGGATCGTTACCGTGTCGGGGCTTGCACGGAGCTGAGCCTGGCGGGGCTCTACGCGGGCGGCGCGATGAAGCCGCCCTCCACCAGCGCCTTCAGCATGACGGCTGCGCCGCACTGCTTCGAGACGGCGTTCGGGTCCCATTTGTTGTCGGCCACGAACTTGCCCTTGGTGTAGTGGTTCGAGAAGCTCCACAGATACGGCGTGTTGATCTTGTAGAGTTGCCGGCTGCGCCAGCCGTTGTAGCCCTCCCAGCGGTAGAGCATGCGGGCGAGGCTCCAGTCGGCCTGTTCGTGGAGCTTGTCGTAGCGCAGCGCATCGACCGCGCTCGAAACCCAGTCCGACGGCGGCAGCCAAGGATCGGGCCGCCCTTTCGGCACCTGGACCGTCTTGGCCTTGAGCGAGTCGCCGTTGTGCAGATGCGAGGTCATGTCGAAGCTGCCCTCCATGCCGTGGAGGATGGCCACCGCATACCAGGGCACGCACGTCTCCTCGAACACCGCCTCGTAGGATTTGCGGCGTGCGGCGTCCGTGATCTTCGAGACGTACCACTGCACGGTGGAGCGGTGCTCGGGGCGGATCTCACAGGTCTCGAACAGGCGCACGTACCCGGCGGATACGTCCTCGAACTTGGGGGCCGTCACGGCCGCGGCCTGCGGTCCTTCGGGGATGTCGCGCGGCGCGCGCTCGGCATTGCGCGCCGTGCGCAGGAGCTCGGAGGCGCGGTCGATGAGGCTGTCGATATCCGACGAGGTGACGCCGGCGGCATCCGGCGCCGAGGCCGTGATGCCGTCCATGAAATCGACGATGGCGGGCTGGATCTCGGAGAACTCCTCAGTGGCCGAGGACGGCGCGAGCCCCATGCGCGGAACCGAGAGCCCCAGCCGTTGCGCCTCCTGCGACAGGTCGGCGAGCTCGGACCACGTGCTGCGGACGATCTGAGCCTGCGCCGGCATCACGCCGAGCCGGACGGCGAACGGCGCGGCCAGCGCCGCTGCAAGGCCCGTCCCGATCTGGCGGCGGTCGAGTTTCAACCGTGTCATGCGCGTTCCCTCGTCATCGATCCTGGTGTTCGCGGTCCGGGCGTCTCTCAGCTCGAAGGCACCTCGAGCGCCACGGCGCGCTGCGCGGCGCCGACCTCACCGCAGTCCGCCGGAATGAGGCTCGCGACCTCCGCCGACGCAAGCTCGTAGCAGCTCTCGACGAATGCGTTCGCGGCCTGCGAGAGCGTCGAGCTCTGGTTGAGACCGACCGTCATGGTCCGATAGGTGATGCGCGCGAGCTTGGTGCGGCCGATCCCGGTGACGGTGATGCCGCGGTGCGTCCCGCCCTCGGAGATGAGGAAGGCGAACTTGTTGAGGATGCCGCTGTTGAAGTGCACGCAGCCATTGTCCTGGTAGGCGGTCGATCCGCACAGCGGGTCGTCGGGCGTCAGGACCTCGGCGTAGGTGTCGGGCTGGCCGCGGTTGGCGAGCGAGAATTTCGCGGTCCGGTTGAACATCGACTTGCCGTTGGCATCGCGCAGGTTGGGGTCGGCGAGACTGCGTAGCGGCTGCGTGGTCGAGAATCCCGGCGAGGCTTCGCCGATCAGCCAGTTGCCGCCGTCGCCTTTCGTGTCGAGCTCGATCAGCGCCCCGAAGATGTCGGCGAGGGATTCGTTCACCGCGCCCGGCTCGTTGAGGTAGAGCAGGTTCTTCTCGTGCGCGATGATGCCGTGGGTCATCTCGTGGGCGACGATGTCGAGCGCGCCGGCGTAGCCGGGCCCGTACACCATCACGTTGCCCTTCGGGCAGTCGTAGGACTTGCCCGTGCACCAGTAGGCGTTCTGCGTCCTCCCGTGGCGCACGTAGGCTTCCATCGTCGATCCGCCCTGCCCGGCGTTGTCGTCGAAGCCGTCCCGCCCGAAGGTCAGGAAGAAGTAGTCGCGGACGATGCCCGCGTTGCGGAATGCAATGAGCGTCTCGGGTGCGAGCTTCTCCGCCCGTGCCCGCTTCTCCTCGTCGATGCCGACCGCGCCCGGAAACGTCGTCGCCTGGCCGAGATCGTAGACGCGCCGCAGCATGCCACCGGACGGCTGGTCGCGGTAGGAGTAGAACGCCTCACCCGTGTTGGCGTCGACGAAGATGCGGAAGGCGTCGATGGTAACCAGCCATGCGAGCCGCGGCGCGCCGCCCTTGGCCTTTCCGATCAGCGCCGGATCGAACACGACAAGGCTGGGTTTCGCAACTTCGGCCTTGGCCGGATCCGGCGCCAGCGGGAACGCGCGAGAGGCGTCGGGCGCCCGTCTCAGCACCTCAGCGAGCATCGCGCGTGCGGCTGCGATCGCCTCGCCCTCGGCGATCTTCGGCGTCGTGCTGTCGAGCGCGACCGTCGAGATGGTGCCGCTGAACCGCGTCACGCCGAGCGAGGTATCGACGTTGAGCTTGGCGGTCGAGCCGAACACCGGCACGCCGTCCACACGCTGTTCGACTTCGGCCACGTACCGGTTCGGCAGATCCGGATCCTTGCGCCGCCGCACGTATTCGGGTTTCGCGCTCTTGTTTTTGGCCGGATAGAGCGAGCTGAGGCCGCCCGTGCCGAAGAAGGCGTCGACGGCACGTTTCGTCTGCTCCTCCGTCTGCTCCTGGCCATCCGCGGCGCCGAGCGACGGCGCGCCCGCGCCAGCCTGCGGCGAAAGCCCCATGACACTCGCGGGCAGCCCCGTCGCCGGGTTGATGACGATGCGCAGCTTGGGATGCGTCTTGCGCAGCTCCGCGGCCGCGCGCTCGACCTCGGCCCGCGTCGCCGCGGCATCCGGGCTCGCGGCGGCCGCCGTGCTCGCAAAGCGGGTCGTATCTGCGCCCGCGACCAGCGACGACGGCGCTTTCTCGTGCGAGGGCGACGCATCCGGCGCGGGGCCCTCGGCAACCACGGGCATGGCGAGGCCCCGGCACTGCGTGACGGGGAATGCCGCTGCCGGGCCGGTCGACGCCTGCACGGTCTCGGCGGGCGTCGTGAGGCCGGCTTGGGAGGCCGCGATCGGGAACGGCGTCGCCGGATCCGACCACAGGTATTCCATCGCCGCGAGGTCCGTTCGCGCGTGTCCCGCGAGCGCGCGCGCGTCGCTCGGCAGCAGGCTTCCGAACCCGCTGCCGTTGAGGTCGATCTGCGGCCAGAAGCACTCGTTGTCGTCGATCGCCCCGTCGCCGTTGAGGTCCTCGGTGAAGGCCGCGTTTTTCGTTGCCGCATCCGAAAGCAGGGCGAGCTGGCGCGAGAAGATGGCGAGGTCGCTCGCGGTGACGAGGCCGTCGCCGTCGAGGTCGGCGATGAGGCGCGTCGGCTCGGGCGCCACCGCGGCCACGGCGTCGAGCGCATCGATGGTCGGCGCCTGCGTGGCACCCGCAGGCGTTCTCGCGCTCTGGCGCAGGATGGTGGCGATCTCCGCTGGTTTCCTGTCGGGCGCGAGCTCGAACAGGATAGCGGCGAGCGCGGCCACGTGGGGAGCCGCCTGCGAGGTGCCGCTGCACACCCCGACCGGCAGCTTGTCGGCCGCGAGCGTGCTCATGATGTCGACGCCCGGTGCCGAGACGTGGCCGCCGGTGTTGGAGAACTCCGCCCTGAGGCCGTCGCGGTCGATGGCCTCGACGACGAGGATGTTGGGCGGGCTCGGCCCTGTCGCCGAGTCCTGCGTGCCCGCCCAGGCGAAGGGTGACGCCCACTTCGCCGCGATCGGCGTCTCGCGGTCCTCAGAATCGTTGCCCGCCGCCACCACGAACAGCACGTGGTCCTGCACCCGGCTGGCCATCAGGCGGATGAGGTTCGCCTGGTGCGCGACGTGCAGCGCAAGGCCCGGGACATCCTCCGGGTTCTCGTCGCCGAGCAGGTTGCTGGCCATGAAATTGTAGCCGAGGCTGATGTTGATGACGCGGAGATTGTCGGGCGTCATCAGGTTCGCGTAGACGTAATCGAGGGTCTTGGCGAGCACGTCGTCGAACAGCAGCGCGTGCACCTCCCAGCCGTCGTCCACGCCGACGACGCCGGAATCGCCGACGATCGTGTCGTCGACCGCGATGGCGTCCATGCGCGCGTCCGGGATGATGCCGTCGATCCCCACCTCGGCGCCGGACCGGGCACCGATGATACCGGCCACGTGCATGCCGTGGTGCGTGCCGCAGCCGGCGCTGTGATAGACGAGCGGCTTCACGTTCTGCATCGAGGCGAACGGCACCGCCGGGTTGGCCGCAAAGCCGCTGTCGATGACGGCGATCTTGGGCCGCAACGTGTCGGGATGCGCCTTGCGGTAGCGGTCGAGGACGGTCCACGCCGGCGGCATGCGGATCGCCTTGAGGCCCCAGTTGCCGTCCAGGCTGTCGCCGCCGTTCCAGCGCCAGGCGAACACCTCGTCGCCGACCGTGATCGTGGCGCCGGCCCCTTTCTTCGGAAGCCCTTTGGCCTCCATCGTCGAGTTGACGAAGGCGCCGTCGACAACGGTCTCGTCTCTGAGCTCCTTGATGATCGGCGGCTCGAGCACGCTGTTGAGCTGCTCCTGGGGTGCGGTCCCGGCGGCCGGAGCCTGCTGCTGGCTGCGCGCCGGCCCGTTCGCCACCTCGACCGTGATCACGCCGAGCGGCGCGATCATTTTCGTGATCGTGAGGTTGTACTTTCTGAGCAGCGCCTCGATCTCCTTGTCGGAGGCGTCGGGGCTGAGCTGGATCACGAAGCTGTTCGGCTTGGCGACGGGCACGCGCCGGCGCCGCTCTGCGCGCTCGGAGTCGCTCGGACGCGCGCGCCACTTGCGCCGCTCCGATCTCTCCCGTCGCGGGCGCGGCATGGCGTCGGCAGGATCGGCCTCCGCGCCGGCAGCTTCGGCAAGGGCTACTTTGGACGCGGCAGCCGGCGCCGAGGCGGGCCCGCCGAGCGACGATGTGATGAGCGCATAGAGCGATTGCCCCCACGAGGAGGCATCGGAGCGCTTCGCGCTCCACGAGGTATCGGAGCGCTTCGCGCTCGGGGGCGCAGGCGTCGGGGTCTTGCGCGGATCGATGTAGAGGAAGTCGTCCTTTTGGCCGGCATCGCCGCCGCCGAAGCTGCGGGCCTGCGACGGCGCGGGCTTCGCCACCTTGGGCGCGAACTTGTCCTCGAGCGTGCGCTGAAGCTTGTCGTACTTGGACGGCGGCAACTGTGCGTTCGCCGCCGGGACGATGGGAAGGGCGAGCGCCACGAGCATCGCCGCGGCAAGAGCTGGCGTATGTCTCGGCATCGGTATGGCTCCTCAGCTCAAGCTCAAAGACGAAAGGCGGACCGGCATCACCAGTCGGTCGCCCAGTTCCACCAGGAGGTCCAGTTCTTCTTGGCCGAGCCCCACCAGTCCTGCGTTTGCGGCGCGGGGGCCGGATCGGGTGTCGGCTCCGGCGCGGGCTGCGGCACCGGTGTGGGGGACGGTTGCGGCTGTGGCGCCGGAGTAGGCTCGGGGGTCGGCGCGGGCGACGGTTCAGGCTCTGGCTCAGGCACGGGCGCGGGTTCCGGGAGCGGCTCCGGTTGCGGCGCAGGCGCGGGTTCGGGCGTCGGTGCCGGCTCCGGCTGAGGGGCCGGATCGGGAGCAGGTTCGGGCTCGGGCGCTGGCGGAGGCTCGGGAAGCGGTGCGGGAGCCGGCTCCGGGATCGGCGTCGGTTCAGGTTCCGGCGACGGCGCCGGTGCCGGCGGCGTCGGTGTGGGTTCTGGTGCCGGCGTCGGGTCCGGCGGCGGCGCAGGAGGAGCCGGCGGCGGCTTGGGCGCGCCGATCTCGAGGCCGGCGTCGACGATCAGGTTGCCGTCGGGACCGATGCCTGCATCGAGCCCCTTGGCCTTGCGCAACGCTGCAATCAGCGACGGGAACGTTGGCACGTAGACCTGCAGCGTCTTGCCGCCGACCTGGATGCGCTGGCGCACCTGCAGGTGGAGATGCAGGCTCGTGCCTACCTTGCCGCCCATGTACCGCGAAACCTTGCCGAGCACCTGGCCCTGCTTGACCTTGGCGCCCGTCTTCACGGTGATCGATTTCGGGTGCATGTGGAGATAGTAGTAGTCGGTGCCGTCGGCCGTCTTGAGCTGCACCGTCGTGTTCGTCGTCACGTTGACGATCGTGCCGTCCTCCGCCGCGACGGCCTCCCAGTAATTGTCCTTCCAGGAGGGCGGACGGATGTCCTGTCCCTGATGGCCGGCCCCGCCCGGGCAGAGCGGCATGTCCCAGCTGCGGACCTCGCAGTAGTTGTCGCGCTGCTTCATCGGATCGAAGTTGCGCGGATCGTTCTCGCTGCCGCCCGCTGCGCCCTTGCCGTTCCAGCCGCCGCCGCCATAGCCCCAGATCTGCGAGTTCATGTTCGGAAAGAGGCCGTCGCCGAGCTTCAGCGGGAAGATCATGTTCGGCAGGTAGACGTAGCGGTCGTCGCGCCCGCGCCCCGTATCACGCTCGAAGAGATTGCCCGGCGGGTAGTAGGAGAAGCCCGCCTTCGCGGGATCCGTCGTCGCACCGCCCCCGGTGGATGGCGCCTGAGGATCGGGCGCAGGGGGCGTCGTCGGCGCGCCGACCTCTGGCAAGAGGCTGCAGCGCGCGGGATGCACGAGGCCGCCGCGCCGGTCGCCGCCAAGGCAGGCGCCGTCGGGTTCCCCCCTGTCGCGGCGCGCTGCGCCAAGGCCAGGAGCGGCGAGGCTCTGCACCAGCGCATAGGTCGCAAGGTCGCGCCCGAAGAGCGAGGGAGCCGCCGCGGCAACGCGCGCAGGATCGCGATTCTGCGCGGGGAGAGGAGAGGGAAGGCCGAGAAGGACGCTGCCGGCGATGAGAGCGATGCACGAGGCAACAAGAGCTTTTCTCACGCCACATCCCCCATATCCGTACGCAACGTCTTGGTGCTTCCGGACCCCGCCGGGATAATGCCCAATGCGCCAACCCCTGGCAACGAAGCGAAGTCCCCTGTCAACGACAAGAAGAGCATTCCCCCCGTGAGCATAACTTACGGGGAAGGCTCCGCCGGCAGGAGCTCCTCGAGCATCCGTCGCGCCTCGGGCGAGAGCCGGTCCTCCGGCAGGTCCTGGGCGAGCACGCGCCGGATCGCAGCTTGCACGTTGGCGGGCGGCGGCTCGGGCGGCTGCGCGAGCGCTTGCGGCCCGCCGACGCCCGGCGCGGCCGAGAACAGCCCGCCCCAATCGATGCCGATCGACGGCTTCGCCCAGTTGCCCGAAATCTTGATGGGAATGGGAAATGCCGTCGGCGGCGGGATCGCCTTCACGCGGATCTCCTGGTTGAGCGTCTTCTTGGGCACGTTGACGGTCCCCGCCGAGTTGATCTCGACCTCCGAGCCGCCCATTGCGAGGCCGGGCTCGCTGCGCATGATGCCCTTCTTGATGTCGTACTGCGCCTCGAGCCGCGTGAAGCCGGTCCTGGCCGCGAGATCGAACGACCAGCTTTTCCACCATTCGAAGATCATGCGGCGCACGTCGAAGCCCCTGAGCGCGCCCGGCCCCATGCGGAAATGCGCCTTCCCGTCGAGCGTGCTCGTGAGCTGGCTCTGGGTCTGCCCCGCCGCGCTCGCGGTGATCTCGACTTGCGATGTGCCGGAGAGCAGCGGCTTGCCGGTGAGCTCGGTGACGATCGGCTCGGCGGCCACGTCCGCCATCGAAAGCTGAACGTTGGCGCGCGGCGGGGCCGCGCGGCTGTCGACGGTGAGCGTGCCGGTCGCCGTGCCGCGGCCGCCCTCGAGCGCCTCGAGACGGGCGTCGAGCATGCCCTCGGCGAGACCGGCCTTGACGCGCGCCTGCTTGAGGTCGAGCGCGCCGTAGGTGACCGCGGCCGCGGTCACGAGGAGATCGAGATCGAGCGCCTGCAACGCCTTGAGGTTGAACGGCTGCTCGCTCCACCCGGGCGACGTGATCGCGGGCGCGGCTGCGGACGGCGCCGCCTCTGCGGCCGCGGCCTCGGCGCCTCTGTCGAGCGCGTTGAGGTCGTTGAGAAGCTGCTCCCAGCCCGGCGTGACCAGCGGCGCGAAATCGGTCACGGGCGCGGGCGCGAGCGTGCTCTGCCGCGGGGCGCCGGTCGCGCGTCCGAGATCGATGTGCTCGCTCGCGAGCGTGCCGGTGAGCCTCGGCCGTGCGCCGCCGAGATCGAGGATGCCGTCGAAACGGCCGCTCGTGGTATCGACCATCACGTCGGTCTCGGTGAAGGTGACGTCACGCGTTGTCGTCTTGATCTTGCCGTCGAGCGAGCCCCGGAGCGGCGAGCCCGAGGACGTGATGTCGGAGCCGAGCCATCGCGCAAGGTCGATCAGCGACGGAGAGGATGCCGTGAGCGCGCCGGCAAACTCCGCCGCTGCGGAGAACGACGCGTCGCCGTCGACGGACGCCTTGAGCGGCCGCGCGTCGATATGGGCCTTGAGCGTGGAAGAGGTGCCGCCGATGACGGCCTCGAGGTCGCCGACCGCCGCATCGAAGGCCACCGTCTCGCCGCCCGCCGCGAGATGGCCCTTGGAGGCGAGCGCGCCCGAGACGGGGTCGAACGTCTGCACCGCGTTGATCGCCGTCGCCGTCCGCTCGGCGCCCGTCCTGGCGCTCCGGAAAGTGAGCGTGCCGTCGACGATCGCCGAATCCGGTGGATAACTGAACGCGACGGGAACGAGGGCCTCGGACGCTGGCGTCGCCGTCCCTTCGGGCTTGGAGCGCGCCGCATCGGCGGCGGGCGTGGTCTCAGCGTGCGCGCCTGCGCCCCCGAACACCCAGTTCCGCGTGCCGTCCGCGCCTTCTTCGAGTGCGAACACCGGCTTGATGAGATCGAGCCTGTTCATGCGCACGCGGCCTTTGAGGAGGGGTAGGAACTCGACCGTCGTGTGGATGCTCTCGGCGCGGAACACGTCGCGCGCCGGCATGCCGGGCGGATTGGACACGGCGACCTGATCGAACGCGGCCTCGAGGGTCGGCCGCAGCTTGAGGCGTATGTCGCCGATGGTGACGGTGCGCCCGATGGCGGCGCCGATGCTCCGCGCGAGCTGGTCCTTGATGAGGCCGGTCGGCGGGAAGACGAGCAGGAGCGCGATGGACGCAACGGCGCCGATCAGGACGAGGCGCGCGATGCGCCAGAACGTGCCGCCTTTTTTCGGAGCTGTCGGAGCGGCCGGCGTTCCGGAAACCGTTGCCATGCGAGTCTCCACGCAACACGACTGACCATGAATAGGCCCGAAGCGGGATACTCTCTGCGGCGAGGTCGTTCAACCCGACGTGTGGACAGGATGCACTTGTCCGGACGGGCGTTGCCCGTGAGCGACGCTTTGCGCGCGCGCCCTTGATCGGGAACGGGCGCGAACCTAGAGTCGACATCGTCGGCGGGTTCACGCCGCCGGACGAGCGAGGATCGGCTTGGAAAACAAGGATGTGTCCCATGTCGCGTAAAAGCCGGACGGCAACGGCGCCCGCGATGTCCGCGATCCTGGCGGCCTCCGTGTCCGTGGCTGCGATGGGCGGCTTGGTGGTCTGCGGAGGGACAAGCGCCGCGGCCGCGGACAAGCTGATCGCCGTCGAGTGGTCCGATCCCGAGATCAGGAGCTTCGTTGCGGCCCGCACGCCGACGCGCTCGCTCGGGCCGGCCGCGGACGACCAGCTCTCCAAGCTCAAGCTTCCGGTTCTCGCCTTCGACGGCACGCCCGGGGTTGTGGAAAACACGTTCCGCCTCGGCCCGCGCCCCGCAACCGAGCGCGACGTCGTCATGGATGAGGACAATCCCGTCTGGTACCAGATTGTCGAGCGGTATGGCGACGTGACCGTCTCCGTCTCGGCGGACCTTCGCATCCAGCACACGTTCGCGCCGGACAAATTCCCGGTCTACGAGAACACGAGCCGCGGCGCCGCACCCCAGGCCGGGCCGGTCGTGTCGGTGTTCGACGACCGCGCCTCGGGCGGCGAGGAAGGCTATCTCGCCGAGTACACCGTCACCAGGTACGGCGTGCCCTACACGGTCACCATCGAATGCACCGATGCGGCCATGGACGAGTGCCGCGACACGACGCAGATCTCGAAGGACGCCGAGCTCTTGAAGCTGATCCGCGTCACGCCGCCGGCGCCGCAGCCTGGACCATGACCTAACCTCACTTGATGTGGCGGCGCGACGGCGGCGGACGGCCGAGGCAGGTGCGGATGATCTCGAGACCGCCGGCGAGCGCCGTGCCCCAGTCGAATCGCATCGCGTCGGGATCGGCATGCGATTTGATGAGCGCGGGCGGGATGGTGCGCGGGATATGGAAGAAGCCGACGGCCTCGGGTTTGGCGATCTCGTCGGCGCAGATCAGCGATCGGTAGAGGATCGCGTTGCAGAGATAGCGGCCCGCGTCGGTCGATACGACGGCGGGCACCTTGAGCGCGGCGAGCCGCTGCACGATGTCCTCCGTGGGAAGTCTGGCGACGAGCGTGTCGGGTCCCCCTTGCACGACGACGCTGTCGCGCGGAAGCGCGCCCGCCGCGTCGGGAGCCTCCGTTCGCGTGTTGTGGGCCTGTGTCTCGATCACGAACGCGTCGGCGTGCGCCGAGACGCCGAAATGCAGGACCAGCTTCGGCCGTTCGCGCGCGTAAAGGTCTTCAAGGCGCGCGGGCGCCCGCTCCCATTCGGTCGGGAGGATGCGCGCCACCACGCGGTGCGCGCTGAAGCGCCGCGCGGCGAGATGGGCGAGCTTGGGCACGAGTCGTTGGCTGACGTTCTCGGCGACGCCTGGAAAGGGGCCGAAGCCCGTCAGGAGTATGGTGTCACGCCGCCGCATCACCTCGGTGTTAGCCACTTGAATGTGCGATTGAAAGATTGACGCTCGCGTGATCTCGTTGAACGACTCCGAGATCGGATTTAGGCTTCGGCCCGCTTCTGCGGCCACCTGCGAAACGTGGGAATGCGGCTGCGGTCCTTCAATGGCGGGTTGTGACGGCGGATCGGGGGGAGGCGGCTTTGCAGAGGTTCGGTGGAGTAGTTCCATGCCTTGCGGCGTTGGCTCTGGCCTTGGCCTCGTGCGGGGAGGCGCCCAAGATGAGCGCCCCGCCACCCGCGACGGCCCCGGCCCCCGAAGCGGCGGCCCCGCCCCCGGACGAGAACCTGAAACCGGGCGCGCCGCGCGATACCTATGCCGATAGGCTGGAGCCCTCGGGGGGCAGTAGCGCGGAGCCCTCGGGAGGGAGTGGGCCGCCGGAGCTCTCGGGCGGCGCCGCACCCGACGGCGGCATCGGCAGCTTCGGACAGAGCAAGGGATTCGCAGAGAGGGCAAGAGAGCCCGCACCACCGCCGCCGCCTTCGGCGGCCGAGGCCCCGCCCGCAGCCGGGTCGGCGCCCGCCGGCGGAGCACCGCCCCCCGCGCCCGCGCCGGTCACGGCCGAGGCGCCGAAGCGCGAGCAGGGCGAATGGGAAATCGTTCCAGTCTACTATGGCACCGACCGCGCCGAGAAGCCGGGCCTCCAGCGTCTCGACTATGGCAGCGAGCGTGGCCGGCGCCTGGCGCTCGGGCGCGCCCTGGTGACGGTCCCCAAGGCCCACAAGGTCCCCTCCATCGAGCGGCCGTGGGCGATCCGTGTCTTCAACATCACGCTCTACGAGGAGGCCGAGGATCCCGATCGCCATTTTACGATGGACGAGATCAAGGCGCTCACCGAGGACGAGTTCGTGGCCCTGGTGCGCGACCGCCTCAAGGGATCGGCCCGCTACAAGGACCACGCCTTCATCTTCGTGCACGGCTACAATACGAGCTTCGACTACGCCATCTACCGCACGGCGCAGATCGCCTACGACCTGAAGTTTGATGGCGCCGCCTTCGCCTATAGCTGGCCGTCCGGCGGCGGGCTCGCGAGCTACACCTACGACCGGGAGAGCTCCGGACAGGCCGAGCCCTATCTGAGAGAGTTCGTCGAGCTGGTCGCAGCCAGGAGCGGCGCTAAGTCTGTCAGCATCATCGCCCACAGCATGGGCAACCAGCCGATGCTGCAGGTCCTCAAGGATCTGCGCCGCACACCGCCCGACGGCGTGCGCATCAGCCAGATCGTTCTCGCCGCCCCCGATGTCGACCGCGACAATTTCGAGAACATCGCCCGCGACATCCAGGGCCTCGCGTCGGGCGTGACGCTCTATGCGGCGAGCAACGACCGCGCGCTCACCGTGTCGCGGAACTTCTACGGCGGCATCCCGCGCGCCGGCGACGTGCCGTCGACCGGCCCGCTCGTGCTGCCGGGCATCGATACCATCGACGTGTCCGCTTCCAGCATGGACAGTCTCGGGCTCAACCATTCCGGCTACGCCGAGAACAACGAGATCCTGAAGGACATCGCGGCGTTGATCGCGACCGGTACACGGCCTCCGAAAATGCGCACGCCCACCCTCGAGGAGGTCGAGACGGCGAAAGGCGCCTACTGGCGCTATCCCGCCGCGCGGCGGTGATCGCCCGCCGCGGCAACCGGCATTCCGCACCGACCGGCCGCCAGGCTGATCGGCCCCCTGCTGATCGGACCCCATGTCGATCGACAACAGTTCCTTAACGCCGCTTTGCGAAGCTGGCTCCTCCCGGAGCCGTCGCGAAGTGGGAGCGTGGAATGCGTTGCGTTGCAAGGCGGGGATCGCTGTTGGCCGGTGTGAGTGCGGCTGCGATCCTCTCGTATTGGCCCCACGCGGCGCTGGCCGAGGACACCGCCGCGCTGTCGCCCGAGGCAAGCCGTACCGCGCCCTCCACGGACGACTATTACGCGCGCCGCGCCAAGCGGACTCTCGAGGCGGAGAAGCGCGCCGCCGTGACGCCGCACCCCCTCGCCGCCCGCTATCCCGGCATGGACGTCGTCGTCTGCGAAGCCGGATGCCCGGCGGAGCGCGGAGCTCAGGTCGTGGCCGTCCGCAAGCCCGACCAGACGGCGGTGAAAAGCGAAGGGTTCATGGTGGCGACCTCGGCGAGCGCCACCCCCGGCCTCGATAGTACAGAAGCCGCGTCCGGCGTGGCCTGCATCGCCGGCTGCTACGGCACGGCGGAGAGCCGCCCGCTGCCCCGCGCGCCGGCCGCGCCGCGCGTTGAACGCATGACGCTTCCGCCGCGCGACAAGCTCTCGCCGGTCCGCTGAGCCGCTGGCGCAGGGTATGAATGTCCGGAGGCGAAAAGGCCGCTATCCGAGCGCCTTGCGCAGCTTCTCCGCATTGGCCGCGAGCACGGCCTGATCCTCCATCTTGCCCGAATGCGGCTTGAGCGGCACGCCCTCGAACCGCGGCACGACGTGGATGTGCAGGTGGAACACGCTCTGTCCGCCCGCCGCCTCATTGTACTGGAAGACGCTGACGCCGTCGGCCGCGAACGCCGCCTTCACGGCTCGCGCGACGCGCTGCACGACCGGCAGAAGCTTCGCGAGCACGGCGGGATCGGCGTCGAGCAGGTTGCGCGAGGCCCGCTTCGGCACGACGAGCGTATGGCCCGGGCCTTGGGGCATCACGTCCATGAGCACGATCACGTCGTCGTCCTCGAGCACCTTGTGAGAGGGAATCTCTCCGCGCAGGATTTTGGCGAAGACGTTGTCGGGGTCGTAGGCCATGCGTCGTGCCCTCGGATGCGGATGGTGCGCCCTCTAAAAGCATCGCGCCCGGGGCTTCGCAAGCCCGAATCCCGCGCGGCGATCGTCTTGCCGGTCTCATGCGTGTCTGGACTCCGGCCTTCGCCGGAGTGACGGAGAGTTAAGGCTCGCGTTTTCCACGAAACCAACGTCATCCCAGCGGAGGCTGGGATCCAGATACGTCTCAGAAAAAGCACTACACAGCCTCAAAGTCCGCGCTTGAACGGCCCGTGCGCGCTGAGAAGCGCGTTGATCTCCGCCACCTCCCCGCGCTCCTCCGCGAGGTAGCGCGCGACCGCCGCTTCGAGCCGCGGGTCTGCGAGCCAGTGCAGCGAATAGGTCGTCTCCGGCAGATATCCGCGCGCGAGCTTGTGCTCCCCCTGCGCGCCCGCTTCGACACGCGCGAGCTTGTGGGCGATCGCGTAGTCGATGGCCTGGTAGTAGCAGAGCTCGAAGTGCAGGGACGGATGAGGCTCGAGCGCGCCCCAATAGCGCCCGTAGAGACAATCCCCGCCGATCAGGTTGAGCGCGCCTGCGACGAGCCTGCCCGCCCGCCGCGCGAGAACGAGGAGGCAGCGCTCCGCCATCGCCTCTCCGAGGAGCGAGAAGAAGCGCCGGTTGAGATACGGCCGCCCCCATTTGCGCGATCCGGTGTCCATGTAGAACGCGAAGACGGCATCCCAGTGCGCTTCCGTGATCTCGCCGCCGGTGACGGAGAGGATCTCGACCGCGGCCTGCGCCTCGGCCCGCTCCTTGCGGATCGCCTTGCGCTTGCGCGAGGAGAGCGTGCCGAGGAAATCGTCGAACGTCCCGTAGCCCTCGTTCCGCCAGTGGAACTGCTGGCCGGTCCGCTGCAGGAAGCCCCGGGTGCCGAGCCGCACCCATTCGCCCTCGGTGAGGAAGGTCACGTGCACCGAGGAGGCGCCGATACGGTCCGCAACCGCAATCGCGGCCTCCGCGAGCAGCGCCTCCGTCTCCGCCTGCATCGGCCCCGGCCGCGCGAGGAACCGCCGCCCCGGCACCGGCGTGAACGGCACGGCGCCCTGCAGCTTCGGGTAATACTGCCCCCCGGCACGATGCAGGGCCTCGGCCCAGGCATGATCGAACACGTACTCGCCCTGGCTGTGCGACTTTGCGTAGAGCGGCATGACGCCCACGATCATCCCATCCGGCCGCTCGAGCACGAGGTGATGCGGCGCCCATCCCGTGCCGGACCCGACCGTCCCGGCCTTTTCCAGCGTATCGAGGAAGGCATGGGAAAGAAACGGATTGTACGTCGCCGCATCCGGATTGGCGCACGCGTCCCACGCCTCGGCCGCCACGGCATCGATCCGCGGCACGATTTTGACGATCATCTGCTCGGGGTCGCCCAACGTACAAAACTCCGCTCTGTACCCCTTCACCCGCCCTCGGGCTGCACCCTCGCGTCGACCTCTCCCTCTGGGAGAGGTGCGGGGTTTGCGAACGACGATCCACTTCGCCTCTCCCCGGCGGGGAGAGGCCGGATGCGATTGAAAATCGCGTCCGGGTGAGGGGCCCCGGGACGCTCATCTTCGGCGTTACGCCTCTGCCGGCTCCCGCGCTCCGAGCCACGCGTCGAGATCGTGCAGCGCGCGCCGCGACATGAGGCGTTTCTTCTCCGCGCCGCGCTCCTTGCCCTTGAGCTTGCGCCCGTCGGGGCCGGCGGTCGGAGCCTCCGCGAGTGGCGGCAGGAGGCCGTAATTGATGTTCATCGGCTGGAACGAGGCGGAGCCCGTGTCCGCGAGATGTCCACCCGTGATATGGGCGAGCAGCGCGCCGAGTGCCGTGGTCGGCGGCGGCAAACTGAGCGCGTGACCTTTGCGCGCCTCGGCGGCAAGGCGGCCCGCCAGAAGTCCGATGGCCGCGCTTTCCACATAGCCCTCGACGCCCGTGATCTGCCCGGCAAAGCGCAGCCGCGGCGCCGCCTTGAGGCGCAACGCGCCGTCGAGCAGCTTGGGCGAGTTGAGGAACGTGTTGCGATGCAGCCCGCCAAGGCGCGCGAACTCGGCCTCTCCGAGCCCCGGGATCATGCGGAACACGCGCACCTGCTCGGCATGTTTGAGCTTGGTCTGGAAGCCGACCATGTTCCAGAGGGTGCCGTGCGCATTGTCCTGCCGGAGTTGCACGACGGCATAGGGCCGCCGCCCCGTGCGCGGATCCGTGAGGCCCACGGGCTTCATCGGCCCGAAGCGCAGCGTATCGCGCCCGCGCTCGGCCATCACCTCGACCGGCAGGCAGCCGTCGAAGTACGGCGTGGACGCTTCCCACTCCTTGAAGCTCGTCTTCTCGCCCGCGAGCAGCGCGTCGACGAAGGCCTCGTACTCCTCCTTCGACATCGGGCAGTTGAGATAGTCCGCGCCCGTGCCGCCGGGCCCTGCCTTGTCATAGCGCGACTGCTTCCACGCGATGGCCTGATCGATGCTGTCGAGATGCACGACCGGCGCAATGGCGTCGAAGAAGGCGAGTTCGCCTTCGCCGGTGAGCGCCGCGACCGCCTCCCCGAGCGCCGGCGACGTGAGCGGCCCCGTGGCCACGATGACGTTGTCCCAGTCGTCGGGTGGCAGCCCCGCCACCTCGCCGCGTTCGATAGTGACGAGCGGGTGCGTCCTGAGCCGCTCCGTGACCTCGGCCGAGAAGCGGTCGCGGTCGACGGCCAGCGCGCCGCCGGCGGGCAGCTTGTGCAAGTCACCGGCAGCGAGGATCAGCGAGCCGAGGCGTCGCATCTCGGCATGCAGAAGCCCGACGGCGTTCGTCTCCCACTCGTCCGAGCGGAACGAGTTGGAGCAGACGAGCTCGGCGAGTCCGTCGGTCTTGTGCGCGTCCGTCGAGCGGTGCGGCCGCATCTCGTGCAGCACCACGGGGACGCCCGCATCCGCGATCTGCCAGGCGGCTTCCGATCCCGCGAGGCCTCCGCCGATGACATGAACAGGTCTGAGGCCGGTCATGCCCCGAGCCTATCGCAGGGCGGGCGCCCGGTCGTCAACCCGCGACAGCAGGTCTCGGCCCATGTCGGCTTAAGGGCCGGCTCAATGATAGCCCTCGCCGTGGCGCACCTTGCCGCGGAACGTCCGGTAGACGAACACCGTGTAGCCGAGGATGATCGGCAGCATGATCGACACGCCGACCAGCATGAAGAGCTGGGACGAGGGATGGGCCGCCGCCTGCCAGACGTCGAGGGTCGGCGGAATGATGTACGGCAGGTTCGAGACGGCTAGCCCGAGGAAGCCGAGCAGGAAGAGCGCGATGGTCGACACGAAGGGCGCCGTCTCCCGGCCCTTTTCGAGCTCCGACCAGCAGCGCCACGCCGCATAGGCTGTGAGCAGTGGCACCGGCGCGAGAAGGATGACGTTCGGCATCGTGAACCAGCGGTCGAAGATGCGCGGGATGACAAGCGGGGTCCACAGGCTGACGACCGCCAGCGCGGCAAGCACCAGAGGCAGCAGCAGCTTCGCCTGTTGGCGGGCCCTGGCCTGCACCGCGCCGTCGGTTTTCATGACGAGCCACGTTGCCCCGAGGAGCGCGTAGCCCGCGACGACGGCAACGCCCGTGAGCAGCGAGAACGGCGTGAGCCAGTCGAACGTGCCGCCCGCATACGCGTTGTTGCTCACCTCGATGCCGGAGAGCAAGGTGCCGAGGATGACGCCCTGCATGAACGCGGCGACGAGAGATCCCCCGGCGAACGCGAGGTCCCAGAGCTGGTGACGGGGCTTCGCCACCCAGCGGAATTCGAAGGCCACGCCACGGAACACGAGCGCCAGCAGCATGATGATGACGGGCAGGTAGGCTGCCGGCATCAGGATGGAGTAGGCGAGCGGAAACGCCACGAAGAGACCGCCGCCGCCGAGCACGAGCCACGTCTCGTTGCCGTCCCAGAACGGCGCCACCGAGTTCATCATCTGGTCGCGATGCGATTCTTCCGGGCTGGCCGGAAACAGGATGCCGATGCCGAGATCGAACCCGTCGAGCAGCACGTAGAGCGCGACCGCGACGCCGAGCACGGCGACCCAGATCAGCGGCAGCCAGTAGGAGAGGGCGTCCATGTCCATGGCTCACCTCGTCCCTTCGATGGCTTCGTGCGCGGCGGTCTCGGCGGCCGACAGCGGCCGCGACGGCAGGCCCTCCGACGGCGTCACCGAGGCCCCCGTCGGCCCTTTCTCGATCAGCCGGTTGATGTAGTAGATGCCCATCGAGAACACGACCAGGTAGACGACGACGAAGAGAATGAGCGTCGTCAGCACTGCGCCCGCCGAGACCGGCGAGGCGGCGTCCGCCGTGCGCAGGATGCCGGTGGCGAGCCAGGGCTGTCGGCCGGTCTCCGTCACCCACCAACCGGCGAGGATGGCGATGAAGCCTGCGGGCCACGACACCGAGAGCGGCGCCAGGAACCAGCGCGTCTCGAACAGCGCCCCGCGCCACCAGAGGACCGCGCCCACGAGGCCCGCCGCGATCATCAGGAGGCCGAGGCCGACCATGACGCGGAAGGCGAAGAACACCGGCTTCACCGGCGGCCTGTCCTGCGGCGCGAAGTCTTTCAATCCCGGGAAGAGCCCCTGGCTGTCATGCCGGATGATGAGGCTTGCCGCATTCGGGATCGAGACTTCGAGGTGGTTCGTCTCGGCTTTGTCGTCGGGCCAGGCGAACAGCACGAGATCCGCCGGCTTGCTGCCGTCCCAGTGCGCCTCCATGGCCGCGACTTTCGCGGGCTGGTGCTCGGCCGTGTTGAGGCCGTGCATGTCGCCGATGAAAAGCTGCAGCGGCGCTAGAATGGCCACCATGCCGATGCCCATGCGCAGCATGGTCCTCGCTTCATCGACGAACCGGCCTGCCAGCAGATAGCGCGCGCCGACCGCCGCCACGACGAGCGACGTAGTGAGAAACGCGGCGGTGAACATATGCGCGAAGCGGTAGGGGAAGCTCGGATTGAAGATGATCTCGAGCCAGCTCACGGGATAGACGATGCCGTCGCGGATTTCATGTCCCGTCGGCGTCTGCATCCAGCTGTTCGCGGCGAGGATCCAGAATGCGGAGATCGACGTGCCGATGGCCACCAGCACCGCCGAGAGCACATGCACGCTGGGCGAAACGCGGTTCCAGCCGAATAGCATGATGCCGAGGAATGACGCCTCGAGGAAGAAAGCGGTGAGCACCTCGTAGCCAAGCAGCGGCCCGAGCACGTTGCCGACGACGCGGGAAAAGCCGCTCCAGTTGGTGCCGAACTCGTAGGAGAGCACGATGCCCGAGACGACGCCCATGGCGAAGCTGACGGCGAAGATCTTGGTCCAGAAACGCGCGAGACGGTGCAGGTGCTCGGCGCCCGTCATGCGCCAGCGGACGAGGAGTGTCGCGATGAATGCCGCAAGCCCGATCGTGAAGCTCGGGAAGATGATGTGGAGCGACACGGTAAACGCGAACTGAATACGAGCAAGGAAGGTTGCGTCGAAATCCATGAGGCACCGTTTCGCGCGAGGGCCTTTGCCCGGCCGTACACGGGATGCTTATCTCCACGCCGCATTGTGGCGCGCCTCGCATCGGGCGTCGAGCCCTTTGAGAGTTTAGGCAAAATATGCCAATTTCTGGTTCGGGCGAACAAAGCGTGATATGAGACCGGCTCGTGTTTTTCAGGAGCACGGAGGAACAAGCCATGGACACGAAAGCCATCGTCGCCATTGCGGCAGCCATCGCCCTCGCGGTGATTGCCTACACGGCGCTGTCGCCCGCCCCCACGACCACAACGCCGGAGGCCACCGCGCCGGCGCCCACGACCTCGGAACCGGCCCCTGCCCCGGCGCCGCCTGCCGAGCCGGCCGCTCCGGCTCCGGAACCCGAGACGCCGCCCGCGTCCACGCCCTAAAGAGGCTCTCCGAAGACGACGTGAGGCTTCGCCCCCGAGCCCTGCGCACGCCTGCGTCCGGGCGGCGCCCGAGGGCTCGGGTCATGATGCCGAAGACGCATGCGGGAGATAGAATGCCGTGTGACGGGCCGGTGCAGGGACGTCCGTCCGAGACGCCTATCGTCATGCTCGTGACATAAATTAATCCGGCGATGCGCCCGCCGCAGCGCGGTGGGCGGCAGCCGGGCACGGGAGCGGTCGGCCTTCTTTCGGGATCGTCCCCGAGGGCCGCATCCCCGCGGCCAGCACGATGTCTCGCGACACCAGGATCTCTGCCCAGGATTGCCCATGTGGAGCTACCGCAAACGTCTCGACCACGACCTCGTTCGCTGGCGCGATGCGGGCTGGATCACGCCGGAGGGCGAGGGCGCCATCAGGCGTGACCTCGAGACCGGCGTGCGCACGCTCGGGCTCGCCAACGCGCTTGCCATTCTCTCGGCCGTGCTGATCGGCTTCGCGGTGATGAGCTTCGTGGCCGCCAACTGGCAGAGCATGCCGCGCATCCTGCGCATCGGCATGCTGATCGCCGCTCTCTGGGCCTCCTACGGCCTTGCCGGCGTGTTCGCGCGGCGCGGCATGATCGGGTTCGCCCACGCCGCGATCCTGCTCGGCGTCGGCGTCTTCGGCGGCTCGATCATGCTGATCTCGCAGATGTACCACATGGACGGCAACCCGGCCGACGCCGTGCTGCTGTGGGCGGGCGGCGCGCTGCTCGCCGGCGTCGGACTGAGATCGAACCCCGCGCTGGCCTTCGCGATGGGTCTGGCCGTCTACTGGGGCGTCACCGAGGCGCTGCGTCTGGATCAGGTATTCTGGCCGTTCCTCGTCCCGTGGGCGCTGATCTCGGCGGCCTTCTACTGGCAGCGCTGGCGGCCCGGCCTGCACCTCTCCGGCCTCGCCCTCACCGGCTTCATCGTCAGCCTCGGCTACGAGCTCAACGGCGGCCATGCGCATGGACTGGTCGTGGCGGCCGGCCTTGGCGTGATGGCGGCCGCCATCACGGGCGAGCGGTTGAAGCCCGACCTCTCCACGCTGTGGTCGGGAATATTGAACTACGGCCTGATCACGGCGCTCGCGGGCCTCTTGGCGCTGCAGTTCTTCGAGGACCCGACGCTCGACGTCTTCGTTCTGCTCGCCGTGCTGGCGCTCGCCTTGCTCGTTGCGGCGATCTACTGGGGCTTGAAGTCCGCCAACCGCGGCGCGCTGTGGATCGGCTACACCGGCTTTTCCGTCGAAATCCTCGCAGTCTACGGCAAGACCATGGGCACGCTGCTCAACACGAGCCTGTTCTTCCTCGTCGCCGGCCTGATCGTCTCGGGCCTCGCCGCCGTCGCCTACCGCCTGCATCGGCGCGGCGAGCCCGACGCCGTGGCCTCGTGACCGGAGCACTGCCCATGATCGACAGGCTCTCCCCCAAATCCTGGCTCGCTATCGCGATCGTCGCGCTTGTGCAGACGGTCGTGCTCGCCGGCATGGTCTACGGCCGCGTGACGCTGCTGCGCGACGGCCGTGAGATCGTCGCCGAGGTGATCCCGGTCGATCCGCGCGATCTCTTCCGCGGCGACTACGTCATCCTCGGCTATGCCTTCGGACGCGGTCAGGTGCCGGTCCCCGAGGGCACGCGCCGGGGCGACAGGATCTACGTCACCCTCAGGGAGGCGGCGCCGGAGCAGTGGGAGGTGGTGAGCGCGTCCGCCGATCGCCTGCCTCCGCCGGACCCCTCGAATGTCGTCCTGAGCGGCATCGTCGATTACGTCTACGAGGCCCAGGGACAACCGCCGAAAGCTCAGATCCGCTACGGTATAGAGAGCTATTTTGTGCCGGAGGGCACGGGTCGCGCGCTCGAGCAGAAGGTGCGCGACAAGAAGATCTTGGCCGTGCTCTCGGTCGGCGCCTCTGGCGAGGTGGCGATCAAAGCCCTCGTGGTCGACGGCCAGCGTGTCCACCAGGAGCCGTGGTTCTAGAAGACGATGGCGTTCGCGGTCTCGATGGCCCCGCCTTCGATAAGGCGAGACTGGCGTACCGCGAGATCCTTTGCTAAGCGGAGGCGCCATAAGATCCTACGGAGCCGTCCCCATGAGCATCACGCGTCACGAAACCACCGAGATCTATTCCAAGGCCGCCGAAGCCAACGGCTTCGTCTTCACGGCGGGGATTGTGCCGTCCGATCTCTCACGTGACGTCAAGGGCCAGACGGAGGAAGTGCTGCGCGAGATCGACCGCCTTCTTGCGCTGGCCGGCACCTCGAAGTCGAACGTGGTGCAGGCAACCATCTGGCTGGCCGATATCCGCCATCGCGAGCAGATGAACGAAGCCTACAAGGCGTGGACTGGCGGCAAGGATACGCCCGTGCGCGCGTGCGTCGAGGCCAAGCTGGTCGATCCGCGCATGCTGGTCGAGATCAGCGTCGTCGCTGCGAAGTAGGCCGGGCGGGGACTCCTTATAAGGACGCCCCCTAAGGACGCGGTGAAGCCGCGCCTCGCCGGATTTCCGATCTATCCGCTCCGGTTAGGTTCCCTGTGACGTGTTTGCCTCGGCGGAGCTCGATTCGCTGGGATGCTGACGCACGTCTATCGAGCCGCACGTGTGAATCGGGCAAAATGCGCGCCGCACGATCGAACGTGGAGATGAGGCGAAAATGTCGGCAAAGGAAATTGTCACGGCGCTGGCGGCGGTTGCTGCCGTGTGCGCGATTTCGGTGCCCGCGATGGCGGATGACACGGGCTTCGCCTATATGCACGACCTGCGCAAGGAAGGCGGCCGCACCTGCTTCACGGACCACTATCATTACGGAAACGGCTCGGGCGCCACCAAGGCGGCTGCGCAAAAGGATGCCATCGGGTCGTGGTCGAGCTTTACGGATTTCGAGTACGGCAGCGATTGGGCGCGCTTCTCGCGCGCGGCCAGCAAGGCCGTTTCGTGCACCGGCTCCGCCGGCAACGTCTCCTGCCAGATCGAGGCGCGGCCCTGCAAATAGCCGCCCTCCACGGCCGACGAACGTCGCTGTCCAGGGGCGGTGAGGGGCGCCAACCGCTCTGCGCGCGCGTCCCAAGCTCACGCGTTATCCTATTGGTATTGCAATAGGAATTTTGACCGGAGGCGAATGCGGCACCCGCGCCGCGTTCGCCTTTTTTACCCCTGCGCCTCGTATTGCACCGCCTGCGGTCTTTTGGCATGGTCCGCGCCGTGCGTCGTCACGACCGGGGGTGCTGCGGGATTCGGTTGCCGTTTGTGCGCAACCGTGCGAGGTCGCTGCCAACGCGCACGCCATATTAGGGGAAAGCTTCAATGACAGAGATTCTTTGGGGGGTCATCGCCTGCGGGGCGTTGTCGATCCTCTATGCCGTCTTCACTATTCAGTCGGTGATGAAGTCCGACGCCGGCAACGCGAAGATGCAGGAGATCGCCGGCGCCATCCGCGAGGGCGCGAGCGCCTACCTCAACCGCCAGTACCAGACGATCGGCATCGTCGGCGCCGTCATTTTCGTGCTCGCCTGGGTGCTGCTCGGCGCCCCCGTTGCCGCGGGCTTCCTCATCGGCGCCGTGCTCTCGGGCCTCGCCGGCTACATCGGCATGAACGTCTCGGTCCGCGCCAACGTGCGCACCGCGCAGGCGGCGACCGTCTCGCTCGGCAAGGGTCTCGACATCGCCTTCAAGGCCGGTGCGGTGACGGGCATGCTGGTGGCGGGCCTCGCCCTTCTCGGCGTTGCCATCTACTTCTACATCCTGACCGAGATCATGGGCTACGGCACCGCTGACCGCACGGTGATCGACGCGCTCGTCGCACTGGGCTTCGGCGCTTCGCTGATCTCGATCTTCGCCCGTCTCGGCGGCGGCATCTTTACGAAGGGTGCGGACGTCGGCGGCGATCTCGTCGGCAAGGTCGAAGCGGGCATCCCCGAGGACGATCCGCGCAACCCCGCGACCATCGCCGACAACGTGGGCGACAACGTCGGCGACTGCGCCGGCATGGCCGCCGACCTCTTCGAGACCTATGCCGTGACGGTCGTGGCGACCATGGTGCTCGCCGGCATCTTCTTCCACGATCAGGCCAATCTCGCGGCGCTGATGGTCTATCCACTCGCGATCTGCGCGGCCTGCATCGTGACCTCGATCGTGGGCACCTTCTTCGTCAAGCTCGGTGCCAACAACTCGATCATGGGCGCGCTCTACAAGGGCTTCATCGCCTCGGCCGTTCTCTCCGTCGGCGGCCTCTGGGTCGCGACGCACTACGTGCTCGGCACCTGGGGCGAGGTCGGGATCGCCGCGGGCCTCCCGATCACCGGCCAGAGCCTGTTCTTCTGCGGCCTCGTCGGCCTCGTGGTGACGGGTCTCATCGTCTGGATTACGGAGTACTATACGGGCATCGGCTATCGCCCCGTGCGCTCCATCAGCCAGGCATCGGTGACCGGCCACGGCACCAACGTCATTCAGGGTCTCGCCGTCTCGCTCGAGGCGACCGCGCTGCCGACGATCGTCATCGTCGCCGGCATCCTGGTGACCTACAACCTCGCCGGCCTCTTCGGCACGGCGATCGCCACCACGACCATGCTCGGCTTGGCCGGCGTCGTCGTCGCGCTCGACGCCTTCGGTCCGGTGACCGACAACGCCGGCGGCATCGCCGAGATGTCGGGCCTGCCGAAGGAGGTGCGTCGCTCCACCGACGCGCTGGACGCCGTCGGCAACACGACCAAGGCCGTCACCAAGGGCTACGCCATCGGCTCCGCCGGTCTCGGCGCGCTGGTGCTGTTCGCCGCCTACAACTACGACCTTCAGTACTTCATCCAGAAGGCGAACGAGGCCGGCTCCACGTCCTACCAGTACTTCAAGGGCATCGAGACGAACTTCGGCCTCGACAACCCGTACGTCGTGGTCGGCCTGCTGCTCGGTGGCCTCATCCCCTACCTGTTCAGCGGCATCGCCATGACGGCCGTCGGCCGCGCGGCGAGCTCGATCGTCGAGGAGGTGCGCCGCCAGTTCAAGGCCAAGCCCGGCATCATGAAGGGCACCGAGCGTCCGGACTACGCGCGCGCCGTCGACCTTCTGACGCGCGCCGCGATCAAGGAGATGGTGATCCCGTCGCTGCTGCCGGTGCTGTCGCCCATCGTGCTGTTCTTCGTCGTGCAGGCGATCGGCGGGCGTGGCGCGGCCTTCTCGGCTGTCGGCGCGATGCTGCTCGGCGTGATCGTCACCGGCCTCTTCGTCGCCATCTCGATGACCTCGGGCGGCGGCGCCTGGGATAACGCCAAGAAGGCGTTCGAGGACGGCTTCGTCGACAAGGACGGCGTGAAGCACGTCAAGGGCACGGAGGCCCACAAGGCGTCCGTTACCGGCGACACGGTCGGCGATCCCTATAAGGACACCGCCGGCCCGGCCGTGAACCCGGCGATCAAGATCACCAACATCGTGGCGCTCCTGCTCTTGGCCGTGCTCGCCCACGGCTGATCGGCCGGTCGCAGAAAAAGCCCCCGCAACGGAAGGCCCCGGCAGACATGCCGGGGCCTTCATTTTTAGGTTTTCTTGATCCCTATCAATCACGTCCCGCAGATTTGAGCGCTTCTAAAGGAGCTTCGGCGCACAACGGAAGAGGTGGGACCCATGCAGAGACTGGGAATAGCTGCCGCGGCCTTGGCGGGCGCGGTCTTGTCGGCGATGTCGCCTGTGCTGGCCGATGATCTGAGGGAGCGGGCGAACGCCGTGTTCAAGCCGTTGCCCTCGACGGTTCCGGCTGTGAAGGACAACCGGATCACGCCGGAAAAAATCGAGCTCGGTAAGGCGCTGTTCTTCGATCCGCGCCTGTCCGCGAGCGGCGTCTTTAGCTGCAACTCGTGCCACAATCTCGCGACCGGCGGCGACGACAACCTCGAGACGTCCATCGGCCACGGCTGGCAGAAGGGGCCGCGCAACGCGCCCACCGCCTTGAACTCGGTCTTCAACGAGGCCCAGTTCTGGGACGGCCGCGCCGAGGATCTCAAAGCCCAGGCCAAAGGGCCGATCCAGGCCGGCGTCGAGATGGCCAACACGCCTCAGCAGGTCGTGACGACGCTCGAAAGCATGCCGCAGTACGTCACGTGGTTCAAAGCCGCGTTCCCGGACGAGAAGGAGCCGGTGACCTTCGACAACATGGCCAAGGCCATCGAGGCGTTCGAGGCGACGCTGCTCACGCCCTCGCCCTTCGACAAGTTCCTGAACGGCGACGACCTGGCGCTGACCGACGTGCAGAAGACCGGCCTCGGCCTGTTCATGGACAAGGGCTGTGCCGGCTGCCACAGCGGCATCAACGTCGGCGGCATGGGCTACTATCCGTTCGGCGTGCAGGAGAAGCCCGGCGCGGAGATCCTGCCCGAAGGCGACAAGGGCCGCTTCACCGTCACCGCCACGGCCGACGATCAGTATGTCTTCCGCGCCGCGCCGCTGCGCAACGTCGCCGTGACCGCGCCCTACTTCCACTCCGGCAAGGTGTGGGATCTGCGGCAGGCCGTGGCCATCATGAGCACCTCGCAGCTCGGCACCGAGCTGACGGCGACGGAGATCGACGCCATCGTCGAGTTCCTGCATGGGCTGACGGGCGACGTGCCGCGCATCGAGTATCCGGTGCTGCCGGCGGAGACCGCCACGACGCCGCGGCCCACGTCCGAGATCCTGAAGAAATAAGGGACTGTAGGATCGGAAACGGAAAGCCCCGAGGCGCGCCGCGCCCCGGGGCTTTTCTATTGCGCTCGCCGCGAAAGACGCGCGCGCGTCGCGATGAACGGTTGCCGTCTCGGTAAGACCGGGCGAGAGGGGAAGCGGCATCTCGATCTCGAGATCCCGCGCCTCAAGCCCTTATTCGCCGAAGATTTGTTTGGTGCCGAGGTTGCGGAAGAGCTGCTTGAGGAGGCCGTCCTCGCTGCCGCCGGGTGCAGGCGTCGTGCGCGACACGAAATCGAACACCTTGCCGTCCTTCATGCCGTAGTTGGCGACGCGCTCGACGACCCCCGCCGGCGAAAAATAGATGGCGAGCACCTGCCGGTCCACCTCGCTCCCCGACATGAAGGCGACGCGCTTCTCCGTGCTCGAGATGTAGTAGTAGACCGAGCCGTTGCCGTAGGTGGTGGTCGTGGTCGGTGTGCCGAGGATGAGCCTCACCTGCTCCTGGCTCATGCCAGGCTGCACCTGGGCGATGTCGGATTCGCGGAACAGGTGGCCATGCTTGGTGATTTGCTCGCTGCAGGCCGAGAGCAGCACGGCGGCCGCGAGCAGCACCGGCATCAGCGCCGCGAGCGCCAGGTCGCTGGCCCTCCCGCGCTTCGCGCTCCGGCCCGGCGCGTCATGACGGCGCATTGTCGAATGACCCCCTGGGAGACTCATGAAACCCCTGTGCTCAAGTTCCGCCCTTAGCTAAAAGGAGGCCGCAAGGCAACGCCGGGGCCGTCTTAGTCCCCTGTAGGAAAAGGTTGAACCCCCCGTGCTCTCCTGGATGAGACGCAGAGCTCAAGATCGGCGCACAGCAATTGACTTTTATGGCGCGATCGTGGCCCAGGCCCGCCGGCCGGTGTTTTTCGAGCGCCATGGTGTCCTCGATACGCCGGAAGGGCGCACGAGCATGATTATCCTGCTGATGTTCCCGCTGCTGGAGCGGCTTCAGGGCGGAGAGGCCGGTGAGCGCCGCCTGGCGCGCCTGCTCGCAGAGACGTTCGTCACCGACATCGACGACAGTCTGCGGGAGATGGGCGTCGGCGACCTCTCGGTGCCGAAGAAGGTGAAGCGCGCCGCCCAGGCGCTCGGCGAGCGGTGCCTCGCCTACCGCGGTGCGGCTGCGGCGTCCGAGCCGGTTCACGCGCTCGCGCACGAGATCGGCGCAACCGTTCCCGGCCTCGACCGGCATCCGGAGGGCGCCGAGGCCCTGGCCCGCATGACGCTGGCGTCCCTCGCCGCGCTCCGCGCCGTCCCGGCCGAAAGCCTGCACGTCGCGCTGGCCGAGCCCCCTGAAGGCTTGCTTCCCGGAGGTGCCGCATGACCGCTCTGCGCGACTGGACCCATCTCGTCACCGATATTCCCGAGCGCGGTTTGAAAGCGACGCGCGCGGCAACCGGGGAGGAGCGGACCGAGCTGGCCCGCGCGCTCGACATCCCGTCCGTGGAAAGCGTCGAGGTGGCTTACGAGATCAAGCCGCTCGGCGGCGGCCGGTTGAGGTTCGCCGGAACGCTCGATGCGGATGTGACGCAGGCCTGCGTCGTGACCTTGGACCCCGTTCCCGCGCGCCTCTCCGAGGCGTTCGCAATCGAGCTGGCTCCTGCCGAGGAGGTGGCAAGCGAGGCGCCGGTCTCCGGCGACCGGGAGGTGTCGAGCGTTCCCGACATCGAGCCGATCGAGGACGGCCGCATCGACGTGGGCACGATGCTGTTCGGCGTCCTGTCGGCGGCGCTCCCGCCCTATCCGCGCAAGGCCGATGCGGAGTTCGATTGGGTCGACCCGAAGATCAAGGCCGATCCGGATGGCACAAATCCGTTTGCCGCGCTGGAGAGGCTCAAGCCGCGGCCGTAGCCGCAATCGTCATCGGCGCAGCTTGGCAGGCGTTGGCGGATGGCGTTTTCCCCGTCACCGTCTCCGCGCGCCGGTCCGCCCGCGGAAAATGTGTTGTCTCGCAGGTGCAAACAGGTATTTTCCCGCTGTCCTTGCGTCCGGGGGGCGACCGGGGGCCCTTAGAATATTTTGACAGGTTGATCGCGAGATGGCTCAGCCGCGGACACTGGCGCTCGACGCCATGGGGGGCGATCACGGTCCCGAGGTGGTGGTCCCCGGGGCTGCGATTTCCCTTGAGCGCCATCCTGCGCTGAGCTTCGTTTTCGTCGGCGACGAGGCGCGTATCGCCGCCCAGCTCGCGGCCCATCCCGCGCTCGCCGCCCGCGCCCGCATCGTGCACACGACCCAGGTCGTGGCCATGCACGAGAAGCCGAGCCAGGCGCTCCGCAGGGGCAAGGGATCGAGCATGTGGCTTGCCCTCGAAGCGGTGCGCAACGGCGAGGCGCACGCCGCGGTCTCGGCCGGCAACACCGGCGCGCTCATGGCGATGGCGAAGCTGATCCTGCGCCCCATGACGGGAATCGAGCGCCCGGCCATCGCCGCTCTTTGGCCGACCGTCACCGCCGAGTGCATCGTGCTGGATGTCGGCGCCAACATCGGCGCCACCGCTCGCCAGCTCACCGACTTTGCGCTGATGGGCGCCGCGATGGGGCGTGCGCTGTTCCACGTCGAGCGCCCCTCGGTGGGCTTGCTCAACGTCGGCGTCGAGGACATCAAGGGCGCCGAGGAGGTGAAGGCGGCGCACGCGCTCCTGAAGGGAGCGGCGGACCTGCCGCTCGACTACCGCGGCTTCATCGAGGGCGACGAGATCGGCCAGGGCCGGGTCGACGTGGTGGTGGTCGAGGGATTTGCCGGCAATATCGCGCTCAAGACCGCGGAGGGCACGGCCAGGCAGATCGGCCAATACCTGAGGGATGCCATGATGCGGACCTGGCTGTCGCGGCTGGGCGCGCTGCTCGCTCGCGGCGGCTTCCGGGTTCTCAAGGAGAAGATGGACCCGCGCCGCGTCAACGGGGGCACGTTCCTGGGCCTCAACGGCATTGCCGTCAAGAGCCACGGCGGCACCGATGCCCTGGGCTTTGCGAGCGCCGTCGATCTCGGCTACGAAATGGCGGAGAGCGGGCTCTTGTCCCGCCTGGCCGCCGATCTCGAGACGTTCCACGGGCGGCTCGGCGAGGTCCCGGCCCCGAATGAGAAGAACGAGCACGAGCGCCGGGCCTGAACCCCGGGGAACAGAACAGTAGAGGATACCTTGGCAGTCATTCGATCGGTCATCCGCGGCGTGGGCGCCCATCTCCCGAGGCGCATCATGACCAATGCCGATCTGGCGCGGATTGTCGATACCTCCGATGAATGGATCGTCGAGAGAAGCGGTATCCGCCAACGCCACATCGCCTCCGACGACGAGCTGACGTCGACCCTCGGCATCGCCGCGGCCCATCAGGCGCTGGTGCGCGCCGGCATCGATCCCATGGACATCGATCTGGTCATTTGCGCGACCGCGACGCCGGATCGGACCTTCCCGTCCACCGCGGTGAGGATCCAGTCGGGCCTCGGCATCATGAAAGGCGCCGCGTTCGACATTCACGCGGTCTGCTCCGGCTTCGTCTACGCGCTGTCGGTCGCCGACAATTTCATCAAGACCGGCCAGTCCAAGCGCGCCCTCGTCATCGGCGCGGAGACGTTCTCGCGCATCCTCGACTGGACCGATCGCGCGACGTGCGTCCTGTTCGGCGACGGCGCCGGCGCGGTCGTGCTCGAGGCCCAGCCCCAGCACGGCACACGCGAGGACCGCGGCATCCTCTCGACGCTGATCCGCTCCGACGGCCGCTTCGAGGATCTGCTGTACGTGGACGGCGGGCCGGGCTCGACGAAGACCGTGGGGCACCTGCGCATGAACGGGCGCGAGGTCTTCCGCCATGCGGTGCAGAAGATCTCGGGCGTGATCGAGGAGACGCTGGTGGCCAATGGCTTCGCGGCCGACGAGATCGACCTGTTCATCCCCCATCAGGCCAACGTCCGCATTCTCGATGGCATCGCCAAAAAGCTCGGCATCGATCCGCAAAAGATCGTCAAAACGCTCGAAAAGCACGGAAATACCTCGGCCGCGTCGATCCCGCTGGCCCTTAACCAAGCCTTCGAGGAGCACCGCGTGCGCGAGGGAGGCCTGATCCTCATGGAGGCCATGGGAGGCGGGTTCACCTGGGGCGCCGCGCTCGCGCGCTGGTGATCTCGCAGACGCGAGCTTACGATGGTGCGATGCACAAAATCAGATTGCTGAAGGTCAGAAATCACGCCGCCGAAGCGACTGCTAATTATACGTGCGATTTCAGTTGCTTGTTGCGATCGGTCATTGACCGCCCGCTCGCCGCTCGATAGCATCGGGAACAATACCGAGCTACGGGGACGCGGAGGCGGAGCGCTATGAGCGGGAAAACACTGACACGTGCCGATCTAGCCGAAGCCGTGGTGCGGAAGGTCGGCTTGCCGCGCAACGAGTCTCAAGAGCTCGTCGAACTTGTCCTCAACGAGATCTCGGACAGTCTTGCGCGCGGAGAGCAGGTGAAGCTCTCCTCGTTCGGCTCCTTCGGCATCCGTCAGAAGGGCGAGCGCATCGGGCGCAATCCCAAGACCGGCAAAGAGGTGCCGATCACGCCGCGTCGCGTGCTGGTCTTCCGTCCGAGCAACATCATGAAAGACCGGATCAACTCCGGCCGCTCCCGGCGCACCAAGGCCGCCGAGTAGAGCATCCGTCGCTCAGGCGACGCATTGATTTTCCCATACGATATCGCAGCATCACGAATGCGTGCATGGCGTCAGCCGCGAACGATGTGCATTCGCATGCGCATGCAAAAAAAGCTGTGGCCATTTGATCCGATTGATCGAGACGGCGCCCGGCGATGACGGTATGCTTGTTGAAGCAAGCTGTAGCGTCGGCGTTCGCGCATCTTTCTCGCAATTTCAGGATGCGACCGGAGAGGGGGGCACTCTCACCTGCAATGTATCTTTGCGGGTTGCGCCGAGCATCAGCGAAGCACGTGGCCGTCGGAAACCGGATCACCATGGCCAAGGCATCGAGGGGTAACGATGAGCAAGGCAGCGGAGGCTTTTCGAACCATCAGCGAGGTCGCTGATGAGCTCGATGTGCAGAAGCATGTTCTGAGATTCTGGGAAGCGCGCTTTCCGCAGGTTCGGCCCATGAAACGGGGCGGCGGCCGTCGCTACTACCGGCCGGAGGATATGGAGCTCCTGCGCGGTATCCGCCATCTGCTCCATGCGGAAGGCTACACCATCAAGGGCGTGCAGAAGATTCTGCGCGAGCAGGGCATCGATCATGTGAAGCAGCACGGCCGCACGACGCGCGAAACGCGCGCGCCGGCCGCCCGGGGCCACGCGCCGGATGCACGCGCCTTGCCGGCGAACGTTCCCTCGATCGGAGCGGGACGCCGCCCGCTCCCCGTCGCGGCACGCCGCAATACGCGGGGCCGCGCCGGCGCCGTCGAGCAGCTCGCCGCCGTCGAGGCTGCGATCAAGGAGCTGGAGCAGTGCCGCGCGATCCTGCTCGAGACTCTGGCCAAGCCCGAGCCCGTCCGCGTCCCGCGCCGCGCACGCGCCGTTGGAGCCTGACGACCGCGGCGCATGTCGCCGGCCATCCCTTCTCGAGCGCGCAACGGAGAGCCATCCAGGGACCGCGGCGCCCGCCCGTTCCCGTGATCGCTGGGCAGGCGGATGACCGCCTCCCGCAGGGGGCCAGCTGGCTTCGCGATAGCCCGCGCGCTTCCGGCCTCAAGCAAGGAACGAGGCGTTGACCGGAGCCCCAATGCCGGACATAAGGGGGGCCGAAGTCGGAGCGTAGCGCAGCCTGGTTAGCGCACCAGTCTGGGGGACTGGGGGTCGGAGGTTCAAATCCTCTCGCTCCGACCAATTTTTTCAAAGACTTAGGCCGAACCCCTCATCCTGACAAAATGTGCTGGGACGCATATGGGACGCAAATCCGGTGCGTTTCCATGGCTGAACTTGGTGCGCTATGAGCGGCCCGTTCTCCGTCGGGGGCACAGCCGCAAACTTGAAACTACACCCCGACCTCAGGCCGCCGCCTGACGGACCCGCGCTGCAACCTGAATGTCCGCAAGGGTGACACCGCGATTGACGAGATGATGTCTCATCTCATCGTGGACCGGCGCGGAGCCGTCGATGTCGCGGATGGTGAGCACGGCGGCAAAATGGACGCCATCCTCTGGAAAGCTTTGCTCCTTGCGGGCCAGCGGCTCGATAATCAGCTTCCAGTCGGAGCTGGCTCCGCGCCCCTTCGGCATTCTTGCGTGCAGTCTTTTGACCGGCGACCACTTCACGCCATTGCGGAGCATCTCCTTCTCGCGCTGCTTGGTGCCCTTCGGAACAGACGTCCCGTCCGCCTCCAATTGTCCCGACCAGCTGATCTCGCCGGTTTCAGGGTCGATTTCCTGCTGGCGGAGGTAGGCATCCAGTTCAACGCGCAGAGCCTCATCATTGAAGTTGCGGTCGACAGGGGATGTGTAGACCAGAGTAAGGTCGGCAGCGCCGCGGCAAGCGCCGTCCGGCGTGACGAGGCTTTGCGGCCAGGAGAAATCAAAGGAGAGAATGCGGCCAACCGGGAGCACCTGATCGAAGACAATCGTGATAGCGCTTGGATCATCGACCAGCATCGTATCAGCGCGGGCGGGAATGCCGTAGCCGACGAAATCCGGGGCGATATGACCAAGCTTCTTGCCGCTCAGTGCAGGCGCGCGCTGCGCCCGGTGAATCATCAGGGCCTGGAGCAGTTCGCGGCTGGCATGCCGCAAGAGGCGCTGATCCAGCGTAGCGAGGCTAGCCGCGACCAAAGGCGCGGCGAAGCTCGTTCCCATGTTATCGCAGAGAAGACCATCCATGTGCAGCGAGGTGAGGCCCGTGCGGTTCTGCGTCGAGGCATCTGGCGTCACGCCGCCAATATGCGCGAGGTCAGGCTTGCGCGCGTAGCCGGTTCCCGGACCGCGGCGAGTATAGCTTGTCGGGAGCAAAGCAGGATGATCGTCGAAGCCGGGCGGGTTGACTGCGCCAACGGTGAGAGCGTGGAAGGCTTCAGCCGGGGGCGTAATCGCCTGCAACTGAGATTGAGCGGCGAGCATGCTCACTGCCGCGTCGGGATCGGCCGGCCAGGATGGGCGCGTGTCAGCGCCCAAAAGATTTCCGGCGGAGATTACGAAGATGATGTCATGGCGCCGGGCGATGGCATCGAAGCCCTCGGCATACACAGAATAGCTGCCCGGCTGCGCGTTGCCGCAGGCGAAGGAAAAATTGAAAACCCGGATGCCGTGCTCGGCCTTGGCACGCTGGATGTTCAAGTCGAGCTGGTCGAGGAAATCCGCGTGATCGACATAATACGAACCGCGAAGGTCGCGCCGCGGGAAGATGTCGAGATCGTAGACCTTGACCCCGAACGGCTCGACATAGTCAGCAAGATGCGGATTGAAGTGGTAAGCGCCCGCTGCAAGACCGGCGATGAACGTGCCGTGACGCGCGTCGCGCTCGTCCGGTGCGATGGCGCCGAGGCGGCCCGCGATCCAGGGCTCCAGTGATGGGATGGATGCTACGCCCCCGTCGATAATACCCACGATCGGATGATCGAAATCGGCAGCGGGCAGCGGAAGCGTGCCGTGTGCATCGCGCGGAATGGGCGGCGCTGTCGCTTCGTCGATAACGAGCGGAAGTTCGATAGACCGCACCAGCGACTGCTCGGCGAAGGCGGCGAGGATGTCGCGATGCCGGCCGATATCGAGATCGATATCGGCGTCGCCAGCCGCAATCGTGCTCTCAGGCGGCGGGAGCGAAAGAACATTCTGCGCAACGGCAGCCAGTTCCCTGGGAAGGATAATGAGCCTGCGGCTGGTGTTTTTAAGTGGCCTGACGGAGAGCGCCAGCGTGGGATGCGGGAGGCGCTCGCGCAGCGTCTCCGGCAAGGCAGGGCGGACGAGCAACCCGCCCGGAACCGCTGCAAGCGCGGCCAGCAGGTTGGCGATGGCCCGCTGCGCGGCGCCCTGACTGATGACAGCCGGATCAAGGCGAAACAGATCGATGATGTATGAGCCGATGACGTTTGGCTGCCGGAACAGGCGCAGAGCCTCTTCCGGTTCAAACTGGAGCCGGTCTTCCCGCGTGTGGAGCCGGAGATCTTCGACGGCACCAAGTTCGCTGCGAAATTCGGAAGCCTTTGGCTCTTCCTTGCCGGATTTCTTGTTGTACCGCAGCGGCGGCGTGCCTTCGGCCTGTGATTCTACGGCATCCGACAGCTCCTTGAGCGCGCGCGGGGTCGCCTGGACTAGGAGCTCGCCATTGGCCTCGCCGCCGACAAGCGAGAATTTGCGCGCGCGGCTGAACACGCGATCAAGCGGGCGGTGACTTTTCGCGAGAGCAGCCTCGCGAAGCTGCACGTGAACGAAACCGATAGGGTCGCCCTGCGCCTCAATCGTCTGTGCGAACCCGTCCAGCTCTTCGCGCATCAGCTGCTTGTGGCGGACGAAGCCGGCGTCATCGCCCGCGAAGAAGTCTTTGTTGCTGCCGCCGGGCGGGCGTTCTGGCGCGACCAAAAAGCGGTCGCGATCCAGGATCACCTGAACGGGCCTGAGTGGGTTGTTACTGTCCATTGACCCGCTCCTGCTTTTTCCGACCGGGCGCCTTCTTCGCCTGCCGCGAGACCGTACTCTGCGAGACGCCGAGGAACTCGGCACGCTCAATCTGATTGAGGGCTGCGTCCTCAAGGGCCTTCAAAAGATCGGCGCGCGTGCCGGCCACGGCCTGGCGCCGCTCCGGAGAGAACAATTTCGTGTTGAGGACGACAAACCGCCTCAGGGCGGCGATCAGCGTATCCGGTGGGAGGCTGACCTCCGCGTGAGTCGAATGGAGGGCCACGTAGCGCTTGGTTGAACGCGTCAGGGACGCGATATCGGCGCCGCTCAAGCCCTCTGTCAGCCAGACTAGAAATCGCTCCGTTTCAGCATTGGGCTGCAGCGGTTTCATATTGCGGGCGATGATCGCGGCACGCGCCTCGGCCTCGGGCTTGAGCAATTCAATGCGGGCATCGAAACGCCGCCAGATCGCACTGTCGAGCAGGTGCTCGTGGTTTGTGGCTGCAATTGTAAAGCCCCGCCCGTCCCGGTCGTCGAGGCACTGCAGCAGCGTATTCACGACGCGCTTGATCTCGCCGAGTTCGTGAGCGTCATCACGCGCCTTGGCCACGGCGTCAAACTCGTCAAGAAACAGCAGGCAGCGGTAGCGATTTGCGAACTCGAAAAGCGCGCCGATATTGCGCGCGGTCGTGCCGAGGAAGGAGGAGACCAGACCGTCCAGACGCACTTCAACGCAAGGCAGATCGAGTTGGCGCGCGATATGCCGGGCAAGCTGCGTTTTGCCGACGCCCGGCGGCCCGTAAAGAAGGCAGCGCGTATTCGGTGCGGCACCGAACTTTCTGAGCTGATCGAGACGGCCCCATTCGAGGAGAAGATCGGACACCGCCTCGGCGAGCGCTGGAGCCAGAACAGGCGCCTCACCGACAGAGGCATCCGGGAATAGAACGCGGACGAGTGGCGCTGATGTTTCCTTGTCGCGGGGCAGGGGCGTGTTGGCCGTCAGAATCTCGCCCGGCAAGAAGCCGCGCAGGGCCGTGGCCGCGGCTCGGGTTTCCTCGAAGGCGAGTGGGATGAGATCCTGCTTGCGTTCGGTCGCGCTGAGCAGGCGGGTCAGCTTTGAGGCCTGCTCCTTGTCAGTCGCGCTTATGGCGTCCCGAAGCCGCTGAATCTGGTGCACGGCACGCGGGTTGCGCGACTCAAGGGCCGCGCGGGAGAGAGCGAGAATGATATCGAAGTGGTCCATAGAACCCTGAGCAGTAGCATGATCCATCGGACCATAATGCCAGTATCCGAATAAATATGCAATATAAAACTAAAATTATCCGTTTAATAGCGAAAATATGCACATCGCAGGGTTTGGTGCCGAAGCCATGACAGGCGCTGAAGTGCTTGGTCAACCCTCCAATTTCGAGTGCCTCCGCCCACCGGAAGCCTTCCCTCGGGGCATGGTGGCGGCGGGAGCCCGAAAGGCTCCGATGGTCGGGGCCTCCTTTGAAAATGGAGGAAACACCAATGCTCATCATCTCCCGCAACAAAGCGGCATCCTGCACCGACAGCGAGCTGCACTCCTTTCTGAGAGTGCTGTTCAACGATCTGGCGAACGACGCCCTTGATGAAAACAGCGTGCGCTGCTGCCACGCCTCAATCGAGGCTGTGCGCGCAGAACAGGCGCAACCGCGGCGGGGCATCTAGCCCCGCCGTCTAGTCGCGATCCTGCTCCCGCCCTCGACGACGCTCATTTCTCTGCTCGGGGGCTTTCTCGCGCCGGGCTTTTGCCATGGCCCTGAGCTTATCGAAATAACTCTCGCCGCTTGCCGCCTGTTTGAAGGTCTCTCGATGCTCGTGCGAAGCCTGCAGTTGCGCGTAGGCCTGGGCGCGTTCTTGCCGAAGGGCGGACCATTGCGCCCGCAGCTTGGCGCGGTCGGCGCTGTGCGCCAGAACGATCGAGGAGCGTTCGGCGATGAACGACTTTGCTGCAGAATGCAGACGCAGGCGATGCTCGGCTTGAATCGGTAGGACTTCGCGCCGAATGGCTTGGTGCTGCCTGTTCTGTATCGCCGTCCGGCGCCGCGCGTGCTCCTCCAGCAAGATCTGCTTCCGTGCCTCGGCCGAGAACATGCTGTTCCAGATGAGGCTGGCGCCGTGGATGCGATCACCTTCCAGCACGCTCCGCCACTGGCCGATCGTTCGAAGAACCGACCGGGCACGGCCCAGCAGCGAACGCTCATCCTGTGTCAGACGCGCCAGGTCTTCCTGCTCGCGGCGGCGGTTGTCGCGCCAGAGCGGCCTGAATTCCTGCACGATAGCCTCGCGCGCCCGGACGCGTGCTTTGGCAAAAGACTGCGCGATCGCGCGGCGCTGCCCGCGATAACCATCTTCCAGCGTCTGCCACTCGCGGCGGTGACGACTGATTGTCGATCTCATCGACCGGCCGACGACCGCCATCCGGGCGCGGACCCGCTCGCGCACCTGCTGCGTTTTGTCCGGATTATCGTTGGCCGCTTCGCGCGCAAGGCGCTCGGCTTTCATGATCTGCCACGGAATTCCTTTCGCGGCGCGCGTGAACTCGCCGCGCTCGCGGGCCTCGTTATTGAGGACGCGATCCTCGCAATAGATTTTCCCGCGCTCCTCTTCGTAACGCTGCGCCCACTTGGAGAGCTTGAGCTTCTCCTTTGAGCTGGACAGCATGCGTCCATCCCGCGGCGAGATGCGGTTGATAAGCAGGTGGATATGCGGATGCGCCGAATCGTTGTGGGCAATGATGAGGGCCTGCCGGTCGGACGCACCGATGGCTTTGAGCGCGCCTTCTGCGGCGACCAGCATCTGCTCGCGGTCGAGGCGCTCTGCTTCTTCGGGATGCCAGGACAAGACGAGATGCAGCACACTTTGCGTACTCCTGCGGCCTGTGGCCTTGATGCCCGCGTTCTCCTTGAGGCGCTCAGCGTCCATTGCCGTGGCAGCCATGATGCGCCAGGCCGTTTGCGGATTTGAGGAGGCCATGTTGCGGACCTCCGTCCAGGCAACGCGCGTGCGCGTGTCCGCTCCGATATCCTGAAGCAGATAGCCGGCTGCGCCTTTAAACGAACTGCCGCGGATAAGCTTAGGAACCATAGCGCGACGCCACTTCATCGAGCAGGGTTGATAGGCGGCCGGCAATGGCTTCCCAGAATGGCGGAAGGCCGCGGCCACGATGCACGGCGCGGGCGAGCTGGTTGACATTATTGCCGATGGCATTGAGCTCGCTGATAAGAGCGGCGTCGGCGCGGGCGCGTGCGGGCTTGACCGCGAGCCCGATGGCCGCGCGGCGGATAAACTCCGCTTCGGTCAGCCCGGCGGATGCAGCATGCACGCGAATGTAGTCCGCCTCCGCAAGGGTGAGGCGGATATTCATCTGCGAGCAGCGGCGTTCGTTCGGCTGCTTGACGGGTCGGCCTGTTTTTCGAGCGGGGCCACGCATTTCTCTCCTTCCTTTCACTGCCCACAACACAAATTCTCGCAAAAGCAGAACGGGTCCAGGGCACGCCCTGGCCGCGCTGGAGCGGCGGTCCGCTCCTCGCAGAGTGCAGAGACGGCGAGCACTGTCTCTGCCCTGGGTCGTCAGGGGCAGGGACGCTCCTGACTCGGCGCCGGGGCCGAGACCGCGGTGCTGGGTTGAGGGGGCAGGCACACGCCCCTCATCGCGGGTCCAGGGGTGCGATCACCCTTGGGCCGAGAGGGTTGAGGGAGACGGGCAACGTCTCCTCACCAGATGAGCCGGAGGATGGGAGCAGGCAGGAACAGAAAAGCGCAGCTTTTCATCCTGCATTGCGACCCCGAAGGCGGAGTTTTTGCATAGCAAAAACACATCTGGCTCCTCGTCAACGAGGGTAATTTGCCATAATGCGTTTGCCGTCCTCAAGAATTATGAAAAGAGAATTGAATCATATAGCCGCAACACCGCAGCTTATATAATCAAATCGGAATCGCAATTTATAATAACATACATGCTGATGTATGCGATTGCTGCGCTATTCTTGGTCTGCGGTTGGGTCGCCGGGTGGATACAATGAACAAAAATCATCGCGCGCTTGCACGGCCACGGCGCGGTCGTATTGAGCGCGGTCGGAGATGCGGCCCCATTTATGGGCGCAGTGGGGCGCCAGCTTCAGCGGCTCTGCAGCCAGCCCTTTGTCGATGCCCGCTACTTCATAGGGATGATGAAACCGCCCAAGCCACGGCCTGAAGTGCGGAAGCATGCTGGCGTTGGAGTTGAACGGCATGGGAAAGTTTGTTGAAAGCCCGAAGTGTCCGCGCTCTGGAAAATTCAGAAAACGGCAGCTGAAGGTAACAATATCAGGCAAGTCGAGGCATCGGAACGCTTGGTCCTCGAACTGGGGGATCGTCCGCCTGACGAGCGTGACGGCCGCGTCAGGCCAGCCAAAGACATGGTTGCCCGTCGATGTGACCATCAAGTAGCCTGATAGAATATGGAAGAACCCATCACGACCTTCATCGAGGCATTCGAACAGATCGCCCCTATTGTAGTTCCGTGTGAGTTCGGCTTTGGATGGCCGGCCTGCAAATACGTCGATGGACCCGAAGCCATCGCTCACGCGTCCAATTTGAAGAAAGAACAACCACGGGAAGATAATCATCTCCTCGATGTGCCTCACCTGGCGTTGACCGGGGATTTCGCAAAAAAGCGCGCCGTAGACAGTGTCGCTGAGGAGATTGTGTAGAGCCTGCTTCTGTTCGTCGGTGTAGACAGCCGGCCGCAGCGCGCGGATCATGGCGTCGCGCAAATACCCTTCTTGCTGCTGAATGAGCACATGGCGGATTTCGTCCGGCAGCGTGGACTGATCGAGCGACCTTATAAACTGATCGACATACTGGAACTTGCGATCTCCCAGAATGCTCCTGTAGCCGAGCCAGTGCTTGAGATCGTCTTTCGTTAGGGTTTTGCAGTCTCGGCCCGCGATGGCTACGCGCAGCTTCTCCATGCCGAAGCCCGTATGCTGTTTATAGAGCAGCAGTATCTGACGCGCCGTTTCCTTCATCGCATCTGGATATACGAGGCTTGACCGGTCGTGCAGGACGGGTCGAGTCGCTACGCGGCCTGGGCCCTTGCCCACTGGCTGGCGGCCGGGGGGAACAGTCTTCCCCGTGAATGTCCGGGGTTTACTCCCTTCATTGTCGTCCATGTCCGGCAAGTCCGCTTGTGGGCTCGCGGCGATGAGATGGCACGATGACGAAGACTGCAACACAAAAAGGAACCCCGGCTAGCAGCTTGCGGAGCTGGATGCCGGAAAAGCTGTGCAATGACGCGGAATGTGTCGGTGCATTGACGACGTTGTGCGTCGGAAAGGGCGCGCAGCTTCTTCAGGCGCAGTCTCGGCGCGGGATGGCCGTGGAGCGGATCGGCGAGAGGCCTTTCTCGACCATCATCCCAAACGCGCTGAGCAAGGCCGACATCGAGCGCATCGCCCTGCGCATCGGTGTCGATGCGATGCACGCCTATGCGCTCCGCCGGGTACTGGCGGAGGGCGGCGATTCCGAACTTCCAGAAATCAACCGGATGGTGCGGCAGGTGATGGCTGCCGCCGCTGCCGACCAATAACGAGCCGAGAGGAGGCGAGCATCCATGTCTATTTTCAGTAATCGCGGACAGCCCAAGGCTCCCACGCTCAAGTGGAAGATCGGGATGCATTCTGATGATGATCCCGAACACAAGGCGCTGGAGCGCGAGCGCCTGTGGGAATCGGCTGGCGCTCAGGCTGCTTTGAAGGTGACGCTCGTTCTGCTCACCTTCATCAGCGGCTATATGTGCTTCGAGGGCGTGCTCGCGGAGCGCGAGCGCGACATGGGTCTGAGCTTTGAAGCCGTGACGCACGCCGTGCTGGTAGCTGCGGCCGTAACCGTCACGCTGTTCGTCGGCTGGCACATTATCCTGAGCCTGACGCCGCGCATGCGCCGCTGGTACCTGCGGCTTGCGGCCTATGTCTTCGCGATCATCTTCACGGGATGGGCGCTGGCCGTCTCCACCTGGTACAACTTCGTGGGCCTGTCGGGGCACGCCTCACTCATCCTGTATATGAGCGAGGCGGTCGACAACATGACGGAGACGGTCGACGCGGTCACCGCGCAGGCCTCCCAGGCCCGCGCCGTCATTCCGGCGTTGCAGTCGGTCGCCGCCAGCACGTGCGCCTCTTACGATGCGGAAGTCACGCAGGGCCTCGGCACGGGCAGCAAGGGCGTAGGCAAGTACAGCCAAGCCCTGCTTGCCGTGTGCACGGCGACGCGCACGTCGGCAGAAAGCCTAGACGCAACCTCATCCAAAATGGAGCAGCAGGCTCTGGGACTTGGCACGGCGTTGCAAGCACTGTCGAGCGCCGTCAATGATCGCGCGGTGCCCGTACTCGACCGCGAAGCGGCGTTCCGCAAGGGTCAGTCGGATGTTGAGACTTTGCTGCGCAGCGTCCGCAACGCGCGCCTTCGCGAGACGGCCGCAGCGGCACTGGCTTCCCTCAAGTCGAGTGTGCCCGATATGCCGGATGACGGCGGCACGTTCGGCGCCAAGCAGCGCGCGCTTCTGGATGCGTTACGCGGGCAGGTGTCCGGGGCGATCTCGGCCCTTGAGACGGTGCTCGCCGAAATGCCGGCTGACAAGGCGGCCGCATCGCGCCGCGCCGAGCGCGTCACCCTGACGGATGTATCGCTGCGCTACATCCTGCGCTCGATTCCGAATCTGGCGCTGGCGGTCGGGATCGATCTCTTCCCGCTGATCATGATGGTCTTCCTTGAGCTGGCGGCCGCCGGCAAGCGCCGCCGCCAGCAGAAGTCAACCTTCAATGGTTTCCTCGATCTCGATCCAACGATCCCGGACGCGCTCCTCAAATCCGGATCGCAACCGGTGAGAGACCGGAAGGCAAAAGATCACGGCTGACGCTCAACAAATCGGCGGGCCGATTGGCCAGCCCATCCCCACAGATCGGAGAGGTCAGAACCATGAAATTCATCAGCAAGTATATCGGCCGCGCTCTGCTTCTCGGCGTCCTCACTGTGGTCACGATGGCGGCGGGCTCACTCATTGCTTATGCCATCGCGCACAAGTTCATTCCCCCGCACGATCCGTTCTGGACCGATGCACGCTGTGCGCTGGGTCTTCCGACCCAGCAGGATACCAGGTGCATTCAGGTCGAGATCGACAATGCGATCCAGCGCGGCAAGGAGATCGAAGCACGGCTCAACGCCGACATCGCAGCGCAAACGAAGGCCAAAGAGGCTGCAGAGCGGGCTGCAGCGGGCAACGACATGGTGTTTGAAAGCGGCGATGCCCACAACGGCAAGACGCTTGTTGTGGGCGCGCTTTATGCGGACAGCGCCGCGCGCACAGGTCTGCTGGTCGCCTATTGCTGGGCGATTGAGGATCGCGGCGGACTCGATCCGCGCGTGCCCCTCGCCCGGCGCGAGGCTAACGGCGCCGTCGTCGCCTTGCCGATCGATGCCGCCGGATTGGCGCAGTTCAACTGGACAGCAACTGACATCGAGGCTGCTCGCAGTCTCTGCCCTTGGTCAAAGGTGCTGTGATGGCGGAAGAACGCGGCCCCTCTAAGCCGATCCTGAAGCCCGCACTGCTCTTGGGCGGGCTCTTGTATCTGGCCTACGGAACAGCCTGGCTCGATAATTTGCCGGCCGACTGGCAAGCTCTAGCGCGGCCGTTGCTGCTTGCCGCAAGCGTACTTTTGGCCGGATCGCTTGTACTTGGGTTGTTAAGTGCCCTTCCGGAGTTGCTGCGCCGGATCAAGATGGCCACCCCTACAATCGTTCGCGGCTCGGCGCGCTGGGGTGACGTGAGCGATGCGCGCAAGGCCGGACTTCATAACCGCGGATGGTTTCCGATCGGCGCTCATGAGGGTCGCTACGCGAGTTTTGAGAACGAAACTCATACACTGATTGTGGCCGCCACCGGCGCTGGTAAGTCCGTCAATTTCGCGATCCCGACGCTGATGCGCGTCCGGCACTCGATGATCGTCACGGATACGAAGAAAGAGCTGGTCGCTCAAACGGCGCGGTACAGGCAGAAGCGCCTCAAGCACCAGATTGTTGTCCTCGATGGCACGAGCCCCGCTGCTTACAATGTCTGCCAGCTCGTCCTCGACGACTTGGCTCTCTCGCCGCAGGACGCGGTCGCGGATGCCCGCGCAATTGCGCTTCAGATACTGCGCGATCCACCGCAGAAGGATCAAAACCAGTATTTTCGGCAGGGTGCCCGGCTCATCATCGAAACCTGCATTCTGGGCCTCGGCGTGCGCTCACCCGCGGAATGCAATCTCGTCAAGTCGCAGCGGCTCGTTACTGACGTGCCGCTGCTGCTGGCGTTTCTGGAAGACCTGCGCAATCAGCAGGCCTTGTGCGGTGACATCGCGGCCATGGCGGAGAGCCTACTGGCTACACATCAAGACACGCCCAGAGAATTTCAGTCCTTCGTCAACGGCGCAGTGCAAGCATTGGCGCCTTACGCGGCATCGGGACGGCTTGCCCGGATAAGCGAGCATTGTTCGTTCCGCTTTGCGGACCTCAAGCGCCAAAAGATGACGATTTATGTCTGCTGCGACATGACCCGCATGAAGGCTTACGCAGAGTGGATAGCGCTCATTAACTGGGCGGCGATGGTCGAGCTTCAGCGATGCGGCAACGCGGTTCCTGTCGTGGCGCTTTTCGATGAGGCGACCAATTTCCAGATCGACAACCTGCCGAACTTGCTGACGCTCCTGCGCGCCTACGGCGTTCGCGTCATCGTTATTGTGCAGGAGCTTGAGGATCTGAGCCGCGTTTATGGCAAAGCGGGCCAGAGTGTCATTCTCGCGCAATGCCGCGTGAAGATATTCTTCGGCGCGATTTCGGCTGAGACAGCGGCGCGGCTTGTGCCAGTGCTTGGCAGTGAAACAAAGCAAGATTTCAGCTTCGGCATGGGCAACACGGGAGGCGTGTCGGAAAACGCGAACGCCGTGGCCAGGCCGCTTAAGACGCAAAGCGAACTCCAGATGCTGCCGGAAGGCCAGCAGATTGTCTTGATTGGGGGCCACCCGCCTTTTCTTTGCCGAACAGTCGGCTGGCACGAGACATGGCCGGAGCGCCGTTATGTCGACGACAATCCCCTGCACGGAGCGAAGCGCTTCCGAGCGCAGCTGAAGCTGCTTCTTCAGCCGTGGCCAATCGTCCTCGGCGCCGCGCGGGAAAGTCTGCTTCCTAAGCCGCCAAGCATCGTGTGGAATGTCGCGAAGGTTTACCTGATGCGGGCACTCACTCCGGCAACGCGGCTCGGCGTTGCAAGCGTGCTGCTCTACGGACTCTTTTCCGAAAGCTCGCCCCATCTGCGGGTGTCGTATCGAAGCTATGGCACATTCGACGCGCCGGTCTATGTATCGTGCGATTATCTGGGATGGCACAGCCACCACCGCATGGGGCCGGATTGCCCGCTCATCCTGTGGCGAGCCCATGATTGATGAAGCGCCAGACAAGGCGGGGGCCCGCGCTTTGCAGCGCGGGCCTGTCCTTTTGGTGGGATCATTTAGGCGGGAGGGGCGTCCTCGTCCTGCGCAGCGTCATCTTTGCCGCCGACGGGATTGAGGAACAGCACACCTTGTCGTTGGGTGAGTTCAATCGGGATAATGTCAAAGCGGATGATCGGTGCCTTGCCGTCCTTGCGAGGCCAGACGCTGCCGATCTCGCGGGCGGAACCGAGGCGGTCGTTGCCCTTGTCGTCTTTGCCGGTAAATGCGGAGAAGCTGACGCGGTAGAGAGGTTTGGATTTCGGTTGTGAGTTGATCATGATAGTCATCCTTTCGATCTTTCTTTTTTCGGGCTGGATCATCCAGCCATGCGCGAACCAGATCGCGGCGCTGAAAGCCGGATCGTCATGCCCTACACGGTCCTGCGCAGCAGGAGTGGTGCGGGCCGGGCATTGACGAAGGGCGCACGCCCGTGCCGGCGACGTCCGCGATAAGCGCGTGGCTCTAAGGCTGGATGTCCCTGCGCTGATGAAAGATTGGGGCGGGATGAGCCACAAATGCTCCGACGAACCGGAAGCTCTCAAAGAGCCGCGTTAGCATCCACATCGCAGCAGCGCAGCGAGAAGACCGTGCCTTGCGCGTGCAAGTAACGGCTGTCTGACACGGCAATCCGGAAGAATATTTTCCAACAAATCTTTGCAGACAAACGCACGAGTAGGGTGCGTGCGATCATGCGTCCGTATGCAAACGCTGATCGAGTGAGCGAAAAAATTTCAGCTGATCCATCCGTTCAACAGGTCAGCGCGAAAGCGCGCTGAGCGTGACCCGCGCTACAATTCACGATAAAAAATGGTCGCTTAGAAAAAGTCAAATCGAATGAAATAATCGATTTCTAATTGATTGATATTTTCTACTTATGGTAAATGTATATCAATTATGTAAACAACCCATACTTGTAAAGGAGTAATCAAAATGACTAAACACGTAAAAGTAAAAACAACCAGCGGCGAAGCCAAAGAAATTCCTCTTGGGATGATCCGCTACATGAAGATCGTCGATGGCGAAAGTCGCGATGGTCCTCAAAAGGCGAAGATCGTGATGGCGGGGGATTTTACCCCCGTCATGACCGAGCAATCGGTTGCCGATCTCCGCAGCAGCGAGCTTCCGCTCGTGTATGTGGGCGGGGGAGTCTACGTTCCCCGCGCTCATATCCGGCTGGTGGAGCCGCTCAGTGACCGAGACCGCCAAGGGCTAGCGGACGCCAAAAAGATCGATACATCGAAGTTCAAAACGCGCATCGTTCTCTCTGGCGAACTGACACCCGTCTGGGGCATCAAAAGCATCGAGCAGCTCAATGAGCGCGGTATGCGCTTCGTGCCGCTCGGTAACGGGTCGCATGTGCACCGCGACAATATACGAAAGATCGTGGAGCTGGATGATCCGGCCCGCGCGCGGATAGCGGATAAGCTGGGCATCGATGCCTCTGCATTCCGGATGCAAGTTGTCTTGGAGGGTGATGACAAGCCCAAGCTGAGCCGAATGTCTATCATCGAGCTAAAGGCGAAAGGCCTCGACCTTGTGCCGATCCAGCACGGTGAGTATGCCGTGCGGGGCAACGTCAAATATTTCCGCTCCTTCTTAGAGGAGGAGCAGGAAGATCTGGCGCGGAAGTATCCAGATGCGGACGCCGCGCGCTTCGCGACCAAGATTGTGCTTGCGAGCGAAGATGCTATGCTCTCGACGAGCAAGCCGGAATCCTTACAGGCAGCTTTCGCCGCCGTGAACATCGGCTATGACCGGTATGTGCCGGCCGCCAACATCGTGCCGGAACGCGTGACGGCCTTCTCGAAGGACGACAAGAAGGGTCTGGCCGATGCAGGCTATGCGATGGAACGCAACTGGCGCTCCAGCATCGGGCTCATCAACGGCCGTATCCTCAGTCCCGCCACGGCAGAGCAGATCAGGCAAAGGCGCGACGTTGCCCTCGAAAAAGCGGAAGCCGCAGGCAGCCCGCAGATCGCGGCAGAGTAGGGGCCAAGCATGGCTCTCAACGATGCCTTCCGCGTGGCGCATGCCCCGGGTCGGCGGTTCGATAAGCAATTCAAAAACTCCGGCCCGCAGCCCACCATAAAAAGCCGCCGCCGCAAGCGACGTTTCCCGCGCCCGAAATTCTGATCGGGCGCGGGATTTGCCTTGCGATCTAGATATTTGTTCCAATTATGACGAAAAAAATATAGAATAAAAGAAGTTGGAGTTTTTCCAGCCGGGGCATCGAAACCCCTCGTACTGTACGGCAGGCATCAGCCGCAACTTGGTGCGTCTTCCTCACATATTGGCGAAGCGCGCCGTGGATGTCGCTTCTCGGGAACTAGACCGGGAGGCGGCAGTGCATGTTCAGGCTCTGCCTGCGCTCGCGTTTCGCGCGAACAGCTCGCGGCTAAAGACTGCCGCGCCGTTCTTACAGTACGACGGTTTCGAACTCCCGGTCACCAAGAGCTTGGCTCTTTGGTGGCCGTTTCATTCTGACGAACGAATTTTGCGGGGAGTTCATGCGCTTTCTTCTTCTAGTGCCGTTGTTGGTTGCGGGGTGCGCAACGTCGGCCTCACAGGGCATTTATCTCTATCCAGAGTCTTCCCTCGAAATCACCGAAGCGGGCCGCTGCACCGCGTTTAGAAACTTAACTAAGGATGTGCTTGCGACGGTGCCGCCTGATCGATCTGGCTGGTCAGTCGCACACACGCGGAAAGACCAACACGGTCGAGATATTCTTGAGGTTCGGCCATGCGGAGCCTGAAGACCTTTCTTCCTCCGTTGGCAGTGATGCTGTTGAGCATGGGTATCTGCAGCGGGACGGTTTATGCGCTTGATCGTTGCGAGATACCTCATGGTGCAACGTACAACATTGATGAACACAGCACCTGCAGGGCGGTCACCAATAACCACGCGTCGGGCCAGACAATCATGGTTCCGACGAAGTCAGCAGCGGAGTGGAGCTCGGGTGCGAACGCGTTTCTCAACGCGTTGCCCACCGGGGTTACTGCCGCCGCCTGTTCCTCTTGCGGCACGATTACAAACTGTGCTGCGTCGGGAGGCGGTGGAGGTGGTGTGGTAGCGGGGGCTCAAACTTTCTCAACGGCAGGTTCGTTCAACTTTACGATACCCTGCTTCAATACTTTGACTGTTGAGGTTTGGGGCGGTGGCGGCGGCGGCGCTGGATGCAACACGAGTTCTGGTGCAGTTGGTGTAAGCGGGGGTAGCTCCTCGTGGGACGGTTCGGTGATTGCAAATGGCGGAATCAGGGCATCTACAAGCGCGGGGGGTGCGGGAGGCTCGGCGACTGGCGGCACCACAAACTTAACGGGACAAAACGGATCAACGAGCAGTTCGGCTGGTGCGAAAGGAGGCAATGGAGCGAACGGCGGAGCGGGCGGTGCGCAAGTTAGCGCTGGCAATAACGGCAAGCCAGGTAGTGCGCCCGGTGGCGGCGGTGGAGGAGCCTTTAGAGGTGGAGGGCCTATGAGCACCGGGGAGCGTTGCTACGGGGACGGCGGCGGCGGCGGCGGCTACTCTAGTCGAACGTATGCCTCGGGAACTTTCGCGGCGGGCGCCGAGATACCCGTGATAGTCGGATCGGGAGGCGCTGGCGGAAATGGCAACGCTTATGACGGCGGGCTAGGCGCCGTAGGCCGCGTAACGATTACGTGGGACTAATCTGTGCTTCCGCTTCTTCTCGCCGTTTCCGTCGGCTTTTGGTCCCTCGCGGCGCAGTTCATTTTCAACCGGATCATCTTTTTCTATCTGGCACATTCGGATTTTGCGGCAGCCTGCATCATCACCATTCATTTAAGCGGATTTTTGATCGGCACGCTCATAGCGCCGCGCATAAGGAGTTCGCTAACCGGTCTGCTTTCGATCGCGCTGTTGCTATCGTGCTTGGCGGCTTTGATGGTTTGGCGAATGAGTGCGCCCGTGATGGGGCTGAGCGCCACGATTGCGCTCTCAATTCTGTTTGGGGTGTGCTTGGCGACGCTGAGCGGGATGCTGCTGATACGGCTTATGGTCGAAGGCGGCAAGAACGGGCAAGCCCGGAAAATTGTAATCGCCGACAGTGCTGGCTCGGTTCTTGGGGCAGCCCTTAGCGGGTTCCACTTTGTGCCATATGTGGGCATAACTGCTTCCTTCTGCGCGCTTCTTTTGATGCAAGCCGCCGCGCTGATACTTGCGATGCGCCTCGAACACCGCAGCTATTCGATAAGGGCTGCATTACCGTTCGCTGTGGCCGTCTTCGTGGCGGCATTTCTGATTGCTCCCCCGGCCACCCGGCAAGCGGATGGGAAGCCGCAACAGGAATGGGCGGCACGGATCGCTCTGGAATACGCGGCCCCCTCTTACCGAGCAGAGAACCTAGTGTTCTCGCGCACTTCACCTTACGGGATCGTATCCGTCGCCAGATCGGATGCCGCACAAATCATGCTGCTGGATAACAAACCCCTATGCGAATTACGGGATCAGGTGCTCGCCGAACATTTTCAGTTCAAACTCGGCAGCATCCCGGCGGATATGATCGCGCATAATGTCGGGGCGGAAGACGCACGGGCAGCCGTGGTGGGGCTGGGCTGCGGTTTCACGTTAGCGGGGATTCTCTCCGGGCTTCGGCCTGATGCTCATGCCGAGGTGATTGAAATCAATCCGCAGGTTGCCGAGGCGCAAAAGCTGTTCTGGCCTCTGTTGCCGCATACACCGGAAGACAAGCGCGCACTAATTACCATTGCCGACGGGTTCACATTCTTTGCCAAGCGATCCGGTCAGCCTTCGTACGATGCCGTGGTGCTGGATCTTTCATGGATGCATGACATGGTGGCCACGCATCTGTTTTCATACGAGATGTTCCGAAACATTCACGCCAATCTTAAACAAGACGGCGTGTTCACGCTCTGGATATCGTCGGATAACCCGTTTGCTCCTGAAAGCCTGATCGTCTACCGGACGCTCAAGCGTGTGTTCTCATTTGTCTATGTCGATTATGCTCAAGGGGCGATGGTGTACTTTGCATCTGAACGCGAGGATATCGTGAACTATCTCGCTCCCGAAGCGGGCCGCATTTCTGGCTGGCTGCTCGACCAGCCAGAGGAAGGAGAAATCAACACGCTTGATACGCTGGTGCTCGGTCGCTTCCGCGCGAGAGCTGCGGTGGCGGAGATAACGGCGCGAAGCGATTAGTCGCTGAGGCTTTCAATGGAAAGTTGAGAAGATGCCTCCTGTCATCTTCATGCTTTTTCCAGCAGGAAGTGCTGCTCGTCCTCGCAAGAACTGAGGCGTGGCGCATGGCGTTTGATGTAGCGGCTGAAGCGGCGCGTGCGTTCTACGACAAAAAAACTCGGCCGCGCCCGCAAGCGCAGCCGAGTAAGCAGCCTAATCAGCTGTAGGTTTGACCTGCGCAAGCGCAGGCAACCAAGCTGTTCCGGTCAACAAGCGCTCCGCTTGCGCTACCAGCTCAGACTTCTTGAGCTTCTCAAGTGCAGGTGCATGAGAGCCTTTCGCCTCGTCGAGGGATCGAGCGTGAAGGGTCTCTCTTTCAATGAGATCTACAATCCAGCGCCATCATTCTTGAAGCAAAGAGTCCGCGTCTACAGAGAGTTTTCTCCAGGTCTCAAAGAAGGCGACGATGCGATAGATCAGATTATGCAGCATCTCTACGATTCCAACGGTCTCGATGATCTCGATAATTCGCCGGACGGTACGGATTGGGGCTGGATGCTGAAAGGCGTGGAGGCCTGGGACTTTTTCCATGATGAGGTTCAGCTTGATTTCAAAGGAATTGAGGACCGCTGGAGGAAGCTGCCGCGTGCCTATGTGCCGTCCCATCTCAGCAAAGTTTCGGCCGGTCGGCCCTACAGCGCCGTAGCTGAACTTCTGAACGATGCCATCAACGCGTATCTCGTAGGGGCGTACGCGGCAGCCGTGGTTACTTGCCGAGCAATTATTGAGCACATGCTCAAGGAAGCGTATTTGCCGAAAGACCCTGTGCCGGCAGGTCAAAGCCTTCGGTTAGGTGAGATGATCGATCTGGCCCTCCAGGTTCCGGAGAACTCATGGATGTGGAAGCTCGATCTCCATCGCATCAGGCAGTTTGCAAATGCAGTGGTACACCGACCCGTAAGCGCAAGATGGGAGAAAGACGCTGACAAGAAGGTCCTAAACTGCCTCACCGCTGCGGCGGCTCTGATTGAAGGTGGGCAGCGCGAGCTGTGAAGCCGGAGCATGCTGCATCTGTGTGATAATGTATCTTATGGGAAATGATGGGCGCCGCTAAGCGTCAACGTCTTCTGGAAACTCTGTCGCGCGCTTTATCATGCGGAGATCATCTTCAACACGTTCCATGCGCCGCTCCAGCAAGTTTATGTCGTGCTGTTGTGCTTGGAGCGCCGCGTACCGAGGCGAAGCCTTCCCGCATGTCATCACGCAAGAAGCGTAGCTCGCGCGTATGTTCGCCACTTCGCCTTTGCAAGTCCTTCAGTATTTCCAGAACGATGTTTCGACGTCGGTATTCATTCTTTAATTGTATACGATAATAGTAATAAAACGCAATCGGTGCGTTTTGCCAGATGGTGTTCTCACGAGAACATGAGCACAAGAGAAATCCCCCCTGTATTCGCCTTACACCCCCGGGAGTCGAAGTGAAAATAAGCAGCCCCTAGTGGGGCTGCTGCTTCTTCAGCCAAGCTACGGCCTCGCTGGCCTTGGCCGCAGCAGTGAAGATCGCCTTGGGGTCGTCTTTCAAAAGCTGAAGCCAGTTGGCTATGTATTGCGCATGGTCTGCGCGCGTGTCCTGCGTGATGCCAAGTTCAGCGCACAGGAAGGCCGAGCCGATCTCGGCGACTTATCCTGACAGTCTGCGTCTGCCTGGGAGCGGCTGGATTGACATCGGACGCCCCAACATGATAGTAAGTAATTACTATCATTTGGACCAATGTCAGAGATGCAGACCAAATATCTTCCCGCCGAGGAACGTCGTCAGCGAACTGTGGAGGCCGTCGTCGCCCTTGCGGGCACGCAGAACCCAAGCGAGATCACGACAGCGGCGATCGCCAGTGAGATGAGCGTTACCCAGGGTGCCTTGTTCCGGCACTTCCCGAGCAAGGAGGCCATCTGGCAGGCTGTGATGGAGTGGGTCGCCGATCGGCTGCTCGATCGGATTGATCGGGCAGCGGAGCAGTCAGCATCACCGCTTGCTGCTCTGCAGGCGATATTCATGAGCCACATCGAATTCGTGATCGAGCATCCTGGTGTGCCGAGGATGATGTTCGGAGAGTTGCAGCGAGCAGAAGCAACGCCTGCGAAGAAAGTCGCGCACACGTTGATGCGACGTTACGCGGAGCGGCTCGCACACAAGCTGAAAGAAGCCAAAGCCGGGGGAGAGGTGCTGGCCGACACGGACACGCAGGCGGCGGCGATCCTATTCATTGGAATGATCCAAGGCCTAGTGATGCAGTCGATGCTGGCGGGCAACCTTCGCGCGGCGAGAGCCAATGCGCCGGGCGTGATCGAAATCTATTTTCGCGGTCTGGGTGCCCGCTGTGTGGAGCGGGCATCGGCAGCCAATAAAGAACTGAGACAGCCCAAGAAAAGAGGTTGAGATAAACATGCGAATGAAACTTGTTATCATTGCACTCGCGCTGGTCGCTGGTGGTGGGCTAGCCTTCTATCATCTGCACGGAAACGGCCATAGCCATGAGGCCGGGGGCGGATTGCAGCTCAATGCCGGCCAGAAGTGGGAGACGGACCAGCCGCTCCGCGTCGGAATGGAGCGTATCCGTGAATTGGTGAGTGCCGCCAGGCCGGAAGCCAGCGCGACTGAGATGCAGGTGCTCGCCAGGGGCATCCAGCAGCAGGTCGATTACCTGACCGCAAACTGCAAGCTCCCGTCCGCGGCCGACGAGACGCTCCACGTCATGATCGCGGATTTCTTGGAGGGCGCCGATCTCGTTACGCAGAAAAATGATCCGCAGCGCGGTATCGCAGTCATGCGAAAGGCTCTCGAGACATATCCCAAGTATTTCGATCATGCGGGCTGGTCCTTGGTGACACCCGATCGATCATGAACGACAGCGCTGCGCCGACACCCGAGCACAAGGTCATGACGCAAATGCAAAAAGGTTGGCTTCCATCATCGGCAGTCCTTCGCCGGCCGGCAGTCAGGTACGCGCTGGTGGCTGCCGGTGTTATGGCAGCGGTCATGCTGGGTCTCGCCATCTACGGCAATCGCCCCATCAGCGTTCAGGTGGCCTTGGTCGAGCGCAACGTCCCCGTCCGCGTCTTCGGCCTCGGAACCGTCGAGGCGCGTGTGCTGTCGAGGATTGGGTTCGAGGTTGGCGCCGCGCTCGCGGAGCTCCATGCCGACCACGGCGACCGCGTGACGAAAGGCCAGGTGCTGGCGCGATTGAGTCTCGGTGAGCAGGAGGCCAAGGTCGCCAAGGCCCGCGCCGCACTCGAGATCGCTACGGTCAACATCACGCGGGCGGAGGCCAATCTGGAGAAGTCGCGGGCCGTGCTCGCTCAGAAACAGGAGGCCAACCGGCGCAAGCAAACCCTGGTCGGGCGCGACATCGTCTCGCAGCAGGTGGCGGAGGAGGCCGCACGGGACGAGGCGGTGGCTAAGGCCGATGTCGTCGTTGCCGAGAGTGAGATCGCAAGCGCTCGCGCACAGCTTACCGATGCCAAGGCACAGGTTCAGTTCGAGGAGACGTTGCTGCGGCATCGTACACTCGTTGCGCCCTATGATGCCATCGTGATCGAGCGGCACAAGGAGCTCGGCACCGTGGTCAAGGCCGGAGATCCGATCTTCACTTTGATTGCCGCGGGTAGCTACTGGGGGCTCGCCTATGTCGACGAGGCGCGCGCGGGGTACATCCAGGAAGGCCAGCGTGTCGATGCCCGCCTGCGCTCCCGTCCACAGGACGCCTTCACGGGCCAAGTGGTGCGTGTCGGTCTGGAAAGCGATCGCGTCACTGAGGAGCGGCGCGTCTACATCAAAGGGGACAATCCGCCGCCGCGTGTGTTTCTGGGCGAGCAGGTGGAATTCTTGATCACGGTCGCTCAGCTCGACAAGGCGCTGTTGGTGCCAGAGGCTGCCGTGCAGGGCTACAACGCCCGTGAGGGCAAGGTGTGGACCGTAGAGGGCGGGCGATTGCGCCAGCGCCTCGTCAAGTTCCGGCACCGCACGGAAGATGCCCGGCTCGAGATCGTGGACGCGCTCCCCGAAGGGGTCCGTGTCGTCACACGGGTGGAAAGCAGCTTCCGCGACGGTCGCGCGGCAAGTGTCAGCGAGGGGAAAGCGAAATGAACCTCGCCTACCGCGACATTCGCCACAACCTGTTCCGCTTCCTGCTCACCTGCATCGGCCTCGGGCTGCTGCTCGGCGTGGTGCTGGCCATGATCGGCATCTATCGCGGCCTCGTCGTCGATGCGCTGACGATCGCCCGGGCGCCGGCCGTCGATCTGTGGGTCGTGGAGGCGAATACGCGCGGTCCATTTGCAGAGGCCTCGCGCATTCCCGGCGACATCCGCGAAGCCATTGCACGCATCGCGGGCGTCGCCTCCGCCGGCAGCATCACCTATCAGACGGTCGAGACCGAGCACCGGGGCGGCAAGCTCAGGCTGTACGTCATCGGCTACGAGCCGACGCGACCGGGCGGACCGCCGGAGATCAGTGAGGGCCGCGCTATTGCGCGCAGCCACTATGAAATGGTTGCGGATCGCAGCTCGGGGCTCGTCCTCGGCGATCGAATAGGCCTTGGCCGCAACGTTTTCAGTGTCGTCGGACTGACCCGGCATCAGGTCAATTCCGGAGGCGATCCGGCCGTCTACATCACGCTGCGCGACGCGCAGAAGCTACAATTCGATCTCGCACCGCCCGCAGCCCGCGTCCAGCTTGCGCGCGGGACCGGCGGAGCGAGCCGCGATACTGTCAATGCCGTCGTGGCGCGCCTTCAGCCGAATAGCTCGCCAGATGCCGTCGCCGAGACGGTGCGGCAATGGAAACATCTGGCGGCAATTACGCAAGAGGCTCAGGAGCTGATCCTCACGCGCTCGCTCGTCGATCGCGCACGGCGCCAGATCGGGCTCTTCACGTCCCTGCTGCTTGTCGTCTCGGCGGTCATCATCGCTCTCATCATCTACACGATGACCATGGAGAAGCTGAGGCAGATCGCCACCTTGAAGCTGATCGGCGCGCCGGACCGCACCATTATCGGCATGATCGTGCAGCAGGCGATGGCGCTCGGCCTGATCGGCTTTGCGATCGGCGCGACACTCATCGTCGTGATCAAGGACTATTTCCCGCGCCGTGTGGTGCTGGAGCCCGATAACGTAATCGTGCTCGGGTTGATCGTTTTCACTGTCTGCCTCGTGTCGAGCGGTCTCGGCGTGCGCGCCGCGCTCCGTGTCGACCCGGCCACGGCACTCGGAGGGTGAGATGGCGACAGCTGTGTCCAGCACACCCCTCGTTCGGGTCGACCGCATCTCCAAGCACTTCGGCGAGGGCGAGACCCGTGTCGATGCGCTGCGCGAGGTCTCGATCGATGTCTATCCAGGCCAAGTCGTGGCGCTGCTCGGACCATCGGGCTCGGGCAAGACCACGCTCTTGAACGTCATCGGCTGCATTCTCGACCCGTCGTCGGGATCGATGGAGCTCGACGGTGAGGTGGTCATCGAGAACGGCCGGTGGCTCAGGTCAAATTTGCGGCAGCTCAGGCTCGACAAGATCGGCTTCATCTTCCAGTTTCACAACCTGATCCCATTCCTCGACGCCACCGACAATGTCGCTCTGGTCCTGCAACTGGCCGGGGCGGACGCCGCACCCGCCCGGCGGCGCGCGGTCGAGCTGCTCGACTATCTCGAGGTCGGCCACCGCAAGAGCGCGATGCCGGCCAAGCTGTCGGGCGGGGAGGCGCAACGCGTCGCCATCGCGCGGGCGCTTGCCAACCGGCCGCGCATCATTCTCGCGGACGAGCCGACGGCGGCGCTCGATTCCAAGCGCGCAGGGATCGTTATGGATCTGCTGCGCAAGGTCGCCGTCGAGCAAGAGGCCGCGATCATCGCCGTCACGCACGATGAGAAGATCTTCGATCGATTCGACCACATCTTCAGCTTGCGCGACGGCCGTCTCGACAGCGAGCACGACACCTCGCGGGCGGCCTGAGCCTCATGTGCGAATTGCTCGCCATTAGCGCATCCGCCCCCGTCGACGTGAAGCTGTCGCTCTCGAGGCTGGCAGCGCATGGCGGTCCTGCAGGTCAACCAGATGGTTGGGGCATCGCATTTGCCGAGGGCAACGACACGCAAGTCTGGCGCGATCCTCACGCTGCAGCCGGTAGCCCGTGGGTCGAGTGCCTGCAGAAGAGTCCGATCCACAGCGAGCTTGTCGTGGCCCATATCCGGCGCGCGACGCAGGGGGCGGTATCGCTTGCCAATACGCAGCCGTTCGTGCGCGAGCTGTGGGGTCGCACGCATACGTTTGCGCACAACGGCAATCTGGGGATCGTTCCTTCGGCCGGCGGGCGTACGGCGTCGCGCTTTCGCCCGATCGGGGAGACCGACAGTGAGGCGGCGTTCTGCGCGTTTCTCGATGACATCGCCCCGACGGGTGGAAGCGTCGAGGAAATTCACGCGCGGTTCGCGGACACCGTCAGGCGTTTCAGAGCGATGGGACCGGCCAACATTCTATATGCCGGCGGCGGGCGTCTCTGGGTCCATGCCGACCGCCGCAAGCAGCCGTCGGGCGCGATCGAGCCCCCCGGCCTGTGGCTGCTTGAGCGGTCATGCGCGCCGAATGCCGCTGCGCACGAAACCTCCCCCTTGGCGGTGTCGGGCGACGCGCTGAGGGTCGTCCTGATTGCCAGCGTGCCGCTGAGCTCGGAGGCCTGGCGACCATTGGCACGCGGTGCGGTTCTCGAAATCGAAGGCGGAACGATCGCCGAGGCTGAGGCCGCGTAGCGGCCATCCCACCGCTCCCGTGTCGCGCCACGTTCCGGCTGGCTTTGGGTTGAAGTCAGGAGCCACGGGGTTGTGGTTGAAATCTGCTCATGGAGAAATAGTGAAAACTACTACTTCTTCTCGACAATAAACGTTGTGCGGTCGTGTCCTGTGTTACCGTTTCCCGCATCAAAGGCGTAAACGATCACATCGTAAGTCCCTGGCGCGTCGACGGGAACAGTGCCGGAAAACTGACTCGTTGCCCCTGCATAGACAAGACTGACCGGCGGCAGCGGATTTCCGTCGCGACGGATGATCGCCTTCACCTCGAACTTTTCCGCATCCCACTCACCCTTAGGCTCGATGGGACAGCCGCACATCATCATGACATTGGCACGCACATCGACCTTCGTGACCGATGATGACAGTTTGATATGCGCCGGCGGATCCAGGACATCGACCACCATACCGGGCAATTCAAGAACCCAACCGTCGCCGCCGGTGATGCTACGACCCGGCACGACCCATTGGCTCGACAGGACACGATGGGCGGATTGGAGCTGTGCCAGTGGACCAAAAGCCTCTACCTCGATCAGGCGTGGTTCAGACAGGTCCAGTGTCGCCACAAACTTCGCCGTCGACGGATCGCTCAAGATCGCGCGACGCCCCGCGTCCTTGTGCATGGTGCGCTTGGTGTCGCCGGTGCCGCCGCTGGTCAGCCCGGAGGCAAGGATTTCGCCCGTCTGAGCATCTCTCAGAGTGACCCGCATGGCGCCGACACTCGTTCCGATAAACTTGGCGTCCTTGCTTACGACACGAACCGTGATTTCTGTCGGTTCCGCATAGGCGGCTGTCAGCCCGGAAGAGCAGACAAAAAACAGCGCGGCGATGAGGTGAAGATGTATGTTCCGGCTAGGTCGCGTGGTCACCGAAGAAAGTGTCATCGCGGTTGCTCCTTCTGACGTGCGCGCTGGATTGCAGGGCTGCAGGGAGCATACCCTCGTGCTCGGGATCTCCTAGAGGTGTGATGACATGGGCAATCACGAAAGCACGTAGAGCTGAGCGGCTCATGGGTGCTCAGCCCTCAGCCGAACCGAGTGAGCCCACTATTTCGGCTGGCCCTGTCCCATGCCCTTGCCGGGGCCGGTCGAATCAAGCGCGGCCTTGCATGCCGCCGACACTTTGTCCTTGTTCGCCTCGAGGCACGCGCGCACCTCGCCCTGGCCGTGCTCCTTGCCGGCGCAGAGCTTGGGGATATCGTCCTTGCAGGCCGTAGCAACGGGGCCCTGCTGGGCCAACGCAGAGGTCGCAAGAGTGACGGCGCCAAATACTGCCCCGGCGAGCTGGACGATGACGCGTTTCATGGAATCAACTCCTCGATTTGTCGACAAACAACGAAATGAGCCTGAGGCGTGTCAGTGGCCTGCATGCAAAGCTTCGAGATGAAGCAACGGCGTGATCTGATGTGCCTTGACCTCAATCAAGCCGTGACATGGGGCGACACGTCGCTCCCACGACAGCGACAATTTGCGCGGACTTCCAATCAACGCAGGCGTCAGATGCCGGTCTTGCTGCGCCAGATGACGTGGCGGTAACGATCAATATCCGCCTCAATGGCCTCCCGCTGCAGTGGCGACAATCGCTTCGTCCTGAGCAACTCCTCGCCGTCGGCGATGGCCTTGGCCCACAGCGGCCGGTGGCGGCTGGTGATGCAGGAGTTTGGGCAGCGGTCGGGGCGGCACTGGGCCATGGCGGGCCGGCTGTGGTCTGCCTTGCCGTTGAGGCAGAGCGCCGTGGCGGGATCGAAGAAGCAGTCGCTCAACACGCCGACGAAAAGGGCCTTGGCCACGTGGGCCAGCATCACGCGGACGCGGGGGCCATCGGCGATGTGGCCGGGGAGTGCATCGAGCTTGTCGGCGGCCTGCTGCAGTTCGCCTGAGATGCGGGCTGCCGCCGGACCCATCAGCACCTCGCCGGCCCGATGACTCTCGAAATAAGTGAGCACGTCGTCGAGCTGGCCGAGGGCACGCTCGCGCTCGACCTCGTTGCGGAAGCCGGAGCAGCTCGAGCCGGCATAGCCCTCGTAGGCGGCGATGCCGCTGTGCTTGTACTGGATCATGCCGGCGACCGTGCCGAAGGGACGGTTGGCGATGTGCCAGGCGACCGTGCGGCGGAACTGGCGCGTTGTGATGCGCCAGGGCTTGCCGTCCGGGCCCGGCGGGACGACCGGTGCCTCAGGCGTGCCGAACTGAGCATTCAGGTGGTCGCGAAAAGTGTTGAGCTGTCGCACGATCTCGGCCGAGACGTGATCCTTGCTGCTCTGGCCGTCGTTGAGCACGCGCCACAGCGTATCGCCGCCGCGTCGGCGCCGAATGTGCTCGGTCAAGCGCTCCAGCACGGTGATGGCCTTGGCTACGGGCTCGATGGTGACCCACTTCTCCGCCTGACCGCGAACATCACGCCGCTTGTAGACGGTGCTCCTGACCTGGTAGCGGTCGATGATCCCGTCCTCGCTGCGCTCAACGTCGAGGCAGCCGGTGCGCATGGCCTGCACCTCGCAGTCGCGCATGCCGGTCAAGTAGGCGCAGACGATGTAGCAGGCGGCCTGCAGCATGCGCTCCTCGAGGAGGAGAGACTTGGCGTCGAAGCGCGCCCGCCACGGCTTGCCGGTGTCCGGGTCGACGGCGATCGGCGTGTCCATCCCTCCATCCTCAGTACCGAGCGCAGTGATGGCTTCCAGCATGAGCGGCTTGGTTGCCTTGCGAAACATGACGTGGTGTGCAGGCTCGGCCTGCGCATCGATGCCAACATGCATATGAATGAGCAGGGCGTTGACAGGCGGCGTCGTGGCACGTGTGATCGGATCGGTGCGGACGATGCCATTGTGGGCCGTGGTCCAGATCGGCACACCGCGGTCCTTGGCGCGCAACTGGTCGAGGTAGGCAATGAGACGCTCGCGTTGGCGCTGTCGACGTGCAGCGGGCGAGAGGCGCCTGTCCTCTGCAACGAGCCGCTTCTGGTTCTGCTCCAGCGTCTCCAGCTCGGCGCGTGCGGCCAGGATATCGGCCGAGAAGATGGTGATGTACTTGAGCGACCACTTGAGCAGCGGTGCGATCACCTGCTCGGGCAGGCGCGGCGTCTTGTTCTCGCCGCTGGTCTGCTTGGAGCCGGCGACGATATGCGCTGACCGCCCCTTCCACGGCAGCAGCTCAAGCCCGCCGGACGGCATGTGCCCGCGGTAATGGTGGAGATCGACGACGACCCCGAGCAGATGCGCGACCTGGATGGAGCGGCGCTGCGGATCGGCGGTCAGATGATTGCGGTAGGCGTCGAGTGTAGCCTGGTCGACGTTTGGCAGATGGCAGGTGCCGCGCCTGGCCGCGACGAACTCGAGGAACCGGCGTGTGCGGTTGAATAGCTGCCGGATGCTGCCGGGCGGCAGGCGACCGCGGTGCCCAGGCATATCGAAGTTGAGCCGGGCATACAGGAACTCCCGCAGCGTGCGTACGACGCTTGCATCCTCGATGCCGTCGAAGTGCGCGGTGACGTGGCAGACGCGTGCGTTTTCGCGGAAAACGGCCGGCGACAGATCCCACGTGCTGTCCTCGAAGCGGGACAACGACGATCGTTTGTGCCCCCGACGCAGCGGCGCGCTCTCCAGCACCGGCTTGCCATCGAGCGGATGCGGACGTGCTGCCGGGACGAGCTTCAGAGCGGCGGCCTGCCTCATGCGCGTGCCTCCAACGGCAGATAGGGTTGATGATCGAGCGCCTTGGCCTTCTCCCGTGCCTCGGCTACGACGACATCGGAAAATGCCGGCAGCACCTGCCGCGTGATGCGCGACCAGGCGCGACCGAACTTCGCTTGCCAGTCAGCCTCGTCCATCCCGGCGCGGCGCGCGACGATGAAATCCAGGAACGCGATGATGGATGGGAGCTTGCGCGCGGTGATGACGGCATTGCGGCATTCGAGGCAGCCCCAGAACGGCTCCGAGCACGGCTCACCCTCCGTCGCGAATGGGCTGTTGTGGAAGCCGCTGCAGCTCGCCAGCCAGACATCCTGCTTGCCGGCGAGCACGCGGCGCACCTCGGCCGCCGGAATGGGAAGTTGCAGCGTCGATGGGGCCCGGTGGGCGGCGGCTTCCTCCTCGGGCGTGACGATACGCGGCTGAAGCGCGGAGGTGAGCGCATCGTTGAGGCCGTCGGCGATGGTCTGCTCGTGCAGGTGACGCAGTGACGGAAGATCGGCGTAATGGCGGGCGGCGACCTCGGGCGTGTGACCGATGGCGAAGCGGGCCATGTCCCCCTGGGTCTTGGCGTACCAGAGCGCCTTGTGCGTCTTGCGGAGACGGGAGAGCAGCAGAGGCAACGGCTGGCCCGGATCATCGACCAAGCTGTGTCGCGCGACCCAGATATCGATCATCTCCTGCGGGTGCAGAATGCGATCGGCGATTCGTCCGGTGTGGAAATAGAGCCATACTATGCAATTTTCTGTGCTTGTCGAAACAGGCACGTGTTGTCGACGTTCAGAAGTGTTGCGAGGGACGACGACAGCATCTTTTCCGTAGTCCTGTATCTGGATAAACCTATTGGGTCGGGCCGCAGCTGCGGATGTCGTCGGCGTGTCGCTAGACAAACGCATCGCTCGAACAATTTGGAGTCGTGAGGCAATGAAGGGGACGCTCAGCGCGAGCTCAAGATCAGCATCCTCGATCCACAGACACCAGCGTTCTATACCCTTCAAGATTTCTTGCGAGCCAAGATAGCGACGGATGAAACGAGCCGCTTCGGGGTGCCCTGCCAAGAGTTCATCGCGTTCGCGCCTGTCCAGTATAAGGCCACCCCCATCCGAAGGTTGGTTGCCTTTGAGCATTGGCGGAAGCTGAGATATCGAAGTTGTGAACCGCCCCGGGTTTGCCGGAGGCTGGTTGGTTTGAGTCAGGCGGCGCGT
>NZ_DAITQL010000002.1:0-132924 GCF_036833075.1 Hyphomicrobium sp.
TCGGCGGTGTCCGCGAGCCCTATGCGGTTCAACAGGGCCAGCCGGCCGTCATCTTCTTCAAGTCGGGGGGGCTCGTCATCTCCGCGACGGCGACCTCCCTCCAATCGGGGGCGCCCGGGGATATCATCAGTCTGCGCAACACCGATAGCGGAACGACCATCCGCGGTCGGGTGCAGGCCGATGGCACCGTGCTCGTAGGGATACCATGAGGCGCACGCTCGCAGCTCTCGGATTTCTGCTGCTGACATGCCTGCCCGCGCTCGCGGGCAGCAGCGCGAGCGTGCGGATCAAGGACATCACCGCCGTGCAGGGCGTGCGTCAGAACCAGCTCATCGGCTATGGCCTCGTGGTCGGCCTCAACGGCACCGGCGACAGCCTGCGCAACGCGCCCTTCACCGAGCAGTCGCTGCAATCCATGCTCGACCAGATGGGCGTCAATATCCGCAGCACGAACGCGCGCACGCGCAATATCGCGGCCGTGCTCGTTACGGCCGACCTGCCGCCGTTCGCGGGCAACGGCTCGCGGATCGACGTGACGGTGTCCTCGCTTGGCGATGCCACCTCGCTCTCCGGCGGATCGCTGGTGATGACGCCGCTCTCGGGCGCCGATACCCTGGTCTATGCCGTCGCACAGGGGCCGGTTCAGGTCAGCGGCTTCAGTGTGACGGGACGGGCGGAATCGGTCAGCCAGAACGTTCCCACGACGGGGCGGATCCCCAACGGCGCGCTCGTCGAGCGCGAGGTCGCGGGCATGCTCGACGACGAGCAGATGCTCGTGCTCGAGCTGCGCAACCCTGATTTCACTACGGCCGTGCGCATCGCCGACACGATCAATGCCTTCGCGACGGAGAGATACGGCCGGCAGGTGGCGCGCGAGCAGGATCTGCGCACCGTGGTGCTGCAGCGGCCGCGCAACGTGGGGGCGGCCCGGTTTCTCGCCGAGGTCGGCGAGCTCTATACGGAGGCCGATGGGCCGGCGCGGGTGGTGATCGACGAGCGGACCGGGACGGTGGTCATCGGCCGCGACGTGCAGATCCACACGGTCGCGGTCTCGCACGGCAGCCTCACGGTCCGGATCACGGAAGGCGCCAATGTCTCGCAGCCGGAACCCTTCTCGGATGGGCGGACGGTGGTCGTCCCGGACACGCTCGTCTCCGTCAACCAGGAGGGCGCGAACCTCGCGATCATGGGTGGCACCAACCTCGAGACGCTGGTGCGGGGGCTCAACATGATGGGCCTCAAGCCGACGGGGATCATCGCGATCCTGCAAGCGATCAAGACGTCGGGGGCGCTTCAGGCAGAGCTGGTGGTGCAATGATGGCGCTCCGTCAGGCTAAGAGCAGGGTCCGGGGTCTGGTCGCGGCGGGCGTGGCGGGGCTTCTGCTCGCCGTGTCGGGTGCCGCAGGCTGCCTCGTGCCGCCTGCTGCGGCCCAGGGCTGGACGCCGACGGTGGCGACGGCGCCGGGCGGGACGCTCACCGTGCCGATGCCGCAGGGCTCCATGAACCGCGTGCCGGCCTATGTCGATCCCCGCTACTTTCCTTCGCCGCACTCCACCGCTCTGTCGTCTCGTCCTGCTGCGCCACAAGGCGCGTGGTCGCCGATCGTGACCGGGGCATTGCCCCAATCGGGGGCGCAGGCGCCGGCGACGATCCAGGGGGTGCCTCCGGCGGCTCAGGGGGCGGCTCCGCGCGGCGTGCCCGAGATCGGCCGCGACAGCCTTTCGCCCGTGCGGCCCCTCGCTCCCCAGGCGGTGGCTGCGGCGGGTGGGACGAGCGCCGTCGAGACGGGCGCCTCCTCGCTCCCGGGCGACGGTGCAGAGGGGCTTTTTCAGAAGCCCGGGCCGCTCGATGCGCTGCCCTCCAATGCCAGCACCGCCCAGCAATACTGCTTCAATACCGCCGACAGCGCGGCCGACGCGCGCTTTGCGTGGCAGGCGAAAAAGATCGCCGACATGGAGGCCGAGCTCGACAAGAAGGCCCGGCAACTCGAGATCAGGACCGAGGAGTACAAGCGCTGGCTCGAGAGGCGTGACGACTTCTCACGCAAGGCTCACGAAAAGCTCGTGGGGCTTTATACGCGCATGCGGGCCGATGCGGCGGCGGTGCAGCTGGCGACGCTCGACGAGGAAATGGCTGCGGCCGTGGTGATGAAGCTGGAGACGAAGGTGGCAAGCCAGATCATGAGCGAGATGGATTCGGAGCGCGCCGCCAAGATCGCTTCCATCATTTCGGGCGCGGGGCGGGTTTCGTCCGGCAGGCAGAGCGCGGTGCGGCAGGCCTCGCCGGGCTCGCCTCCGGAGGGTGGACCGCAGGATGCGGGCGGTCCCGCGGAGGTGCCGAGATGACGCAGCAGGCCAAACCTCGATCTTCACCGAAGCCGGCGCGCCCAAGCGTGCCGGCCTTGGCCGTTTGTGCGGTGCTGGCGCTCGCGGCCGGCGGCTGCGCCACCGAGATCTCAGACATCAATCGTCAACCGGCGCTGAGCGCCGTCGGCTCGGGGCTGCTTGCGGACCGCGTGCCGCTGCCCGCTGAGCCCATGCCCCAGCCGGCTTACCGCCCCGGAAACTCCATCTGGCAGGATGCCAGCGCCGATCTTTTCCGCGATCCGAGGGCGCGCAAGATCGGCGACGTCGTCACGGTCAAGATCTCGATCAAGGACAAGGCGACGCTCGACAACAATTCGAAGCGCTCGCGGGATGCGAAGAGCAGCCTCAAGCCGAGGGTCGGGTATGACTTCCAGACCTCGGGCGGGCTCAATCATCAAGGCGATCTCTCCGTCGAAGTCGAGGCGGCAGGCGAAACCTCGACCGACAGCAAGGGCGGCATCACGCGCTCGGAGAAGATCGAGCTCCTGATCGCAGCGGTGGTGACCGGCGTGCTGCCGAACGGCAACCTCATCATCAGCGGCAGCCAGGAAGTACGCGTCAATTACGAGGTCCGCGAGCTCAGCGTGGCCGGCATTGTGCGGCCGCGCGACATCTCGACCGACAACTCGGTCGAATACGACAAGGTTGCCGAAGCGCGCATCTCCTACGGAGGACGCGGCCGCATCACGGAGGTGCAGCAGCCGGCCGTCGGCCAGCAGCTCTTCGATCTCCTCACTCCGTTCTGAGGGGCGAGCTGATGGCCAGCGCGGAGGCGACGGGGGATGGCAAGGACGGCGGCGGACTGATAGGGTTCGTCATCGTCACCGTCCTTGCGCTGGGCCTCGGGGCAGGCTTCGGGTTTTTTCTCGCCGATCTGTCGGCGCCACAGGTCGAGACGGTGGACGTTGCAAGCGCGAAGAGCGAGCCAACGGACCGGGATGCGGCGAAATCGGTGGTCCAGGGCGTGGACGGCACCGCAAAGCTCGTCGCCATGACGCCGATCGTCGTCAATCTCGCGCAGCCGCAGGATGCTTGGATCCGCATCGAAGCCTCGCTCCTGGTGCAGGGAATGGACTTCGGCGCCGATATCCTGGCGGGCCAGGTGGCCGAGGATTTCGTCGCTTACCTCAGAACGGCCACGCTGTCGCAATTCGAGGGGCCGAGCGGGTTCCAGAACCTGCGCGAGGATTTCATCGACAGAGCCACGATCCGCGACCGGGAGCATATCAAGGACGTCATCGTTCATGGTGTGGTGATCGAATGAAGCGGCTCGCCGTCTTCTCGCTCATGATGCTGATCCTGCTCCCCGGCGCGGCGCTCGCGCAGGGTCTCAGTCTGGAGGGTCTCATTCCCTCCGGCGAGCAGACCGTCACCGGGCGCATGGTGCAGCTCATCGTGCTGATCACGATGCTGTCGGTGGCGCCGGGACTCTTGATGATGGTGACGTGCTTCACCCGGTTCGTCATCGTCCTGTCCCTGCTCAGGTCGGGGCTCGGCCTGCAGACGACGCCCGCCAACATGATCCTGGTCAGCTTGGCGCTGTTCATGACCTTCTATGTGATGGCGCCGACCTTCGACCGGATCTGGCAGAACGGCCTCAAGCCGTTCGCCGAGAACAAGATCAGCGAGGAGGAAGCCTATCAGCAGATCACGCAGCCGCTGCGCGAGTTCATGCAGGCTAACGTCAGGCCGAAGGACCTCGAGCTGTTCGAGGATCTCGCGCAGGAGCGTTTCGGCCCGCGCACGGCGGATGCGCCGGTCGAGCTCAGGGTGCTGATCCCGGCGTTCATGATCTCGGAGCTTCGCCGCGGCTTCGAGATGGGTTTCCTGGTCGTCCTGCCGTTCCTGGTCATCGACCTCATCGTGGCGACGCTCACGATGTCGATGGGCATGATGATGCTGCCGCCCACCGTGATGAGCTTGCCGTTCAAGGTGCTGTTCTTCGTGCTGATCGACGGCTGGAATCTGCTGATCGGGGGCCTCGTCAGATCTTTCCCGTGATCCGTCGGATCCGGGACGTCGAGACCTCCCGACGCCCCCGGCCATGACCGGGACGATTTTATGGGGGGCGGCAAGCCCTGTTTAACTCGGGATCAATATATCGGGCTTATGGTGCATGTCAGTGGCAGATTGGGTGTCGGGGGGAATAAGCCCGAGCGCGCTGCCGCGGTGTAGCGTGGCCGATTGATCGGCCGTTATCGCGTAGCGTAAGGGTAAAGATATGAGTAGCCTTAATACGAACATCGCGGCCATGACCGCGTTGCAGTCTCTTCGTTCGACCAACTCCGAAATGCTTCAGACGCAGAACCGCATCTCGACCGGTCTGCGCGTCGCCAGCGCCTCCGACAACGCCGCCTACTGGTCCATCGCGACGACGATGCGCGGTGACAAGAGCTCGATCTCGGCTGTTTCGGATGCCCTCGGCCTCGGCTCGGCCACGGCTGAGATCGCCTCCAAGGGCATCGAGAGCGCCCTCGATATCGCCGGCAAGATCAAGGACAAGCTGCTTGCAGCCCGTACGCCCGGCGTCGACCGCTCGAAGATCCAGAGCGAAATCACGGAGCTCCAGGAGTCGCTCAAGGCCGTCGTCGACGGCGCAAGCTTCAACGGCCAGAACTGGCTGACGGGCGACAGCACGGCCACGACGACGTCGCGTTCGATCGTCTCGTCGTTCACGCGCGGCTCGGATGGCTCGATCTCGATCGGCACCATCACCGTCGATCTCGACAAGACCCGTCTCGTCGATACCGCTTCTTCGGGCTCGGCTACGGGCTTCCTCAATGCGGAGAGCACCAGCGGCTCGACGACGTACACCGTTCTCAACCTCGACATCAGCTCGCTCACCGACGACACCGACGATCTCTCCGTCATCACGGACATGATGAGCTCCGTCGATGAAGCGATCGGCTCGATGACCGACGCGGCAACCAGCCTCGGCGCCATCAAGACGCGTATCGACATCCAGAAGGATTTCGCGGACGCCATGAAGACGGCGATCGACAAGGGTGTCGGCCAGCTCGTCGATGCGGACATGAACGAGGAATCGACCCGTCTGCAGGCCCTGCAGGTTCGCCAGCAGCTCGGCATCCAGGCGCTCAGCATCGCCAACCAGCAGGCACAGTCGATTCTGTCGCTCTTCAGATAGTCTTTTTCTTCTCTCTCACGATCGAAGGCCGCGCCCCCCGGGCGCGGCCTTTTCTGCGTTCTGCCGCCGAAACTTACGCCGGCCTTGAGCGAGGCTTGCAGGACGCCGGATCGGAGGCTTGGAGAACCGCATTTGGTGATTTTGGAACACACTTTAACCGTTCGGTAAGCAACACATCCTACGTTTGACCATCGAAACCCGACTTGGAGCGGGTCAGACGAGTCGGAAGGGGATTCCACGATGGGCAGCAGTATCAATACCAATATTGCAGCGATGACGGCGCTGCAGGCTCTCAACCAGACCAACAAAGAGACGCTGATCACGCAGAACCGCGTTTCGACCGGTTACCGGGTCAACAATGCCTCCGATAACGCGGCGTATTGGTCGATCGCGACGACGATGCGGGCGGACAAGAGCTCGATCTCGACGGTCGCCGACGCCCTCGGCCTCGGCTCGGCCACGGCCGAAATCGCTTCCAAGGGCATCGAGAGCGCCATCGAGGTCGCCGGCAAGATCAAGGACAAGCTGTTCGCAGCCCGCACGCCCGGCGTCGATCGCTCGAAGATCCAAAGCGAAATCAAGGAACTTCAGGAATCGCTCAAGGCCATCATTGAGGGTGCAACCTTCAACGGCCAGAACTGGCTGACGGGCGATAGCACGGATGCCACGACAACCCGCACGTTGGTGTCCTCGTTCGCGCGCGCAAGCGATGGCTCGATCTCGATCGGCACCATCACCGTCGATCTCGACACGACCCGCCTTATCGACACCGCCTCGGGTTCCGCCAGCGGCATTCTCAACACCGAGCAGACGGTGGGTTCGACAACCTTTACCGTGCTCAATCTCGATATCAAGGCGCTCACTGACGACACCGCCGATCTCGACCTCATCAAGGATATGTGGGAAACGGTCGATACGGCCGTCAGGGACATGACCGACGCGGCGACGGCGCTCGGCGCCATCAAGACACGCATCGATATCCAGAAAGACTTTGCCCAGAGCCTGATGGATGCCATCGATACCGGCGTCGGCCAGCTCGTCGATGCAGACATGAACGAGGAATCGACCCGGCTGCAGGCTCTGCAGGTTCGCTCTCAGCTCGGCGTGCAGGCGCTCAGCATGGCCAACCAGTCGGCGCAGCAGATTCTCAGACTGTTCCAGTAATCGCCGAGAGGCGTCTCCGCTTCAGCGAAGGCCGCGACCCGCCCAGGGTCGCGGCTTTTTTTTGATTCGCTGGGCAGGCGTCCTCGGGGGAGGCCCGTCCGCAATCCCCGCACAAGGTTCGAACGAAACAATGTCGTACGAATCGGTGAAGGGGCACTGGAATGAGCAGTATCAACACCAACGTCGCGGCCATGACCGCGCTGCAAACCCTGTCCCAGACCAACAAGGAGCTGCTGGTCTCGCAGAACCGCGTCTCGACAGGCCTCAAGGTCAAGGATGCGTCCGACAACGCCGCCTACTGGTCGATCGCCACGACGATGCGCAGCGATCGCGCCGCCGTCTCGACCGTCGAGGACGCGCTCGGTCTCGGGGCTGCAACCATCGAGGTCGCCGTCACGGCGCTGAACAGCGCCATCGAGACCATCACCAAGATCCAGGCCAAGCTGGTCGCCGCCTACACGCCCGGGCTGGACCGCGGCAAGATCCAGAAAGAAATCTCGGAGCTGCAGGCGGAGCTCAGGAACACCGCAAGCTCGGCGGTGTTTTCGGGCGAGAACTGGCTGCAAGGTGATTCGGTGGCTGGTCCGAGCACGAAGACGATCGTCGCCTCGTTCTCCCGCGATAGCACCGGGTCCATCGTGATCGGAACGATCGAGCTCAACGTCGGGCCAACGGGCACGATGCTGTTCGACACCGGCACCGGGGCGGCGGCTGGCATCCTCGATTCGGTTGCCTCATATACGCTCGCCGGCACAACGGCGAGCTTTTCCATCGCGGGAGCCGGCAACGGCATCGACATCAGCGGCATAACGGACGATCCCGTGGACCTCGCCGGTCTTGTTGCGATGGCGGAAGGGGTGGATGCCGCCCTCAAGACCATGACGGATGCGGCGACGCTGCTCGGTGCCGCCAAGTCGCGCACCAGCCAGCAGAAGGATTTCGTCAACAAGCTGATGGATTCAATCGATACTGGCATCGGCCAGCTCGTCGATGCGGACATGAACGAGGAATCGACACGGCTGCAGGCCTTGCAGGTGCGCCAGCAACTCGGTGTGCAGGCGCTCGGCATCGCCAACCAGTCGGCGCAGATGATTCTGCGGTTGTTCCAGAGCTAGAGCGTTGGGTTTGATCCCGACGGAGCCATACGCCAGATTTTGATGGAACCGATATCTCACGCTTCGGACCCGTAGGTTCGGAGCGATCGGGGTCCATCCTTTCCCGCCTCAACGGCGTCAGGCTTGCGCAAAGGCCACGTCATAAGACGTGGCCTTCGGCTTTTGGGCCCACGGGCGCGCCGCGCGCGGCCATGGCAATTCCCGCGCAAGCTTGATTTCTCAAAATATCGTTCGGCATCAATCCGTAAATGCGCGCAGGCAACTGGGTCGGCAATGCTCGGACTCGAACAACTCGAAAAGCTTTGGGGAAACCTGCTTGCGCTCGGAATGAAGCGTCTGGCGGCGCTCGGCATCGTGGGGCTCGCCGTGTTCGCTTCCGTCGCGTTCGGCAGCTACTACCTCAGCCGGTCCGACTACGACACGCTCTATGCCGGGCTCAACGCGCAGGACGTCAGCCGGATCGGCGCCGTGCTCAAGGAGGCGGGGATCGACTTCGACGTCAACGCGGAGGGGACCAAGGTCATGGTTCGCCGCGAGGAGACGGCGCAGGCCCGCATGCTGCTCGCCGAAAAGGGGCTGCCGTCCAGTTCCAACGCCGGCTACGAGCTGTTCGACAAGCTCGGCCCCATCGGCCTCACCTCCTTCATGCAGGAGGTCACGCGCGTGCGCGCCATCGAAGGCGAGCTGGCCCGCACGATCCAGGCCATGAAGGGGATCAAGGCCGCCCGCGTCCATATCGTGCTTCCGGAGACGGGCTCCTTCCGCCGCGGACGTCAGCCGGCGTCGGCGTCCGTCGTGATCCGCACGGAAATGGCGGCGGATGCTTCGACTGCGCAAGCCATTCGTCATCTCGTGTCGGCGGCCGTGCCGGGTCTCGGGGTCGACGACATCAGCGTGCTCAACACCGACGGCACGGTGCTCGCCTCGGCCGGCGATGCCAGCTCCTCGACGTCGAGCCGTAAGATCGAGCTCGAGAAGACCGTCAGCAAGGATTTGAGCGATAACGTCCGCAAGACGCTGACGCCGTACCTCGGGCTCGACAACTTCGAGGTCAGCGTCGCGGCCAACCTCAATCTCGACAGGCGGCAGACCAACGAGACAACTTTCGATCCCGATTCCAAGGTCGAGCGCTCGCTGCGCGTGGTCAAGGAGACCGGCAAGCAGGAGAATACCGCCAGCCGCTCGCCGGTGGGCGTCGAGCAGAATGTTCCGGACCAGGCCGCGGACGGCGCCGGGGGTGATCAGTCGAAGCGCACGAACGAGAAGCGCGAGGATCTCTCGAACTACGAGCTCAACACCAAGACAGTGCAGACGACGAGCGAGGGCTACCGCATCGAAGCCCTGACGATCGCCGTCGTGCTGAACCGCAAGCGACTGCTCGAGACGCTCGGCGAGTCGGCCACGCCCGAGGCCGTCCAGGCCCAGGTGAAAGAGGTGGAGCGGCTCGTCGGGACGGCGGCCGGCGTCGACCTCAAGCGCGGCGACCAGATCAGCGTGGTTGCGGTCGAGTTCGCGGAGACCGCGCATGCGGACGCGAGCTTCAATTCCGCAAACCTCGTGGGGCCGCTGATCGATCTCGCAACCGGGCTGATCAAGGCTCTGACGGTGCTGGGGCTGGTCTTCATCGTCGTGACGTTCGGACTGAGGCCGGTGATACGCTTGCTGCTCGAGCAACGCGAGGGGCAGGTCGCGGGCGGCGCGCTTGCAACCTCCGTGGCGGAGGATGCGGACGACGGATCGCTGCTGACGGCGACCGATGAGCCCGAGGTGCCGGCTCTCGATTCGACGGTCGCGACGGCCGAGTTGCTCGGCATCAAGCGCGATCCCAACCTGATCGCGGACATCACCAACGACGTCATGCGGCTCTCGCAGCGGCGGCTCGAGCAGATGGTTGCCCTCGACGAAGAGCAGGCCGCCAACATCCTCAAGGCGTGGATGCGTGAGGGCATCGCATGACGGCCCTTCCGGTTGCCTTCTATCTCAGGGACCTCTCTGCAGATGCATCCCGCCGGCGCGGCCTTGGCGCGATCGATACGGAGGATGCCTCCGATCTTGATTTCCGCATCAAGGAAGCGCATGCGCGCGGTGTTCTCGAGGGGCGCGCCGCGCTACAGGCGGAGCAGGAGGCGGGGGCTGCCGCTGAGGCTCAGGCGTTCGCGCAGAAGCTCGCGGCAGAGCGGCAGGCGTGGGCTGCCGGAGAGGGCGAGCGTCTCGGCGGGTTGCTTGCCGGGGCGATCGCGGATTTCGAAAGGCGCATCTCGGATCTCGTGAGCGACGCGCTGAAGCCGGTGCTCCACGCCGAGGTGCGGGCGCGCGCGGTCGAGGCGCTGTCTCGTGTGCTGAACGACATGCTTTCGAAGGGCACGTACGCCCGGATCGCGATCACCGGCCCGGCCGATCTTCTGGAGCGCATCGAGGCGCGCCTTGCCGCTGGCCATGCCGGCGTGTCCTTCGTGGCTGGGGCGGGGGTCGATGTCACCGTCAACGCTGACGAGACGGTCCTCGCGACCGAGATCGGGGCGTGGGCGGACGCCATTTCGGGGAGCGAACGATGAGTGCCGACGGCGATGCGACGGCTGCGCACGAGGTCGTCATCGTCCGCCGGCGCGGCGGCGAGGGCGACGACGGGCACCATGGGGGCGCCTGGAAGATCGCGTTCGCCGATTTGATGACGGCGATGATGGCGTTCTTCCTCGTCATGTGGCTGCTCAACGTCTCGGACAAGGAAAAAATCCAGCAGATCGCAACCTATTTCAACCCGCTGAAGCTCAATTCGAAGCGGCCGACGGTCAAGGGTATCCAGGAGTCGCAGGAAACCCCGAAAGCCGCGCCTTCCGAGAACGCCGCCGACGACGACGCCAAGCTCAGCGCTGTCGACGGCACGCACAAGAAGAAGGGCGGGGCGGCGTCGGGCGGAGACGGCGTGCGTCCCGAGGGGTCCGCGCAACAGGCCGAGGAGGAGCTGTTCAACGATCCCTACGGGGTCCTGGCGCGTCTTGCCGCGACGGCCGCAGGCCAGTCCAGCCAGACGAACGTGTCGAAAGACGACACGACGCTCAGCAGCGGCGACAGCTATAGCAACCCGTTCGACCCGTTCGCCGGCCAGGCGAGAGCGCCGCCGAAATCGGTGCAGAGCGAGCACGAGCAGCTGACGCTCGCAGAGCCCGGACGGCATCCGTCGCCGCCGGGCCTCGAGCCGTCGCTCGAGGTGAGCCCGGAGGCGGCCAAGGACGCGGCGTCCGCGGCTGCGGCGGCCATCGACAAGACCGTAGAGGCGCTTTCGGATGCGCTCACCGACGCGCTCAAGGGGCTCGCTTCGGACAAAAAACCCGAGATCGAGGTCAAGCGGGTGGACGAGGGGGTGCTGATCAGTCTGACGGACGACTTCCGTTTCGGCATGTTCGACAGCGCGTCCGCACAGCCGCGGCCGGAGCTGGTCGTCGTCATGGAAAAAGTGGCCAAGGTGCTGGCGTCCTACGACGGCGGCATCATCTTGCGCGGCCATACGGATGCCCGGCCGTTCAGGACGGAGCGAAATAACAACTGGCGCCTGTCGATGGAGCGCGCGCAGATGGCCTATTACATGCTCGTGCGCGGCGGCGTGAGCGAGGTGCGCTTCGAAAGTATCGAGGGGCACGCGGACCGCGCGCTCAAGATCGCGTCAGATCCGGCCGCGGCCCAGAACCGGCGGATCGAGATCCTGGTGAGGCCCAAGCCGTGATCGACCCTTGTCTGCGGCGGATGCTCCCGTTTCTCGCCGGCTTCCTCGTCGGTGCGGCTTGCGCGGCCCAGCCGCTCGTGACGGCGGCCGCGGCCGCGGCGAATCATGAGGCCCCGCACGCGGCGGCGGGCGATGACACGGCCGCGAGCGAGGGCGGAGAGACGCCCGCGCTGCCGCCGCTTTGGCCTGAAGCCGCGCCCGTCGAGACCGCGCAGCAACCTTACATGCTGATCCGCTCGTTGCGCTCGGTGCAGGATGCCGTCGCATCCGGCAGCCTCTCGGCGCATGAGCAGCAGCGCCAGATGATGCGCGACATCGGCGCGCAGATGAGCGGGCTTCCCGTTGCGGTCTGGGACGACGTGCGCAACGTGCGCGCGGTGATCTTCTTCGTTCTCTCGGGCGGCAATCCCGTCGTCCTGAAGCCCATTCTGGATCGCCCCAAGACGGCGCATACGGAGCGGCGCGCGCTGCGCGGTGCGCTAGCCTATGGAGAGGGCCGCGTCGTCGATGCGATGGGTCTCCTCGGCAAGCTCGAGGCGCGCACGCTCGATCCCCTCCTGGGCGGGATCGTCGCCCTCATTCAAGGAACGCTGGCCAGCAGGAAGGATGCCGCCAAGGCGATCGCGTTCTTCGACGAGGCGCGTCTCCTCTCGCCCGGAACGCTGATCGAGGAGGCCGCGCTACGCCAGCAGATCCTGCTGCTGGCACGGGAAGGCGATCTCGAGCGCTTCGACCTTCTCACCGCGCAATACTCCCGGCGGTTCCCGAATTCGCTCTTCGCGCATAGCTTCCGCCGCCAGTTCTTCGCCGGCGTCGCCAAGCAGAACTTCAAGCGCGCCTCCGACTGGATCTCGCGCGCCGAGACCGAGCTCATGAAGGTCCCCGCGGCGGAGCGTGTCGGGCTCTATCTCGCGATCGCGGAGGAGGCGACGAAAGGCGGCAACATCGACATCGCACGCTTTGCGGCCGGAAAGGCGCGGGAGCTTTCGCAGGCCGGCAGCCGGTCGTATCAGCGCGCGAAGCTGTTCGAAGGCGCAGCCCTTGCGGCGACGCCGGATTTCGGACAGGGACTCGAGATCCTGAATGCAGTGGACGCGACGCAACTGGCGATCCCCGACCGTGAGGTGCGCGATTCGGCGATCGCGGTCGCGGGGGCGGTGGGACGGTGGCCGTCGCCGCCGCCGGCCGCGCTCGACGAGCCGGCGCCTGAGTCGGTCGCCAGGGCCGAGGTGCTGCTCGGCAAGGTCAACTCACTTCTGGAAGAGGCGTCGCCATGAGTGCTGCACAGGCCCTGAGCTCAGGCCCCATCGCCCCGGCGTCGGGTGCGCGGCCGTCGTCATCGGGCGGCTCTGCGGGAGAGAGCGGCGCGCCCTCGTTTCGCGATGCGCTCGAGACGGCCTCACGTTCGGGCGAACCGGCCCAGGAGAGCCGCGTCGCGTCGGATCGCACGCGCGAGAACGGCCGGAGACGCAACGATGCGGGCCAGGATCGCGGGGGCGACCGGCCGGGCGGTGAAACGGAGGTGCCGCGGGCGGAGCCGGCCACGGCGGCCGAGCTTTCGGCGATGCTGGTCGCGCTCGGTGCCGGGCCGGGCTCGCACGGCGATGCGGCGGATTTCCCCGGTGCCGGAGGATCTCCGGGCGCTTCCTCCGGAACGGGGGATAAAGGCAGCGAACACGCCGGGCTCTCCGCAGACGGCGGCGAGACGCTCGATGCGGCGCAGTTGCTGGCTCTCCTGAGATCCGGCAAGGCCGTGTCCCGCGACCTTCCGGCGGACGCCATGACCCTCAAGGTCACGGTCACTGGCCAGGAGACGCACCTTGCGCTCGATCGGTCATCTGCGGAGGCTTTCGCGGCACTGTCGGGCGCTGAGGGGACGGCAGACGCGATCACGCAGGCCGCAGGTCTCTCGCAATCGGCGGACGAGGCGGCGAGGCTCGTGCGGCTGCGCGATGGGGTGGGAGCGGTGGTGGAGGCGAAGCCCGAGGGCGGTCTTGCACCGCGCGTGGCAGCGACGGCAGAGGCCTCGGATCAGGGCGGCTCCACGGCGTTCGCGGATCAAGGCATCGCCGGGCATGACGGCCGGCCGGCGGATGGGCGCGGGGCGTCCGGTGGCGGCGCGCAGCAACAGGGTTCGGCGGTGTTCATGGCGCTCGCCGGCGCCACGCCGCAACCGGCCGGCGCGGTGGGCGGATCAGACGGCGCCGACGTCGCTCCGGAGCCCATCAGCGAGCAGATCGCCCGGCATGTGCGCGCCGAGGTCAAGACGGCCGGACTGGGCGAGGCGTCGGACGGCGTGGTGAAGGTGCTCAATCTCGAGCTCAAGCCCGCCAATATGGGTGCCGTCACGATACGCATCGCGCTCAAGGACAATGCGATCGTCGTCCATCTCGAAGCGCAGCGGAGCGAGACGCTTCAGGTCATCGAGCGCGAGCGGCAGGCGCTCACCAACGCCCTCTCCGCAGCGGGCTATTCCGTCGACGGCATCACGGCCGCGCCGCAGAGCGAAGCGGGCCGCTCCCTCGGCGGGGCTTTCGCCGGGCTCGGCAATCCGGGCTCGGCTGCGCCGCAGGGGCAGTCGTCCGGTCCGGGGCAGGGACTTGCGGGCTCATCGGGCGGTCAGGGCGGCTCGGCAGAGACCGGGGGTGGTCATCCCTCGTATCGTCCCCCACCTGATGATAAGGATACCGGTGGCGGAGGTCTTCGCAGGGGTGGCGACGGCCTCTATGTTTAGCGTCGCCTGAAGAGTGTCAGTGTCGTGCGTGAGAGTCCGAAAATGAACGTGATCTACCTATCGGATGTCAGACGGGCGAGAACTATGACAAGCACTGGACTTCTTGGGCCCTTCCGGCTCGCGTACGATGAGATCACCAACGCCATCCCGCGCGTTGCGCCCGGCGCCTTCGTGCTCGGCCACAAGGGGCCCGACGGCCGATTCTACGTCCACTATGTCGGCCGCGCCGATGGGGACATCCGCGACAAGCTTCTGCAACTCATCGGCTCGGGCAACCTGTTCAAGTACCGGTGCGTGACGACGGGCGAGGCGGCCTTCCACGCGGAGTGCGAGCTCTTCCACGAGTTCCAGCCGCCCGGTAACCGCATGCATCCCGACCGTCCGGCCGGCACTAATTGGGAATGCCCGAGGTGTCGGTTTTTTCGCCTTCAAGGGCGAGCATAGCCATGATGTCCGTCAGAGCGGCCTGATAGCCGTGGTGCCAGTAGGCGCGCTCGGGCGTATGGGCGTCGAGGTGACGCTGATCGACCTCGGTGTAAGGCGCTTCCTCGTCGAGCCACTCGCGGATGTTGTCGCGACGCTGACGCAGTACGGTGGCTTGAGACTTGTCCTGCATGATTGAACGACCCTGATCCCTGCTTTTGCTTGCCTCTTCTCGGCGGGCAGCTTCATTCTTTTACCCCAGGGCCTGTTGAGGTCGGCTTAGACGCCGGCGCAAAAATTGGCTCAAATTTTATGGGTTTTTGGGGCTCGGGGCGCGGGTCTGCCGAGACCCGGCGCGGGCGGCCTCAATCATGCTTTGCCATGGATTTCCGGCAGCACGTCGCCGATGCGGCGTATGCCCGATCGTCGTGCGCCTGCGTCCGGTGCCGGGGCCTTCTCGGCGATCTCCGCGGCCAGCCGGCGGATCCAGGCATCGATGGTGGGATCGGGGTTGCGTCCCTGGCTCACGTCGGCGGCAACCGCGGCGGCGAGGGCACGGGCCAGGGTCGCGGCCCGCGTCTCCCCCAATGGGCGGGAGAGCTCGCCGAGCGCCGAGATTCGTGCGCGGAGGCTTACCGAAAGCTGCATGTTCGTACCAAACAAGGACACATTGATCCCTACGCAATTGCCGTGCCAGAACAGCGCTCCCCCGCTCGGGGGCGCCTCTCGTTGCGCGGGGACGATCGTGCGAGGTCCCGTCAGCCTTGCGCAAGGGCGCCGGGTTAACAAGGCAGGCCGGAGGAGAGCGATCCCTGCCATGCACAGCTTTTATCTGGATGCGATCCGTACCTTCGAGGGCTACACGCCCCAGGCGTCCTGGGACTACGCGCAGTTCTCGAACGGGTACGGCACGCGGGCGAAGTTCGCAGGCGAGGTCATCGACCGCGCCGAGGCCGAGCGACGCTTTCAGAACGAGATTTCCGCGGCGCGTTCGATCGTCGAGAAGGCGGCGCCTCATCTCGACGAGGGCACCAAGGCCGCGCTCACGTCCCTGACCTACAACGCCGGCACGGCCTGGATCGGGAGCGGGCTCGGAGATGCGGCGCGGCGCGGCGACCTCGATGCCGTGCGCGATATCTTCCAGCAGTACAACAAGGCCGGTGGAGAAGTGTTGCCCGGGCTCGTCAGCCGGCGTGCGCGGGAGGCGCTCTGGATCGGCAACGCGGGTGCGGCCGGGGCTAACGGGGATCTCGCGCAGGCCGCTCAAACCCTCGCGGGCGACGGCCGGGTAGCGGGAATCGGCACTGCCCATCGGAGCATCTCCGCACTCCAGCAGATGATCGCCGCACGGCCGGCCGCTTCGACAGGCGTCGAGCCCGCACGCGGCGAGGCGACGAGCTTCGGCCGTCTCCAGCCGACGGGGCGGAGCGGACACCGGGAGGCGCTGGCGAGCACCGCGCTTGCCGCGCTCGTCGATGTCGACCTCAAGGGCGCGGAAGCGGCCGACCTCGCCCGGGTGGCTCAGCTCAAAAGAGGCAGCGAGCTCGCTAGGTCCGACAAGGAACGGCAAAACGGCGAAACGCGGCGGGTGTGAGCCGCCGCGCTGCATCCAGGATCGCGATCTCGATCAGCCGGCGGTGCGGAAGCGGGCGGATGACGCCATGGCGGTCGCCGCGAAGCCAGCGGGCAATGTCGGGGCCGGTTGCGCAAGGCGCTGGGGGAGCGGGGCGGGGTCGGCCGCCGGAGCCGTCCCCGTGCGCAGGAAGATGCCGCGGTGCTCGGGGTGCGAGATGAGATCGGTCTTGAGGCCGATCAGGCTCTCGGAGGCGCCGAGGAGCATATAGCCGTCGGACGCCAGGCTCCGGGTCATGCGCCCCAGGATGTCCGCTTTGCGGGCGGCGTCGAAATAGATCAGCACGTTGCGGCAGAAGATGATGTCGAAACGGCCGAGCGTTCTGAAATCCGACAGCAGGTTGAGCGGGCGGAACGTCACCTTGGAGCGGATGTGGTCGGAGAGCTGCCAGCTTTCACCGATCTGGTTGAAGTGCCGCAACAGCATCGGAGTGGGCAGGCCACGCTGAACCTCGAACTGCGAATAGACGCCCTTGCGCGCCTTCTCCAGCACCTGCTCCGAGAGGTCGGTGGCGATGATCTCGATCTTCCAGCCTGGCGTGCGGAAGGCAAACTCGTCGAGGATCATGGCTAGCGAGTAGGCTTCCTGGCCGGTCGATGCGGCCGCCGACCAGATGCGTAGCCGCTTGTCGTTCTGGCGCGCGGCCAGGAGGGCCGGGAGCATAAAGGAGCGGAACTGGTCGAAGGGAGACTTGTCGCGGAAAAAGTAGGTCTCGTTGATCGTCATCGCCTCGATGACGTCCTTTGCGAGCTTCGGGGACTGGCCCTTCATCAGCAAGGCCACGAGCTCGTCGAGGCTTGAGAGCTTCTCGCGCCGAACGATCGGCATGACGCGGCTGTCAACGAGGTATTTCTTGCTTTGCTCCATCACGAGGCCGGAGTTGCGCCGCAGATACTCGCAAAGGGCGTCGAACGCTTGGGACATGATACCTTGCAACTTCTTGATGGGGAGCCGATTGCGGAGCGAGGGCAGCGGCGAGCGCCGCAGGTCGCCGCGATCTCAGACCATTCCGATCTGCTCGAGCTTCGTGCGGATGATCTCCTGATCAAACGGCTTCATGATGTATTCGGTGGCGCCGGCCTCGAGCGCGGTCAGGATCTTGTCGCGCGTGTTCTCCGTCGTGCAGAAGACGACCTGCGGGCCATCGCCGCCCGGCATCTTGCGGAGCTTGGTCAGGAACTCGAGCCCGCTCATGACGGGCATGTTCCAGTCCAGAAGAACGAGGTCCGGCAGCGAGGTCTCGCACTGCTCGAGCGCGTGGGCGCCGTCTTTGCCTTCCGCAACCTCGAAACCCATGTTCTCGAGGATCTGTCTCGCAATCTTCCGGATGAAGCCGGAATCGTCCACCACGAGCGCTTTCTTCATGTCACTCACCTATACGCGTCACATCATATCCCGACGCCCGTCGCTTCAAGGAAGTCGCGAGCGGCGGTCGCCTAAGCCGTAAAATCGAAGAGCGTCCCGATATTGAGGGCCGGGACGAGAAGATTTCCCACTTTGTAGAGCCCCGACATGAAGCGGGACCGCGCGGGGTCGAAGTGCGCGGGGATCTGCACCCTCATGGAGCCGTCGAGCGTCATGACGTCACCGACCTCGTCGACGATGAGCGCGAAGTTCTCGCCCTTGTGCTCGATGCCGATCGCAAGCGAGTTCTGGACGTCATCCTGGGGAATGCGCAGACGGCGGCGCAGGCTGACGGCGGTCACGATCTTGCCGCGCAGGTTGACCAGCCCCACGATGTCGGCCGGGCCGAGCGGGATCGGCGTCACGTTGGTGATGCGGAAGATCGTTTGCGTGTGCAGGACGGAGAGGCCGAACGCCTCGCCTCCGGCGAACACCGTGAAATAGCTTTCCTCTCCGGCGGTCGGGACGTCCGAGGTCGAGGGAAGGGCGGCGGCGGCGCTCATGCTGCGAGCTCCATGCTTGCGGCCTTGGCGTCTGCCGCGGCGTCGAGGGCGTAGGCCAGGGTCTCGATCAGCGTGTCGCGATCGTGCTTGCTGAGGAGGGCGACCATGCCGTTGTCGGTTGCAATGCGCGTGGCGCGCGGCGTGGGGTTCCGGCTGATGCCGATGGCCGGCGTGCGGGCGGCATCCTTCCTGTCCTTCAAGGCGCGGAGCATGGCGGGCGATGCGAGGCTCGATGCGTCCGCGTCGAGGATGACCGCATCGTACGATGCCATCTGGGCGAGGAACTCGCCCGTGTCGGACGGGATGGCGGTGGCGACCAGGCTGAAGCCGGCGGCGGAGAGCGCGGGGCAGAGCATGTCGCGCACCAGTTGATCGTCGGCCGCGAAGAGGACGCGCTGGGGCGTCATGATCCTCTTTTCGGCCTCGGCCAGGCGGATGAAGTGCGAAACGTCGATCAGCTCGACGGCCTCGCCGCGAATCTCGGCCGACCCCACGAGCGCGGAGTTGGAGCTCGCGAGCTGGATCTCGAGCTTCTCCTCGATGATGTCGACGATCTCGTCGGCCACGAGACCGATGGCGCGGCCGTCGGCGGCGACCACCAGCACGGGATAGGCCGGCTGCGACATATCCATCTCGGAGGAGATCGGCACGATCGGCATCAGACGATCCTGGAGTAGCACCATCAGGCGGCCGTCCGAGCTTTCGATGCGGCTGGTCTCGACCATCTCGATGCGGGAGACGAGGGAGAGCGGCAGAACCTTCGCCGCGCCTGAGCCCGCCTTGAACATGACGAGGCGGCGGCGCTCGAGGGCGTTCTGGTCGCGGGCCGTCTCGCGCTTCTTCTCGGTCGACTTCTCGATGCCGAGGTTCGAGGCGAGGCCCGAAGGATCCAGAATGAGGACGACCGAGCCGTCGCCGAGGATGGTGTGGCCGCTGAAGACCTTGAGGTGCGCCAGGGAAGCCGAAAGCGGCTTGACGACGATCTCCTGAATATCGGCTACGCCGTCGACGATGATGCAGAACGAATCCGTGCCCACCCGCATGACGACGGCGAGCTTCTCGCTCGGCTCGCCGGCCTCGGCGCCGAGACCGACCACGTTGCGCAGCTCGACCGCGGGAATGACCTCCTCGCGCAGCTTGAGAACGAGCGCGTTCTGGACGTTCTGTATGAGCTCCTTGTAGTTGGCCCCGAGGCTCACGGCCTCGACGACCGAGGTCTGCGGCAGGGCGAAGCGCTGGCCGGCCACCTCGATGATCAGGGCCGGCGCGATGGCGAGCGTCAGCGGAATGCGGAGCGAGAAGCGGCTGCCTTTGCCCTCCACGGAGGACAGGGAGACGGAGCCGCCGATGGCCTCGATGTTCGAGCGCACGACATCCATGCCGACGCCGCGGCCCGAGACGTTGGAGACGACCTGGGCGGTCGAGAAGCCGGGCTCGAAGATGTAGCGGTAGATCTCCTCGTTGCTCATCGCGCGGAGCTCCTGCTCCGTGGCGAGGCCCTGCGAGACGATCTTCTTCTTGATGCGCTCGGTGTCGAGACCCTTGCCGTCGTCGGCGATGTCGATGGTGATCTGGCCGGCCTCGTGGGCGGCGGAGACGCGGATCTCGCCGCGCTCGGGCTTGCCGGCTGCCAGTCGCTCCTCAGGGCGCTCGATGCCGTGGTCGGCGCAGTTGCGGATCAAGTGAGTCAGCGGATCGCGGATGACCTCGATCAGCTGGCGGTCGAGCTCGGTATCGGCGCCCTCGGTGACGAGGTCGATGCTCTTGCCGAGGCTGGTCGACAGCTCGCGGACGAGACGGGGAAGGTTCGCGTAGAGACGGCCCACGGGCTGCATGCGGGCGCGCATGACGGCGTCCTGCAGGTCGCTGGTGAGCGTCGAAAGATGCTGAAGCGGCGTCTTGATCGCATCGTCCTCGCGGTGGCGCGCCAGCTCGAGAAGCTGATTGCGCGAGAGGACGAGCTCGGAGACGAGCTGCATCATGCGCTCGATGGTATCGACCGAGACGCGGATGGATTCCTGGTTGGCCGTGGAGCCGCCCTTGGCCTTCTCCTGCGACTGGGCACCGGGATCGGCCGCCCTGGCGGCGTCCTTGACGGGGGCAGGCTCGGGCTCGGGGGATGCGGCTGCGATGGGAGCGGACGGCTCGGGCGCCGGCGCAGGCGTGCTCTCGCTCTCAGCGGCGGGTGCGGGCGGCTCAGCATCTGCGGCCGGTGCGGAGGCTGTAGCGGTGCCGGCGGCGTAATAGGCTTCGAGTGAGTCGATGATCGCGCTGTCGTCGCCAGGAGGCTCGGCGCCGTGAATGCCGATCTCCTCGATGATCGTCTTGATGCGATCGATGGCAGCGAGAATGAGGGTGACGGAATGCTGCGTCGGGGGAACGCCGTCGCGCAGCATGCCCATGACGGACTCGGCAGCATGGCCGACACGCTCCAGGCGCTCGAGGCCGAGGAAGCTCGACGTGCCCTTGATCGTGTGGACGAGGCGGAAAATGCTGGTGATCAGCGACGCGTCGGAGGGGTTGCGCTCGAAATGGACGAGCTGGGTCTCCGCGCCTTCGATATGCTCCGTCGTTTCGGTCAGAAAGTCTTTCAGCAGCTCATCCATTGGAAGTGCCCCTTGGCGTCCAGCGATATCTTGTTGGTTTTTACGCGACGCATGGAATCAGTCGATCCGCCATGCCTTGAGGCGTTTCGACGGGCTTGTCTCTTCCGTTGTTGACGAGATCGGAGGCGCGGTTGAGGGCGCTGCGGATGGCGCACGAGGCGTTCTCGCAGAAGTCGGACACGCGCGCGGGGTCGACCTCGCCGTCGGGCCCGCGATGGGCGCGGATGACGTCGATCGACGCCGTGGCCATCGCGTTGACGCCGTCGATGATGCACTCGAAGTCGCGGCGGAAGCCTTCGTCGAGCCCTTCGTAGATCTCGAGGGCGTCCGAGCTGCCCGGGAGCTGCGATTTGGCGAAATATTCCCGGTAGGTCACGGGCCTCCACTCAAGCAGCTCGTCGAGCATCTCCGGAAGCAGGGTCGGCAGGTTCTCGATCAGGAGGAGAACCTCGTTGAAATGATTGAGGTAGTCGTTCGCAATTCCAGATGCGGGATTGACGAGGCTCGCCGCGCGCCGTTCCAGCGTCTCGCCAGCACCGGCCTCGTGAGGCCCAGTCCCCGTATCAGCAATGTCCATCTCTTCGCCGCCCGCGCTGGAGTTTTGATCCGCTTATTCGACGATACTCCACGGTGATACCTAAAAATCTGTTACGAGCAGAAGGATAGGTCCGGGGGGCGGGGGCATCGCAGGCACCGCTGCTCCGTCAGGCCCGTCGCCGGGTCGACGCAGCGCGTGTCCCGGGGAAGACGCGGGCGTGCGATGCAGAGGCAAGTCGTTCGAAGAGGTCTTGCGGCTCAGCGGGCCTGGGAGCCCGAGATCAGATCGGCGACGAGCTCTTTCTCGCGATCGACCGGATTTTCGATGACGAGGGCGAACTGGCTCTTCGACTGTGCCAAGCGGCACATGAAGATGCGCTCGTTCTGGCATTCGAGCGGGATCAGGCTCTTGGTATCGACGTTGAGGCGGAGGATCTGCCCCGGCTCGAGCGCGGCGATCTGGTCCAACGTCATCTCGGGGCCTTCGAGGACGCCCTTGAGCAGCATGTCCGAGGAGGCCAGGCCGTCCTGCATCTTCTTCTGCCACTCGGGATCAACGGTCGTTCCGTCGAGGGCGCGCGTCCGCTCGAGGAGCTTGCGGATGGGGTGCAGCGCGGCCTGCGGGATGATCATGAACATGCGCCCGCCGTTGTCGAGGATCTGAAACAGAACCTGCACGGCGATGACGGGAATGTCGGTCTGGCCGAGAATCTGGAAGTCGAGTTTCGTTTCCAGCTTCTCGAGCTCGAAGGTCACCGGCGTGATCGGGGTGAGGAGGTCCTCCAGCTCCGGAATGATGATGCCGAAGACGCTGCGCGCGAGACGCGCCTCGAGCGAGGTGAACGGGCGGTCGGACTCGAAGGGCGGCATGCTGCCGTCACCGCCGAACGCGGCGTCGATCAGCGAGAAGATGAAGCGGCGGTCGAGGCCGATCACGATCTTGGAGTCCCACTGACGGGAATAGTAGATGCCGGCGATGCTGTCCTCGTAGGATTCGAGGACGTCCCATGCGTTGCCGCTTTCCATCTGGTTGACGAAAAACGACGACGGGACGTTGCAATAGTCGCGGAAACGCTCGGCCAGCGTGGTCACCAGGCGCTCGAGCACGCCCTTGAGTACGTGCAGGCGCTCGACCTCGAGCTTCGGCGGCTCGAGAAGCTTTTCGGTCGCGGGCTGGCCGCCGGATTCGCGGATTTCGACATGCTCTTCCCGCATCATTCCTCGTCCTCGTCCGGATTGCCGATCTCAATGATGCCCTTCTCGATCATTTCCATCGCCGCGTCGGCGATGGCGCGGCGCGCCTTCTGGACCTCGCGCGCGGTGGCCCTCTTGCCGGTGGTGAGCTCCTGCTCGATCATGCGCCGGGCTCTCGTGGGCGTCGCCTCGAGGATCATGTCGATCATCCGCGGCTCGGCGCCGAACAGCGCCGTGATCGTGCGGTCGGCGGGGATGCCGTCGAACAGCGTGACGAGGGCCGGCTGCGACAGCTTGGAGAGGTCGTCGAAGGTGAACAGCAGGCTGCGGACGAGCTCCGCTTCCTTGGGGCGATGCTGCTCGAGGTCGGTCAGGATCTCGTCCATCTGCTTGCGCTCCATCTTGTTGATGATGTCGGCAAGCCGGGCGTGAATGGTGGGGCCGGCGTTCTTGGCGCTCTTGTAGAGCAGCTCCTCCTTTACGGCGCCTTCCAGGATCTGAATCGGCTTCTCGAGCACGATCTTGAGCGCGAGCATGCGGCGCATGATCTCGTTGCGGAGGGGAGCGGGCAGCATCTTGAGGGCGGCGGCCGTGTAGACAGGTGGCGTGCGCGACAGGACGAGCGCGGAGACCTGCGGATGCTCCTTCGCGAGGTATTGCGCCGTGCTCAGCTCCGGAACCTCGCCGAGCTTGATCCAGATCGACTGCAGCGACTTCGAGCGCACCTGAGTCATGATCTCGGCGATCTGCTCGGGCGGGACGACGCCGGAGAGAAGCGCCTCGACCTCATGGGCGGTGGCGATCAGATCGCCGCCGCTGCGCAGATGCTGGGCGAACTCCTCGACGAGCGCATCGAGCGTCTCCTTGGTCACCGCGCCAAGGTCGGTCGCCGTCTGCGCGATGAGCTTGATGTCGTCTTCGTCGAAGTGCTTCAGGATGCGGGCGGCAACCCTCTTGTCCATCGAAAGCAGCAGTGCCGCCACTTTCTTGGGGCCCGTCAGCTCGGCCTGCTCGGCGTCGTCGCCCCGGCTCGATCGTCTCTCGGCGTACGCCTGGGTCATCGGTCGTTCAAGATGCCATCGTTGGAGACGTGTCTGCCAAAGCCCGCGCGGGGCCGCTCGAAATCGCAACTTCCGGAAGTGCGCAATGCAACTCGAACGCTTTGCCTCACGCAGGAAGCCGGACAACCAAGCTTCCACGATTTGCCTTGAGCGAGGCTTGAGGTTTGTGGCGACCTACAACTCGGTACGGGCCAAACGTCTCGTTTTTCCGGCGTCTCCAACCGGGTTTGGGGCACGTTTGCTTTCAGCCGAACGGCACCCGCTCCACGCTTTTGACGAGATCGCGATGCTTCGGACGGACAGGGTCCGAAACGATCAGGACCTAGCTGAAGCGCTGCCAGGTCACCGTCACTTTCGTGCCGAGCGGAACGCGCGGATAGAGATCCAGGACGTCCTCGTTGTACATGCGGATACAGCCCTTGGAGGCGGCGGTGCCGATGGTCCAGGGCGCGTCCGTTCCATGGATGCGGTAGGTCGAGGAGCCGAGGTAGAGCGCGCGCACGCCAAGCGGGTTCATGGGATGGCCGCCCGGGACCCAGCTTGGGAGGCGCGGGTTCTCGCGCAGCATGGTGGGGGTCGGCGTCCAGGCCGGGTTGACGCGCTTGTCGGAGACGTTGGTGACGCCCGACCAGCGGCTTTGCTCCCTCGGCACCGCGATCGGATAGCTGATCGCCTGGCCCTTCTTGTGGATCCAGTAGAGCTTGCGGTCGCCGAACGAGACGATGATCTGGCGCGGGGCGTACTGCGGGCTGAAGGGGATCACCGAACGCGATCCGCCGTCCCAGAAAAACGAGAACATATCCTGCGCCCACGCCCGCGACGGGGCGAGAGCGGCAACGCTCATCGCCACTGCGGACAGAACCGCCAAGCGCCATGTGTCCTTGCGCAGGCTCCGGCTCGTGGAACGCTCGGTCGTCATGCGGGAAGGCCCCCCTTCTGGTTCAGGCTGCTGCGACGCGCAACGCGGATGTGCGACAAGGTGCTATCGGCGGTTGTCGCATGCAAGCACGGGCTTATCCGTAAGGGGGATCTGCCCGCCTGCAGTGTTGCTTTTCTGCACTTATTGTCGGCAATTCCGGCAGAAAATCGGCATCAGATGAGGAGCGGCTCGTCGGGTGGAGGCATTTCGCCCGCTGCACTTTGGAGCCAGCGCTCGAGGACGGCGAGAATGTAGTCCTGCTCCGACGCCTGCAGCGGGCGGCCGCGCGGGATCGCGTGCCATTTCTCGAGGCATCCGCGGCAGCAGGTGGCCGTCGCGTGCTGGGCGACGAAAACGGGGTGGCCGCGGAACGGCGTCTGTCGGCCGTCGTTCACCGGGTTTGCCGCGGCAAGGCGCGTGCCGATGAAGCCCCGTGCATGGGCGAGCACGGCCGGCAAACCCTTACGTACAAGGTAGGCCCGGTCCGATTTCCGCAACTCGAACCGGCGGCGGAAGGCGGATTTCGAAAGTCGTGCCAACACCTCGTCGATGTCTTTCATGCGCGTCGCGTCATCGGGGCGGGCGACCGGCCTTGCGCGACCCTGCCACGCGGCGGCCGGCAGGGGCGGGTCTACGCCCGCCCCTGCCGCTGGATTATTGCTCGGCGGGAGCCTCTTCGCCAGCCGGTGCCGCATCCGCGGGCGCCGCGTCGCTCGACGCTTCGCTCGCCGGATCGGCCGGTGCGTCGGCCGCCGGTGCCTCGGTGGTGGCGGCCGGCTCGTCCTGGGCGAACGCGGGGGCGCCCCCAAGGCCGAAAGCCAGCAGAGTCGCCAGTGTGGTCGACAGGAGCTTCACTTTTGTCATCTGCGTCTCCGTCCTCTCATGTGCATGGATTGCGCAAGCCTGGGCGTCCGATGCGCCCATTCGGGACCTCTCGGGACCCTGCGCGACTATGTCGGGGCGGCATTACGCTGGCCTGGAGGTGGCGTTACAAATCCCGTAAAGTCCGTGGCGCTTTCGCGGCCGCCTCAGGCGCGCGATGGAAAGGCGATCCGGACTTTAAGCCCGGGGTCGTTTGCCGCCAGCGTGACGGCCGCGCCATGGAGATCGGCGATGGCGCGCACGAGACTCAGGCCGAGGCCGTGTCCGGGGCTCGTGCGCTCGCGTTCCAGCCGATAGAACCTGCGGAACACGTTCTCGCGCTCACTCTCGGGGATCCCCGGGCCGTTGTCGGCCACGCTCAGCACCGGACCGCGCGGGGTCTGTCGCACCGCAAGCTCGATGGTGGTTCCGGCCGGGCAATGCTGGAGGACGTTCTCGATCAGATTGGCGATCAGTTGCACGAGAAGCTCGTGGTCGCCGCGCACGAACGGTCCCGGCTCACGGGCGGGCGCGCAGACGAGGCGGAAGCCCGAGTCCTCGATCACCGGATTGTAGGCTTCGACGGCGTCTGCCAGCACCCGTGAAAGATCGAGATCCACGAAGCGCGCCCGGCGGTCGCCCGCTTCGAGCTGGCCGATATTCAAAAGCGCCTCGAACGTGGAGACGATGCTGTCGGCCTCGGCGATGGCGTTCTCGAGCACCTGCTTCACGGCCGGGCTCTCGCCTTCGATCTCGCTCGCGCTCTCCAACTGCTGGCGAAGGCGTGTCATCGGGCGCTTCAGATCGTGGGCGATGTCGGTCGAAGACTGGTTGGCATTCTGCACAAGGCGCTCGAGCTGGGTCAGCATCGCATTGATGCGCTCGGCGACCTCGTCGAGGTCGTGATGGGGGATTTTGACCGGCACCCGGCGGTTCAGCTCGCCGGAGGAGACGGCGGACAGCGTGGCGGCGATGTCGTCGATCCGCCTCTGCGCGCCGCGCGCGAGGTAGATTCCGGACCCGACGCCCAGGATGGCGGTCGCCAGCAAGCCCCAGCCGAGGCTGCGCATGAGGATGCTGCGCGCCTGCTGCACCTCGCGATCGGACCGGCCGATCAGGAGCATGCCTTTCGAAACCGGCGCCCAGACGGCAAAGAAGCGGTCCGGGCCGGTTCCGCCGACGGCGATGTCGGGCAGGCTGCTGCGCGAGAGCACGCGCCAGCCCTCGAAGGGCTGCTCGGTGCGGATATTGCCGGCGACGAACGCGTTATTGGAATCGACGACGGCGAAAATGCTGTCCGTCTCGCGGACGGATTCGACCTCGTCCGCCACGACGCTCACCAATTCGTCGAATCCGTAGCGCCGGTCGATGGCGAGCAGCGCGTCGCGGGTGTTCAAGATGCGGGCGTGCAAGCCCTCCTCGATGCCCGCCGCCAGACGAACGATGAGGATGGCGAAGATCACCGAGACGGCGACCGTGATGATGAGGGTGAAGGCGGCGGCAGAGCGAACCTGCGTGCGCCGGAACAGGTCACGGATTGTCATTGATGGAGTAGCCGCTGCCGCGAATGGTGTGGATCAGCGGCCTCGCAAACGGACGGTCGATCTTGGCGCGCAGACGCGAGATGTGCGTTTCGACGACGCTGGTGCGCGGATCGAAGTGGAAGCCCCATACGCGCTCGAGCAGCATGGTGCGGGTCACGACCCGGCCCTTGTTGCGCATCAGAGTCTCGAGGAGCACCAGCTCTTTCGGCTGAAGGTCGATGCGATCGTGTCCGCGCGTGACCCTACGGCTCGCCACGTCGAGCTCGAGGTCGCCCGCGCGCAGGATGTCGCCCTCCGAGCGCATGGGCGCGCGCCGGCCGAGCGCGTTGACGCGCGCCAAGAGCTCGGCGAAGGCGAACGGCTTCACGAGGTAGTCGTCGCCGCCGACGTCGAGGCCCTGCACGCGATCGTTGACGCCGCCGAGAGAGGTCAGGAAGAGGATCGAGACGCGGCTGCCGGCGGTTCTCAGCGTGCGCGCGAGCGACAGGCCGTCCATGCCGGGCAGCATGCGGTCGAGGATCACGATGTCGTAGCTCTCGCGGATGGCGAGAGACAGCCCGTCTTTCCCGTCGGAGACCACATCGATGGTGTGCCCGGCCTGCACGAGCCCCTTCGAGATATACCGCGCCGTCTCCTTATCGTCCTCGACGAGAAGCAGCCGCATCATGAGGCTCCTTTGAGGCCCGTTCCGCCCTGATCCCGGCTCTAGAGCGTGATCATTTCGGATTGAATCGGGATCACGCTCTCTCTCTTTGATGAGACCGATGATTCACACTTCAGGCTGATAGGGCCTGAAGTGTTCATGGTCTATAGCACCAATCGCGGCCGGCCGAGAAACCGAGGCCCAAGAACCGAAAGAGCCCGAACGCGCAAGGCATTCGGGCTCCGGATACCCGGCAAGGCTCGGGTATCGATAAGGCAGTCCGCGAGGGGGACCAATTGTTCAGGAGCTGGCTGTGAGCGTCCAGAGGACGCTCACTCTCAGGGACTGCCCAGGCCCAGACTAGGCAAGTAAGCTTACCCTCGCATGTCGGCCGCCTTACATTTCCTGTAAGCTTTGCGCGCGATCGTCGGCGCGTGGCGGAGACGATCTCGCGGTGCGTCTGCCCGCTCTCCCCCGTGTCAGGCGGCGGCCGCCGGGGCCGGGGCGTCCACGTCCGGCGCCTCGCGTTGCACGCCGGTGGGCGACGCTGGGGTTCGCTCGGACGGGCTCCCCCCTTCCGATGAGGTCTGGGGCTCTGATGACGTCTGGGTAAAGCGCGAGATCACAAATCCGACGACCGCCAAGAGCAGGATGAGAGGAAGGTTCCTGGTCACGCCCCGCGCGATGCCGGGCACGGCGGCCGGAGCGATAGAGGCCAGGATCGCCCTCACCTCGGGCGTGAGGAGGGCGGTGAGGTCCATGTCGGACGCCGCATCGGCGTCGTCCGATGCGCCTCGGGCCTGCTCCGGTTCGGGCGCGGCACTTTCGGACGAGGCCTTCGCGGCGCTGCCCACTCCGAGAACCGCCATCGTTATCAGGCCGATCAGCGCAAACGCGCTGGCCATGAGGGCGTAGGCCGTGACGTGGCCGTAGTGCTCCACGAGCCATACGGTGAGCGCCGCGGTGGCGAAGCCGCCCGCCACGACGAGGGGTGCAGCCATCAGCGCCCGGTCGACGACCTTCGTGACGGCGGAATCGATCGAGCGCTCGGCGCGCTTCAAGAGACCTTGGAACATCAATCGTTCTCCGCTGCGGCCCGGAAGTCCCGGCCGGACGCTCTCTTTGCAGGACTCAGGACTTCCACAGCGCGCCGATTACAAAGCCCAGTCCGGCCGCGACGGCGAGCGTCGTCAACGGCTGCTCCTTCACCGATTTGTCGACGGCGGACTTGAAGTTATCCGCCACGACCTGAATCTGCTCCGTCGCCACCCGGCCCTGCTCGGCAACACGCTCGAACTGTTCGCCGGTGCGCTCTGCGAGGTTGGCCGCCTTGTCGGCAAGCTCGTTGGCAGCGTTGCGCGTATTGGTGCTCGATGCTGACTGTGCCATCGGAAACGAAGCTCCTTTTTGAGATGAGGTGGCGTTGCGATCAGGCGCTAAACGCCGATCCCGCGCCTTTGGTTTCACGGCGGAGCATCAGCCAACCGGGGCGATCCCGGCGCGGCTCGTTCACTTTTCGGGAGCGTCTCGCGTGGCCCCTTTGCGCAGGGCACCGGCGACGGAGCGTCCGGCGCCGACGGCCTGCGACCAGACGGATTTCCAGCTCCAGCGATCCTTGAGGTCGTGAAGGCTGCGCAGAAGCTGCGCGCGCCTCGCCTCGGGGAGGGCGGTGGCGATGCGCTGCCAGAGGCGCTCGATGTTGTAGGGATCCCGGCCCTCGGCGAGGCTGACGGGGACGGCTTCGGAGGCGGCAAAGCCGAGATCCCCGGCGGCGGCGGCGACGGCGGCGCGGATGGCCTGCGCTTTCTCGCGGCTGTCGCCTCCGTCGCTGTCGTAGGGGGGATCCCATTCGCCGAACGGCCGCAAGCGGTCGACATGGGTCGCGACGAGGACGAGCGGTGGGCGGCGCCGGTTCAAGCGCGCGGCGAAGTGGGCGCGGAGCGCGTCGAGAGCCTTGCGGTCCGCGTCGCGGTCGGCGCGGTGGGCGGCCACGACCCACAGCACGAGGTCGCTGTCGGCGGCCCGCTCCATCAACGCGGCGAGATCCTTGCCGGTGCCGCCGAGCCCCGGGCTGTCGATGACGAGCGCGGCGGGGATTCCTTCGCGCTCGATGAGGTAGGGCGTGAACGCCGAGGTCGCGGGGAGCGCGTCCGTCGCGGCGTTGGCCTCCTTGGCGAGGGCATTGACGAGGGCCGATTTGCCGACGCCGGTCTGGCCGGCGATGAGAATGCGCAGCGGCTCGGCGCGAAGTTCGCTCAGGGCCGCTCGGTCGGCGGCGGATTCGTCCGAGACGTAATCCGTGAGCGCCCGCGACGAGACGCGCAGCCTGCCGCCGTAGAGATCGATGGCCGCGCGTCCGATCTCCTCGATGTAAGCGTCCGTAAGCTGGCGGGCGACGGCATCGCGTCCCCATTGCATCATGGCCTTCGATAACTGCTCGCGCGCCTCGCTGGCGGCGGCCGTCGCGGGGTTGATGAGGCGGACCACGCGCCAGACGTCGTAGGCCCGCTCGGCCCAGTCGAGCGCGCTGCGCCAGCGGTAAAGCGCCAGCGCCTGCGCCAGCGTCAGGCGGTCGCCGAACGGGACGTTCTCCAGGACGAACAGGCGGAGGCGGCGGCTGACGCGCTCGACGATCGCGAGCGCCTCGGGCGTCGTGAACTGCCAGACCGGATCGCGGCGGCTGGCGTGGACGCACCTGGCGACGGTGGCGATCGTCTCCTGGCCGAGCGTCAGAAGAGCCTCGGGGCTCGAGATGCGTCCCGGATCGGTGGCGCGGGCAAGGGCCAGGACGTCCGCCCATGCCTGCTCCTCGAGCGGCGACCAGCCGTGCTGCAATGCCTCCTCGTCGGTGCTCTTTGGGAGATCCTCCTCGGCGGACTCCGGGACACGCTCGGGGAGAAGGCGGCGCTGGGCGACGTAGACGATCGCGACGCTCGCGAGCGCAAACGCCGTCCAGTGGAGCAGATAGCCGTTTTGCCACAGCCACACGCTGCCGAGGAGAACGAGCGACAGGGTGGGGATGAGCAAGCCGAAGGCGAGGAGGATGAGGGAGGCCGTGCGCCGTGTGTGCGCGGGAACGGCGGCTTTCTCGCTCATGGCTTGGCTCCCGGCGGCTCGCCGGCGGCCTTGCGCTCCCGCGCCATGCGGAAGGCGTCCCGCAGGGCCTGCTGGTAGGCTTCGGCGATGCCGCTGCGGTCGCTCATGCCGAGGCGGCGGCCGTGCAGGTAATATACCGCCGCCTTGCCGAGGGCGTAGGTGACGGCGAAGCTTGCGGCGGCGGACGCGGCCGTGCCAGCCGTCTGGCCGTAGACCGGCAGCAGCTTGGCGATCTGGCGCAACCCCACGCCGGCCGCGACCTTGGCGACCGTGCCGGCGCCGATGGCGGCGGCCAGCTCGGCGTAGGCGCGCCGGTCCCATGCGATACCGTAGAGCCGCCCGAGCTCGCGCAGCATGCGGGCCTGGACGGTCGAGGCGGCGATGGCGCCGGCAACCGGCACCGGCACCAGGTCGCTGCCGGCCGCGGCCATGGCGTGCTTCATCACGATCGGGTTCGCGGAGCGGGCTTTCGGATCGACCCTGAAGCCCGGCATCGATCCCAGGGCCGCCAGCATGCCGGCAGGCGCCACGGTCGCGAGCGCTTCCGTCAGCGCGTCGAGCCCGTAGTCGGCCGGCGGCAGTCCGTCGTCGGGTTTCGTGAGATCGACCGGAACGAAGAGAAGGGCGCCCCGTCCGGGCAGCTTGTCGAAGAGCAATCTCTGGTGGGCGAGCGCCCGCATCAGATCGACGGGGATGCGGGCGATGACGTCGGGCGGCGCGTTGGGCTCGAACGGATAGGGGAGGATGTGTCCCGCGCCTGGCGCATATGCCTCGTGGAGGCTGGTCTGGGCGACGACGACCGGCCAGTCCGGGTGGCGCGTCCGCACTTGACGCAGGGCTTCGAGCACGGCGCTCTGGTCGGCGTCCATAGCGCGTACGGTTGCGAGGATCACGTGTGCGGCGCGCTCGGCGAGGGCGAGATCCTCGGCCGGATCGTAGTCGGTTTCGCCAAGGCCGCGCGTATCGAGGAAGCGCAGAGCCGGCCTGTCGTCCGGGAATGCGTAGAGGCGCGAGGTGCGCGTGCAGGGGCGAAAGCCGTCGCCGATCTCGGCGTCGCTCTGTTCGGTGATCGCGCGGATGATGGAGGTCTTGCCGCTCTGGACCTTGCCGAGGAGCCAGACGACCGGCGCGTACACGTCGGGATCGCCGTCAGCAGGCTCCGGCCCGTCCCCGCGCCCGCTCGCGTGACGGTCGTCCGCTTCGGCGCGGGACCGGCTCGCGTGCTTGCCCGAGCGGCCGGGCAGCGCGCCCTTCAGCGCTGCAGCCCATCTTGCCATGGATGCCTCTCGCTCGTGCCGAGGTTAACACGAAGGTCAACCATCTCCCGCCGACAGCGGCAAGAACAAAAAACGCCGGAGCGGCCTTGCGGGTTCCCCGGCGAGGGGCGACCGGCGGCGGGCGAAGCGGCGGCCTTCCGCATTTGCCGGGACCGGCAAAAAAAGCACGCGGAGCGACGAGGCTCCGCGTGCGTCGTTGGCGTGTTTCGAAGCCTCGCGGTCAGGCTTTTTTCAGCGATGCGGGAGCGGTCCCGGCCGCTGCCGGTGCCGGGCCACCGCGGCGCAGGTAATGCTCGCCGATGTTGAGGAGGATCGGCGCGGCGATGAAGATCGACGAACTGGTCGCGAGCACGAGGCCGAAGAGCAGCGTGAGCGCAAACTCGCGCAGGGCCGGTCCGCCGAAGAGCGCCAGGGGCGCGATGGCCAGGAAAAGCGCCACCGAGGTGCCGATGGTGCGCGACAGCGTCTCGTTGATGCTGCGGTCGATGACCTGGCGCAGCGGCTCGCGTTTCGAGCGCACGAGGTTCTCGCGGACGCGGTCGTAGACCACCACCTTGTCGTTGATCGAGAAGCCCATGATGGTCAGGATGGCGGCGATCGACGTCAGGTTGAACTCGAAGCCGGTCAAGGCCAGGAAGCCCACGGTCTTGGTCAGGTCGAGGAACATGGTGACGATGGCGCCGACCGCGAACGGCCATTCGAAGCGGAAGGTGATGTAGGCGAACATGGCGACGGCGGCGAGGCCGAGGGCCCAGAGGCCGTCGCTCAGCAGTTCCGCACCGACCGACGGGCCGACCACCTCGACGCGGCGGATCTCCGCGCCCGGCGCCGCCTTCTCGACCTCCTGACGGGCGTTGGCGATGGCCGCCTGCTGCTCCTCGGGCGTGCCGTGCGGATGCTCGAAGCGCAGCAGCACGTCGGTGTCGGCGCCGAAGCGCTGAACCTGGACGGGACCGAGGCCCGCGTTCATGAGGGCGCTCTGCAACGCGGGGGCGTCGGCGGAGGTCGGGGTCTTGGCTTCGATCACCACGCCGCCCGCGAAGTCGATGCCCATCTTGAGGCCCGGATGGAAGGCGAGCCCGAGGGAAGCGAGACTGATCAGGGCGGATACGACCAGTCCCGAGTAGCGCGCGCGCATGAAGGGGATCGCGGTGTGGTCCGGGAAGAAGCGCAGCTTCGTGCCGATGGTCAGCGTCTTGGGGCGCGTGCGTTTCAGCCACCAGGCGGTCAGGAGGCGCACGAGCACGATGGCGGTGAACATCGAGACGATAATGCCGAGGCTGATGGTGACGGCGAAACCGCGGATGGCGCCGACGCCGACGACGAACAGGATCAGCATCTTGATCAGCGTCGTGAGGTTGGCGTCCATGATGGTCGTATAGGCGCGGCGGAACCCGGTCTCGATGGAGGCGATGACGCCGTTGCGCTTGCCGAGCTCCTCGCGTGTGCGCTCGTTGATCAGGATGTTGGCGTCGACCGCCATGCCGAGCGCGAGCAGAATGCCCGCCATGCCGGGGAGCGTCAGCGTCGCGCCCATCATCGACAGGCCGGCGATGGTGAGCGCGAGGTTGACCAGGAGCGCGGCCGCCGCGAAGAGGCCAAAGCGGCCGTAGGTCGCGATCATGAAGGCGACGACGAACGTGAAGCCGGCGATGATGGAATATAGGCCGGCGCGGATAGCATCGGCGCCGAGGTTCGGGCCGATGGTGCGCTCCTCGACAATGGTGAGCGGTGCGGGAAGCGCGCCGGCGCGCAGCAGGACGGCGAGGTCGTTGGCTTCCTCGACGGTGAAGTTGCCGCTGATCTGGCCCTGGCCGCCGACGATCGGCTCGCGGATCACGGGCGCGCTGATCACTTTGTTGTCGAGCACGATGGCGAAGGGCTGGCCCACGTGCTTGGTGCTGACGTCGGCGAAGCGGCGCGTGCCGACCGAATCGAGGGCGAAGCTCACCACCCAGCCGCCGGCGCGCTGATCCATTCCGGCGGAGGCGCGCGTCAGGTTCATGCCGTCGACCTCGATGTGGCGGCGGACGGGGAGCTTCGCTGCGCCCTCGGCGCGGTCGGTCATGGGCAGAAGCTCGACGTCGGGGCCGGCCGGCGTGCCTTCGGGAGCGACGAGGCGGAAGGTCATTTTCGCGGTGGAGCCGAGCAGGCGCTTGATGCGGTCGGGGTCTGAGACGCCCGGCAGCTCGACGATGACGCGGTTCTGACCCTGGCGGGCGACGACGGGCTCGTTGACGCCGGTCTCGTCGATGCGGCGGCGGACGATCGAGATCGACTGCTCGACGGCCTTGCTCGCAAGGTCCGTGACGGCCTGCGGGTCGAGGGTGAGAGACAACGTGTTTCCGGCGGTGGAGGTGGTGAAGACGCGGGCCTGGCTCGGGCCGTCGACGCGCTCGTTCAGGATGTCGCGCAGGGCCTGGCGCGCAGCGTCGAGCTGGGCCGCGTCGGCGACCGTCACGGTGACGTTGTCCTTGCCGGCGACGATGGAGGTGAACGGCACCTTGCCCTTGCGCAATGTGTCGGCGACGGAGGCGCGGGTGCTGGCGATGCGCTCCTTGATGACGGAGTTCATGTCGACCTCGAGCAGGAGGTAGGAGCCGCCCTGCAGGTCGAGGCCGAGATTAACACGGGGTTGCGGGATCCACGCCGGCAGTGCCGTGTGCGAGAGCACGTTCGGGATCGAGAGCAGGATGCCGAGCAGGCATAGGCCCAGAATGAAAGTCGTCTTGAAACGCGAGAAGTGAAGCATGATCGAAGTCCCCTAAAGCCGACGGCCGCCGGAAGCCGTGGCTCCGGACGGATCGACGCGAGATCGCTATGTGATGGAGAGGTTGGACGTGATCAGGCGTGGGGAGGGGCGCGCGTGCGGCCGTCGCGCATGCGCGCAACGTCGGCCGGGAGCGTGAACGCGGCCGGCACCGCGGATACGAGGCCGCCCGTCCACGGCGCGGGTTCGTAATCCTGTGCCGCGAGCGCGGCCGTCGGATCGTCGAGGCCGCCGACGTTCAGGGCAGCGTCGAGCCTGTCGGGGCGGACCGTCGCCGGCGTGCTGGTGGTGCGGGTGTCGGCGCTGTGGCCGGCGATCGACAGGCCGCCGGCAAAACTCGCCGAGAGCGTGAACGTCGACGCGCTGGCAACCACGCTGAGGAGGGCGGCCAGAAGGGCAGACCAGGTATTCCGGCTTCGCTGCCGGCCGCGCGGCCGATGTGTCACGGCGGTCGTCCCTTGGTCACGATCACCCCAACATAGGGCGCAGGGCGGAAATAGCTAGGGTCCTGGGTGGCCTCTCCCCACCGCGGGACAGCACATTCATCCGCTTCCAAAGGGACAGCCGGCCTCAGAAGTCACATCTCGCCGCGAGGTTCGGGGGGCTGTCGGACGCTGTCCCTGCGGCCGGCGCCGAACGCCGTGGCGACGATGAGCCGGAGATCGGCGCGAAGGGACCGATCCGAAAGGTAGGTCGCGTCCAGCGCCGCGAGCCGTTCGGGGTCCGCCATGTCCACGCCCTGCACCTGCGAGACGCCGGTGATGCCGGGACGGATGGCGTAGAGACCGTGTGCGCGGCGCGCGGCGATCAGGCGGGTCTGCGACGGCAGGCAGGGCCGCGGACCGACGAAGCTCATGTCGCCGCGCAGGATGTTCCAGAGCTGGGGCAACTCGTCGAGCTTGAGGCGCCGCAGCCAGGCTCCGACCGGCGTCACCGAGCTCGCCGGGGCCTCGTGGCTGGGCACGTCGCCCGTTCCGGTGCGCATCGTCCTTAGTTTGTAGCAGGTGAACGTCGCCTCGCCCGATCCGACGCGAGCCTGGCGGAACAGGGCTGGGCCTGGTGAGGTGGCCCGGATGGCGCCCATGCAGACAAGCACGACCGGCACCGCAAACGGCACGAGGGCAACCGCCAGGGCAATGTCGAGCGCGCGTTTCATGGGTCCGGGCCTGGGTCTCGCGTGCGCTTCGCCTTTTCCGGGGCACGTGCGCGGTTGGCGACGGGCTTTCCCGGATCGCACCCTCATAGCGGCTGCCACAAGCCTCGCTCAAGATCCCTGATCGATAAAGGCTCCGAGCCCCGAGACCGCCCGCCGTCTGTGGCGAGGTGGGTCTCCGGTGCATGACGCGTGGCGTTCATCCATCTTTTCAGGGCGTTGCGGCGCTCTCAAGAGCCACCGTGCCGGAGGCTGTCCCCGTGAGCGGCATCAAGCTCAGCATCTGCATTCCGACCTACAATCGCGCCCCCTATCTCCGGGCCGCGTTGAGTCGCTTCGAGACGCACTATCGCTTCGACTTTCCCTACGAGATCGTGATCTCCGACAATGCCTCGGAGGACGACACGGCCGAGGTCGCGGCGGAGTTCGCCCAACGGGGGTTGCCTGTCCACTACTATCGGCGGACGACAAATGGCGGCTCGCTGGCCAATACGGTGTGCGCCTTCCACCAGGCCGTCGGCACCTACGTCCTCTACCATGCGGATGACGATTTCCTGGTGCCCGAGGGGCTGAAGCAGGCGATCCGCTATCTCGACGACAATCCCGACGTGTCCGCCTGTCACGCCCCTTGGTATCTCTACGACGAGGTGGCGGACCGGGACGTCAGCCAGTTCTACGCGCTCGATGCGGACCGGAAGTTTGCGCAGGCAAGCTTTGCGGACATGTTCCAGTTCATTTTCGAGCGCCATGTCTTTCCCGAGACGGGGATCTATCGCCGGGCGGCGCTGCGCTCCGCATGGGTGCCGCGCGAGTTCTGCTTCTGGGCCTTCTCCTATCTCGCGCATTTTCTCGACCAGGGGGCCGTCGCCTTTCTCCAGCAGCCCTTCTACCGCTCGGTCGTGCTGTCCAAGATCGCTCCGACCCGACAGCAGGCCGGCAACGATCAGGTCATGACCGACTGGGACAAGTACCGGGGCGGACTGGAGTATTTTCTCTATCTCGGCCTCAAGCGCGGCTGCATCCCGAATACGCGGGAAGCCCGGCTCGCCTACGACGAAAAGTGCCGGATCTTCATGCTCAACCGGATGGCGGTCGCCATCCGCTTCTGGGCGGCGCGCAAGGACTACGTCAAGGTCTACGAGCTCTATACGCGCATGGCCGTCGGCGGGCTCGGTGAGCATCCCGAGGTCGTCAAGCTGCGCAACTCGCTACCGGTGATGGTCGCGCTGCAGACGCTCGCCTGGCATCTCACCTCGACGGCCGGCCTCAAGCGGCTGATGCTGTGCGGCGTCGCCGACCGGGCCGCGATCGGAGACATGCTGTCCGATTTCGGTCTTCCCCAGGAGATCGAAATCATCGACGAGCCAAAGGCGCACAGGGCGGAGGAGGCGGAAAACACGGCCGTGTTCATCGCCGACCCGGCGCGCCGCGACCAGCTCGTGTCTCTCGGCTATAAGCCCAATCTCATCTTCACGGACAACGATCTGGCCCAGCATATCGTCGTCTGAGGGCGCGATCCGTCGGCCGGCGCCGCCAAGCTTCGCGCCAGCTTCACGGCCTAGGGTCCGGACCGGTTGGCGTGCTCTCGTCGTACGTTGCAGGCTGCCACGAAGGACGTGGAGGCATGACCGGCAGAATCCCTTATACGAAGCCGTCGATCACCGAGCTCGAGACGCGCTATGCCGCGGATGCGGCCGCGAACGGCTGGGGTGCGGCCTGCTATGACTACATCGTGCGTTTCGAGCGGGAGTTCGGATCCTACATCGGTAGCGACTTCGCCATCGCCACCTCGAGCGGCACCGGCGCGCTGCATATGGGGCTCGCCGCGCTCGGCATCGGCCCCGGAGACGAGGTGATCCTCGCCGATTCCAACTGGGTCGCGACCGTGGCGCCGATCGTGCATCTCGGCGCAACGCCTGTCTTCGTCGATGTGCTCGACGAAACCTGGTGCATCGATCCGGCGGCGGTCGAGCGGCACCTCACGCCGCGCACCCGGGCCATCATCGTCACGCATCTCTACGGCAATCTCGCGGAGATGGACGCGCTGCTTGCCCTCGGGCGGCGGGCCGGCGTTCCGGTGATCGAGGACGCGGCGGAGGCCATCGGCTCCATGTGGGGCGATCGCCGCGCGGGCTCCATGGGGCTGTTCGGAACTTTCTCGTTTCACGGGACCAAGACGCTCACGACCGGCGAAGGCGGCATGCTCGTCACCAGCGATCCGGATTTCTACGAGTGCGTCCTGACGCTCAGCAATCACGGCCGGGCGCGCGGCCAGACGAAACAGTTCTGGGCCGATGAGATCGGCTTCAAGTACAAGATGTCGAATATCCAGGCCGCGATCGGCTGTGCGCAGCTTCAGCGCATCGAGGAGCTCGTGGCCCGCAAGCGCGAGATCCTGGCGTGCTACCGGATCCGGCTCTGCGTGCTTCCGGGCGTCCAAATGAACTGCGAGCTCGAGGGCACCGTCAACGGCGCGTGGATGCCGACGGCGGTGTTCCATCCCCTGACCGGCATCACGCGGGAGGCGTTGCAGCGGGGCTTTGCGGCCGCCGACATCGACGCGCGCGTGTTCTTCCATCCGCTCTCGAGCCTCGCGATGTTCGAGGACAGGCGCGACAACGTGAACGCCTGGGACATTCCCGGGCGGGCCATCAACCTGCCGAGCTATCACGACATGAGCGAGGACGATATCCGCCGCGTGTCCGAGACGCTGATCGCGATCGCGCGGGGCGAGGGTCGCCGTGACGCCCGTCTCAGCCGTTCGGCCTAGGAACCCCGACATGAGCGCTCAGACGATCAAGGACGACCGCCTCGAGTTCGAAGCGCACAAGCGCAGGATGTCGCTCGCGCTTGGCCAGGACGAGGAGGTGTTCCGGCAAGCGCTGAGCACGCTCGTCGGCCTCGACAGGTACGACTATTCCTACCTATGGTCCTGGATGGGCGTGCCGATCATCCAGATGCCCGCCGACATCCTGGCGACGCAGGAGGCGATCTGGGCGACGAAGCCGGATATCATCATCGAGACCGGCGTGGCACGCGGCGGCTCGATGATCTTCATGGCGTCGCTGCTGCAGGTGATCGGCAAAGGGCAGGTGATCGGCGTCGACATCGACATCCGCGCCCACAACAGAAGCACCATCGAAAGCCATCCGCTGGCGTCGCGGATCACGCTGATCGAAGGCCCTTCGACCGCGGCGGAGACGCTGGCGAAGGTGGCCGCGGAGATCCCGGCCGGGGCCTCCGTCATGGCCGTTCTCGACAGCGACCACAGCCGCGATCACGTGCTCGCCGAGCTTCGGGCCTATGGTCCCCTGGTCACGGAGGGCCAGTATCTCGTCGTTGCCGACACGCTGCTCGGCCGCGGAGACGTTTCGCAGACGCCGACCCGGCGCTCCAAGGTCTGGCATCCGGGCGACGAGCCCTACGCCGCGCTCAATGCCTACCTGCTCGAGACGGACCGCTTCGCGCCGGACGCCGTGCTCAACGGCAAGCTCGTGCTGGCCAGCTCGCCCGGGGGGTATCTGATTTGCACGCGCCCGTGACGCCCGGCCCGGACATCGCTTCATGTTGCGATCCCTGGATCGTCAGGGAGGCGTGACATGGCGACGGTCGTCATTACGCAGCCGATGCTGTTCCCGTGGCCGGGGTTCTTCGAGCAGCTCATGCTCGCCGACACCTATATCTATCTGGATGACGCGCAGTTCTCGAAGGGCAGCTTCACGAACCGCATCCAGGTCCTGCGAGGGCCCGCGCGCTCCTGGATGACGATCCCGCTCGCCGGAAAAGGGAGCTTCCAGACGATCTCCGCATTGCAAGCGGCGGGCGACGCCTGGAAGGCGAGCCACCGGGCGCTCCTCTGCCAGTCGCTCATCGGCGCCCCCTTCCTCGACGATGCACTCGCCATTTTCGATGCCGTCTATCGGCGCACGTCGCTCCTCGAGCTTCTGATCGCCAGCATCGAGGAGCCCGCGCGCTACCTCGGCGTCGGTAGCGGGTGTATCGTCGCGCGGTCGAGCGCGCTCGGCGTTGACGGCACGTCGTGGCGGCGCGTGCGCGACCTCGTGCGCCAGGCCGGCGGCACCCGCTACGTCACCGGTCACGGAGCGGCGAGGTACCTCGATCACGCCGCCTTCGCCGAAGCTGGGATCGACGTTGCCTACATGGCCTACAGCCGCACACGCTGGCCGCAGCCCGGCGGCGCCTTCACGCCCTACGTGTCGATTCTCGATCTCATCGCGCGGACCGGGCCGGCGGCGCGCGATCACCTCAATCCGGCGACGATTCCCTGGAGAGATTTCCTGCAGCAGGAGGCGCTCACGTCATGACGCATGGGACCGCACGGCTCTCGGACGCGGCACGCCAGTCCTTCGCCTCGAAGGGCTATGCCGTGCTGGCTCGATTTTACGATCCGGCCACCGACATCGCGCCGATCCAGGAGGGCATCCGAGAGATCGTGGCGCTCGCCTGCCGGAAGTATGGCGTCGATGCGCCGACGGGAACGCCGACCGAGGCCATGAGCATCGCCTATCCCGCGCTCATTGCGAAGAACCGCGGCTGGGGCGGCGAGATCTACGATGCAGTGAAGCAAATCCCGGCGTTCCTGCGGCTCGTCACGCAGGAGGTCAACAGCGACGTCTTCAGGATGCTGCGGCCGGGTAGCGTGCCGGGCATCGCTGCCGGGGGCTACGGGATCCGCATCGACAACCCGGGCGAGGAGAAATTCCGGGCCCAGTGGCATCAGGAGTTCCCCTCGCAATTGCGCAGCGTCGACGGCATCGTGTTCTGGACGCCGCTTTTGCCGGTGACGGCGGATATGGGGCCGGTTCAGATCGCCGAAGGCTCGCATGCCGAAGGGCTCGTTCCAGTTTACGAGGACGATGCGGGCGCCGGCAAGACGGGCGCCTACGCGCTGCATCTCGATCGCGCCGAGGAGCGGCTTCAACGCTACGACATCGTTGCGCCGTCGAGTGCGCCGGGCGATCTCATCCTCATGGATTTCCTGACGCTGCACCAATCGGGACACAACATCTCCCGGACACCGCGCTGGAGCATCCAGTTCCGCTATTTCAATTTCGCCGAGCCCTTGGGCATCCGCATCGGCTGGAAGGGATCGTTCGCGGCTGGGGTGAAGTTTGCCGACGTGCTGCCGGAGCTGGTCGCGCGCCGCGAGGATGCGGCATGACGGCTTGCCGTGTCTGCGGCGGCGACCTTCCGGTGCCGGTTTACGACGCGCCGGCGCCGGCGCTGACGTCGATCATGACGCTCCTCGACGTGCCGACGCGCGTTTTCGTGTGCGATCGATGCGGGCACGCCCAGGGCGACGACATTCCGGACATCGGCGCCTTCTACGACAGCACCTACCGGATTTCGCTTGCGGGCGAGGGGCACGATCAGGTCTTTGCCGTCAAGGCGGACGGGGCGGTGATCTTCCGCACGGATCATCAGGCCGCGATTGCGCTCGGGCTCCTGGGGCTGCCGCGGGATGCCCTCGTCCTCGACTACGGTGCCGCCAAGGCCGATACCCTGCGCAAGATGGTTGCGGCGCGTCCCGACATCCGGCCGCATGTGTTCGATGTCAGCGCGGACTATGCCGGCGCGTGGGACGGCTGGGTGGCCAAGGAGGCGCAGGCGATCTACACGGTGCCGGCCGCGTGGGCCGGTCGCTTCGACGCGGCGATGAGCCATTTCGTGATCGAGCATGTTGCGGATCCGGTCGGGTTCGTCCGCGATCTCGGTGCGCTGCTCAAGCCGGACGGCGTACTGCTGCTGTCGCTGCCGGATGTGGCCGCCAATCCGGGCGATATGACGGTCGCCGATCATCTCAACCATTTCAGCGCGGCGTCGCTCGCCTATGCTCTCTCGGCCGGCGGGTGCCGGCTGCGGACGATCGACCGGACGTCGTTTCCCGGCGCGTTTTTCGCGGTTTGCGAACGCGCGCCGGAGGCCCGTCCGATGCCGATCGCGACACCGCCAGCGGCGGAGGCTGCAAACGGTGCCCGGGATATCTGCCGGTCGTGGGAGACAGCCGCGGAGAGGCTCGAGGCGGAGGCAGAGCGGTTCCGCGGGCGTAAGGCCGCCGTTTACGGGGCCGGCTTCTACGGAAGCTGGATCTCGAGCCGGGTGGGCCGAAGCGTGAACCTCGTGTCGTTCCTGGACCGCAATCCGCATCTGGAGGGCACGACGCTTTTCGGTGTCCCGGTGATCCGACCGGAGCGGATCGGCTCCGATGTCGACGTGCTTTTCATCGGGCTCAATCCGCTCAAGGCGCGCGACGCCATCGCCGCGCAGCCGTGGCTCAACCGGGCAGGTCTGCAGCACGTCTGGCTCTGACCCCCGGCACTTTCGTCAGCGGTCGACCGAGGCTGGACTTCAGTCGCGCCCCACGGGCCGGCTGCGGCCGGCTTGCCTCCCGTCTCGCGCTCTTCTACAAGGTGCGGAACAGGCCGCGAGCCTTCCTGCGCTGCTGTTTTTCTCTTTTTTGTGAGCCGCGTTCCGTGACGCCACGTGTCCGGCGAGGGATTTATTTGAGAGGTCCCGTCAAAGCCGATGCAGCAAGCAATCGTGTGCATGAGGTGGGGCGATGGGCGGCGACGTGGCGCAAGAAGATTCACGAGCACGTGCGGCTCACGCGCTAAATGAAGGCGCAACGGGCTTGGACCGCTCATCCGTGAGGCCCTCCGACCGCGTCGTCGCCACCTTTTTTTGCATCGCCGCCGCCGCCAGCATCATCGCCGCACGCTCGACCGCGGTCATATTGCCGGTGCTTTTCGTCATGGTGATGGCACTCGCCCGTGCCGAGCGCGTGCCCTTGCGCACGCTCGTGAAACCGGTCCCGGAAGCGCTCCCCGTCGCGGCGCTGCTGATGTTCGGGATGCTGAGCGCGGCCTGGTCGGCGGATGTGGGCGTAACGCTCGCGAGCACCGTGACGGCCATGCTCGCTCTCTTTGCGTGGCTCGCGATCCATCGGTGGCTTGGTGAGCAACCTATCCGTCGCATCCGCCATACAGCCATCTGGTTCGTCATCGCGGTTCTGGTTGGCGGCGGCGTGCTCCTCACCGAGCTCTTTTCCGACCAGCTCATCCGGCGTGCGATCATCGATGCGTTCGGCCTGATACCGACGGCGCCGAACAGGCACTACTGGCTCGATGCGGGAGGCCGAGTCCGGGTTCCGGATTGGGATTTGAACCGATCGGTCGCGGTTGCAAACATGCTGCTGTGGCCGGCCGTTCTCTGCGCTTTCTGCTGTTGGGCGGGCTGGACGCGCCGGGTCCTTGCATTCCTGCTCATTGTGGGCACGGCCGTTGCGACGGGTGTCTCCAACCATGAGACGTCGAAACTTGCGATCGCGGCGGGGCTCCTGTGCTTCGGGCTCGCGTCCCTGCGGCCTCGCCTGGCCATCGGGCTCATGGCGCTGGTCTGGACGGTTGCCGTGCTCGGCTCCGTGCCTGCGGCACGGATTGCGTACGATCCGCTTGCTCTCCATGAGGCTTCCTGGCTGCAGGGGACGGCGCAGGCGCGGATCTTGATCTGGAGCAATGTGGCGGACCGCGTGGCCGATGCGCCGATCATCGGCTCGGGCGTGCGCTCGGGTCTGGTGCTGAGCGATCGCGAAGAGCTTGCGCAGAACCATCCTCAGGGCACCAGAGGCGAAACCGAAGTGCCGCGGCATGCCCACAACGTCTACCTGCAGACGTGGTTCGAGCTCGGACTGATCGGTGCGGCCTTGTTCCTCGTGGCGGGCCTGGCCGCCCTGCGTGCGCTCGCCCGGATGTCCGAGCGCGCGCAGCCCTACGCCCTCGCGACGTTCGCCGTGTTCATGGCCGAGATCTTCTCGAGCTGGGAGGTGTGGCAGGGCTGGTTCGTGGCGCTCTTTGCACTGACGCTGGTCTATCTCGCACTTGCGGTTCGCAGTGCCGAAGGTGGGCAGTGCCAGGGCCGAGCGGACGACGCGGCGCCGTAGCGGGCCGGACATCCCTTCTCGACGGAGGCGGCCCGGCCGACGCCCCCCCTAGATGCGCAGGCGCCGGGATCCCCAGAGACCCGTTCCGTCCCGACACGGCCGCAGCGGAGGTCAGTATTACCGGTGCTGGCGCGATGCGCGTCAGCGCGTTTTTCCCGCGTCCTCCGATCCTCTCAGGCCAGCGATCGAGATCCTATTATCCCGCCGTGGAATTCCAAGTACTCCCTTGGAGGTAGTTCGTCGTGGGGATTGCGAGAGAATCCTTCAGCGGTGAAGCTTAGAGTAGCAGAAGCGAGGCGAGTGGACGTTCATCGGCATGGGGCCCGCATGGTCTCATCGGTGATCGTGCAGAGCCGTTCCCTTACATCAGATCTGGGTGCTGCCGTGGATCCCAAAGACATAACACGCATACTGTTCGAGGATTTCCCACCGGCGGCCGTCTATCTGTTCTACGCCATCGGCTATGCGGCCATCGGCGTTTTCATCTACGGCGTCTACACGCAGATCCGGAAGTACCGGCGCGGCCAGCCGGACGGCGCATGGGGCATGCTCTGGGAGCGCTTCATGGACATGGTGAAAACCATGTTGACCCATCGCACGTTGAAGCGTCGCGATCCTGCCGCCGGCCGCATGCATGCCGCGATCTTTTTCGGCTTCATTCTTCTGTTCATCGGCACGGCGACCATTACGCTCGAGTACGACATCGTTGAGCCGTTGTTCGGGCTGCGTTTCTGGTACGGCAATTTCTATCTGTGGTTCTCGCTGATCATGGATGTCGCCGGCGTGGGGCTGATCGTCGGTCTCATCTACATGATGTACCGCCGCGGCTGGCTCAAGCCGCCGAAGCTCAACTACGCCCGTCCCGACCGCACGCCGGAGGATCCGGACTACGATCGTACCGCCTACCGCCGCGAGGATTGGGCGTTTCTCTGGACCCTCATCATCATCGGCATCACCGGGTTCTTCCTGGAAGCCGTGCGCCTCGTCTGGCTCGCCGATCGTCCGACCGTGTGGGATTTCCGCTGGTGGTCGCCGGTCGGTGCCATGCTGGCACACGCCCTGCAGGGCCTCGGCCTGACGGCGGAAGCGGCGGGGTCGCTGCGTCCTGCGGTGTGGTGGTTCCACGGCATCCTGGCGTTGACCTTCGTTGCGCTCGTGCCCTTCACGAAGGTCAAGCACATCTTCACGGCCGCGGCCTCGCTGATGTTCCGTGATCGGCAGGCCGGCCGCGTGTTGCCGAAAATTCCGGAAGAGCAGGAAAGCCCCGGATACAAGTACATCACCGACTTCACCTGGAAGCAGCTCCTGCACCTCGACGCCTGCACGAAGTGCGGCCGCTGCCATGAGGCGTGCCCGGCAAACGCCGTAGGCGCGCCGCTGTCGCCGCGCGACTTGATTCTGTCGCTGCGGGAGTTCGCCAACAATGCGTTGAACTCAAAGGATCTTCCCCCGGAAGTCGAATTGGACGTGCACGGCAAGAGCCGCAACCAGGTGATGATGGAGACGCTCTGGTCGTGCCGGACGTGCCTCGCCTGCGTCGAGATATGCCCCGTCGCCGTGGAGCACGTGCCGATCATCGTGCAAATGCGCCGCAGGCTTGTCGAGGAGGGCGAGATGGAGCCCATTCTACAGAAGACGCTGCAGACCATTCACAAGAGCGGCAACTCGTTCGGAGAGTCGAAGCGCAAGCGTGCGGCCTGGACCAAAGCGCTGCCGTTCCAGATCAAGGACGCGCGTAAGGAGCCGGTGGATGTCGTCTGGTTCGTCGGCGACTACGCCTCGTTCGATCCGCGCAACCAGAAGGTCTCGCAATCGTTTGCCCGCCTGCTGCACGGTGCCGGCGTCAATTTCGGCCTTCTGTTCGAAGGTGAGATGAACGCCGGGAACGACGTGCGCCGTGTCGGCGAGGAAGGGCTCTATGAGTTCCTGGCGACGTCGAACATCAACGCGCTCGCGGCGTGCGAGTTCAAGTCCATCGTCACCACGGATCCGCATTCGTTCAACACTATCCGCAACGAGTATCCGCACTTCGACGGCGTATTCACGATCGAGCACTATACGACGCTCGTGAAAAGGTTGCTCGAAGAGGGTACGCTCAAGCTGAAGAAGAAGCTCGATTGCCGCGTGACGTTCCACGATCCCTGCCATCTCGGCCGCTACAACAAGGGCTACGATGCGCCGCGCGACGTGCTGGCGATGCTGGGCTGCGAGCTGGTGGAAATGCCGCGTAACCGCGACAACTCCTTCTGCTGCGGCGCCGGTGGCGGCCGGATCTGGATCCCCGATCCCGTGGGTCTCGAGAAGCCGTCGCAAAACCGCATGAAGGAGGCGGGCGGGATCGAGGGCCTGCAGGTGTTCGTGGTGTCTTGTCCCAAGGATCTCACGATGTTCGAGGACGCCCTCAAGACAAGCGGGTTCGAAGGCCAGTTCGTCGTGCGCGAGCTGATCGAGTTGATCAATGAGTGTGTCGACGATGGGACCAGCGACGCCGCGGTCGCGTGAGATGGTGCCGGCGAGTGCCAGTGCGTTGGTGCGGCAGGCGTTGGCGCGCCGCGACGTCTACGCGGCGGCTGCCGTCTATGCGATTTCCGAAGGCAGCGATCGGGAGCGGATCGAGGTGTCGTTGTGCGGTGAACGGCGCACGGCGCTGGCGCTCGCCCGCTGGGAGCATACGCCGGCGCGCGTGCTGCATCTGCTGTCGGATCTCAAGGATGAAGCCGTTCAAACGCGTGTCGGAAAAAACGCCGCCACGCAGTCCCAAACGCTGGCCGAGCATTACAGCCTCAATGGAGGCGCGGTCTTGACGGCGCTTCTCGCACGCCATCGCCATACTCCGCCGGACGTATTGGAGAACATTGCCGAGCGCGAGCATGAGCACGCGGTGCTGCGCGACGTATGCAAGCATCCGGCCGCAACGGAGGCTGTGCTTTCCCTCATTGCCAGACGCTTTCCGGAGACTTTCGACAGCGAGATGGCAACGCATGCGGCAACGCCTACGGACGAGCTGGCGCGGATCTACGACCGGGGTGACATGTTCGTGCGTGCGGCCGTCGTATCCCACCCGAGATGCCCGCCCGACGTGCTGGCAAAAGCGGCGGCCGATCACAATCCGCTCGTCCTCTGCCATGTCGCGGCCAGCGCGCGCGTATCGGCGGATATTCTGAAGGCGTTGGTCGGACACGCGGATGTATCGGTACGGCGCGCGGTTGCAGGAAATCCGCTCTTGCCGCCTACCTGCCTCAAGACCTTGATGCATGACGCCTCCGAGGTCGTCCGGCGGGCTGTGTCGGCGCGCAAGGATCTCTCGGCTGCCATCCTCGATCGCATGTCGGGGGATGAGGATCATTGGGTGCGTCAGTGGGTTGCGCGCAATCCGGCCCTGCCGCAGCGCCGGCTTTCGGTCCTGGCGCGCGACGGCAATGCCGAGGTGCGCCGGGCGGTCGCCCGCAATCCGCGCTGTCCGCGCGGGCTGCTCAGGGTGATGGCTGAGGATGGGAGTGCCTGGGTCCGCTCCGCGGTGGCCTACCAGACGCGGGTTGCGCCGGCTCTCCTCAAAGTTCTCGCTGACGATCGAGAGGTCGATGTCCTGAGCGGCGTTGCCGCCAATCCGCGGACGCCGCAATGGCTGCTGCGCCGGATGGCGGCGTCGCTCGAGGCGGACGTGCGCCGTGGGGTCATTCTCAATCCGCGAGCCTCGCGGCGGACTCTGCTGTCTCTGCTGGAGGATCCCTATCCTCTGCATCGGATTCTGCTTGCGGGCAACAAAACCCTGAACGACGCGGACAGATGGAGTCTCAATGACGACCCCGATCCGTCCGTCAGGTTTTCCGTTTTCAGGTGGCTTGCCGCGAGGTTCCTGCCGCCTGCACCGTGTCATGCGTGCTAAATAATTAAGCCTGTCTAGGAGAGGAGTTCCCCATGAAAATACTGGTAGCGGTAAAGCAGGTTGCCGCTCTGGACGAGGATTTCCAAATAAGTGACGACGGACGCGACGTCGAAGAGGATTTCCTTCTCTACGACCTCAACGAATGGGACGACTACTCTCTCGAAGAGGCGATGAAGATCAAGGAAGCGGCCGACGGGGCGGTGGAAGTCGTCGTTGTGTCCGTTGGGCCGGATCGCGTCGATGAGAGCTTGCGCAAATGTCTGGCCAAGGGCGCCGACCGTGCGATCCGGGTCTGGGACGATGCGATGGAAGGGTCCGATTCCATCACGATTGGCCAAATCCTGGCAGCGGTTGCCAAGAAAGAAGGAGTGAGCCTCGTGTTCGCGGGCGTGCAGTCCTCCGACGAGGCGAACGCGTCGACCGGAATCTCGACGGCCGCTTTTCTCGAGTGGCCGCATGCCGCGGTTGTTGCGGGTCTAACCTACGCGGCGGGAGGCAGCACGGCGAAGGTCGCCCGCGAGCTCGAGGGCGGCCTTCAGCAGAACGTCGAGGTTGCCTGTCCGTCCGTTCTGACCATTCAGCTCGGTATCAACAAGCCACGCTACGCATCGCTGCGCGGCATCAAGCAGGCTGCGGCCAAACCGATCGAAACTCCGGCACTTTCCGAGCTGGGGCTGACACCGGCCGATGTGGGCGCCGGCTGCGCGCTCTCCAGCGTGCGGCGCATGTACGTGCCGGCCGCCGGTCAGGCGGAGATGATTGAAGGCACGCCGGCGGCACAGGCGGCCAAGCTTTTGCAGATCATTCGCGACGGCAGGGGAGCATAAACATGAGAACGATTTTGGTTGTCGCGGAGCATCGGCGTGGTGAGTTGCGTCCGATTTCCCTGGAGTTGATCACCGCGGCCCAGGGCTTGCGGCAGGCGGACGACAAGGTGGTGGTGGCGTTGATCGGGTCGAAGGCGGATGCCTTGGTTCCGGCCGTGTCCGTCGCCGGCGTCGATGAGGTCGTTACGGTCAAGGTGGCCAGCGAGGAGTTCGACCCCGATATTTTCGAGGCGGCGGTGGCGCAGTTGATCGAGGAGAAAAAGCCGGCCGTCGTGCTGCTGGCGCACTCCGTGGACTCGCTCGGCTATGCCCCCACCCTGGCAAGACAGAGAAACTTCGGGTTCTCGACGGACGTATTCAAGCTCGAGTGGGACGGTGAAGGTCTGGTGGCGACACGCGCCGGATACAACCAGAAAGTCAACGTGGAGGTCGAGTTCCCGGGCAAGACCTGCGTGGTGCTGACGGTTCGGGGCAGCGTGTTCAAGCCGCCCGAGGGCGCCGCTTCTCCGGCGGTGAGCGCACTCGACCTTACGTCGAAATCCTCGCGTAGCACGAACCTCGACTACGTCGAGGCCAGTGGGGCGGGCGATGTGGATATCACCACGGCCGAGTTCATTCTGTCCATTGGCCGCGGGATCGCGGAGGAGGACAATGTCGAGCAATTCCGCGAGTTGGCCGACACGATGGGGGCCACGCTCTGCTGCTCGCGCCCGATTGCTGATGCCGGATGGCTGCCGAAGTCGCGTCAGGTCGGCCAGTCCGGAAAGGTGGTCGGCGCCTGCAAGCTTTATCTCGCTCTGGGTATTTCCGGATCGATCCAGCATATGGCAGGCATGAAGCATGTGCCGACCATTGTTGCGGTCAATACCGATCCCGGCGCATCGATTTTTACCATCGCAAAATACGGGATTGTCGGCGATATTTTCGAAATCGGGGAGGAGCTCCGGAATCAATTGGCCGCCCAGCCGCTGGACGGGTGATACCCGGCCGCCTGCGTGTAGGCTTTTCCAGAATGAGCCCTAAACCGACGGGCTACCTCCAATAGCCCGGAGTGCTTTTGCTGCGCTTGCTCAGTGCAATCGCGGTCGAAGCGGCTCCGGCGCTCGTCTGTTCTGCAATCGAAAGACAAGGGATGGATTCCCTTGTCTTTTTTTGTGGTCGCTCGTGTCCGTTATACGCGCGGGCTGACAACGTTTGGCACTTCGAGGCGGCTACTCAAAAGGTGGTAGTCGCTTTGAGTTATGGACGCTCAATCCGATTTCGGTATGCTTTTTAAGCAGGATGATAAATCCGCAAAAAGTCAATGATAGAGTCGTCTATTCGGAGGGACGCGGGAATGGCTAGGGATCCACGGTTTGATATTCTTTTTACGCCCCTAAAAATAGGTCCCAAAACTATACGTAACAGGTTCTACCAGGTTCCGCACTGCAACGGTTCGGGTACCAATCATCCTGGCATGAACATGGCCAACCGGGGCATCAAGGCCGAAGGCGGCTGGGGCGCGGTTAACACCGAGCAGTGCTCGATCCACCCGGAATGCGACGATACGCTGAGAATTACCGCCCGCATCTGGGATCAGGGCGATATGCGCAACCTGAGCGCGATGGTGGATCACGTTCATAGCCATGGGTCGCTTGCTGGATGCGAGCTGTTCTACGGCGGTCCCCATGCGCCCGGACTCGAGTCGCGCACCATCTCGCGTGGCCCCAGCCAGTACGCGTCCGAATTCGTCACCGTCCCGGGCTGCCCCGGCTTCACGTACAACCATGCGGCGGACAAGGACGAGCTTCGCCGCCTTCAGCAGCAGTATGTCGATGCTGCGCTACGCGCCCGCGATACCGGGTTCGATCTCGTCAACGTCTACGGCGCCCATGCCTATGGGCCGATGCAGTGGCTGAACCCGTACTACAACAGGCGCACCGACGAGTATGGCGGCAGCTTCGAGAACCGCGCCCGCTTCTGGGTCGAGACCCTCGAGCAGATCCGGAAGGCGGTGAATAATGACGTCGCCCTGGTGACGCGTTGCGCCGTTGACACGCTGTACGGCGGCAAGGGCGTCGAGCTCGGCGAGGACGGATTGAAGTTCATCGAGTTGGCCTCGCCTTATCTCGACCTGTGGGATGTCAACATCGGTGACATCGCCGAGTGGGGCGAGGATGCGGGTCCGTCGCGCTTCTATCAGATCGGACACGAGAACGATTGGATCCGTCATATCAAGCAGGCAACCAACAAGCCGGTTGTCGGCGTCGGACGCTACTACGATCCGGAAAAGATGCTGCAGGTCGTGTCGGGCGGTATCGTCGACATCATCGGCGCGGCGCGGCCTTCGATCGCCGATCCGTGGCTGCCGCGCAAGATCGATGAGGGGCGCGTCGACGACATTCGCACCTGCATCGGCTGCAACGTGTGCATCTCGCGTTGGGAGATGGGCGGCGTTCCGTTCATCTGCACTCAGAACGCGACCGCCGGCGAGGAGTATCGCCGCGGCTGGCATCCGGAGAAGTTCGAGCCTGCGAAGTCGGATCACGACGTCCTGATCGTCGGCGCCGGTCCTGCGGGCTCCGAATGCGCGCGCGTCCTGATGGAGCGTGGCTACACGGTGCATCTGGTCGACAGCCGCGAGAAGGTTGGCGGCTACGTCAACGAAGTCGCGACGTTGCCCGGACTTGCGGAGTGGAGCTTCCATCGCGACTATCGCGAAACGCAGCTCACGAAACTCCTCAAGAAGAACAAGAAGTGCCAGCTGGTGCTGGGCCGCAAGCCCATGACGGCGGACGAAATACTGTCCTATGGCGCATCGCGCGTCATCATCGCCACGGGCGCGCGCTGGAGCGGAACCGGCGTGAATTTCAAGACCCACGACATCATCCCGGGAGCCGACGCCAGCCTGCCTCACGTCCTGACGCCGGAGCAGGTCTTCGAAGGCAAGAAGCCGATCGGCAAGCGGGTGATGATCATCAACTATGATGCGTACTACATGGCGCCGAGCCTGGCGGAGAAGTTCGCCCGCGCCGGCCATGAGGTGACGGTGGCCACGATCTGCGGCCTCGGCGCCTACATGGAGTACACCCTGGAAGGGGCGAACATGCAGCGCCTCATCCATGGGCTTGGCATCAACGTGATCGGCGAGACCGGCTGCTCGAAAGTCGAGAAGGGCCGCGTGCAGCTCTTCAACATCTGGGGCGAAGGTTACAAGCGCGAGTTCAAGGGAGCCGGACATCTGCCTCGCAAGGAGAACGACAGCCATACGTGGCACGAGTGCGATACCGTTATCCTTGTGACGGGCCGTCAGTCCAATGACACCCTCTACCGCGAGCTCAAGGCTCGCAAGGAGGAATGGGCCAAGAACGGCATCTCGGATGTGTTCGTCATCGGAGACGCGGAATCGCCGCGGATCATTGCGGATGCGACGTTCGACGGCCATCGGTTGGCGCGCGAAATCGAGGACGCCGATCCTCAGCACCAGAAGCCTTACAAGCGCGAGCAGCGCGCTTGGGGTACGCCGTACAATCCGGGCGAGGATCCGGGCTTGGTATGGCGGTTGTAGGCTTTGCCGGCCTCCTAAGCGGGAACATCAGAAAAAAGGGGCGGCGTATCCTCCGCCGCCCCCGAAAGACCCCACCCCATCAAGGGGTGCGCGCTTCGCTACCGGGCATGTCTTCGCTCACAAGCCGTTAGTGGAAGCTCGCAACCCGCAACATCAGGACATGGTGCTATGGCGATAACGAAGTTTGGAACTTGCAGCGCTCCGAAATCCGAGCCGATTACCTCGGATCTCGATGGGTGGAAGCCGATCGAAGGGTCTCCGTCCATGAAGACGTGGATCGAGAACAAGACCGATGACGGCAAGTTTCTCACGGGGTTCTGGGAGTGCACTCCTGGGACCTATCACGTGACGTACAAGGCGGATGAGCTCATTCATATGTTTGAGGGCAAGATGACGCTGACGCCGGACGGCGGCGGCCCGTCCCAGACGTTCTCGGCCGGAGACAGCCTCCATATTGCGGCTGGGTTTGTCGGAACCTGGAAGACCGAGGCGAAGATCCGCAAGATCTTTGCGATCAGGATCCAGTGAGTTTCTGACGGTCATTTCGTCAGCGCCTTACAGAAAACCGCTTCATAGCGTGGTTTTCTGTAAGGGGGCGGTTGTCGTGCATTGGGATGAGTTTTCAAATTTTTTTGCCGCGTGTTGACTAGGCGTACAGCTCCGCATGGGGCGTCTTCCAAATATGTTTCTTGCTCGACCCAATCGAATGACCGCCTGCGTCCATGACGCTCCGTAGCGTTCAATCCGCGCTATCGGGCGAGAACAAAAAACAGAGCCTCGAAAAACAAAGCCTCTAGGGAAGGGAACCATGAACATAGCTACGGGTCACGTATCGGGGGGCCACCCACCGACGCTTCACCGCACGATCAGCTGGACGGGTGCGTTCTGGGTCGCGAGCGGCGTTCCTGCTCTGGTGCTGTTCTCGATCGGCGGCATCGCCGGCACGACCGGAAACGTCGCGTTTCTGGTCTGGATCGTCAGCATGTGCATGGGCTTCATCCAGTCGTTCACGTACGCTGAGATTGCCGGTCTTTTCCCCAACAAGTCGGGCGGCGCCTCGGTCTACGGCGCGTCGGCCTGGGTGCGCTACTCGAAGCTGATCGCTCCGCTGTCCGTGTGGTGCAACTGGCTTGCGTGGACGCCAGTGCTTTCGCTCGGATGCTCGATTGCGGCCGCTTACATTCTGAATGCGCTTGGTCCGATTCCGGGCGCTGAATCGGCTGAAGTTCTCGCATGGGTGAAGGCGAACGCGAGCTCGATCGCTGCCGACAGCCCGCGCGTTGCCGAATGGCTGGCCGCGAACGCAGGTGCGACGGCCGACGACGCCATGGCGGCGCTTCTCGCGCAGGATGGCGTGGCGGCTCTGACGCCCGCGTTCCGCAACTGGACGCTGGCCACGGGGGCGATCGGTCCGGTGTCGTTCTCGCTCAACTGGACGTTCTTCATCGGTGTCGTGCTGATGCTGATCACCTTCGCCATTCAGCACCGCGGCATTCTCGGCACGGCGAGCGTGCAAAAGTACATCGGCATGCTGGTCATCGTTCCGATGCTGATCGTGGGCATCGCTCCGATCCTGACCGGGCAGATCAACTGGGACAACTACTCGCCGCTGGTTCCGCTCAAGGAAGCCTACGTTCCGGCCAACGGTGAATGGAACATCGGCGGCTGGACGCTGGTGCTCGGCGGCATGTTCATTGCGGCCTGGTCGACCTACGCGTTCGAGACGGCGATCTGCTACACGAGCGAGTTCAAGAACCCGAAGACCGATACCTTCCGAGCGATCTTCTACTCGGGCCTTCTCTGCCTCGTGCTCTACACGCTGGTTCCGTTCACGTTCCAGGGCGTTCTCGGCCTCAACGGCATGCTCGAGGACTCGATCGTTGATGGCTCGGGCGTGGCTGCGGCCATGGGCCAGATGGTCGGCGGCGGCGGCTTCATCACCTCGTTGATGGTCATGATGATGATCTTCGCGCTGATGCTGGCCATCATGACGGCGATGGCCGGCTCGTCTCGCACGCTCTACCAGGGCTCGGTCGACGGCTGGCTTCCGCGTTACCTGTCGCGTGTGAACTCGCATGGTGCACCGACGGCTGCGATGTGGTCCGACCTCATCTTCAACCTCGGCCTGCTTGCGATCGCGGCTGCCGATGCGACGAGCTACTTCTTCATCCTCGCCGTCTCGAACTGCTGCTACATCATCTTCAACTTCCTGAACCTCAACTCGGGCTGGATCCATCGGATCGACAACGCGCACATCGTGCGTCCCTGGAAAGCCCCGACGGTCCTCTTGGCGCTCGGCACGATGTTCGCGTTCGTCAACGCGACGTTCCTCGGCGCCGGCGCCAAGGTCTGGAACCCGGTTGCGCTGTGGGCCGGCATGATCGCCGCCAGCCTCATCATCCCGGTGTTCCTGTTCCGCCACTACGTGCAGGACAAGGGTGTGTTCCCCGCGCACATGCTCGAGGACCTGAACCTCACGCAGGAAGAACTCAAAATCCGCAAGGCTGGGATCCTGCCCTACCTCACGCTGATTGCGGGCGTCGCGGTCGTGCTGACAGCAAACTGGTTCTTCCAGTTGCCAGGGTAAACGAAAAGCGACGGCGCGGCGGCATTTCTCCACTGAGGGAGCTGCCGCCGCGCCGGACCAAAGGAACAAGTCTATCGCAAGGCTTTCTGCCACCAAACAACGGCATCAGACAGGCGACGAGGTCATTCTTTCCGAGCCACCCGGCTCAAAACTTACTCCCCGTACGCGGCTCAGTGCAGGCCGCGTACCCTCAACTGGCCGGAAGCTTCGCGCTTCCGGCTCTTTTTTTTGTAAGCCGGGCAGTCCGCCATTCTTAGCATCAAGACGCAGAACGGCAATCACAATCGAACATATCCCCGGCGACGGGATCAGGATCTGAGCCTGTGCTGGTCAAGCAGCAGCCTCTTGAAGCCTCGCACAGCCTCGTCGTCGCCGTCGCTGGCGATGTCGGTAATAAACCCTTCCAATGCCAGCGGTTCTCCCGTGCTCGAGAACACGCCCTTGCCCTGCTCCCAGACCCATTTGATGGCTCCGGATCGATGAACGATCCGATAGATCAGCTGGAATTTTCGGCGCAGGGCAACCTGCTGCCGCACGAACTCCCAGGCATAAACCCTATCCTCGGGATGGATGATCTCGACGTAAGAAAACTTGGGATCTCCAACAATTTCATAGGGTTCGTAGCCGGTCACATCCAGACATCCGTCGCTGGCAAAATCAAAGCTCCAGTTCCGGTCGTTCTTGCAGCGGTACACCATCCCCGGGATGTTGCTGAGCAGCATGCTGAGCGAGCGCCGGTTGGCCTGGAGGCTGGCCTCCGTGCGCTTCATCTGGCTGACGTCGGTAAAGGTGCCGATGACGCTGGTCCGCTCCCTCTTGATTAAAGACATGGATCGGGCGCGCAATACGACCCAGTATGATGTCCCGTTCCTGCCGATCATGCGGGTTTCGATATGGCAACTGTTTCGCTTTCCGCGGGTGAGGGCAGTAACGTGCGCTTCGACCAGCGACCTGTCTTCTGGATGGATAAAAGATATCAATGGCTTGCCAAGACTGTCCTGAATGGCGTGGTCGAGCAGCGTCGCCCAGGAGGAATTCAGGAAGATGAGCTCCCCGTCCGGGTTGATCTGGAAGACGATCTGCTCGATGCGGTCGATCAGCAAGCGGCAGTCGTAATCGCCCACGGCATCGCCGCCGGCTGCCCGATGGGGCGACAGCAGCGAGACCTGGAGGAGGTTGAGCTCGGAGGTCCCCTCCTCATGCAGCGGGGAGAGAGAGATGTGAACCGGTACGGCGGTACCATCTGCGCAAAGCATGCGCAGAGCCACCGGGGCGTTGTTGAGGTTGCTCCGACCCGCCGTCGCAATTACCTTCGCGAGGGTGCGACGATCGCTCGGATAGACAAGATTGGAGATCGGCATGCCGACGATCTGCTCGCTCATCTCGTGCATGCCGAGCTCCGTGAGGAACGTCTTGTTTGCGACGACAACAGTCGCACGGTCGTCCAGAACGGCCGCCGGAGCGGAGAGCTTGCGCGCAATATCGCCGGCCCATTCGGTCGCGTCGAGATCGCTCTTCTGAGCATTGAGCGGCTTGCCCGCTCTCGCGAACGGGAAGACGGCGATCGTCAGCGTGACGATAGAAAGACCAATCATAGCGGCAGTCAGGCTCGCCATATGGATCTTTAAAGAGAGGCTCCCGTCCCACCAGGTCCCGAGAACCACCAAAAAGACGATGCCCAGCACCGCCATACAGAAAACCTCTAGACTCATAATGCTGGCCTATGGGGATATGCGCAGCGGTCTCGCGCGCGTTGCCTCGATCATTCAGCCTTCGCGATTTCAGCGGATATTCGTCGAGCTCAGAAGGCTCGCGCAGCACGCCATCTACGTTCGCCTCTTGACGCTGCTTTTCTGCATAGCCGTCACCTCAATCCTGATCCAGGCCGGGTCACTGTTTTTGTTTGACTATATTCCTGCCGCCCGCTCCGTCGCCACCAAGATTCACCACCAGGAGCATTATTGGAAAAGCCGGCTCGATCTTGCGAGAGCGGAGTCTAGCACCGACGCAGAAGCGATCATCCGGCGACTGGGCGATGCTTATTTGAATCTGCCTGACAGCGAGACGTCGTGGCTGATCAGCCGAGCTCATCATAATCTGAGCGCAGAATTCGAGAATGTCGGCACTATTGAAAACAAACTCAAGCGTGCAACTCAGGATGGATGGCCTACCGCAAGCTGGTTGCAACTAGCGGATGAACTGGTAGCGTCATACGCTCAACTTGGTATCGCATTGCAGCATGATGCCGCCATCAAGCAGACGACAATTGTTGCACTGCAGTTTGTCGCCTTGCTTTACCTTATGTTCTGCATCGCCAGAATTGCATTGGAGATGCGGCATGTGCTCGTCGAGCGGTTGGATAGGCTTGTGGAGTTCATTCCGGAAAAATATTCCGACGGCTCCGCCCAAGCGGAGGGCGATGAGTTTCTGCGCCTCGAGCACAAAATATCGAGCGTGACGGCGCGTCTGGAAAGATACACCGCCGAGGCAACCTGGACGAGCAAGATCAGCGAGCATCTGAGACGCGTCGTCAGCGCTCAGGAGTTCCTCTTCAGGTTTGTCGAGATGATCAATGAGCATCCGCTCAACGAGGCGATGCTCCGAAGGATGCTCTATTCCCTCGAACGCGCATTGGACGTCAACAATGCCGCGATCATCTATACGGAAGACGAGCCTCAGACGTCGACGGGACGCTCGATGTATTCCAACCACGAGCCCCTTCCGTTGAGCGACGGCATCTTCAGCGAGCTGCGCGTGTCGGGCTCCTCGATGTTCATCGTGAGCAATCCGGATAACACGCAAGCGCGCTGCGTTGCCGTGGCCTTCGACGAACCGTCCGGGGAGAAGGGTGCGTTGCTCGTCGAGATGGATACGGAGCGCTTCCTTGACGATGCGGAGATGCAGGTTCTGCAAATCACCGTCGGCCTGCTGTCCCTAACCTCGAAATTCCAGAACCACGATCAGGAAGGACGGCGCATCGCCGTGCTCGAGGAGCGAGCCGCTATCGCGCGCGAGCTGCACGATTCCCTCGCGCAGTCGCTCTCGTTCATGAAAATTCAATTGGCCCGTCTGCAATCGAGCAGTGTCGCCGTCAACAACGGTCCGGTCATCGGGGAATTGCGGGCAGGTCTCAATAATGCGTACCGGGAACTGCGCGAGCTTCTGGCGACTTTCCGCGTACATATGGATGTGCGCGGGCTGCGCTACGCGATTCAACAAGCCATCGACGAGTTCTCTCAGCGATCCAGCCTTTCCATCTCGTTGGACAATCGGCTCGTAAACTGCGAGCTGACCGCGAACGAGGAATTTCATGTTCTGCAAGTCATACGCGAGGCGTTGTCCAACATCGTGCATCATGCCTCAGCGGACAGCGCCTTCATCGAACTCGCCATGGAGGCGAACGGGTCGGTAGTGGTTACGATCGACGACGACGGCGTAGGCTGCAGACCTGCCACGGACGGGCACGGGCACCATGGGCACACGATCATGAAGGAGCGTGCTTTCAGCCTGGGCGGAAACATCGAAATCGTGACGAGACCGCAAGGCGGTACTCGCGTCAAGCTGACGTTCATACCGAAGTCGGCTCAATAAAAAACTATGGGTGGAGGAAATGATCAAAGTGATGCTCATCGACGATCATGCGTTATTCCGCAGAGGAGTGAGGCAGATCATGTCGGACGACTCGAACTTCGAGATCGTGGGAGAGGCGGCCTCGGGGTCGGAGGGATTGGCGTGCGCTCAGACGCTGCAGCCGGACATGGTCCTGATCGACCTTAATATGAAGGGGATGGATGGGCTGGAGACCCTTCGCCGCTTCAAGGCGACCGGCCTTGGCGCACGCTGCATCGTGCTCACCGTGTCTGATGCCGAGGAGGATCTGTTGGAGGCGCTACGCGCCGGTGCGGACGGTTATCTGCTCAAGGACATGGAGCCGGAAGACCTGTGCTCGAGCCTTCTCAAGGCCGCGACGGGGACCACCGTTTTACAGGACCGGCTTACGGACGTTCTGAAAAACGTCGCCCTGGAGCCTGCATACAAAAAGCACACCAGCGACGACGAGCTGACCGAGCGCGAGCGGCAAATCCTTCAATGCCTGGCCGACGGCCTGAACAACAAGGCAATCGCCCGCTCTCTGGGCATCAGCAGCACCACCGTCAAGGTGCATGTCAAGAACGTGCTACGTAAACTGAACCTGTCGAGCCGTCTTGAAGCGGCCGTCTGGAAGCATCAGAACAAGCCCCGTTGCGAGCTGTCGGGATGCTGCCCATACGGATCCGACCGCGAGGAGCGCGGCAAAAAAAGTATGCTATCGCAGCTGACCGATGCCATCCCGACGAAAAGCCAGGGGAGCGTCCGTCGCTAGTCTCATCCGTGCCTTACCTCGAGTGTGTTGTTCTCATGCGGATCGCAATGAGCTCCCCGTTCTTAAAGGGACGGACGGGCGACGCCTTGGACTGAAAGGGCCCCAAGCGATCACAGGCCAGGCGGTCAGTGCCCCAAGCGATCAGGGCCCAAGCGGCGAATATCTTCCTCGCGCCCGATGCGCTGTTTCATGCGCCGCTCAGCGTTCCCGATGGAACGGCGTTCCAATGTGACGCCAGCCGCGCCCGGCGAAGCAATCGGCCAGCACCTGATATCGGTCAAGGACCGACACCCGTCGACTTGCTAAAGCCACCGCGGCGGCTATCGGGCAACGGGATGACTGGCGCCCCGGCGGCCCAGCATCGCGATCTCAGGGACATCCAACACATGCATGCGACGCTTCGCTCCAGGATCGATCTCAATCCGTCTGCCAGCGCGCCGCTCGGCGCGGCAGTCGACAAGTTTACCGCCATCGCGGCCGCTGGAATTCTTTGTGCAGTGGCGGTATCCGCCAGCCTTTCGGCGTCGATCGAACCCGATGATGCCGCAAGCGCGCGGGGCGGAGTATCGACACCCTCGCCGGAAGAGGCCCGCTCCGATAGCGGCAAGGTGTTCGTCGGGGGTTATGTGGCGCAACCCTTCTACGCGCGCAGCGACGTTCACATGACACGTCCCGACGGAACCGATATCACGCTCAAGGGGCTCGGATGGGATGGGGACGCGCTTCAGTTTCCGATCGACGGCGGCGTGCGCGCGGTCACGGGGACGCAACCCCTCGCGTTTATGGTGGATTTCCTCCACAACAAGGCTGTCTCTCGTCTCGGCAAGGGCGCCCATGGCCGGAAGATCGCCAATCCGGTGATCGAGGACGCCGACACGGTCGGCACGCTCAAGGGAGAGCCGGCGCCGCCGCGCGTGAAGCTAACCGATGTCTTCGAGCGTCTCGAGTTCACGCACGGGCACAACGTGCTGCTGTTCACGCCAATCCTGCGGTTCGCCAATGTCACGCCGCGCATCCGTCCCTATATCGGCGTCGGCGCCGGCTTTGCGCTGCCGCATGTCGAGGTGTGGTTCCCCGGCGAAAGTAAGGAGCACAAGACCAATGAGTATCAGTATGCCGGGCCGGCCGCACAGGTGCTGGCGGGCTTCGAGATCAAGACCGGACGGGTCTCCGTCTTCGTGGAGTACAAGCACACCTTTGCCTGGATCTCCGCCGCACTGACGGGAGACCGATCCTGGCTCAACTTCGATATGCCGGGAGATCTCTTGAGGGGGCTTGGGCGGTGGTGGCGCGGTGAGGAGCCCAAATTCGGGCGGATCAGCACGACGCTCGCGGCCGATCAGATCGCCGTCGGGGCGGGCTATTGGCTGGGCGGACAGTCTCAGGGTCGCTAGAGCATTTGCGTTTCAGGTGGAAACAGCGGTTCGGCATGCGGAAGCGTGTCTGGACTCCGGCCTTCGCCGGAGTGACGTTGAGTTTGCGTAGCCGGCCTGCATACAAATGACGTCATCCCGGCATCATGGCGGAGCCATGCTCCGCATGGACGGCCGGGATCCAGACACGCCAATTGCTCGCATGACCATGTTTCCATCTAAGTCGGAACGACTCTAGACCAGCGTCATTATTCGATCGAGCATCGGCGAGCCGGACGGGCGCGGTCGTTCACACCTCGGCTCGTTTGCAAGAGCTTGCAAAATTCATAAGACCTGCTGCGCGACCGTTCCTCACGGCCGCATGGAAGTCCTCACGTCACGGCCCATCCAATTATGGGACCAGCCCGCTTGGCGAGATCGGGCTTCAAGGGGATGGCGTGCTTGATGCGGCCGCCTCGCACCAGCTTAGAACCTCGTCCACATCGGTCGGCAACAGAAGCGGATCGCCGCCGACGAAATCGGTCCATGCCTCGAGATGGATCTTTTTCAACCCGATGAGAACCGGCACCTCCAGGGAGACCGCGTTCTCGATCATGTCGCGGAAGCCATGACCTTCCGTTTCGCGTTTGCCGAAACGATTGACGACCACGAGCTTCGTCTCGGGATCGAGAGACGAGGTGGCGAGGCCGACCGAGTCCTCGAGCGCCTCCGTGTCGAGCCGGCAGCCGGCGGCGTTCGGGCCGAGGGTGTCGGACGTCTCGATGCAAGCGCCTGTGGCCAGGTCCTCGAGCGTCATTTCGCAACGGCTGTTGCGGACCGCCCCCGGAGACTGCACGGCACCGGCCAGTTTCCATCCGGCCTGACGCAGACAGTAGCTGACGCTGGCCAAGAGCGTGTCGACGGTCGAGCCCTGATTGCCTTCATACACGATTGCCGCGATGTTCATCGGTAGGTCCTCGGTCTCAGCGGAAAACCATGCCCGCCGGGCCTTCCCGGTCAAGGTCACGGCCTCTGCAGCAGACACCGAGAGTAAGCCAAGGATCGAAGCGGTCGGCGTTGACCTGGGTTAAGAGAGCGCGCGGGCCGGCCTCACCTCGACAGAGGTCCTGAATGCGGCGGCGCAAAGGCGTCTGCGCCGATCCTGCCCTCAGAAGTTGATGAGGCCGCCGAAGCTGACGAAGTCAGCGTCCTCGAGATTGTCGAGGTCGGAGATGCCGTCGATATCGGCCTGATAGTGCTGGTATTTGAGGTAGACCGTCATGGCCGCGGCGTCGATCTCCTGGGCGATGCCGCCGCCGATGCGCTCGAGCGTGCTCGAGGTGGCGCCCATGTTGATTGCGGCGGGGCCGAGCTGGTCGTTGTAGCGGGCATAGTCGCCGTAGACGATGGTGGCGCCGAGGGGCAGGACTTTGCGGCGGATGCCGGCCTTGACATAGTAGTGGTCGCTGTCGGGCTCCAGGCGTCCCGAGGTCAGCGCAGTGCCGTTGTTGTCCTCGTTGCCGTAGATGCCGTGCAGGAAGAGGCCGGTGGCGAGGTGCTGGACGTAGGCGCCGGCCTGGAAGAACTCGGAATCCTTGTGGTCTGCGGGGACGACGAAGGAGGTGGTCTCGCTGGTCATGGAGGTGTACCCGACACCGGCCGCCACCTTGAAGCCCGCGATCTCACCCGAGTAGCGGGCCGCGAGCTCCCAGAAGTCGTCCTCGCCCCAGCTCGCCGAAGCGGAGAAGCCGGCAAACGTGGGCGTGTCGTAGCGCACGCCGTTCATGACGATGCCGTTGCAGTCGCCGCCGAGGGGAGCGCCCTGCGTGTAGCAGAAGCCAAGCTGGCCCCAGGTCAAGGACGAAAGCTCGCCCGACGAGGTGCGGAGGCGAAACTGCGGGAAGCCGGCGAGGAAGGTGTAATTGTCGATGATCTGCGTGCCGGAGAGGTCCGTGAACATCCCCGCGCTCTTGGCGGCATGGGCGAGGCGGCCGACGCTGAGCTTGCCGAGGCTCTCGCTCTGCAGATACCAGAACGACATCTGCGTGTTGAGGTTGCCGTTGTTGCTGCCGTTGAGCTGGTTGATGGCGTTGTCGCCGCCGGCGAAGGCGTTGCCGGTCAGATCCTGGATGCGCAGCATGTAGCCCGCGGTCCAACCCGGCGCGATGGTCGCCTGGCCGTTGAACTTGACGTGCGAGGCTTGTGTGGGGCCGAGACCGTGGATGTAAACGTTGCTCTCGGTGCCGTCGTCCCACACCGTGATCTCCTGGGCGATATAGCCGGAGACGGTGAGGGAGACCTTGCGGTTGCCCTTGCGGGCGGTCGTGGCCTCGAGCTCGGCCACGCGCTCTTCGAGATCGGCGCAGCAGTCGCCGCCGAGATCGGCCGCAGACGCCGGCAAGGGAGCGAAGACGGCCAAGCCTGCGAAGGCCGCGAATAGTCCGGCCGATGCCAATGGCGCCGATGCGCGTCGAGACATTTCCTGTTTTCCTCTGCCGGACATCTCGTGCGCCTCGAAACCCGCCATGGCGCGAATCAGAATTCAGATCGGAAGCAAATTAGAACATTGTGGGATAAAAAGCGCCGTGCCTTTGCTGCTCCACGTCAAGGTCAGGCGGGGCCGGGTTCGGCGGCGCCCAGCACGAGGGAGGCGTTCTGCCCGCCGAAACCGAACGAGTTCGAAAGCACCGTCCTCACCCGCGCCGTGCGGGCGATATTCGCGACGACGTCAATCGGGATTTCGGGATCAGGCGTCGTGCAGTTGATGGTCGGCGGCAACACGCCGTTGCGGATGGTGAGCAGCGAGAACACGGCCTCTATCGCCCCCGAAGCCGAGAGCGTGTGGCCGATCATCGATTTGTTCGAGCTGACCGGCGTGGCCGCGAGATGGTCGCCCAGCACCGCATGCAGCGACAGGTATTCCATCTTGTCGTTCTCGGGCGTGCTTGTGCCGTGGGCATTGACGTAGTCGATCTGCCGGGGGTCGACGCCGGCGTCCGCGAGCGCGTTGCGGATCGCTCCGATGATCGCCGTGCCGTCGGGCTTGGAGCGGGTGCGGTGATAATCGTCGGCTTTCTCGCCGCAGCCCAGAACCTCGCCCAGGATCTCGGCGCCGCGCGCACGCGCCGCCTCGTAGGACTCGAGCACCAAGGCGCCCGCTCCTTCGGCCATCACGAACCCGTCACGATCCTTCGAGAACGGGCGTGAGGCTCCGGCCGGCGCGTCGTTGCGCGTCGAGAGCGCCGAGAGGAGCGAGAAGCGGATCAGGGCCTCGATCTGCACCGAGCTGTCGGTGCCGATGCAGAGCGCGGCCTCGGTATCGCCGCGGCGGATAGCTTCGACGCCGAGCTGGATCGCCGTCGCGCCGGAGGCGCAGGCCGTCGAGACCGAGACCGGCAGCCCGCGCGTGCCGAGCCCGCGGGCCACATGCTCGGCGACGCTGGCGAATTGGCAAAGCGCCTGCAGCTCGCTCCAATCGGACGCGCGCGCGGCGGCCAGCAGGCGCTTGTAACCCGTTTGAGCCGGCTCCGACGATGCCTCGTAGAGGGCTCTGCGTTGCGGCCATTCGATCTCGGCGGGAGGCGTCGCCAGGAAGAGCGGCCCCGGAAAGGCCGCCTTCGACCCGATGCGCGCCTGGCCGATGGCCTCGCTGCCGGCGGTGAGCGCCATGTCCGTCGAGAGCGCGGCGGCGGAGTAGGGCCGGGTGCTCGGAAAATCGACGGTGCCGGCGATGGTCGTGCGCAAGCCATCGGTGGGAAACCGGGTGATGGACCGGATGCCGGACCGCCCCTGCGTCAGCGCGGCCCAGTTGTCCCTCTTGCCCTCACCGAGCGAGGTGATGACCCCCATGCCCGTCACGGCAACGCGCGGACGGCCCTTGCTGTCACGATATGCCGTGCTCATTGCGGCCTCACTGGATTGCTTCGACGAGTGCAAGGCCTTCGCCCCGCCAATGGCCGACGCCGGTGACCAGCACATGCTCGAGCGGCGTCGAGAGCGGGCCCTCGATATCGGCTGGCCCCGAGGGCGGGAGCGAGGCTTTATGCTCGAGCGCCAGGGCGGCCAGCGCCACGCCCATCGGGAAGTGGGCTTCGACACCATGTCCGAGCAGGCTGCCGTAGGCGCGTGCCGCGACCACCCGATCGCGTGCGGCGAGGCGGGTGAGAAAGACGAGCTCTTCCTTGGTCGCCGGCTCAGCGCCGCTGGCGCCGCTCAGGACCAGAAGCGGGCCGGCCAGACTCTCGCGGTTCAGGCGCGGGAGAAGCTGCAGCAGAGTGTGCATAACCTCTCCCGGCTCCCGGTTTGCCCGGTCGGTTTCGATCGCGGTCAGGCGCGCATAGCGCTTGGCGCCTCGGGCTTCTGCATGCGCGGCAGATTCGAGCACGACAAAGGCGCCCATGCTGCCGGGACTGAAGCCGCCGCCGTCGTCGCGCCGCTCCCATACCGGCCGGACGGGGCCGCGCCACAGGTTGTGGCCGATCTCGTAGCCGAGCAGCAGATCCTCCCGCTCAGCGTTGAGCGCACCACCAACGAGAACGACATCGGCTTGCGAGGCGGCAATGCGGCGGAACGCGTTCTCCATGGCCGCAAGGCCCGCCATCTCTTCGCCCATGAACGTCCGCGACGAGCCGGTGACATTGTGCACGATCGAGATGTTGCCGGCGAGCATGTTGGAGAGCTGGGCCAGAAACAAGGTCGGGCGCAGGGCACTCGGCAGCACTTCCTTGGCCAGGAGCGCCGCGTCGTCGCGGGGGCCAAGCTTGTCGAGAACCTCGCAATCGACCTTGGTGTCACGCTCGCCGCTGCCGGCGGCGACAACGAGATGGGTTTGGTCGAGCAGATCGGGGTGCCCGGCGATGCCGGCGTCGGAGAGCGCCAGCCCGGCCGCGTGCACGCCGATCCGCTGCCACAGCTCCATTTGCCGCTGATCGCTCTTCTTCGGGATCTGTTTCGAGAAGTCGAGCTCCGTCAGGGGATGCACGGAGTAGGGCGCATAGCGGGTCTCGTCGACGACGGGCACGACGGGGGCGCCCGAGAAAAACCGTTCGGCGTGCTCGTTGGCGTCGGCCCCGAGCGAGCTCACGAGCCCCACGCCCGTGATCCAAACCTCGTTTTGTTCTGCCGGATTGCTCACATCAGCTCTCGAAATGTTAGAGGGCCACCACGATTTTTCCGAACACGTCGCGCGCTTCGAGACGTGCCAAGCCCTTCTCGATCTCGTCGAGGCGAATGACGGTGTCGATCGTTGGAGCGACGAGGCCCTTGGCCATCTTTTCCATGACGTCTCGCATGTTCTGCATGCGGCACCCGAAGCTGCCGATGAGTCGCAGCTGCTGCTGGAACAGCAGGTAGAGGTTAGTGCTCTGCGCGACGCCGGTGGTCGAGCCGCAGGTCACGAGGCGACCGCCGCGCTTGAGAGACATGATGCTGCCTTCCCAGGTCGCCGGCCCGACGTGCTCGAATACGACGTCGACGCCGCGCCGCCCCGTGATTTTTCGCACGCGTCCTTCGACCCGCTCCTCGCGGTAGTTGATGACGTGATCGGCGCCGAGGGCCGCGGCCTTCTTTGCCTTCTCTGCGGTGCCGACCGTCGTGATCACGGTCGCGCCCACGGCCTTGGCGAGCTGGATTGCCGCGGTTCCGATGCCGCTGCCTCCTGCGTGAACGAGCACCGTCTCTCCGGCCTTGAGTCCGGCATTGTCGAACAGCATGTGCTCCACGGTCCCGAACGTGATTGGCGCGCAGGCGGCCGCCATCACATCGAGCCCCTTCGGCGCCTTGACGGCGATGCGCGCGGGCACGTTGACATGGGTACGCAGGAAGCCGTCGATATGAAAGCCGTACATCGCCTGCGGCCCTTCGCAGAAATTGTCGCGACCCTCGCGGCAAGGCGCGCAGGTGCCGCAGGTTCTCGCGCCGTAGATCGCCACCGTGTCGCCGCGGAAGAGATCCTCGACCGCATCGCCCACGTCGACGACCTCGCCGGCCGCCTCGGCTCCGAGAATGATCGGCAATTCGCGCTTGGCGAAGGCCATTCCTCGCCAGCTCCACACGTCGATATGATTGAGCGCCACGGCGCCGATGCGGATCTTAACCTCATCGGGTTTGGGCGGCGGCACGTCGTCGACCACGTTGACGACGACATGGCGCTGGCCGTGAAGCTCGGCTGCCCGAATGGTCGTGCTGCGCATCCGCTCGCCTTCGCTACCGTACATGATGAGGACCTGTTCCGATGGTTGTGGAGCCGTTTCGACGTGAGGTCATGCGGGCTCTCCCGAAAAGACGACGCACACGTTCTGGCCGCCGAAGCCGAACGAGTTGGAGATGATCGTCGATACGCGGGCGGGCCGGCTGACGTTGGGCACCACGTCGAGCGGAAGATCTGGATCCGGCTCGTCGTAGTTGATAGTCGGCGGCAGCATGCCGGTCTCGAGCGTCAGCACGGAGAAAACCGCTTCCACCGAGCCGGCCGCAATCAGCGTGTGGCCGACGACGGACTTGTTCGAGCTGATCGGGGTTCGCGCCAGATGGTCGCCCATGACTGCCCGAAGCGACAGGTGCTCCATCTTGTCGTTCTCGGGGGTGCTGGTGCCGTGGGCGTTGATGTAGTCGATCTGCTCGGGCTCGACCCCGGCGTCGGCGAGGGTCTTGCGAATGGCGCCGATCATCGCCGCGCCATCCGGTTTCGAGCGGGTCCGGTGATAGTCGTCGGCCTTCTCGCCGCATCCGCGCACGACGGCCAGAATTCTCGCGCCGCGCGCCTTCGCCGCAGCGTAGGATTCGAGCACGAGCGCGCCGGCGCCTTCGGACATGACGAAGCCGTCCCGGTTCTTCGAGAAGGGCTTCGAAGCCTTTTGCGGCTGCTCGTTGGCCGTCGACAGGGCGGAAAGAAGAGAGAAACGGATCAGTCCTTCGGGGTGGACCGTCGCGTCGGTGCCGACACAGAGGGCCGCCTCGGTGTCGCCGCGCCGGATCGCCTCCAGACCGAGCTGGATCGTCGTCGCCCCCGACGCGCATGCGGTGCAGACCGAAAGGGGCTCTCCCTGAGTGCCGAACCGCTCCTGCAGGCGGTCGGCGATGGAGGAGAACCGCACATGCCGCGCCAGGCTCGCGAACGCGCCCGTCCGGGCGTTTGCAAGAATACGCCGGTATCCCGCGAGCTCCTCGTCCCGGCCGGCGCCGTGGAGTTTGCCGAGGTGGGGCCACTCGAGCTCGGAGGGCGGCGTTGCGACGATCAGCGGGCCGGGAAAATATGATGCGCGGCCGATGCCCGCCTGAGCGATCGCCTCGCTGGCTGCGGCCTCGGCAATGGCGGTCGAAAGATCGTGGGCGGACGTGGGGGCGACGGCGATATCATCGACGGTGCCGGCGATGGTGGTTCGCAGCCCCTCGGTCGGAAAGCGCGTGATGGACTTCACGCCCGACTGCCCGGCCAGGAGCCTGGTCCAGCAATCGGACGCGCCGACGCCGAGCGACGTCACGAGGCCGACGCCGGTGATCACGACCACCGGCCGGCCCTTATGGTCGAGGAGTGGGCCCTCCATGGTGCTCGCCCTCACCACGCCGATTGCACCAGTGCCAGCGCCTCGCCGCGCCAATGGCCGAAGGCGGTGACGAGAATCCGGTCGACGCGCAGGTTGGACGGGGTCTCGACCTCGGATGTGCCGAAAGGCGGGTAGAAGGCATCGTTGGACATCGCCAGGGCCGCCAGCGCCAGGCCCGCCACGAAATGCGCTTCGAGCGAATGACCGAGCAGGCTTCCCCACGCTCTCACTTGCGGGTTGAACCCGCGCCGCTCGATACCGGCGAGGAATTGCAGCTCTTCTGCCGTTGCGGGCTCGGCTCCGCTCGCGCCCGACAGTATGCCGATATTGGGGGTGTCCGAATCGAGCGGAAGGCGGCTGAAGAGCCGGGCCGCGGCGGCGGACGCTTCTCCGGACCTGCGGCGCGAGCGATCCGAGAGAACGGTGGACAGGCGTGCATAAGGCACCGCGCCCCTGGCGTGAGCGTGCCCTCTGGCCTCGAGAACCAGAAACGCACCGAGGCTGCCCAGCACGAGGCCGCCGCCCTGGTCGCGGCGCTTCCAGACGGGCCGATAAGGCCCGCTGCACAGGGCGCCGGCAAGCTCCGAACCGAGAAGCGCATCCTCGCGCTCGGCATTGAGCGCTCCGCCGACGAGGAACACTTCCCCTTGCCCGGCCTCGATCCTGTGGACGGCGTCAGCAACCGCCGACACGCCGGCCATCTCTTCGCCCTTGAAGGTGCGCGACGATCCGGTCGCCTTGTGAACGATGGAGATGTTGCCTGCGAGCAGGTTCGAAAGCTGCCCGAGGTAGAGCGTGGGGCGCAGCCCCGTCGCGAGCTGTTGATTGAGATAGGCGCCCGTGGGTCCCTCCGCGCCGCTTCCGGCGAGGATGCGCGAATCGAGGGCGAGGTCCCGCTCGCCGTTGCCGGCCGCGATGCACAGATCCGTCCGTTCGAGAAGCTCCTGATCTCCGGCAATATTGGCGTCGGCGAGCGCGAGCCCTGCGGAATAGACGCCAATTCTCTGCCAGCGCTCCATCTGGCGCTGGTCGCTGGTGCGGGGGATCTGATGCGCGAAGTCGATGTCCGCGAGGGGATGAACCGTGTAGGGCGCGAAGCGCTCGTGGTCGACAACCGGCTCGGGCGCGATCGGACGGCCGAGCTTTTGCCAATGTACGTCCGCGCCTTCGCCGAGCGAGCTGACAAGCCCGATGCCGGTTATCCAGACCTCCTCGCGCCCTTGCCTCATCGGCTCGCCTCTGCCGGCTTCAGGAAGCCGAGCCGTTCGCCCTCCCGCCGGACATGCTGCTCGAGTGCGCTCGAGGGAAAGGCCGTGGTGCGCATGGTGAGCTGGGCATCGCTGACGCGCTTGCCCACGCAGTCGAGGGTGGTCGACATGACCGCGTAGCCGGAGCCCGCATGAATGCGCGATGCGCTCACCTTCAATATCGATCCGGGGGCCACGAACGAGCGGAAGTTCGCCGTCTTGGCGCACGCGAAGAACGGCATCCGCGTGAAGCCGTCGAGCGTCATGAGCAGATACCCGGCGGCTTGCGCCATGGTTTCGAGAAGAAGTACGCCCGGCATGATGGGATAGCCGGGAAAGTGCCCTTCGAAGACAGGGCTTTCGATGGGTACGCGCGCCACCGCCACGAGAGAGGCCTGCTCGGCGTCGAGCGCCTCGATCTCATCGAGCATTTGGAAGTATTCTAAACGCATTGTCGGTCGTTATTGCGCGGCAGCGACGCGCAGGGAGTCGATCTGGGCGCAGATGTTGCCGACGATGAAATAGTCGTCGCCCTTGTCCTTGCCCTCGTTGACCCTGGCCATCCACTCTTCGACGGGAAGCTTGATGCCGAACGTCTGGTCGATCTCGAAGGTGATATCCAGGAAGGCGAGGCTGTCGACGCCGAGATCCTTCATGACATGAGACTGCGGCGTGATCTGCTCCACGGGGACGTCGCTGCTCGATGAGATAATGCCGGAAACGGTTTCGTAGGTTGAGGCCATCAGCATACTCCCGGTTTGGTAAACGTGCGGATCCCCCGCAGCCGCGCTCCGCCTTTCCCGAATCCGGAGCGCAAGCCTGGTCCGCGCGACAGGTTGGCTACTAGCAGCGCCGCCGCCGCCCCCGCTTGACGAAAATCAAATCCGCAAGCGATTGCGGCGGCTATCGCTTCGCAAGGCAGTGGACCGGGGCAAACCGTCAACCATGATCGCGAGCGCAACAGACCGTCTTATGGAGCTGGAGATCGGCCAGACGGAGAGCCTTGCGCGTACGATTTCGGCGGAAGAAGTGGCCGCCTTCGCCCGGCTTTCCGGGGATTGTAACGCGCTGCACATGGATGACGAATTTGCCGCACGCACCGAGTTCGGCCAGCGCGTGGTGCATGGATTCCTGCACGCCAGCCTTCTCTCGACGCTGGTCGGAATGAAACTGCCCGGTCGCGGCGCTCTCTACATTTCGCAAAGCATCGAATTCACCAAGCCGGTGTTCATCGGGGATACCGTCGAGGCGCGGGCGACGATCGAGAACATCGATAGGGAGACGCGCCTCGTCACGATGCGGACGGAAATCCTGCGCTCCGAGGACGATTGCGTCATGCGCGGGACGGCGACGGTGAAGGTGCTTCGCCTGGCCGAGCCCAGGAAGCGGGATCCGCTTCCGGCCGAGGCGGGTGCACTCCGACTTCTCGAAGGGCGCGTCGCCCTCGTCACCGGTGCCTCGCGCGGCATCGGCCGGGCCATTGCGCAACTCTTCGGCCAGCATGGCGCAACGGTCTGGATCAACTATCACAAGAGCCAGACGGCTGCCGAAACGCTTGCGCGAGAGATCGTCGAGCGAGGAGGCACATGCCGCCCGGTTCAAGCCGACATCACGCGCGAGGACGATGTCGCAAGGATGATGGAGCAGGTGACCGCAGAGGGCGGCCTCGACATCCTCGTCAACAATGCCGGTCCTAAGATCGTGTCGGCACCGTTCTCCCGCCTCCAATGGACCGACCTTTCCGATGCCTACGATCAGATCGTCGGCGGCGCCTTTCGCGTCACGCAGGCGGCGCTGCCGGCCTTGAAGGCGCGCAAGGGCAAGATCGTGACGGTTGTTTCGTCGGCCGTCCTCGGCCGCACCGCGCACAATTGGCTGCCCTATGTCGCGGCCAAGAGCGCGCTCCTGGCGATGAGCAAGAACCTGGCGCAGGAGCTGGGTCCGGACGGGATCACGGTGAACATGATTTCGCCATCGCTGGTCGAGACCGATCTCGTGGCCAACGTGCCCGACCGCATGCGGGAGATGACGGTTTCGCGCACGCCTCTGCGCCGTCTCGCAACGCCGGAGGATGTCGCGGGCGCGGCCCTGATGCTTGCTTCACCGTACGCAGCGTTCATCACCGGAGAAAACCTGCTCGTGACGGGTGGCGAGCACATGCTTTGAGGAGCCTCGGGATGTCTTCGGTCTTTCTCGACCCGCGAAACGGGGGTGGCGCGCAAAGCGCCGCGCGGCGGAGCATTGAGCCGGCGCCTGACAACAAGATCGACGAGATCGTCGATGCCGCCATTGCGGCGGCGCCGGAGTGCCTGCGCCAGCGCGTCATCCTGCCATCCATCGACTGGTCCCTGGTCGCTCCGCACAAGGTCGGTCTTCTTCTGTCGTCGCTCGATCAGGCGGGCCTCGGCATCCCGCGATGGCTGTCGCAAGCGCTGCTCCTCGCAGGCCACACGATCGACGGAGACGCCGCGCGGAAGCTGCCTGCGGGCCTGGCGGCCCTGAACCGCCTCAATCATGCGGGCGGAGACCGGCACGAGCGCAAGGCGATGTCTGCGGCGCTCGCCATGCTGGCCCACGAGACGGATCTGGAGCCCAGCGTCACCGCGGCCCTCGTGCAGAGGCTCATCGCGCTCAGCTGGGACGATGACGCTCTCAGTCTTGCGCTCGCGCAATTCTCCCGCGCTCCTGACGTCCTGAAATACACCGGCAAGGCGTTCGATGCCTATCTTGAGATCTTGCCTGCCGCACGGATCCGGCTCTCGGGTACCTCGACGACATGGATATTGATGGACGCGCTCCGTCCCGCGTTCGCCGTGCAGGGGTGGCGGGCGGAGGTCACGGAAGGCGCTTTCGGGAGTGCTCTCGCCGATCTCATGGCCCCGCCCGACGGGATCGACGCGCTGGCCGTGCTGCTCGACTTCAATAGCCTCGTGCCGCGGGATTGGCGTCTCGGATCGGCGGATATGCAGAGCCGTCTCGCCGATGTGGCGGACATTCTGGGCGATGCCTTGGACGCGTTCGCTGCGCGCGCGGACGTCCCGTTGCTGATCAGCACGATCCCGCTCCCTCAAGCCCCCACGGCGGGATTTCTGGATCGGCGCCATGCCATGGGGATCCGTTGCGGCGTCGATATGCTGAACGCGCGAATTCTCGACGCGGCCGAGAAATCGAACCGCATCGTGGTCGTCGATGCCGACCAGGCGCTCGCCCCGCTCGCGGTCCGCGATCAGAGCGATGCCCGGCTTTGGTACTACGGCCGGATCTCCTATTCCGCGGACGCGACGCGGCTCATGGCGAACGCGTTCGCGGAGGCATGGCGGCTGCTGCGGCGCGGGCCGGCGAAGGTGCTGGCCGTCGATTTCGACAATACGCTGTGGGGCGGCGTCTATGGCGACGACGGCATCGAGCGGCTTGCGTGCGGCGAGGAGTTTCCCGGCAATGCCTTCCAAGCCATGCAGCGGGAGTGCCTGAGGCTCAAAGCCCAAGGGTTTCTGCTGGTCGCGTTGAGCAAGAACAATTCCGACGCGCTCTCGGTGTTCGAGCGTCATTCTGGCATGACGCTGAGGTCGGATGATTTCACGGCCGCCGCCGTCAACTGGGAGCCGAAGCCAGACAACATCCGCAAGCTTGCGGGGGAGCTCAACCTCGGCCTCGACAGCTTTGTCTTCATCGACGACAGCCCGCATGAGCGCGAGGCCATGCGGCGCCTTTGCCCGGAGGTGCTGGTCCCGGAAATGCCGTCCGATCCGGCCGAGAGGCCGCTCTGGCTGCGCCGGTTGAGCGCGACCTGGCTTTTGCGCCTCACGGCCGAGGATGAATCGCGCGCGCGTCTCTATGCCGTCGAGCGCAAGGGGCGGGACGCGAAGGCGGGCGCCGTCAGCGTGGAAGCCTATCTCTCCTCTCTGGAGCAGCGCCTGGTCGTGAGCTTCGTCAACGAGAAGACCGTGGCGCGCGCGGCGCAAATGCACCAGAGAACCAATCAGTTCAATCTGACGACGCGGCGCCTGACCGAGCCCGACATCGCGGCGCTGATGAAGGACGAGGCGGGCGGCATGGCCGTCGTGGGCCGGGTGACGGACAAGTTCGGCGACCACGGCATCGTCACCGTTGCGACGGTTACCATCCGCGATGAGGAGGCGGTCATCCGTACGCTGCTCATGAGCTGCCGCGTGATCGGCCGGGACGTCGAGCGCGCGTTCATGGGCGAGTTGCTCCGGGAGCTCAGCCGGCGCGGCGTGCGGCGCGTCAGCGGCGAGTATATTCCGACGCCCAAGAATGCCATGGTCCGCGATTTCTATAGCGCGTGCGGTTTCGAGCAGACAGGCGCCGGCGAGGGCGGGACGACTTGGCTATTCCCGATCGACGTCAACGACCCGCCTGTTTCGCCTTATGTGACTCCAAGCTGGGAGGCTTGAATGGACGTTTATGCCGCGGGGACAGCCTTGTCCTATCCGGAGATCGTATCGATCTTCACCGAAGTGTTTCAGCACACCGGTCCGCTCACGCGGGCGACGTCGCCCGATGACATTCCGAAATGGGATTCGCTGCGGCATATCGCTTTGATCCGCGAGCTGGAGACGGCGTTCTCCATTCGTCTCTCGATGGACGAGATGATGGAAATTCGCAGTGTCGGCGACATCGAGAACGTGCTTCAGCGCCGCGGCCTCTGATCAAGCCTTGGAATTCTGCGATTGCCTGCGCCAGGCCCCGATCGATCAAGCAAATGTGATCCAGGGTGAAGGTTGATTTCTCTCAGTCGCCGGCCGGCGACCGGGAGGATGTGGCAAACTGGGCAAAATGTGGCAATAAGCGTGTCGGTTGTTTGCTTTGCGTCAAATGCGCTCCGCGCAGAATGGCGCAAGAGGACACGCAGCAGAAATCGAACATCCAGGCTCTCGCCAGATCATGGACGCAGCGGACTGGGATATCGTCAAGTCCACCCCGCTTTTCGGGGCGATGGCATCGCAGACGGCGCAAGCGCTTGTCGGTAACGCTGTGCCGCGCCATTACGAGAAGGGCGTCACGCTCTTCATGCAGGGAGAGCCTGCGGATGCCTTCTTCATCGTTCTCGACGGATGGGTGAAGATCTATCGCACGACCCCGGATGGGCTCGAGGTCGTTCTGCACGTCTTCAAAAGCGGCGAGACCTTTGCCGAGGCCGCCATATTTCTCGGCGGGCGCTATCCGGCAAGTGGAGAGACTGCAGCGCCCTCCCGCCTTCTCCGAGTGGATGGCGCGGCCTTTCGCACGCGCATCGAGGAGCGTCCGGTGCTCGCCATGTCGATGCTCGCGTCCGCCTCCTATCAGCTCAAGTTCCTCGTCGAGCAGATCGAGCAGATCAAGGTGCGCTCGGCGCCGCAAAGGATTGCCGATTTCATGGTCCGCATGACGCAAGTCAGAAACGGCCCTGCGGTCATCGAGCTGCCTTTCGAGAAGGGGCTGATTGCCAACCGGCTCGGCATGAAGCCGGAGAGCTTCTCGCGGGCGCTGGCTCAGCTCCGCGCATACGGCGTGACGGTCGAGCGTGGGACCGTCAGCATCGCCGATGTCCGTAGCCTTCTGAGCTTTGTCGAGTACGCGCCCGATGATGATGCATAGGCACGGCTTCCTGTCCTACAGCAGACAGATCATCAAAACAGCGTGAGCGCGCCCTTTCCCGGCGCCGGCTCCCACCCTCCGCTTAACGGAAGTCAAAAGGCCCCGAAAGGCAGGCGGGGATAGTGCGCGCGAGGTCGCAACGGCCTCTTACATGAAAAAAGGAGGAAATTCGCGATGACATCCCTGGATGCCGCCTGCCTCGATGAGACCACGACGCTTGTCTGGGCTGCGCCCGCTTATTGCGATGTGCGTCTCGGCTTCGAAGTGACCGCTTACGTTTACGTTCGCTAAGGGGGCGGGGTGCCGGAGACGGCCCCCGATCGTGGAGGAGCGCATGCAAGCTGAGAGGCAGCTCGGGCTCAAGGACGTGGTCGAGCTCAATCCGAACTACCACTTCCGATGGGAAGAGCCGCAACAGGCGCATGTGCTCCTCTATCCTGAAGGGATCGTGAAGCTGAACCAGACCGCGGCCGCGATCCTCGAAGCGTGCACGGGGGCCGCATCGATCGCAGAGGGCGCCGCGGAGCTCGCGCGCCGCTATCGCAAACCCGATCTCGACGCTGAGGTTCTCAAATTCTTGGAGGTCGCCCATGCCAAAGGCTGGATCCGGATTAAGTCTTGACGGCCTGGGCATGCCACTTTGGCTCGTGATCGAGCTGACGTACAAGTGCCCGCTCAAATGTCCCTGGTGCAGCAATCCGGTCGATTTCGACCGCTATCGCAATGAGCTCACCACGAGCGAATGGAAAGAGGTCCTGCGCGAGGGGCGCCGGCTGGGGTCGCTGCAACTTGGCTTCTCGGGAGGCGAGCCGATGCTGCGGCGCGACCTCGAGGAGCTGGTCGCGGAAGCGGATCGGCTCGGGTATTACACGAACCTGATCACGTCAGGCGTAGGGTTAAATTCGAAACGGCTTCGCGCACTGAAGAAGGCCGGGTTGAAGCAAGTCCAGCTCAGCCTGCAAGCCTGCGATCAGGAGCTCAACGAGAAGCTCGTTGGGCTCGACGTGTTCGACCATAAGATTGCCATCGCGCGCGAGATCAAGGCCGAGGGGTTTCCCATGGTCCTGAACGTGCCGGTCAGCCGCTACAACATCGATCATACTGAAGCCTTCATCGAGCTCGCAGCCGATCTCGGCGTCGAATACATCGAGCTCGCGAACCTGCAGTACTACAACTGGGCGCTTCTGAACCGCGCCGAGCTCTTGCCCACGCGCGAGCAACTCGTCCGGTCGGAGGCCCAGGTCAACGCCGCGCGTGAGCGTCTGGGCAAGAAGCTCACCATCTACTTCGTCGTACCGGACTACCATGACAAACGCCCCAAAGCCTGCATGAACGGCTGGGGATCGATCCATCTGACGATTGCGCCGGACGGGACGGCGCTGCCCTGCCAGGAGGCGCGCCTCATCAAAGGCATCGAATTTCCGAACGTGCGCGAGCACGGCCTGGACTGGATCTGGAAGACGTCGCAGGCTTTCAACGAGTTCAGGGGCGATTCCTGGATGAAGGAGCCCTGCCGAAGCTGCAGCGAGAAGGAAAAGGACTTCGGCGGATGCCGCTGCCAGGCCTTCCTGCTGACGGGCGATGCGGCGAACACGGATCCCGTCTGCGCCAAGTCGCCCCACAGGCACCTCATCGACGATCTGGTTGCTGGTGCCGAGAGGCGCGGGAGCTGCGGCTCAAAGCCCCTGATCATGCGTGAAGGCGGCACGCCGAGGCGCGCAGGCGTCGACTGACGCACAAGCAGGAACACAGAATGGATTTCGGAGCCTTGGACCTCGCGGCACGGTTTCTCCACGTCGCGGGCGTCATCATCTGGGTCGGGCACAACTGGGTTAATGTGGTCCAGACACCGGTGTTCCGGCGCGTCCTGCCGGCCGATCCTCCGGAGAACGTGCGTGCGGTCTTCATCGGCGCCTCGAAACGCGAGCACGGCATCTTCCGTCATGCGTCGCTGATCGTGCTCGCGACCGGCGTCTATATGCTGTGGCGGCGCGGCGATCTTTTCGACGCTCTCGCTCTCTCCGGGCCGTCGGCCACCATCGGCCTCGGTGCGTGGCTTGGAACTCTGATGGTGATGAACCTCTGGTTTGTCCTGTGGCCCCACCAGAAGAAGGTTCTGGGCTTCATCCCGGCTTCGACCGAGGAGCGCCTGCGGTGCTCCCGCATCACATTCCTGTCCTCGCGGACCAACACCGTTCTCTCGGTGGCCACGCTCCTGCTCATGCTCAGCGGAGCCCATGGCGTCCTTCTCTTCGGATGAAGGGATCCGGCGTGACGATCCACAGTTTCGCCTCGGCCTCATCCATGCTGCCCCGCGATGTGCGGGCGGCGCTGGGCTCCGATGTCGCCGTGTGGCAAAACTCCGGGCTCTCGGCGCTCGAGCTGCCGTTCACAGGGAAAGAGTTCGCCGACATTCTGGCGCTTGCGGAGCACGATCTCAGGGCGCTTCTCGATCTTCCCGACACCTACAGCGTGCTTTTCCTGCAGGGCGGAGCATCGGCGCAATTCTCTCTGCTTCCCATGAACCTTCTCGGGGGGCTCAAGCATTGCGACTATGTCGAAAGTGGGCACTGGTCGAGGCGTGCGATCGCGGAAGCCCGCCCGTGGTGCGACGTGCGCATCATCGAGTCCCGGGACGAGGGGTCGTTGCCGCCGCCCGGCGAATGGGACCGGTCTCACGACGCGGCCTATTGCCACTTCACGACCAACGAAACGGCGAACGGCCTGCAATTCCACTCCTATCCCGAGGCGTCGGACGTTCCCGTTGTCGCCGACATGACGGCCGATTTTCTCACGCGTCCCGTTCCCGTGGAGCGCTTTGGCGTGATCTATGCGAGCGCCCAGAAAAACCTGGGTGCGGCGGGCCTCACGATCGTGATCGTGCGCAGGGATCTTCTTGGTCGCGCCAGAAGCGGGACGCCGGCGCCCTTCGACTATGCGCGCCAGGCTGAAGCCAAATCCAAGGTCAACACCCCGCCGACGTTCGCCGTGCTGGTGGCGGCCCGGATGCTGGGCTGGCTCCGGAAGACCGGCGGACTCGCAGCGGCCGAGGAGAGGAACAAGAGGAAGAGCGCCAAGCTCTATGCCGCGATCGACGGCGAGTTCTACCGCTGTCCGGCGCCGCCGCCGCATCGCTCGTCGATTAGCGTGTGCTTTCGTCTCCATGACCCGGCGCTCGATCTCATGTTTCTCGAAGAGGCGCAGGCGAGGGGACTTTTGCACCTGCGCGGCCATCCCGCCATCGGTGGCATCCGCGCATCCCTCTACAACGCCGTTGAGGAGCGCTCCGTCGATGCGCTCGTGAGCTTCATGTCCGATTTCAAACGCCGCAGAGGGTAGCGATGCACAGCTTGCACAAGAACAGGCCGTATCGTCAGGGCAGCGGATTGGCCGGGTCGGCGACGGCCTGCCCCCCGCCGGGCCGTCCGGTCACTGCGATGGGCCTGTCGTTCGCCAATCCGTTGGGGCTCGCCGCCGGATGCGACCGCACGGGGGAGCTGGTGCCGTCCCTTCGCGCATGCGGGTTCGGGCACGTCGAGGTCGGCACGATCACGCCCGCGACTGGATACGTGGGCCCACCCGGCCGGCTTCCGTCCCTGCGCGTCGGCATCAATATCGGCAGCGATCGCCCTGGGCTCGACGAGCGCGTGATCGAGGATTACACGACGACGTTGAAGCGGGTGTTCGGACACTGCGACTACGTGGTCGCCAATCTCAGTGCGCCGGATCTGCGTCGGAACGGCAACACGGCGGGCGTTGCAACGCTCGTCAATCGTCTCACCGTGGTACGGGATGTCCTGTCGGCCGTCGGTGGCTATCGCGTGCCGCTGCTGCTCAAGCTCGACGCGGGGCTGCACGGGACGAGCTTTCCTGCCGCGATCATGGCGGCGCGTGTCAGCAGTCTCGACGGCATCGTCCTGGTGTCGAATTGCCTCGATCGGATCGCCGCGATCTCGACCTATCTCGACGGATTGGCGCTGATCAACGTTGGCGAGGTCGGGTCGGCGGACGATGTCAGGGCGCGCATCGGTGCCGGAGCCAAGCTGGTTCAGGTCCACAACGCTTACGCGACCGGCGGCAGGGCGCGGATCCAGCGCATCCTGAAAGAGCTTGCCTAGAGCCTCGCCTCAGAGGCGAGGCTCTTTGCTTTTGGTTTGACGCGTTTTCTTAACGCGAAGTGGTGCCCACTTCGCTTGAAAACGCACCGGCGGCGGGCGCCATCCGTGATGGGGGCTCACTCTTCGCTGATGAGAGGACTGAGGACCACGCTCCCCGCCAGATAGTCTGCGACGAGCTCCGCGAGCGCCGGGGCGAGCAAGAATCCATGGCGGTAGAAGCCGTTCACGATGATCTTCCGGCCGCACACGATCACCCGCGGGATGTTGTCGGGAAAGGCCGGCCTCACTCCGGCATCGATCGACACGATGCGGGCGTTGCCGAAAGCCGGGTGCAGGGCATAGGCCGTGGCGAGCAGATCCATGGCCGAACGCAGCGTGACGGGACCCTGCTCGTCGCTCTCGAGGACCGTGGCGCCGATCATGTAGGTCCCCATGTCCCAGGGAACGACATAGAGCGGCGAGCGCGGGTGGAGGAGGCGGATCGGACGCCTCAGCGAGATGTCGCGATTTTGAACGATGAGCCGCTCGCCTCTGACGCCGCGAAGCGCCGTCACGTCCTCTTTGGCGCCCATCCCGCGGCAGTCGATCACGTAGTCCGAGCCGTCGTCCTCCGACCAGGTCTGATCGAATGTGATCTTGGCTCCGAGACGGCGCATGGTTCGCAGGAGGAATGCCCCGGCCGCCGCCGGCTCGAGGTGCGCTTCCTCCGCATAGAAGAGGGCGGTCTCGAAGCGGCCTCCGAGATCCGGCTCGAGCTCAGCCACGTCGTCGGGCCCGAGCGATCGATGCCCATCGGTCAGCCGCGAGAAACGGATGAGCTCGCTTCGGTCCCGCGGAAGCGCGACGACCAGCGTGCCGTTGCTGACCACGCCTCCGAATGTCGAGCGCCAGATATCGAGCGACCTCAGTCCGAGATCCTGCACGATCGGAGACGCGCCCTCACGTTCGCAGAACGGAGCCAGCATGGCTCCGGCGTAGGCGCTCGCGGTTTTGTTGAAGGGAATCTTGGCGCGATCGACGAGATGAACGGCGTACCCTCGGTGGGCCAGCGTGTACGCCTGCCACAAGCCGGCGATGCCGGCGCCAACGACGGTGACGGTCGGTGCCTTCATCTCAGGTCATGTCTCCTAACCCATGACATAGAGCGCTCCGTTTGCGCCGTGCACGAAGCCGTTCGAATAGGCGGCGCTGGGCTCGATGGCGCGCAGGAGGCGCATGCCCTGCTCCGGCTCGCGTCGGTCGTCGAGAACGTCGCGGAAGATTTTTGCCACGGCGACCATGTCGCACGTGTGCGGCGAAAGACGCAGCGCGGAGACGCCGATCTCTCCGAGCTGCTTCGCCTCGGGGACCAGATTGCAGTAGGTATGAGAGAGCGTCTGCACGCCGTTGATGGTCAGGAACTTTTCGTCGTCGAGCGTGTCCACTCGAAGGCCGTCCGGATCCTTTTCACACACGAACTGGCAAGAATCCTTGGTGAGCCCGTGCACCCGCGCGTGGTAGCAGCGGGCCGAGATGGCGAGCGGAATGCGCCCGAACGCCCACACCTCGATCTCCGTTTCGGGCGCGGCGGCGGCGATGGCGGCAATCGACGTCATCGGCAGCTCGGGGGGAAGCGCGATCCGACGGGCCCCGCCCCGGATCAGGAACAAGGCGGCGGCTTCATTGTACACGTTGAGCAGAGGCCCGATGGCGTGTGGACGGCCGGCGAGGTGAGGGATCATGGAGACATCGTTGGCCTCCACCATCTGCGGCGCATCCGCGAGAGACGCGCCGTATTTGAGCTCGCGCGCGAGCGTCGGCTGCGCCAGCGAGGTCAGCATCACCGTCTTGCCGGCGCGTTCGAGACGCTCGATCACGTCGGGGAGCGCTTCGGTAAAGAAGGGCTGGCGCTTCGAGCAGACGACCTCGCCGAGGCAGACGAGGTCGACGGGCGCCTCGTCAGCGATGCGCGCGTAGAAGTCGCGCCAGCGTTCGACCGGCCAGTTGAAGAGCACGGGCCCGAGAGTCAACGATATCCGAGACATGTTTGACCGTCTTGCTCCTCATCGCCATGTTTTCTGGTAGGCCCCTCCGGTGACGCTCTGCCCCTCGGCGATCGATGCGAGCGAGTCGACCGGAATGTTTTTTCCGGCAGCGAGTGCGTCCAATGACGCGCGAAACGCGCTGACGACAGCCTTGATGTAGGCGCGGCTGCGCTGCCGCCCCTCGATCTTGATCGCCGTGACACCGGCGTCGCGCAGAGCCGGAAGAAGCCGACGCGCGTCGAGGCTCACCGGCTCCTCGAAGAGATACCCCTCTTTGACCGCCGTCTTGAAGCGCCCCTTGCAGAGGGTCGGATAGCCGACGGGCTGATCTGCGGCGGCGCGGTTGATCGTGAAATCGCCAAGGCGCGAGACGAAACTGTCGCCGTCCTCGCGGTAGCTGACGTGGCTCGCAGGGGAGCAGACGCCGTTCATGTTCGGCGACTTTCCGGTGGCGTAGGAGGACAGCGAGCACCGCCCTTCCGTCATCACGCAAAGACCGCCGAAGGCGAAGGTCTCCGTCTCACATGGGATGGCTCTGGTTACCGCGGCGATCTCGGCGACGCTGAGCACGCGCGGAAGTACCACGCGCTTAACGCCGAAGGACTTCGCGTAGAACCGGATGGAGTCGGCGCTGGCTGCGGCCGCCTGCACGGACAAATGCAGCCGCAGGCCCGGATGTGTCTCCGCCGCATAGCTGAGCAGCCCGAGATCAGCAAGAATGACGGCATCGGCTCCGAGCGCCGCCGCGTCGTCGATGGCCTGCCGCCAGGGGTCGACGGCGCCAGCACGCGCGAACGTATTGATGGCAACCAGGACCTTCGCGCCCCGCTCGTGCGCATAGGAAATGGAGGTGCCGAGCTCGTCGCGGGTGAAGTTGAGGCCCGGAAAATTGCGGGCGTTCGTTTCGTCTCGGAACCCGCAATAGACCGCGTCTGCACCTGCATCGATGGCCGTGCGCAGGGCCCCAGGCGTGCCTGCGGGGCAGACGAGTTCGAGCGATCGCGCGCCAATGGCTGTCACCGGGCATTCCCTCGATAGAAGCCGTCGTTGCCGGAAAGGGCGATCCCCAGAAGACGCGTGATGCCCCGAGCGGACTGGTCGAACGGCGCCGCAAACGGCCCCAATGTCGCCGCGACCTCGCCGATCATGTCGACGTCCGCATTGTCAATCGCGTTACGAAGAGCGAGCACGGCCTCGACGTCGCCTTCGATCACAAGGTCGCGCGAGAAGAACAAGGCGTCGCCATCGTAGACCCCGTCGACGAGACCGATCAGCGCCAGCAGAGGCCCTCTGATGCGGGAGTCTGCAGCCTCGTCCGAAACCGTACGCGCGACCCGCAGGGATATCGTCCCCTTGCCAATACTCAGGAGAGTGACGAACGGAAGATCGCTCGGTTCCACGGCAATGCGCCGCCCCTCGACGGGAGCGAGCCTGCTGATGAGATCAGGGTGACGCTTGAGAATGCTGGCCAGCAAGCGCTCGAGTGCAAACTGCAAGGGCGGCAGAGGCAACGGCCTCAGGGCCCATGCGCAGATGCGGGGCAAGCGTATGACCTGTTGCGATGCGCTCTCGAGCATGACACCTCTCACGCGCTCTTCTTTAGAGAGAGTTGCCGACTCGGGGCTTAACCGAGGTCAATCCGTTCGAAAACGTCCAGTGTTTAGTGCCGCGAGCGATGTTTGGAGGGTCGCGTCTCGTGCGGCATTTGCCTAAATTTCGCGACCTGCGCGCCTTCCTGAGCTTCCTTGACGCGAGAGGTGCGCTCAAGCGCGTCAGCGAGCCGGTCTCGGTCGTCCACGACATGACGGAGGTTCACAGGCGCATCCTCGAAGGAGGGGGGCCGGCGCTGCTGTTCGAGCGCCCGATGCGCGCCGACGGCTCGCACTCGAACGTGCCTGTCCTCGTTAATCTCTTCGGCTCCGCGGCTCGGGTGTCCTGGGGATTGGGCGTTGCGCCTCAGGGGATCCGCCATCTCGGCGAGCTGCTTGGCGCGCTAAAGGAGCCCGATGCGGTCGACGGGCTTCGTGGCGTGCTAGAGCGCTGGCCGGCGGTCAAGGCGGCACTCAGCATGACGCCGGCGTTCGTCAGCCGCCCGGCGGTGCAACAGCGCGTGGCGACCGGCCCGGAGATTGCGCTCGACCGGCTTCCGATCCAGACCTGCTGGCCGGGCGAGCCAGGCCCGCTCATCACATGGCCGATCGTCCTGACGCGCCCGCCCGACGACGAGTCCGTCTCGCGCTACAATGCCGGCATCTATCGCATGCAGGTGCTGGGAGCCGATCAGGCCATCATGCGGTGGCTGGCGCATCGGGGCGGCGCCGCGCATCATCGCATGTGGCAAAGCGAAAACCGCGACATGCCGGTCGCGATCGTGATCGGCGCCGATCCTGCGACGATCCTCTCCGCCGTGCTTCCGCTTCCCGAGACCATATCCGAGCTGCGCTTCTCCGGTGTTCTGCGGGGGGAGAGGCCCAGGCTTGCCCGCTGTGTGAGCGTGCCGCTCATGGTGCCGGCCGATGCCGAGATCGTCATCGAAGGCCTCGTCTCGCCGCATGAGACGAGGCCCGAGGGGCCGTTCGGCGATCACACCGGCTATTACAACTCTGTCGAAGAGTTCCCGCTGATGCGGGTCACCGCCGTCACCAGCCGCGCCGACCCGATCTATCTTTCGACCTATACGGGCCGTCCTCCCGACGAGCCCTCAATCATAGGCGGGGTACTGAACGAGCTTTTCATACCCATCCTGCGCCGACAGCTTCCCGAGATCGTCGATTGCTGGCTTCCCCCCGATGCCTGCTCGTACCGCATGGCGGTCGTATCGATCCGCAAGCGTTACGCCGGCCAGGCGCGCCGCGTGATGATGGCCCTCTGGAGCCTCATCATGCAGTTCTCCTATACGAAGGTGATTATCGTGGTCGATGAGGACATCGACGTGCGCAGCTGGCGGGATATCTCTTGGGCGCTCGCGACACGCATGGATCCGTCGCGCGACCTCACGGTCATCGATCGCACGCCCATCGACTATCTCGATTTCGCGTCCCCGGTGTCGGGACTCGGCGGAAAGCTCGGCATCGATGCCACCACCAAGATCGGCACCGAGACCGAACGCGAGTGGGGACGGGTGCTCGCGATGCCTCCGGACGTGGGCGCGCGCGTGGACGAGATGTGGCACCGGCTCGGACTGGACGACGGCACGCGGCCGCACGAGGGAGACCGTTGATGGAGCCGAAACGTGTCGTCCTCGGCGTCAGCGGCGCATCGGGCGCACGCATTGCCCTCAGGATCGGCACCCTTCTCAGCGCCATGCCGGGCCTCGAGGTCCATCTCGTCGTGTCTGAAGCGGCCGAACGGACGCTCGCGCACGAGGCCGGACCGGATGCGCTGCGCGCGCTCGAGACCGTGGTCGCCTGCCGCCACCCGATCGGCGATATTGGCGCATCGATTGCCAGCGGCTCCTTCCGGACGGAGGGCATGATCGTCGCGCCCTGCTCCATGCGGACCACGTCGGCCATCGCCTCGGGGATTGCCGACAATCTGCTGATCCGCGCCGCGGATGTTCATCTCAAGGAGCGGCGGCGGCTGGTGCTGGTGGTGCGGGAGAGCCCGCTGCATCTCGGCCATCTGCGCGCCATGGTATCCGTCACGGAATACGGTGCCATTGTCGCGCCGGCGGTGCCGGCCTTCTATCTCGCGCCGGAAACGGCGGCCGATATCATCGATCAGATCGCTCGTCGCGCCATCGATCTTCTGTCGCTCGACACCCCGGTCCTGTCGGCCTCCTGGCGAGGATGTCCGGACAGCGAAAGCAGGGCCTGAGTGCCCTCGCGAACGCTCCGCTCATGACCGCGCCCTGATCGCGGCGCGCCGCATCGGGGTTTTTTTCGCTCCCGGCTCCGCCCGAGCGACGATGCCGCGGCATCGTCTGCGCGGACGTGCGGCTCGAGCGGCAGCCATAACTTGACGAAAGTCAAGTTGGGGGCATGCAAAACAATACTAATATTGTCATGTTTTAGTCGCCTGCACGGCGCGCCCGCTGCGGGTCCGCCGGGCGAGCGGAGATTTCCAGGGAGACAGCCAAGATGTCCTGCGCGAGAAGGCTTGCGATATCCTGCATGGCCGTCGCCGGGCTCGCGTCGCACGCGACCGCCGCCGAATACAGGATCGGCTCTGCGCAGACCCTCCACGGCATGGAAATCGCGACCCTCTATCTTCAGCCGGTCGAGATGGACCCGGCCGGCATGATGCGGAGCGCGGCCCTGTCCGACATTCACCTCGAAGCCGATATCCGCGCGACGGCGGACAACAGGAACGGGTTCCGGGAAGGGTCGTGGGTGCCCTACCTGTCGGTTCGCTACGAGCTGACCAAGGTCGGCGGCGAGACCGTCACCGGCGACTTCATGCCCATGGTGGCCAGCGACGGCCCCCACTACGGGGACAACGTCAAGCTCTCGGGGGTGGGCTCCTACAAGCTGCGCCTCACGATCAGTCCGCCGGGAGATGCCAAGCACGCTCATTTCGGCCGCCATACGGACCGCGAGACGGGTGTCGCCGAATGGTTCGCGCCGTTCACGCTCGACTATGAGTTCGTGTATGCGGGAACGGGAAAGAAGGGGGCCTATTGATCGCCGCATCGAAGCTGCAGGATCGCCCGGCTCCGGCTCTCCCGGCCATCCCGTTGCGATCGGATGTCTGGGGCGCTTTGGGGGATTGGCTGCTCCGCCATCAGCGCGCGATCCGGAAGACCCAATGGGGCGTGGTCGCAGCCTACCTTCTGCTGCTGATCGTGCCGGCTGCTCTCCCACTGCCGCACCGCCTCGCCCACATCTGGACCGACGTGACGCTCTTCGCCCAGTTCGTTTTCTGGGGGCTCTGGTGGCCGTTCGTGTTGCTCAGTACGGTTTTGGTGGGCCGCGCGTGGTGCGGGCTTCTCTGCCCGGAAGGCGCGCTCAGCGAGTTCGCCAGCCGGCACGGGCTCGGCCATGCGATCCCGCGCTGGATCACATGGCCTGGCTGGCCGTTCACGGCCTTCGCAGCCACCACCGTGTATGGTCAGCTGGTCAGCGTCTACCAATACCCGGCTCCGGCACTCCTCATCCTCGGCGGGTCCACGCTGGCAGCGGTCGCGGTGGGTGCGGCATTCGGACGGCGCAAGCGCGTGTGGTGCCGCTACCTGTGTCCCGTGAGCGGCGTCTTCGGCGTCCTGGCGAAGCTCGCGCCTTTGCATTTCCGGGTCGACGCCGACGCCTGGCATGCCTCACAGCAGCTCCCCAAGGCGCGGCCGACGCGCATCGACTGTGCGCCGCTCGTGCCCATCCGGACCATGCGCGGGGCGAGCCAGTGCCATATGTGCGGCCGCTGCAGCGGTTTTCGCGGCGCGGTTCAGCTGGCCCGCCGCTCGCCCAATCACGAGATCGTCGAGGTGTCGGCAGAAACGGCGAATGCCGGGGAGAGCGTGTTCATCATCGTCGGCATGATCGGCATTGCGGCCGGCGCCTTCCAGTGGTCTCAGAGCCCTTGGACCGTCTCCATGAAGCAGAGCCTTGCCGGATGGCTCGTCGGACAGGGCATGGTCTGGCCACTCGAAACCACGGCGCCGTGGTGGCTCCTGACCAACTACCCGGCCAACAACGACGTTCTGACGCTGCTCGATGGCGCGGTGCTCGTCGCCTACGTGTTCATGACGGCGGCCATATTGAGCGCGGTGATCTCGCTCAGTCTCGCGTGCGCCACGCTCGCGGCGGGCCGCTGGTCGTGGCCGCGTTTTCACCACCTGACGCAAAGCCTGATCCCGGTTGCGGGGTGCAGCATCTTCCTCGAGCTCTCGAGCCTGTCGGTCACGCTGCTGTGCGCGGAAGGTTTCCAGCTCGGCTGGGTGAGCACGGCACGCATGGCATTGCTCGTGGGCGCCTCGCTCTGGACGCTGGCGTTGGCGCGAGCCATCGCCCGTCGCTACACGGATTCGCGCCTCAGGCGCATGGCGGCAGTCGTTGCGGTCTCGGCTGCGGTGGCGGCAGTGAACATCGGCCCGGTTCTGCTCTTCTGGCTCTGGTGAGCCGGGCGCTCAACGACAGATGTGCTCGTCGGCGTGGAGTGCGGTCTCGATCATGCGCCGCAGCGCGGCCAACCCGGGATCGGCCGCATTGGAGCACGCCGTCATGAGGCCAAGCCAGCGTTCGTCGTCTGCGGAGGTGACGAAACGGCCGACGGCCTCATGCGCCCACGCGGCGACATCCATTCCTGCACTTTCCGCCGCGGCCTGCACGCGCGCCATCAGCGCCAGATCGCCCATCGCCAGCAAGGTCTCGAGAACGACTGTCTCGTCATCGAAGCGGGACAGGAGCGCGCCGAGCTGCATGACGGCTCTCCTTACGCGACACGCAGATCGGCTGGCATCGGCAGCGCGACGCCTTCGATCTCGGCCCGCCCGGCGAGCCGGGCGACATACTGCGCGACGGCGATTCTGTGGACCCGATCGGCGAGATAGTCGGCAACACGTTCGCGCACCAGCTCGAACGGAAGTTCCTGACCGGCGATCTTCCGTTCCAGGCGGATGATATGAATGCCGTAGCGTGTCTCGACCGGATGCTCGGTCGTCGCGCCCGGCTCCAAATCCTGCATGGCGGCTTCGAACTCGGGCGTGGTCTGTCCAGCGGTGATCTGGCCGAGGTTGCCGCTTTGAGAGGCCGACGGGCAGGCGGAATGAGCGCGGGCGAGCTCCGCGAAGCGTCCCGGTTCGCGCGCCAGAATTTCGAGGGCCGCGTTTGCGGCCTCCCGCGCACGGTCGAACGAGGGCGCGTCGTCCTTTCGGGCCGCGAACAGAATGTGCGAGACTTCGAAGATATCGGCGGAACGGAAACGTCGCCGATTGAGGTCGTAGTATCGGCGGCAGGCGCTCATGTCGGCCACGGGAGTCGTGACCTCGCGCTCGATGAGGGCCCGGATCATAGCCTCCTCGTCGGTCTCCCGACGCCCCCGGTCATCGCACAGGGATCCCGCAGTGATATTGAGCCTTCGTGCCTCGCTGAGCAGGAGGGCGCGGACGACCAGGGCGCGGGCGGCGGCCGTCCACGCTGCCAATGGCGATCGCGCCTTGTGGTTCTGCGCCTCCCGTGAAATGGCGTGGTGGGGAATGGTGACGCCATTGACAGCAACGCGTGTGCGGGGTGTTTCCGAAAGATCGGTGTGAAGCGAGCATCCCATCGCGCATCACTCCGCAGGTTGGGGCCGCGGCCGCGACACGGCCGGTTTCTGGCCGTTCGCGCCCGAGCGCGAGCGCACCACCTGATAGCCGCGCCGCCCCAGATACCAGACCGGCGCGCTCCAGATGTGCACGAGACGCGTGAAGGGGAAGACGAGGAAGATCGTCATGCCCAGGAACAGGTGCGCCCTGAAGATCGGGTGCGCATCGGCGATCAGGCTCGAGACGCCCGGTTGCAGCGTCAGAATGCCTTGCGCCCAGGTCATGAACCGGACCATCTCGTGGCCGTCGAGATGGCCGAGCGAGATGTAGATCGTCGCCAGGCCGAGGGTGAGCTGGGCATAGAGGAGCAGCAGAACGGCGATGTCGCCGAAGGACGACGTCTTGAAGATGCGCGGATCGAAGAGGCGACGGTGAACGAGGAGCGTGATGCCGATGAAGCATGCGACGCCCGCAATTCCGCCGACCACGATGGCCATCAGCTGCTTGAATTCGTGCGAGATGCCGAGGGCGTCGAACACCCAGATGGGCGTGAGCAGACCCACGAAGTGGCCGAAGAAAATGACCAGAATGCCCACGTGGAACAGGTTGGAGCCCCAGGTGAGCTGGCGTTTGCGCAGCATCTGGCTCGATCCGGACCGCCACGTGTATTGCTCGCGGTCGAAGCGCGCCAGCGAGCCGAGAAGGAACACGGTCAGGCAGACATACGGATACCAGCCGAAGACGATATGATTGATTGTTTCTTGCATGGCTGTCCCCTCAAATTCGCGTTGACGGGGTGTGCGTGACGACCGGGCGCTGGGGGCCCGGAACCACGACCCCCGGCGCCGGGCGTCGGGCCGCTCGGATCTTGGAAGCGATCCCCTCGGTGCCGCAGGCGGCGCTGTCGGCACCCGGTCCGAACTTGACCTCCTCATCCATCCACGCCGCGTCGAGGGCGGCGAGATCGTTGGGGTCATCGTCGGGACCGGCGAGGAGTGCGTCCAGAGTTTCCACGTCCGGTTTCCCCGCGCTCAAATCCTCGAGCGCTGCGAACACGCCCGCGTAGGCCGAGTCGCGTTTCTCGAGGCGTTGGCGCAGGGCTGCGAGAATATGAACGGTGTCGGCAAGTGTTCGGCGCGCATCCGCTTCCGGAATGGCCGACAGGAATTCAAGGAACAGCGGGATGAAATCCGGCAACTCCGATGTGCCGAGCGCCAATCCATGCGTCTCGTAAAGCTGCACCAGATCGACCATGGCCTGTCCCCGATCGCGGCTCTCGCCGTGGACATGCTCGAAGAGATGCAACGAGAGCGAGCGCGTGCGGTCGAACAGCAGCACGTAACGCTCCTGGACGTCGTAGAGATCGCCCGTCGCGATCTCGTGCAGAATGCGGCCGACCCCGTCCCGCGCGCCCCGTGTCAGTACGCCGTCCGCGTCGAGCGCGGCCTGCATTTCGGGAACCGCCGCCTGCAGCTCGGCGCTGGGATAGGTCAGCAGCACCGAGAGCGTCTTCAGTGTCCTCCTCATCACGCGACCTCCATCGGAGTCTTGGATTTCTGCGGTACGCCGAACAAATTCGTCTCCGTGCGCCCGTCCGAGCAGCCGTTGCCGAACGAGAACCCGCATGCGCCGCGCAGATTGTAGGCGTCCTCGCCGAGCTCGCGGTGGGCGGTGGGGATGACGAAGCGGTCCTCGTAATTGGCAATCGCCATCACGCGGTACATTTCGTCGATCTGCGCCGCTGTGAGCCCCACTGCCTTGGCGATGCTTTCGTCGATCACCCCGTCGATGGTCTTTGCCCGCATATAGGCGCGCATGGCGAGCATGCGCTCCAATCCGAGCGCGATGGGCTCTTCCTTGCCGGCGGTCAGAAGGTTCGCGAGGTATTTGAGCGGGATGCGCAGGCTACGCACGTCGGGCATCTCGCCGTCGTGGCCGATCTTGCCGGCCTCGGCCGCGGATTGGATGGGCGACAGCGGCGGAACGTACCAAACCATCGGTAGGGTGCGGTATTCGGGATGCAGCGGGAAAGCGACCTTCCATTCCATCGCCATCTTCCAGATCGGCGAGCGCCTGGCGCCCTCGATCCAGTTGTCGGGAACGCCGTCCGCACGTGCCTGGCTGATGACCTTCGGGTCGTTGGGATCGAGGAAGATCTTGAGCTGCGCCTCGTAGAGATCCTTCTCGTCGGGCGCGCTCGCGGCGTCCTCGATGCGGTCGGCGTCATAGAGCACGACGCCGAGATAGCGGATGCGCCCGACGCAGGTCTCCGAGCATACGGTCGGCTGTCCGGCCTCGATGCGCGGATAGCAGAAGATGCACTTTTCGGATTTGCCGCTCGACCAGTTGTAATAGATCTTCTTGTACGGGCAGCCCGAGACGCACATGCGCCAGCCGCGGCACTTGTCTTGGTCGATGAGAACGATGCCGTCCTCCTCGCGTTTGTAGATCGCGCCCGAGGGGCAGGAGGCGACGCAGGCCGGGTTGAGGCAGTGCTCGCACAACCTCGGCAGATACATCATGAAGGTGTTTTCGAACTGTCCGTAAATCTCCTTCTGGACGCCTTCGAAATTGTAGTCCTCCGAGCGCTTCGCGAACTCGCCGCCGAGGATCTCCTCCCAGTTCGGGCCCCAGTGGATCTTCTCCATCCGCTCGCCGGTGATGAGCGAGCGTGGCCGTGCGGTCGGAAACGCCGGCACCTCGGGCGCCTTCTGCAGGTGCTCGTAGTCGAAGGTGAAGGGCTCGTAGTAGTCGTCGATCTCGGGCAGATCCGGGTTGGCGAAGATGTTGGCGAGGACGCGCCACTTCGAGCCGATCCTCGGCTCGATCTTGCCGTTCTTCCTGCGGATCCATCCGCCGTTCCAGCGATCCTGGTTCTCCCAGTCTTTGGGGTATCCGATGCCGGGCTTGGTCTCGACGTTGTTGAACCACGCGTATTCCATGCCTTCGCGGCTGGTCCATACGTTCTTGCAGGTGACCGAGCAGGTGTGACACCCGATGCATTTGTCGAGGTTCAGCACCATGGCGATTTGAGCGCGGACTTTCATTCTGCTGCCTCCGCAGTGGGGGTTCGGGTGAGGGCGTCCGGCTGATCGGCGGTCGGTTTGTCGAGCCAATCGATCTCGGTCATCTTGCGTACGGCGACGAACTCGTCGCGGTTGGAGCCGACGGTTCCGTAGTAATTGAAACCGTAGGATTGCTGGACGTAGCCGCCGATCATGTGCGTCGGCTTCAGCACGGCGCGCGTCACGGAATTATGGATGCCGCCACGCTGGCCGGTGAGCTGCGAGCCCGGCACGTTCACGATCTTCTCCTGTGCATGGTACATCATACACATGCCTTCCTTGACCCGCTGCGAGACGACCGCACGGGCCACCAGCGCACCGTTGCTGTTGAAGGCTTCGATCCAGTCGTTGTCGACGATCCCGCCCTTCTTGGCATCGGCCTCGCTGATCCAGACGATCGGGCCGCCGCGCGACAGCGTCAGCATCAGGAGATTGTCGGTGTAGGTGGAGTGGATGCCCCACTTCTGATGCGGCGTGATGAAGTTGAGCACGACCGGGTCATGGCCGTTGGGCTTGCGGCTGATCACCGGACCGACGGTCTTGGTATCGATCGGCGGTCGATAGACGCAGAAACCTTCGCCGAAGGCGCGCATCCAGAGATGATCCTGGTAGAGCTGCTGGCGGCCCGTCAGCGTGCGCCAGGGGATCAGCTCGTGGACGTTGGTGTAGCCGGCGTTGTAGCAAACGCTCTCCGACTCGAGGCCCGACCAGATTGGCGAGGAGATGATCTTGCGCGGCTGGGACACCACATCGCGGAAGCGGATCTTCTCGTCCTCTTTCGGGATCGCGAGATGGGCGTGGTCGCGGCCGGTGAACCCGCCGAGCGACTCCCACGCCTTGACGGCGACCTCGCCATTGGTCTCCGGCGCAAGCGTGAGGAGCACCTCCGCCGCGTCGATGTCAGTGTCGATGCGGGCCAGTCCCTTGGTGGGGCCGGGCTCGGTGACGACGCCGTTCAACTTGCGCAGGAACTCGACTTCGTGCTGCGTGTTCCAGGCCATCCCCTTGCCGCCGTTGCCGAGCTTGTCCATGAGCGGCCCAAGCGACGTGAAGCGCTTGTAGAGGTTCGGATAGTCGCGCTCGACCACGGTGATCTGCGGCATGGTTTTGCCGGGGATCGGCGCCACCTCGCCGCGCTTCCAGTCCTTGACGTCAAGCGGTTGCGCGATCTCGCCGGCCGTGTCGTGCATGATGGGCGTCAGCACAACGTCTTTTTCGACGCCCAGCACCTCGGGCGCAACGCGCGAGAACGCCTTGGCAATTCCCTTATAGATCTCCCAGTCGCTCTTTGCCTCCCAGACGGGATCCACCGCCGCTGTCAGCGGATGGATGAAGGGGTGCATGTCGGATGTGTTGAGATCGTTCTTTTCGTACCAGGTCGCCGTCGGCAACACGATGTCGGAATAGACGCACGTCGTCGACATGCGGAAGTCGAGCGTGACGAGGAGGTCGAGCTTCCCTTCCGGCGCCTCGTCGTTCCAGACGACCTCGCGCGGCTTCTGGCGCCCATCCTGGCCGAGGTCCTTCCCCATCACGCCGTGCGACGTGCCGAGCAGGTGCTTCAGGAAATACTCGTGCCCCTTGCCCGACGAGCCGAGAAGATTTGAGCGCCAGACGAACATGTTGCGCGGCCAGTTGACCGGGTTGTCGGGGTCCTCGCACGAGAGCTTGACCTCGCCCGACTTCAACGCTTGCGGGAGGTAATCCTTGACGTCGAGGCCCTTGGCGGCGGCAGCGGCCACGAGCGTGAGTGGGTTCTGCTCGAGCTGCGGGGCGGACGGCAGCCAGCCCATGCGCTCGGCGCGCACGTTGTAGTCGATGATGGCGCCGTCCCATGGCCCGGGAGGTGCGGTCGGTGACAGGATCTCCTTGACGTCCAGGGTCTCGTAGCGCCACTGGTCGCTGTGGGCGTAGAAGAACGACGTCCCGTTCTGCTGGCGCGGCGGTCGGCCCCAATCGAGCGCGAAGGCGAGCGGCAGCCAGCCCGACTGCGGGCGCAGCTTCTCCTGTCCCACGTAGTGCGACCAGCCGCCGCCCGATTGCCCGATGCATCCACACATCACCAGCATGTTGATGACGCCGCGGTAGTTCATGTCCATGTGGTACCAGTGGTTCATCGCCGCGCCGATGATCACCATGGAACGTCCACGGGTCTTCTCGGCATTGAGCGCGAACTCGCGCGCAACGGTGATGATCTGGTTGCGCGGGACGCCGGTGATCCGCTCGGCCCAGGCCGGTGTGTAGGGCACGTTCTCGTCGTAGCTCTTGGCGACGTGATCGCCGCCGAACCCGCGGTCGACGCCGTAGTTGGCGACGAAGAGGTCATACACGGTGGCGACGAGGGCCTCGCCGTCGGCAAGCTGCAGCTTCTTCACCGGAACCCGCCGATTGAGAACACTCGGATGGTCGGTGCCGGTGAAGTGGTCGTGCTCGATGTTGCCGAAGTACGGGAACGCCACGTCGGCGAACTCGTCCTTGGTCTCGGCCAGTGTCAGCCGCAACTTGGTGTCGCGCCCGGTCGCCTCCTTCTCCTCGAGGTTCCACTTGCCTTTCTCGCCCCAGCGGAATCCCACCGAGCCTCGAGGAACGACGATCTCGCCCGTCGTGTCGTCGTAGGCGACGGTTTTCCATTCTGGATTGTTGCTCTCGCCGAAGCCACCTGTGAAGTCGGACGCCCGCAAGAGCCGCTCCGGCACGAGCTTTCCATCCTGTGCCACGAGCCTGACCAGCATCGGCATGTCGGTATACTTGCGCACGTAGTCGCCGAAGTAGGACGCCTGCCGGTCGATATGGAACTCGCGCAAGATCACGTGGCCCATGGCCATGGCGAGGGCCGAATCCGTTCCCTGCTTCACGGAGATCCACATGTCGCCGAACTTGGAGGCTTCCGAATAGTCGGGACATATGACGACGCTCTTGGCGCCCCGGTAGCGCGCTTCCGTATAGAAATGGGCGTCGGGCGTGCGCGTCTGGGGCACGTTCGAGCCCCAGAGGATGAGGAATCCGGAATTGTACCAGTCGGCCGATTCCGGAACGTCCGTCTGCTCGCCCCAAGTCTGCGGCGAAGCTGGCGGCAGGTCGCAGTACCAGTCGTAGAACGACAGGCAGGCACCGCCGAGGAGCGACAGGTAGCGTGCGCCTGCCGCGTAGGAGACCATCGACATGGCGGGGATCGGCGAGAAGCCGGCGACGCGATCGGGCCCGTGCGCCTTCGTCGTATAGGCGTTGGCCGCGCCGATGATTTCGTTGACCTCATCCCAGGTCGCGCGCACGAATCCGCCGTGACCGCGCTTCCTGGTATAGGCGGCGCGTTTTTTGGGATCGGTCACGATCGAGGCCCAGGCCGCGACAGGCGTCTGAGATGCCCGCGCCTCGCGCCACAGCTTGAGCAGACGCGAGCGTACCATCGGATATTTCACTCGATTGCCGGAATAGAGATACCAGGAGTAGCTCGCGCCTCTGGCGCAGCCGCGCGGCTCGTGATTGGGGAGCTCGGGGCGCGTACGGGGATAGTCCGTCTGCTGCGTCTCCCAGGTGACGATCCCGCCTTTCACGTAGATCTTCCAGGAGCAGGAGCCCGTGCAGTTGGCGCCGTGCGTCGAACGCACGATCTTGTCATGCTGCCAACGCTTGCGGTAGCCGTCCTCCCAGCGACGATCCTCGCGTGTGACCACGCCATGGCCGTTCGAAAAATCATCGACGACGCGGTTGAAGAAGGTCATACGATCGAGAAAATTGCTCATATCGTTATCTCCCTGCTTATTCTGCCGGTTGGATGCTGGGTGCGAGCGATGTCTTGCGGCCGCGCTCGATGTCGTAGAGCAGGCCGCCGCGGCGCGCGTACACCCACCACGTGATGGCGATGCATGTGAGGTAGAAGATGAAGAACCCCCAAAGGGCTGCCTGCGGGCCGCCCGTGAGGGCGATCGAGGAGCCGTATCCCTTGGGAATGAAGAATGCGCCGTAGGCGGCGATCGCCGAGCTGAAGCCGATGATCGCGGCGCTTTCCTTCTCGGCGTTGCGCAGGCGCGTCGGATCGTCGGCATTGGGCATCAGGCGGCCCATCTCATTGCGCATGATCGCGGGGATCATCTGGAACGTCGAGGCGTTGCCGATGCCGCTGACGAGGAACAGGAAGATGAACATGGCGAAGAAGCCGGGGAAGCTTCCGATGCTGAGGAAGTAGAGGACGCCCGTGACGCCGACCGCCATGCCGATGAAGACCCAGAAGGTCACGCGTGCGCCGCCCCATTTGTCCGCAATCCAGCCCGTGGCCGAGCGCGACAATGCGCCGACGAGAGGGCCGAGGAAGGCGTAGGCGAAGACTTTGACGTCGGGGAACTGGGTTTTCGCGAGCAACGGGAAGCCGGCCGAATAGCCGATGAACGATCCGAAGGTTCCGGTATAGAGCCAGCACATGATCCAGTTGTGCTTGCGCTGGAAAATGACCGACTGCTCGCTGAAGGATGCCCGTGCGGAGGCGATGTCGTTCATGCCGAACCACGAGGCGAAGGCGGAGGCGACGATGAACGGAACCCAGATATAGCCGGCATTCTGCAGCCACATCGGGTATTGCCGGTCTCCTTCCGTCACCGTGACGGGATCGCCGCCGAACCAGCCGAAGACGCCGATCGTGATGACGATCGGAACGAGGAACTGCGCGACGCTCACTCCGAGATTGCCGAGGCCCGCGTTCAAGGCCAGCGCGTTGCCCTTCTCGCTCTTCGGGAAGAAGAACGAGATGTTCGACATGGAGGACGCAAAGTTGCCGCCGCCGAACCCACAAAGCAGGGCCAGGATCAGGAAGATCCAATAAGGCGTATCGGGGTTCTGCACCGCCATGCCTATTCCGATCGCCGGGAAGATCAGAGACCAGGTCGCAAGGGTGGTCCACAGCCGGCCGCCGAGGATCGGCACCATGAAGGAATAGAAAATCCGAAGTGTGGCACCGGAAAGTCCGGGAAGCGCGGCGAGCCAGAACAATTCGTCGGTCGTGTATTGGAACCCGACGTATGGCAGCTGGGCGACGACAACGGACCACACCATCCAGATCGCGAATGAGAGCAGGAGCGAGGGAATCGAGAGCCAGAGATTGCGCCGCGCGATCTTGCGGCCCGTCTGCTCCCAGAACACCGGATCCTCCGGCCGCCAGTCCTCTATGACCGCAGGCCCCATCGCGCCGACGTGGTGCGGCTTGTGGATCGGCAGCATCTCAGGAAGCTGCGGAAGCTGCGTGAGATCGGTTGCGGCTGCCTCATGCTCCATGCGCCGGATGGATACGTGCATCCAAATGAGCGAGGTCGACACGATCAGGAACAGGAGCGCGAAGCAGCTCGTCCAGATCCCTGTGAGGTCGTTGAGCGCGCCGAATACGATCGGCAGGACGAAGCCGCCGAGGCCGCCGATCATGCCCACAAGTCCGCCGACGGCGCCGACGTTGTTGGGATAGTAGACCGGGACGTGGCGGTAGACGGCCGCCTTTCCAAGGCTCATGAAGAAGCCGAGGACGAAGATGATGATCGTGAAGGACACGAGGCCCATTTCGATCTGGAAGGATATCGGGCCTTTTATGCCGCGCACCACGTACTCGGTGGGCGGGTAGGACAGGACGAGCGTGCAGGCGATCGAGACGAGAAACGTCCAATACAGAATACGCCGTGCGCCGTACTTGTCGGACAGATGGCCGCCATACGCGCGGAAGATGCTCGCCGGAACCGAGTAGGCCGCAGCAATCATGCCGGCGGTGGTGATGTCGACCCCGTAAACCCCGATCAGATAGCGGGGCAGCCATAGCGCGAGCGCGACGAACGCGCCGAAGACGAAGAAATAATACAGTCCGAAGCGCCAGACCTGGATATTCTTGAGCGGCGCAAGCTCGAGCCAGGCGCTCTGGGGCTTCTCGCCGCGCAGTTTCCGCTCGCGCAGCACGGGATCGTCGCTGGTCGTGAACCAGAAGATGATCCCCATGAGGGCGATCCCGAGTGCCCAGACTTGCGCAACGGTCTGCCAGCCGTAAGCAACCAGCACGAAGGGCGCGATGAATTTGGTGACGGCGGCGCCGACATTTCCGGCGCCGAAGATGCCGAGCGCCGTTCCCTGCTTGCCGGCCGGGTACCAGCGCGACACGTAGGCGACTCCAACGGAGAAGGCGCCGCCGGCGATGCCGACGCCGAGTGCCGCAACAAGCATCTGCGGGTAGGTCTGAGCGTAGGTGAGGAGCCAGGTTGCGGCGGCTGCCGAGAGCATGACCAGCGTGTAGATGCGCCGGCCGCCATATTGATCCGTCCAGATGCCGAGCAAGATGCGGATGAGCGATCCCGTCAGGATCGGGGTGCCGACCAAAAGTCCGAATTGGGTTTCATTGAGACCCATCTCCTCTTTTATCTGCACGCCGATAATCGAGAATATGGTCCAGACTGCAAAGCAGACCGTAAACGCAATTGTCGAGAGCGCCAGCGCCCGGCTCTGACCTTCAATGGCTGCGGCGGGTTTCATTCTTGCCTCCTGGCAGGAACTGGTGTAGGACCGCTGTAGTCAATTGGATATGACGGCTGGTCCTGCACGTGATTGTTCGGAAATCCACCGACGAGCGTCCGCTACCGCCGAAAAGTTTATCGACCGCCGTTTGCCGGCGGAGTTATCGGAACGGTGAGGCCGTTTGATCGGTGTTCACCTCCCGCAGCACGCGGGGCTGGAGCGTCCTCTCGTTCTGCTTCTTTGCAGTTCGACTATCGCCCTCGACGCAGATCCAGAAATTGATGTCGGTTAAATTGCCGGCTGAAAGGCAGTATGTCGCGGGACGTGTCCCATTTCGGGAGACGAAGCGCCGGCGAAACGTTTCGGCAAACTGAGATCAGTTTGGAGAAAGCCGATATTTCGCATGGCAAGCGGTGCAGTTCGCCAGGATGGCGCCGAGGTGCGCCGTTGTCTCCGCCTTGGAGTCTCCGGCTTCGGCCGAACGTGAGAGCGCGTCGAACTTCTGGTGCGTGTCCATGCTCAGCATCAGAAACTCCGGCGGCAGGTGGACTGCGACCGAGACGGAGACGCCCCGCAGCATGTCCATGCCTGCTTTTTGTGCGCTCTCAGATATTTGTGCGCGGTTGCTGTGAGCGAGAGCCTCGACGATGCCTTGCACGCTCGCAAGGTATTGGCGCATGCCGCGGCGGAAGGTCTCGCGTTCGGCTTGCGACAGACGGATCGTTTCGCGGACGTCGCCCTGACCGCGGGCGGGAATATCCTGACTTCCGGTGCAACCGCCCACCAAGACGGAGACGATCACCAATGCCGCAACCGGTGCGGTCAGAGTTCGCATGGGGGCCGTCACCGGATCGCTCCTCACCTCGCTGCGCAAACCACAGGGAACCGGCAAAGAGAGCGCCGAACTCATGACTGGAGAGCGGGCGTTCCGAGAGGAAGCCCCGTCAGACAACCCCGCCTGCGGCGGCACTCAATGCGGCGAGGCACGGGATCGTCACCCTGCGCCGGCCTTCCGCGACAAGCACGCGCTGGGATTTCATGTTTCGGATCTGCCGGCTCACCGTCTCGATGGTCAAACCCAGGCAGTCTGCGAGCTCGGAGCGCGAGAGCGGCAAATCGAATGTCAAGGAGGATCGCGGGTCTTTCGTTTCGGGGCGTGCGCGCGTCATCTGATTCGCGATCAGAAGGAGAAGGCTTGCCAGTCTCTCCTCGGCAGTCTTTCGACCTATAACGAACATCCATTCGCGAGAGGCGTCGAGCTGCTCGAGCGTGCGCTTCAGGAACGCTTGCGCGAGCGAGGGATATTCGAACATCAGATCCTCGAAGGCCGCTCGCGGAAAGCAGCAGACATCGAGATCGGTTGCGGCTTCCGCAATGAGCGAATTGTTTCGAGAGTAGGGGCGGCCGATAAAGTCCGAGGGAAAAAGCAGGCCGACGATCTGCTGGCGACCGTCAGGCTGCGTTTTCACCAGCTTGACCACGCCGGAAATGATGAAGGCAAACCAATTCGGATCGAGATAGTCGTTATGAATGACGTGTCCGGCCACGAAGCGCCGGGTGTGAGACATCCGGTTGAGCGCCGCGGCACCCGAAGCGGGCAATGCGCAGCAAAGCGCTCGTTCTCTGACGGGGCAGTGGCGGCAGCCATGCGCGGCTCGGGCGCCCGTGCTTCGCGTAAAGCTTTGCGTCGCAACTGTCATCCAAACGCCCTTGCCTCGCCGGTTCACCGGAGGAACACGCAGCACACACTATGGTTGAACGTTTTTGCGAGGCTCTTGACCTATGTTAGGCTGCCTGGGTCGTGGAGGCCGGGCCCGCACGCCACCGGCCGGCCTCCCCATCAGGGGCCAGTCCCCTGATGCGAACGCACCGCTTACTTGCAGGGCCTGGCCTGGACCGAGCAGCCCCAACCTGCGACAGATTGCTCGCACTTCACCGATTTGCTGGCGGCACGTGAGAAGCGCGCCCAGTCGCTGCCGTACTCCAGATCCACGAATTCGGCCCAGGATTTGATGGCTGCGCGTTCCGCAGACGCACGCGTCTGCTCCTTGGCGCTGCTGCCGTAGTGGAAATGGTCGAGGAAGCAGCTGCGGCCGCCTTCTTTGCGCAAATCGTGCAGAACTGCGAGGCCGGTTTCGTCCGCGAGGACGGGACCAGTGGTGGCGCTCAACGCAACGGCCACCGTTGCAGCCCATGAACTCAGAGTTCTCATCGTCATTCGTGCTTCCCCTCGAAATCTCGTGTCGAGAGGCGGGACGTGAGCAGATTCGCGTGCGGCGCGAGGGGATCTAGATCAAATATCGCGGGGCGACCGCATGCGGCATTGCCGACCCGAGTGCAATCCGGCTGACGGGCGCCGGCTTCTCGCGGATGCGAGATCCGTAAATGGATCTATGACGGCGGCCGGAACGCCTGGCATTTCGCCGGGTCGGTTTCGAGCCGCGCTCCGCCGATGAGGTCGACGCAATAGGGGACTGCGGGGAAGACCGCGAGCATGCAGAGGCGTATCGACCCCGGCCGGCCCGGAAGATTGACGATCAGCGTTCGCCCACGGATTCCAGCGGTTTGCCGCGATAGGATGGCGGTCGGAACCTGCTTGAGGCTTTGCTGGCGCATCAGCTCGCCGAAGCCGGGCAACATCTTGTCGCATACGGATTGCGTGGCCTCGGGCGTCACGTCCCGCAAGGCAGGCCCTGTCCCGCCGGTCGTGAGAATGAGGCTGCAGGCCTCGATGTCGGCCAATTGGATGAGGGCCGCTTCGATCTCTGCGACATCGTCCGCCACCAGGCGCGTGGCCGGCTGCCACGGTGAGACGAGGATCTCGCCCAGCACGTCGATAATCGCCGGACCGCCCTTATCCTCATAGACCCCGGCGCTGGCGCGGTCGGACACGGTGACGACTCCGATCTTTGCGAGCATGACTGTCGATCCCTTTCTGATACCCGGCCGCAATCTCATTACGCGATGAGGTCGCGATGGGCCAGAATTGATCAGGAGCCAGGAACATCTCCCGCGCCGCCGTTCGTCGTAAAGCGTAGAAATCAATGGATTTGCTGCGCGTCCGCTCCGCCCCTCGATGAGGGCCGGGGCCATTGAGCGGCGGAGACGATACGGCCTGCCGTCGGGAGACGCCGTGGCAAGGCGCTCTCTTTCCGCTGTTTCCGGTCGCCCGGTCTTATTTGTATTTGCGCGACGGCGGGCGCGGGCGGCCTTCGAACTTGAGGCCCAGCATGGAGCCCTTCATCCAGGCAACGGCGCACGGAACCTCGTGCTTCTCGGTTTCGAAGTAGAGCTTCACGCCGTCGAGGAGGAGGCTCATCTTGATCGGCTCGCCGAGGATCTCGACGCGCGCGCCGCCCGTCGAGAGGTCACGGAACATGCAGGCGCGCGGCGTGATCAGCTTGTCCGTCCACACGTAACCGCTGCGCATCCGTTGCGGGATGCGCCGTGTCCTGCGGAGATCCGCTGCGCTCTTCCCGCGCTTGCCGCGCGCGCTGTCCGTCGTTCGGCCGCGGAACAATGCGGTGATCGTTTCGAGGAGCGGCATATCCGGCCAAATCCACGCTGCCATGGCGGTAGGGGCGCGTGCGCAACGCACACGTGTCATCTCTGCAACATCAGAGGATGCAAGATAAAAGTTCAAGGTTGAAGAAGTGTGAACCGGACGCGGGCCGGCGGGTGCGGCGCTCAAAGGCGCTGTATCAGCCAATCGGCGAGGGAGGGGGGAAGCGCGCGCTTTCCCGCCGCCGCGAGGTACGTCGGGATCGTCACTTTGTAGCGTCGCCGCGGCCGCGGGCTCTCCACGGCATGGACGAGTTTGGCGGCGACGGCCTCGGGCTCGAGCTTGAACGTCGACTTGCCTCCCTGCTCCATCGACGCAAGGCGCGCGAGGTAGGTGGCGCGGTGCGGAGAGCCATCGATGTCGATATTGGCGCGGAAGTTTGCGAGCGCGTGCTCGACGAACCGCGTCCGGATCGGGCCCGGCTGGATGATGGAAACGCGGATGCCGGTGCCCCGGAGCTCATGGTGCATCGCATCGCTCAGCGCTTCGAGCGCGAACTTCGAGGCGCAGTAGGCGCCGCGATAAGGCCCGGCCACGAACCCGAGCACGGAGGAGCACTGCACGATGCGCCCCCGGCCGGCGGCCCGCATGGCGGGGATGAGCTGTCGCGTGAGGTCGTGCGTGCCGATCAGATTGACCTCGATCTGCCGGCGCAGGATCTCAGGGGAGAGGTCCTCCACCGCGCCGACCTGGCCGAACGCCGCATTGTTGAAGACGGCATCGAGGTTGGCGTCGGTGCGCTCGAGCGCCTCCGTCGCGCAGGCGGCAATCGAGTCCGCGTCGGCGAGATCGAGATGCAGGGCCTCGACGCCGAGCTCGCAAGCGAGCATCTCGCGGTCCTCGGGGGTGCGCGCCGTCGCCAGCACGCGCCAGCCGCGCTCATGCAGGATGCGCGCCGAGGCCAGCCCGATGCCCGATGAACAGCCGGTGATGAGGATGGAGCGACTCACTCTGCCGGCCCGTCTCTGAAGAAGAAAACCGTGTCCTGGAGCGACATGCCCTCGGGGCCGAAGACAAGCGTCGCCGCTTTGCCCTTGCAGCGAATGTCCTTGGCGGCGTTGCTGTCGAACGACAGAAAGATGCCGTTGACGCGGAAGCTCTCGGGCGCCGCCTCGAACGCGCACCCCTTCTCGATGAACACATCGCTGACGAATGTCTGCAGCGCGAGACCCGGGGTCTGGTCGCCGGGATTGCTGATCGCCTCGATGACCTCCGGTGCCGCGGACTTGCAGCTGACGTAGCGGTCGGCCTCGAAGGTACAACCCGAGAACCAGATTTTTCCCGATCCCGGCTCGAAGGCGCCGAGCTTCGGGAATTCGACCGCAGCCGAGGCGGCCGCGAGTGGCAGGACAGTCGCAAGTACGGACGACAAGAGACGACGCATTCGTAAGCTCCGGCTCAATCGGCAGATCAGGCTTTAAACTGCGAAACCGCCCCCGAAATCAACTGCTCCGGGCAAGGAGCCCGAAAACCCAAAAAACACGGGGCCAGACCCGCCGGCCTGACCCCGAATAAAGAACGGCTCGCGAGAGCGGACCTCAGCCCTTGTCCTCGAGCAGGCGGCGCGCAATGACCTGGGCCTGGATCTCGGCGGCGCCTTCGAAGATGTTGAGAATGCGCGCATCGCAGAGCACGCGCGAGACGGGATACTCGAGCGCGAAGCCGTTGCCGCCGTGGATCTGCAGCGCGTTGTCTGCGTTGGCCCAGGCGACGCGAGCACCAAGCAGCTTCGCCATACCGGCTTCCAGGTCGCAGCGATGACCCTCGTCCTTCTCGCGCGCCGCGAAATAGGAGAGCTGGCGTGCGATCATGGTCTCGACCGCCATCATCACGACCTTGTTGGCGACGCGCGGGAACGCATAGATGGGCTTGCCGAACTGAACGCGCTCGAGCGCGTACTTGAGCGCGAGGTCCATGGCGCACTGGGCAACGCCCACCGCGCGCGCCGCCGTCTGGATGCGCGCGCCCTCGAACGTGTTCATGAGCTGCTTGAAGCCCTGGCCCTCGACGCCGCCGAGAAGGTTCTCCGCCGGCACCTCGAAGCCGTCGAAGGAGATGTCGTACTCCTTCATGCCGCGATAGCCCAGGACCTCGATCTCGCCGCCCGTCATGCCCTTGGCCGGGAAGGGATCCTCGTCCGTGCCGCGCGGCTTCTCGGCGATGAACATCGAGAGGCCCTTGTAGCCTTTCTCGTCCGGGTTGGTGCGCGTCAGCACGGTCATGATGTCGGCACGCACCGGATGCGTGATCCAGGTCTTCTGGCCCGTGATCCTGTAGACGTCGCCCTCCTTGACGGCGCGCGTCTTGAGCGAGGCGAGGTCGGAGCCCGTGTTCGGCTCGGTGAACACCGCCGTCGGCAGCCATTCGCCGCTGGCGATCTTGGGCAGATACTTTTCTTTCTGTTCCGGCGTGCCGTTGTTGTGGATCAGCTCGCCCGCGATCTCGGCGCGCGTGCCAAGCGAGCCGACGCCGATGTAGCCGCGGCTCAATTCCTCCGAGACGACGCACATGGCGAGCTTGCCGAGGCCGAGCCCGCCGTACTCCTCGGGCAGCGTAAGGCCGAACACGCCGAGCTCGGCGACCTGCTGGATGATCTCGAGCGGGATGTACTCGTTTTTGAGATGCCACTCGTGCGCATGCGGGACGACCTCGGCCTCCGAGAACGAGCGCATCTGCTCGTGAATGGCAGCCATCGTCTCGTCGAGGCCCGAGTTGCCGAACGTCGTGGCGCCCTGCGCATGCTGGATGAACTCCGCGAGCCTGGCCTTCACGCTGTCGGCGCTGCCCGCCGCGATCACGTCCGCCACCGCGTCCTCATAGGCGCGGATGTCGGCCTTGGCGATGCCGAGCGCCTCCGGGCGGATCAGCTCGAGCTGGCTCATGGGGATGCCGCCCGCGATCTGGGCGCCGTACTCGGCGAAGGCCGCGATCAGGAGCAACTGCTCGAACTCGCCGAAGGAGCCTTCCTCCTGGAGCCGCGCGGCCCACAGGTTCATCTGGCGCAGCGCTTCGACCGTGGTCGCAAGCCAGGCGAGGCCGTGCGCGGCGTGCTGGGCCTGATCGACCCCGCCCGCCTCCGCGATCCGGCCTCTGACGCCGGTCTTGGCGAGGTCCAGGATTTTTTGCGCGGCCGTGACGGCGTCCGCCGTTCGTGAAATCAGCCGTTGCGGGCCCGCAGCCAGAAGGTTCTCAACAGCCGACATCGATCCGTCTCCTCCGCTCGCCCTATGATTAGGGACTGTTTCTTTCGCGGCCCGCGAGCCCGCTTTTTCAAGACGCCATCTGCAAAAGTCCGACCCCGACGTCAAGTCAATCCCGCGTCCCAGCGACAGGAACACACGGGGGACGCTCGCTCGGGCGTCCCTGCAGGCCCGGACGATGAGCGTGGGTCTGTTTCGTGGCGGGCGTGGCGGCGAGGGCATGGACCGAGCCTCCCGCGATGGACTAGGCTCGGCCTCCCGTATCCGATGGAGCATCGATGAGGCAGGCCCGGCCAAGGGCGGTTTCAAACCGCTTGCGCGATGCATGCGGCTCGCGCTACGCGGTTTTCCTGGCCCTTGGCCAATTTTTTGCTCATTCGGGAGGAGCGCGGCCCTTTCCGGCTGCCGGCTCGTCGCCAAAGCTTGCTTGCCCTGGAGGGTTGCAGTGCTTTCGCTCCGGCCGGCCGCACGAAGGTTCCCGCGTCGATGCCCCTCCAGTCCTCACGTCACAGCCTAGGGTCGCGGCGCGCCAACAGCCCGACCGCCGCCAGATTGCCTGCCGATGAAGCGTTATCGCACCCTGCTCGCCGCCATCTACCGTCTCTATGAGCACTCCGGCTTCGCCATGGCGGGGGCGGTCGCCTTCTCGTTCGTCGTGTCTCTGTTCCCGTTCTGCATCTTCCTCGGCGGGCTCGCGGGCCTGTTCGGCGGCCGGGAGCTCGCGGCGGAGGCGGTCGCGCAGCTCTTCCAGAACCTGCCGCCGGACGTGGCCGAGGCGCTGGCGCCGCAGGTCGACGCCATCATGGGGCGCACGCGCATCGATCTCCTGACCTTCGGCGGCTTTCTGGCGTTCTTCTTCGCGACCAGCGCCGTCGAGACGTTGCGCGCGGCGCTCAACGGCGCCTATCGCGTGGTGGAGACCCGCTCATACCCCGTCTGCCTTGCCTTCAGCATGCTGCTCGTCCTGATCAGCGCCGCCTCGATGCTGGTCTTGACCTGGGCGGTGGTCGTCGGGCCGGCGCTCGCGGCTCAGTTCGAGCCGTCGTGGGTGAAGCCGTCTCTGATGCGCTCCATCGTCGATTCGACATGGCTGGCGCCGGTGGTGCGCTACATGCTGGGTGCTGCCGTCATCGGCTCGCAGCTTCTCGCCTTCCATCTCTGGCTCGCGGCCGGCAAGCGCCGCCTCGCCGACGTATGGCCCGGCGTCGCCTTGTCCGTCGTGCTTTGGCTCGCGATCGCCGCCTTCTATTCCTACTATCTTTCGATCAGCAACTACGCGCGTTTCTATGCGGGCCTCTCGCAGCTCATGATCGCGATGATCTTCTTTCAGGTGACGGCGGTCATCATCCTGCTCGGCGCCGAGCTCAACCGCGGCATCATGGAGCTGAAGAAGCTCGCCAACGGCAACCACTAAGGGAGCCTGTCGATGCATCCACGCACGTTTGCAGCGTTGCCCGTCGGGCTGGCGCTGGCGGCCATCCTCGGTTGGTCGCCCGCACGCGCGGACGACGAGGCACATATCCCCAATCTCGTCGGCACATGGGTCGGCGAGAACCGCACGGTCTCCGACAAGAAGGGCTATCGGATCTGGGGCACCAAGACGGTCGAGATCACCGAGCAGCAGGACCGCCGCTTCCGCGGCCACTTCACATACGCCGGCGGCACAAAGAGCTTTTTCGGCGTGATCTACCCAGACGACATCTCATTTACGTGGGTCGCCTCCGACAGCCACGGCTATAACCACGGCCGCATCCTGGGCCCGGACCGCATCGCCGCCTGCTACGTCGAATCCGGTCCCGAAGCCACTGCCGGCTGCGCCGACCTCACGCGCAAGAAATGAAAAAGCGCGGCATTCCTGCCGCGCTTTCCCGACTGCCGAGTGCAGATCTCTCAATCCGCCCCGAACCGCGCCTGGCTCGCCTCGAGCACGTCCTCGAACGTCCGGAGGCCCGTCGTCGGCGCCGAGACCAGCACCGCCATGTTGCCCGGTTTGTGCTCGTTCTTGAGCATGCGCATGTGCGCCTTCGGGATCTGGGACCAGGAGAACACTTCCGACATGCACGGATCGATGCGCCGCTCGACGACGAGCTTGTTGGCCTGGCTCGCCTGCTGCAGGTTGGCGAAGTGCGAGCCCTGTACGCGCTTCTGGTGCATCCAGAGATAGCGTGCGTCCATGGTCAGGTTGTAGCCGGACGTGCCGGCGCAGATGACCACCATGCCGCCGCGTTTCACGACCTGCACCGAGACCGGGATCGTCGCCTCGCCGGGATGCTCGAACACGCAGTCGACGTTGACGCCCTTGCCGGTGATATCCCAGATCGCCTTGCCGAAGCTACGCATCTCCTTGAGCCAGGCGTTGTACTCGGGCGTGCCGACCTTCGGCAGCTGCCCCCAGCACTTGAAGTTCTTGCGGTTGATGACACCCTTGGCGCCGAGCTGCATGACGAAGTCGCGCTTGTCGTCCTCGGAGACGACGCCGATGGCATTGGCGCCCGAGGTGGCGCAGAGCTGCACGGCGAACGAGCCGAGGCCGCCGGAGGCGCCCCAGACGAGCACGTTATGGCCGGGACGCAGCACGTGCGGACGGTGGCCGAACAGCATGCGGTAGGCGGTGGCGAGAGTCAGCGTGTAACAGGCCGCTTCTTCCCAGGTGAGATGCTTGGGGCGCTCGAGAAGCTGGCGGTCCTGCACGCGGCAGAACTGCGCGAAGCTGCCGTCCGGCGTCTCGTAGCCCCAGATGCGCTGGCTGGGCGAGAACATCGGATCGCCGCCGTTGCACTCCTCGTCGTCACCGTCGTCCTGGTTGCAGTGGATGACGACCTCGTCGCCAACCTTCCAGCGCTTCACCTTGGAGCCGACCGCCCACACGATGCCCGACGCGTCCGAGCCCGCCACGTGATACGGGTTCTTGTGCACGTCGTTGATGGGCGAGATCGGCGTGCCGAGCGACGCCCAGACGCCGTTGTAGTTGACGCCGGCCGCCATGACGAGCACGAGCACGTCATGGCTGTCGAGCTCCCACGTGGGAAGCACCTCGACCTGCATGGCCTTGTCCGGCTCGCCATGACGATCGGCACGGATGGCCCAGGCGTACATATTCTTCGGCACGTGGCCGAGCGGCGGAATTTCTCCGATTTCGTAGAGATCTTTCTTGGCCTCAACCACCTGAGGCGCAGCCTGACTGGCGGTGCCCTTGGTTGCGGCGCTTTGGCTCGACATGCTCTCGTCTCTCCCTGACGCGAAAGTGAAGGCTCCCCAAGGCCGGAGGTTGGCCGTGGACCCGCCATTCGAGAGGCGCATGACGTGCCCCGTCGAGAACGTGGATCAGGCCAAAAGATTGCGCCCTGCGGCCCATCCGAACCTTTCAGCCACCGTTTCAAGCACTTTTTCGCGCCGCAATAAAGGGTTTGTCGCCAGATCGCCCGCCGGGGCCGGCCTCAGGCCCGGGAACGGCGCGCGGAACGCAGCGGGGACGGGGGGCCGGCATGCCGCCAAACCATACGAAGGGTTAATCAAAACGGGCTAGAAACTTGTTCTCGCGGACATTCGCGCGCGCGAACGGACATGGAACGCCATGAGCTATGAGAGCGTTTTCAAGGTGCTCGGCGAGATCGCCACGGCCGACGGGCTGACCTACGGCATCGTCGCGGTGCTGGCGCTCGCAGCCTTTGTCCTCATGCATGCCACGCTACCGACAAAAGGCTTGGCCTACGTCTTCGCGCCCTTCCTGTTCTGGGGCGGCTTGGCTGGGATCTACACCGCAACAGCCGCCGGTCTCGTCCTCGGAATGGAGAAGGCCGTCAATAGCGCGGTGTTCGGGACCGCCGGCATGACCGTAGCACTCGTCGTCATGGTGCTCCTGACGCGGTTCGCCCAAGCTGCGCTCCGCATCCGCACGCCGCTCACCAACGATGCCCCTGCCCCTGTCGATCGCCGTCTGCACGTCTGAGCCCTCTTTCCCGTGACGAATTAGAGACTTTTGCCTTGCGCCCGGCGGCCGGTACGCTATGGGACAGCATAGTCTGCGGGCGAGGAACGAGCATGTCGGACAAGAAGGCGAGCGGCGCGGCAGGCAAGGGCCCGGAGCGGGACAAGCCATGGCTGTTCCGCACCTACGCCGGCCACTCCACCGCCGCCAAGTCGAACGAGCTCTACCGGAAAAACCTGGCCAAGGGCCAGACCGGGCTCTCCATCGCCTTCGACCTGCCGACGCAGACCGGCTACGATTCCGATCACGAGCTCGCCCGCGGCGAGGTCGGCAAGGTCGGCGTCCCGGTCTCGCATCTGGGCGATATGCGCCGCCTGCTCGAGGGCATCCCCCTCGACCAGATGAACACGTCGATGACGATCAACGCCACCGCGGCCTGGTTGCTGTCACTCTATATTGCGACCGCAGACGAGACCGGCGCCCCGCGCGCCAAGCTTACCGGCACGATCCAGAACGACATCATCAAGGAATACCTGTCGCGCGGCACCTACGTCTTCCCGCCGGAGCCCTCGCTGCGGCTCATCAAGGACACGATCGTCTTCTCCTACCGCGAGGTTCCGAAGTGGAACCCGACCAACGTCTGCTCCTACCACCTGCAGGAAGCAGGCGCGACGCCGGTGCAGGAGCTCTCCTATGCGCTCGCCACCGCCATCGCCGTGCTCGACACGGTGAAGGCATCGGGCGAAGTGCCGGCGGCCGAGTTCGGCACCGTCGTGGGCCGCGTGTCGTTCTTCGTCAACGCGGGCCTGCGCTTCGTCACCGAGATCTGCAAGATGCGCGCCTTCGGCGAGCTCTGGGACGAGATCTGCCGCGAGCGCTACGGCGTCACCGACGCCAAGAACCGCATGTTCCGCTATGGCGTGCAGGTGAACAGCCTCGGCCTCACCGAGCCGCAGCCCGAGAACAACGTCTACCGCATCCTGCTCGAGATGATGGCGGTCACGCTGTCAAAGAAGGCGCGCGCCCGCGCCGTGCAGCTGCCGGCCTGGAACGAGGCCCTCGGCCTGCCCCGTCCGTGGGATCAGCAATGGTCGCTCAGGATGCAGCAGATCGTGGCCTACGAGACGGATCTGCTCGAGTATGGCGATATCTTCGACGGCTCGGCCGAGATCTCGCGCAAGGTCGCGCAGCTCAAGGAGGAGGCGAAGGCCGAGCTCGCAACCATCGAGCGCCTGGGCGGCGCCATCGCGGCGATCGACTACATGAAGCGCCGCCTCGTCGAGAGCAACTCGGCCCGCCTGCGCCAGATCGAGACCGGCGAGCAGATCGTCGTCGGCGTCAACCGCTGGACGGAGACCGAGCCCTCGCCGCTGACGGCGGGTGAAGGCGCCATCATGGTCGTCGATCCGGCCGTTGAGGCCGAGCAGGTGGAGCGCCTCAAGGCATGGCGCACTGCGCGCGATGGCAAGGCGGTGGAAAAGGCCCTCGGCGACCTCGAGGCGGCGGCCAAGGAAGGCCGCAATATCATGGAGAGCTCGATCGCCTGCGCCAAGGTCGGCGTGACGACGGGCGAATGGGGCACGACGCTGCGGCGTGTGTTCGGCGAGTATCGCGCGCCCACCGGCGTCGCTCAGGCCGCGCCCGAACGCCCCGGCGGCGAGCTCGATGCCGTGCGCGCGGCTGTGGAGGCCGTCTCAGCGAGGCTCGGCCGGCGCATCAAGTTCCTGGTCGGCAAGCCCGGCCTCGACGGCCACTCGAACGGCGCCGAGCAGATCGCCGTCCGCGCCCGCGACGTCGGCATGGAGGTCGTCTACGAGGGCATCCGCCTCACCCCGATGCAGATCGTGCGCGCCGCGGTCGACGAGAGCGTGCACGTGGTCGGTCTCTCGATCCTGTCGGGTTCGCATCTGCCGCTCGTCGGCGAGGTGATGGAGCGCATGCAGAAGGAAGGGCTCGGCGACATTCCGGTCGTCGTCGGCGGCATCATCCCGCCCGAGGATGCGGCGAAGCTCAAGTCCGCCGGCGTCGCCGCGGTCTATACGCCGAAGGATTTCCAGTTGAACGACATCATGGCCGACATCGTCCGCCTCATCGAAGTCCAGGACAAAGCCGCCTGAGGCCCCGGCCGCTTCGGATCCTATCCGCCCGAAGCCTCACGCATCGGCCTCATCCTGTGCCTCCACGCTGCGGTCTTCGCTCGGCGGACGCAACGGCAGCCATTTCTCTTCGTGTTGAGAATAAGGGGGCGACGGCGCGGGCGGGGCGCAAAACGAAAGCGCCAGGGCGGGGCCCTGACGCTCGCAAATGTATTTCCGGCGTGGGATCAGCTCAATCGTGACGGCGGCTCACCAACGGCAGACGCGGCGGCCGTTCCGCCACCAGCAATGACGAGGCCCGCGCCGATGGCCAACCCAGCGGCAATGCCGACGGCCGTTCCGCCACCAGCACGTGTAACGAGCCTCCTCGACCATCCCGGCCTGCGCGCCCTGGAGCGCGTGTGCGCCGGCGGCCAGAGTCGTCGCGTTCGCATTCGGACTGATGGCGATATCCGCGATGGCAATCGCGCCGAAAAGTGCGATCAGTGACAACAATATTCTCATGATATCCTCTCCTACTCAGCGCTCTGATCATCCTTGCCGATGAAACCGAGCACCCGATCATGATAGCAACTTTGGGATCAAACAACATACCGTTCAGTGAGCCTGTCGTTCGGAAACGTAAATCGCAGGGGCTGGCGCGAAGTTCCGCTTTTCGGGGGCCGGTCCATGCAGGTGCAGGCCGCGTTTACCGAAGCGGCAGCAAGATCGGGACGAGCAGCACGCTCACGATCGCGACGATGATGGCAAACGGCGTGCCGACCTTGACGAAATCGCCGAAGCTGTAGCCGCCCGGTCCGACCACCAATGTGTTCACGGGGGACGAGATCGGGGTCATGAACGCCGTCGAGGCCGCGAGCGCGACGATCATGGCGAAAGGATAGGGCGAGGCGCCGAGGTCGTTGGCAATGGCGATCGCCACCGGCGCCATGAGCACGGCCGTCGCGGTATTGGAAATGAAGAGGCCGAGGCCGGCCGTGATCACGAAGAGGGTTGCCAGCACTAGGTGTGGGGAAGCGTCCCCGACGAGCTGGACCACTCCGTCCGCAGCCAAGTCCACGCCTCCCGTCCGCTGCAGCGCGAGCGAGAAGGGCAGCATGCCGACGATCAGGATCAGGGTCTTCCAGCTGATCGACCGGTAGGCGCTATGGAAATCCACGCAGCCGAAGGCCCCCATCAGCAGGCAGCCGATCAGGGCCGCCTGGACATTCGGCAGGGCGCCGCTCACCATCAGCACGACGACCAGGCCGAGGATCGAAAGCGCGTAAGGCGCACGGCTGGCAGCGGGCAGAACGTCCTCGAGCTCGGCCGGCATGTTGAGCACGACCATATCGGCGATCTCGTCCTGAAGGGTGCGGATGTCGGACCAGAAGCCGACAAGGAGAAGCGTATCGCCGGCCTTCAGCGTCTCGTTTTGCAAGCCTTCGGCCACGACGTCGTTGCCGTGCCGCAGGCCGATTGCGGTCAGATGGTAGTCCGGAGAGATGTTCGCCTCGCGGACGGTCTGGCCGACGAGTCTCGACTCGGGCGGAAGGATCGCCTCGACCAGGCCGATCTCCTGCGACCGGTGGCTGAAATAGTCCGTGCTGTCGTCGAAGGGACGCGGCTCCAGCGCGTAGACCGTGTGCAGGATCTCGTCGGCGTTCGTCGAGGCGTCGACGTCGATCAGCAGGATGTCTCCGGCTTCGATCTGCATCTGCGGCGTTGGGCGGAGCATCTTTGCGGATCGGCCAGTTCCCCTTTCGACCGCGATGATGTTCACGCCCTGGGCCGCCAGGGACAGCTCGTCGATCTCTTTGCCGACGAGGGGCGAGCGCGCGGTCACGAAAGCCCGCTGCTCGCGCTCCTTGAGCCTGTAGCGCTCGGTCCATTCGCGCCAGGTGGGCTGACGATTGGAGGCCGTGGGGTCGGTTGCTCCCCCCGTCAGAAGCCGACGTGCGAACATCATATAGAGGATGCCCAGAACGAGCACAGGCAACCCGAACGGCGTGAAGCTGAAAAAGCCGAACTCGTTGGCGCCCTGACGGGCCAACTCGGCGTTGACGACAAGGTTCGGTGCGGTCGCGACGAGGGTCAGCATGCCGCTGATGAGGGCCGCGAAGCTGAGCGGCATCATGAGATGGCCGGGCGACATCCCGCGGTTTCGCGAAATGCGCAGCACGACAGGGATGAAGATGGCGACCACCGCGGTCGAGCTCATCAGCGAGCCGAGGCCGCCCACCGCCGCCATGAGCAGGACGAGGAGGCGGTTCTCGCTTCCACCGGCCCGGACGTCGAGCCAGTCGCCGAGCCGGCGCGCCACGCCCGTCCGCACGAGGCCCTCGCCGATCACGAACAGGGCGGCAATCAGGATGATGGAGGAATCGCTGAACCCGGCCAGGACCTCGTTCATGGTGACGATGCCGGTGAGGGGCATCGTCACCAGGACAAGAAGGGCGACGGCGTCCATTCGCGGCCGATCGATCACGAACATTGCGACCGCAGTCGCGAGCATCAGCAGCACGATGGCGAGATCGAAGGTCATCAGCGGTTCCCCGTCTAGGATCTGGAAAGGCTTGCGTTGCCGATCAGGCGGCCGGCCCCGGAGTGCGGCGACCCCGGCAAAGCTGGCTCAACGAGCACAAAAAAGCGAGACCGGGAATTGCCGTATCTGAGCGCAACGTCACACGCTCGATCTTGATCGCCGCGGAGCCTCTCCGCGCGAAGCGCCGATCATCGATCTCGTAAAAAACGCTGGGGGAATGTGGCCGGCCGTGGCTCTGGGAGTTTTAGCGCCGGACATTCTCGTTTTCCGCGGCGAGGCGCTTCGTGTGCTCGGACGCGCCGGGAAGAAATCGAGGGTATCGGATCTCGACGCGCGCCCGTATTGCTCGGCGGCAGGCAAGAGCTACTGGCCTTGCGTTTGCTCGGGGACGGCCGGCCCGCAATCTCCGAGGCGTTCGCCGTACTGGATTTCGACATTGGTGAGCTGACCGTTGCCGTCCTTGACCTCGATGCGACCGCGAAAGTTGTCGGGTTCGAGGGCAAACATTCCGACCGCGGACGTCGGCGAGGCGGGAACACAATGGGCCATGAACCCGGTCCGCGTTTCGCCCGCGCAGATTTCGTATTTCGGGCACGTGGATGCGGGCGTATCGCTCAGCATTTCGAAGATGACGTGGTTGGTGATGGCCTGCGGCTCAAGGCACCGTTCGATGTGTCGAACGGTCTTCTGTAATCCGTTATGGGGATTTTCGACGATCACTTCGATCTTATAGCGACCGGGCTTAAGAACGTGATTGAAGCCCGTCGCCCAAGATGGCGACACGAGTGCGAGCAGGAGCAGAAGCGAGGCGCTTGCGACGGCCATCGGTTTGATCATCTTGCTTCGCCTCCCGAATGTCGAGACGCCGGAGAAGTGCGCAGGAACCGCCGGAACGGCGGGTATCAGGCGATCCTGCACGCGGGACGAGACTATCTTTTGGGCGGCGGCTCGGGGAAGTACTGGATATCGAACGGGCGCGAGAGCTTCAGGTAAAGCACGCACGGGGCGCCCTCTCCACATTCCAGTCCGTGCGGGGGCGCGTTGCCCGGAAAGCTGATGTAGGCGGGACCGGCAAACGCGGTCCGCGTGCCGTCATGAGCAATCAGCGTGAAGCCGCCACTGATCCACATGTAAAGCTCGTCGGATGTGTGGCTATGGTTGGGGACTATGTAGCCGGGCGGGAAGCGAAGCAACGCCTCGGCTTGGCCCTTGCTGAGATCGCCGCGCAACACGGCGATCTCTGCGCCCTTCGCCAGACCCTCTACCTCGAGCGGGCTCCAGACGACTTTCCCGACGTCAATGATCGTTTGATCCGCGCCGAACGACAACGGGTTGGCGTTCGAGCCGATCTCGGCAGCGTGGATCGGCAGCGTGCCCAGCAGCAGCGCGGCCAGCGGTAGAAGTGATCTCTGCATTCCGTTCCCTCCTTGTCAGCCCCGCGTTCGGCGGGTTCCTCGTCGCGTTCTCCTGAAAGTAGCAGGAGGCGTGCCAAGAGTGGGCTGTCATGGAAACATCAATGACGCCAGGGTCTTGAGCAGAGTGCGCGCGGGAGACCAAAGCGGCATTGTGAAATCTCGCGAAGAGCGTATCGTGACATATCGCAATTGATTACGAAATTTAACAAATGCTCTGCGAACTGCCGTCCGCCATCATCGGCTCGAGCCGCGCGCTTCTCCAATGCCTTCATCGCGTCGACGCGGTTGCGCCGACGGACGCGACGGTGCTGATCCTCGGCGAGTCGGGGGTCGGCAAAGAGCTTGTGGCACGACGCATTCATGAGCGCAGCCGCCGCGCGGCGGGTCCGCTCGTGATCGTCAATTGCGCCGCGATCCCGAGAGATCTGTTCGAAAGCGAATTCTTCGGGCACGTGAAGGGGGCATTCAGCGGCGCGACGTGTGACCGGAAGGGGCGCCTCGAGAGCGCGCATCGCGGGACCTTGTTCCTCGATGAAGTGGGTGAGATTCCACCGGAGCTGCAGGGAAAGCTTCTGCGCGCCCTTCAGCAGATGTCGTTCGAGCAGGTGGGGGACGATCGCACGCGCCAGGTCGATGTGCGCGTCGTTGCTGCAACCAACAGATCCCTTCTGAATGACGTCTCGTCCGGCCGCTTCCGCCGCGATCTCTATTATCGCATCAGCACCTTTCCGATCGAGGTGCCTCCGCTCCGGGAGCGCCCCGAGGATATCGAGCTTTTGTCCGCGCATTTTCTCTCGGAGATCGCTTCGAAGTTGCGACGGAAGGCGCCGCGCTTGTCCGCAGCGCAGACGAGACGGCTTCGCACCTACGATTGGCCGGGCAACGTGCGCGAGCTTCGCAACGTGCTCGAGCGATTTCTCATTCTCGGGCATGAGCCGGATTTTGCGGGCATCCTGCCTGCTCCGGCGAACGCTCCCGCGCTCTCGGCGTCTCGCGAGCCGATACATCATGCCGACGGCGGGTTCATAACCGCGGCGGAGTTCGCGGCCTTCGAACGCAACAACCTCATTGCGGCCTTGGAGACGGCCAATTGGAAAGTGGCAGGTTCCGGAGGAGCGGCCGAGCTTCTGCAGATGAATGCTTCGACCTTGGCGTCGCGCTTGAGAGCGCTCGATATCGTGCGCCCCGCCGCAGGCTCGGCTTATGTCCGTCTCGGCGGACGGGCGCGTATTGCGGCCATGTCGCGCGACCTTCTGGGGCGCATGCAGGCAGACCCGCAGGTCGGCCGCTTTTGGAGCGACCGGAGCACGGCCGGTATTCGCCAGGAGGAAAGGCTCCTTGTCGCCTATCTCTGTTCCGCATTGGGCGGTCCGGTGCGGTATGAGGGCCGCGACATGATCGCCACGCATGCGCATCTCGACATCACGGCAAGCGACTGGTCGGTCTTCATCCAACACCTCGACCAGACCTTCGAGGCATTGGCTGTGGAGCCTCAGTTGAGGATGGAGCTGCGGGAGGCGGTCGACGGCCTCAAGTCTTCGATCGTCACCGCGAAGCATTGATGCGCGAGCGCGCGCGGCGATCCGGATCGACGCCGGTCAGGCGTGCATAACGTCGTGCATGGCGGATATGACGCCGGTGTGACTGGTCGGCTCATTAGCTTTATCGCAGACGGACAACCGGCCCCGCTCCTGGTGTTCTATTGACCGGCGTGGGAAGCTCTAACCTGTGCCGAAACGGAGCGGGACCTGTTCTAGTTAGGGAAACACCACGCTCCAGTCCGTCTTCATGTCGACGACAGCCCAGCCCTTGCTCTTCGCCTCGTCAAGCGCCTTGTCGAGCTTGCCAATGTGGGACGCGCGGTCATAGGCCCACTCCCGATCGGAATCGGTATGGTGGACGAGGCCCATGAACCGCGCGCCTCTACCCGCTGCTGTGTACTGAAGCATCTGCAGATCGCCGTCCGAGTTGCCGAAGGCAAAAATCGGGCGGCGGCCGATGAAGCGGTTGATGCCGACGGGCTTGCCCGCGCCGTCATCAATGAACTCGATCTTGGCATCTTTGACGAGTCTCGGCTCGCCGTCTGCGCCTATATCGAACTTCACCACTCCCGACGAGCCGATGACCTGCTCAGGCGGGATGCCGTACACGTTCTCAGCGAAACGACGCATGAACTCGACGCCTCCGCCCGAGACAATGAACGTTTTGAAGCCATTTGCGCGCAGGTAGGAGAGAAGCTCGAGCATCGGCTGATAGACGAGCGCCGTGTAGGGCCGCTTGAGTTTCGGGTGTTGTGCGCTGGTGAGCCAGCTGTCGACAATACCCGCAAATTCCTCTGTCGATATACCGGCGTGAGTTGCGGCCACGATCTCGAGAAGGCCATGCTCGCCGGACGCGGCCACGGCCTTGAGGTCTCCTTCGAGCACGCCTTTGAACGGCTGCTTCTCTCTCCACTCCGGATGGTCCTTGGCCAAGGTGGCAATGCGATCGATCGCGAACGCGAGCTGGAAGTACATCGGCTGCTCGGACCAGAGCGTTCCGTCGTTGTCGAAAACGGCGATGCGCTCGGCGGGCGGCACATAGTCTGGTCCGCCATCCTTCGTTACGCGAGCGACAAACTCCACAATTGCCGCTTTGGTCGCGCTGTCATTCCAGGATGGAAGTGAATCCGACCGCGCCGAGGCGTGCTCGAGGGGCACGGCAGCCAGCAGGACCAACACAAGAGAGAGGGCGATGGCGTACGCAGGACGGTCGATCATGATAATCTTGTCCGTATCAGGGCCTGGAACGGGACCGCATCGTCGATGCGGTCCGAAGACGGGCGTTGGCTTACTGATTGCCTACATTGCTCATCACCGCGTCCATCGCCCCCTCGAGGGTGAAGCTGCCTGGCTTTTGCCGCGGGGGGAATTCCTTGAAGCTCTCAAGCCATTGCCCGATGTAGGCGCCCGCAGGGGCGATGGCGAACATGCGGTCCATGAACCAGCGCTGATAGCCCATTGCATTCTCGTGCTCTGCACGCTCGAACGGATCCATGCGCAGGTTGGTCAATGTTGGAGCGCGAAGGGTGACGAACGGCTCCTGCCACACTTTGAGACCCTCGGCGTCCTGCCGCAGGAAGGTGATCTTCCAGTTGTCGTAGCGGAGCGCGGCGACATCGCCGCCATCCGTCCAATACAGGAACTCCTTACGCGGCCACTCGGCCTCTCCCCGCAGGGCGGGACCAAGATCGTAGCCGTCGAGGTGAACCTTATACGTTCGCTCCCCGATCGTTTTGCCCTTGAGGAGTTCCTCTTTCACGTTTGGCGCTCCGGCCGCCGCCACGAGGGTCGTCAGCATGTCCTCGTGGGCACCGATGTCGTTGATAACCGTTCCGGGCTTGATGACGCCCGGCCACTTAATCATGCACGGGACGCGATAACCGCCTTCCCAGTTGGTGTTCTTCTCGCCGCGGAACATCGTCGTGCCACCGTCAGGCCAAGTGAAGGTTTCGGCCCCATTGTCGGTTGCGTACATGACGATGGTGTTTTCTTCCATGCCAAGCTCCTTGAGCTTGGCGAGAACCGTACCCACCATGTCGTCATGCTCGACCATGCCATCGGCATAGACGCCGAGGCCGGTCTTTCCATCGGACTCCTTCTTGAGGTGCGTGAAGACGTGCATGCGGGTGGAGTTCCACCACATGAAGAATGGCTTGTTGGCCTTCTTTGCCCGCTCAAGGAAGTCGAGAGCCTTCTCGTTCACCTCCTCGTCGATCGTCTCCATGCGTTTGCGTGTCAACGGGCCGGTGTCCATGACACGACCGTCGGCGAAGCTATGGATGACGCCGCGCGGACCGAACTTCTTCTTGAAATCTGGGTTTTTCGGATAGTCCGGGTTCTCGGGCTCCTCCTCCGCGTTAAGATGGTAGAGGTTGCCGAAGAATTCGTCGAAGCCGTGGTTGGTCGGCAGCATGTCGTCGCGGTCGCCGAGGTGGTTCTTGCCGAACTGGCCAGTCATATAGCCCAGCGGCTTGAGAAGGGTGGCGATGGTGGGGTCTTCCGGCTTCAGGCCCTCGGGCGATCCGGGAAGGCCGATCTTCAACAGGCCGGTGCGGATGGGCGATTGTCCGGTGATGAAGGCCGCGCGGCCTGCCGTGCAGCTCTGCTGGCCATACCAATCGGTGAACAGCGCGCCCTGCTCTGCGATACTGTCGATATTGGGGGTGCGGTAGCCCATCATGCCGCGGTTGTACGCGCTGATGTTGAACTGCCCGACATCGTCACCCCAGATGATGAGGATGTTGGGCCTGCTGCCGGTGCCCGCAGCAGGTGCCGCTGCATCCCTTTCCGTTTGCGCCTCGGCCGGGCCTCCGGCCGTTGCCGCGGCGAGCGCAAGCAGTGAGCCGCCACTGAGCAGCACACTTCGGCGATCAAGCGCGAAGTCCGACTCCTGTATTCCGTTTTCCTTTTTACGCATGACATCAGCCTCCCAACCTTGTGTGTGTCCAGGACGTGTCTGTGTTTAAGGACGATCGTTCGCGCTCGAGCGGGTTTGCGTGCGAACAACGCATCGAAAGCCGACATGGCTCGTGGAGGTGTCAATGGGTTCGGGATGGCGCGCGGCGGGCCTATAGCGGCGACAGTAGTTCGGTGCGCAAAGATGCGAGCCGCCCTTGAGAACTTTACGTGGGATGCGGATCTGTGGCTGGTTAGGATCGTAGCTCGCCTCGCGCCCCGCCCCGCGTGGGTTCTCGGGGATGCAGCAGGCTTTCGCCGCGTCGGCCTGATGCTTGGGAGCATACCAGTCCGTCGTCCATTCCCACACGTTGCCGATCATGTCGTAGAGACCGTAGCCGTTCTGCGGAAAGGCGCGGACGGGTGATGTGCGCGCGTAGCGGTCCAGCTCCAGGTTCTCGTAGGGGAAGTTGCCCTGCCACGTGTTCGCCATGTGGCGTCCCCCGGGCGTCAGCTCGTCGCCCCAGGCGAACTCGGCCCCCTCGAGGCCGCCGCGCGCGGCGAACTCCCATTCGGCTTCCGTCGGGAGTTCCTTGCCGACCCAGGCCGCATAGGCCTCGGCATCCCTATAAGCGACGTGCACGACCGGGTGATCGTCGAGCCCCTTGATCCAGCTTCCGCGGCCGTAGGGCTTGCGCCAATTGGCGCCGAAACGGAACTCCCACCAACTCGCCCAGTTGCGAAGATCCACCGGACCTGCCGGCGGGTTAAAGACGAGCGAGCCAGCCTTCAGCATGTGCGGCAAGGCGCCCGGATAGTCCTCGGCCTTGGGGGCGATCTCGGCGAAAGTTACGTAGCCGGTCGCCTCAACGAAGACGCGGAACTCGGCGTTGGTGACCGGCGCCTCGTCGATCCAGAAGCCATCGACGGTCACACGATGAACGGGCGCTTCCTCGGGATAGTGCTTGTCCGACCCCATGTGATACGTCCCGCCGGGGACGAAAACCATGCCCGGAAAGGAACAGGTTCTCGGGGCGGATCTATCGCGCGGTTTGACTGTCGGGACGTGATTCACGCCGGACCCTCGAGGATAGAAGCAACGAACGAGGAAGCGACTGACGGTATGAGACTGCCCGAGTTTCAGTGCCGGCCTTCGCCGACAACGATCTGTCGAGCGGTTCCCATGGAGCAAGCCTAAGCGATGGCATCGCACAGCACTTGGCATTTTGCGCCAAGCCTTCGTTATGGTGATGGTAAACGTAACAAACGGTAAGAGAGGATTTCGAAATGGCGTGCGAACCTTCCACGCGTACCTGTCGTTCTAAACCCATCCGGACCGTCACTTCGCAGACGACGGCGGAGCTTGTCTCACATGGTTCGGCGAATAGCCCGCCCAGCGGCGAAAAGCGCGCGAGAAGCTCGTCGCATCATCGTAGCCCAACGAAAAGGCGATTTCGGTGATCGAGACCGTTGTGTCCTGCAAGAGCTCAATCGCCCGCTCCATTCTCACCTGCTCGAGCACTTCCCTAAACGTGAAGTTTTCTTCGCCGAGATTGCGTTGCAAGGTCCGCGGGCTCATGCCGAGCTGCCGCGCGGTGCCCTCGATGTCCGTAAGTGGCTCGGCAATGCGCGTTCGCACGACGGCTCGGGTCGCTTCGAGGATTGTCGTCGGTGGTCGACGTCGAGCCATCCGGAGGATATCGCCGCAGGTCACCTGCATCTCAAGCGGCATGAGGTGAGTTGTTGCATCTTCCAGAAGGTGCCTCTTGAAGACGATGGCATTCGCCGCCTTGCCAAAGAAAAGGGGGGCTCCAAACGCCACCTCAAGTTTTCGCCAGCACGGAGGTCGCTCGTAGCTGCATTCGATGCGAATCGGATCCCACTTCGCACTGGTGTGACGGCGCAGCGCCGTCAGCATGGGCCACAGGATATGCTCGGCGTGATGCCTGCGCCCGTAGGTTGCTGGATCGGCCATGCTGTAGCGCCAGACGGCGATCTCGCCGCGCACATCGAGGGCAAGCTCGCCTCCCGTCTGATGAAACCGCAGGCCCCGGTTCGAGCGCAGGATCTTGTCACGCAAGGTCGCGCCGGACATCCCGTAACGGGCCCATAGGCCGAAATCCTCGGGTTGCATGGCTTGGCCGACACGCAGTCCGATCAAGTCATCACCGAGCATTGCGGCCGATCTCTCGAACAGACCGAGCAGACTACGGAGAGGTATCCAATTTGCTTCGCCCGATGCCAAGCTGAGCGGCAGGTTCTCCGACTGGAAGACACGTGTCAGCATTCGCGATCCGCCGGCCGCCTCAAGGAGCCGGGGGAGAGGGCCGAGGCCGGTGCTGTTTGTGAATGCCGTTACGGTCATGAGACCACGCCTGGAAATTAGCGTGCAGAATGGCAGAGCGCGCCGTTTTCTGTCGAGCGCCTTTTCCCCCCAACGCCTCGCGCACGTTTGTCGGGTAACTCAGTGCACCGTGGCGCAAAATGCCAAGCCGCGAGGGCGTACAAGTTTATGATTTCCGGCATCGATTCGTCGGAAGACGACGAGGGGCAGCCGCAGCAGATCGAGGGAATTGCGAAAGCAGGTGTCTCGGCGATCTGACAGTCGGAGGGTACACGAATGCGTCCTGCGATTGCGTTATTCTTGGCGCTTGGGACGGTGGGCCTCGGCCCGGACATCGCGCAAGCCGCCGAGAACGCAACCGGCTTCTATCTCCTCGGATCCAAAGCGTCGATGGCGGGATATGTGCCGCCGCCCGGTATTTACGTCATCGACATCAACTACGGATATTCAGGCAATGCCAGCGGCAACGCGGCCCGCGGCATCGCCTTGCGGCGAACTGGCATAACGATAGATGCCGATATTGAGGTCGACGCCGCCGCCTACATCAACGCGCCTGTGGCAACCTGGATTGCACCCGAAAAGGTCCTGGGCGGAAACGCGGGTTTCGGCATCATGCTGCCGTGGGGCTGGAAGCGGATTGATGTCGCCCTCGATACACGCGGCACAATCACACTGCCCGACAACACCATCTTCGGTCCCGGCCACCATTTCGAGTTCGAGGACGACTCGACGAAATTCGGCGATCCTGTTCTCAACGCTCTCATCGGTTGGCATGCCGGCAACTGGCATTGGAACGTCTCGGCACTCATCAACGTACCGATCGGGCCATGGGACCGGGATAGCATTTCCAACATTGCCTTCCATCATTGGGGCCTCGATACCAGCGGGGCCGTCACCTATCTCGACCCCGCCAAAGGCTTGGAGGTTTCGGTAGCTGCTGGATTCACGTTCAACTGGGAAAATCCAGATACGGACTATCAGTCCGGTACGGAATTTCACGTTGAGTGGGGTGTGATCCAGCACGTCTCCAAGACGTTCTCGCTCGGCCTCGCCGGATACCATTACCAGCAGGTCACCGGCGACAGCGGTGCGGGGGCGCACCTCGGAGGTTTCGAAGGCCGCGTCACTGCGATCGGCCCGGTGATGACTTACGGATTTGCACTCGGGAGGCTGCCCGTCAACACGGAATGGAAGTACCTCCACGAGCTCGACGCGGAGAATCGGCTCAAGGGCGAGGTCGGGATGCTCACGGTGTCCATGCCCCTGTGGGTGCCCGGACATTGATCAGGTACAGTCGCGCGCGATGCGGTCATCGGTTTCAGATGTGTCCGTCGCGTGGTTACCATTCGTTGATATCCGGTCATCTCAGGCAAAGCTCCAGCTATGCCCGCAGTGTCCGGTCATTTGCGAAGCCCATCAGCCTGACGCTATTTGTCTGGTCAGTTGCACAGCGCCTCCTGGCGAACCAGCGCTGACGGTGCGCAAGGTGGCGACGACTTCAAACCAAAGATTCCAAGCCTATGACGGCAAGCTCTCGCGCTTATATGCTGCTGGTTCTTACGGCGCTGTCTGCGATGAACCAGCTCGACCGTCAGCTCGTGAACATCCTGATCGAGCCGATCCGTGCGGAGTACTCGCTGAGCGACATCCAAATCGGGCTTCTATCGGGCCTTGCATTCGCAGCGATATATGGCGTGCTCAGCATTCCGGCGGCGCTCTATGCCGTTCGCCACAACCGCCGAAACCTGCTTGCCCTATCAGCCGCCGTATGGGGCGGCATGACGGTTATGTGCGGGCTAGTGCAGAGCTATTCGCAGCTTCTGGTTGCGCGCCTTGGCGTAGGTATTGGCGAAGCGGGAGGCATGCCACCGTCACACGCGATGATCTCCGACAGGTATGGGCCGAACGAGCGCGCCGCCGCCATGGCGACATGGGCCTCAGGCGTTAACATCGGGATCTTCCTCGCCTTCTTGTGCGGCGGGCTGATTGGCGAGCTTTACGGATGGCGGGTGGCATTCTTCTGGGCCGGCGGCTTGACGGTTGCTCTTGCCATTGTGGTGCAGCTTACCGTCCGCGAGCCGGAACGTACGACCGACATCGCCGGCTCCTCGGCACAGCCGACGGTGCGGCTGCTCTCGAACTTGCTCCGCGCGATAGGCGGCGATCCGGTGCTGCGACATGTCATCGTCGGTGCGACGCTCGCCAGCGTTGTCGGCTATTCCTTTCTAACGTGGTTGTCCTCGTTCCTGGTGCGGTCGCATGGTTTTGGGATCGGCGAAGCGGGGATGTATATTGCCGTCGTGGTGGGAGCCTTGGGTGCGGGTGGCACGTGGCTCGGCGGACACCTCACCGAGCGACTGCAGCGGCGAGACATCCGTTGGGCGCTGTGGTTGACGGCTGTCGCGATGGCCGGCATCGCGCCGTTCACTCTTGCGGCGCTCCTCGCGGCCCCCACATGGATCGCGCTGACGTTGTTCGCGGTGCAGGGAACGTTCGGCGCTGTGTTCATCGGGCCGTCGATTGCGATACTCCACAATCGCGTCCCGGATGAGGCCCGGCCGGTGGCCTCTGCGGTGTTCCTGTTGGTCGTCAACTGCGTCGGGCTCGCGTGTGGTCCTTTGGGCGTCGGAGCCCTCAGCCATTATGTTTTCGCTGCCTATGGCGCAGACTCGCTACGGTATGCTCTCGCTACGATCGAGATCTTGGCCGTCTTATCATCCGTGCATTATTTCGTTGCTGGCGTGCGGCTGCGTGTGACCTGAGACCCTTCTCTCATCCAGTCAGAAGGTGAGTTCAGAGCTAAAATTCTGGACATGATCGTTCGTCACGGCAAGGGTTACTGGGCGTCGCAGAACTCTTCTGGTGTTCGGTTGGCGAGAGCGGAATGGGACTGGACACGGCTGTAATGGTCGCGAAAATCCGCCAGCAGCCTCTTGCTTCGTCGAGCGTGGAGAACAGCATCTCGTTCAATAGCTCGTCGCGCAGCCGCCCCATCAAAACTCCGACGAACGCGTTTTGCTGCGACTTGCTGGGCTGGATGTAGTGCCGGTCGATGCCGCTGTCCTTACTCTTGCTGCTGTAATCCAGCCAACCCCCAACTCCACGTGTCCCCGATGCAAGGACATTTCTTGGCGAGAGGACTGCTGAGGAGCGCGACATCCGTTGCTAAGTCTTCTCCGGATGGCCCGAGCCTGGTGGCACATTAGGATTTAAAGGTGCGCCCTGCGCACTCGTTGAAAAAGCCGCTGCGCGCCGTGGCGTAGTCATGCGGAACCATCGATCTGGCTTGAAGTCTCGCGGCGCCATACTTGATCCACTCCTCGTCTTAGAGCTCCAATTTATCGGGCTGGGTAGGTGCCTTGATCAGCATCGACGTGCTGTCTACCGCAGTTGCCTTCCAACGCTCGGCTTGCCGGCAAGGGTTGAGGGAACGATACTCGACCCTGTACTTAAAAGGAGAGCTGGAGATGGCGAAGACGTTCGAGGTCGGCGATCACGTGAGCTGGAACTCTGAGGCGGGCCGCGTATCCGGGACGATCATCAAAGTCCACACGCGCGATTTTGACTATAAGGGGCATACCCATCACGCCGCTGAAGACGATCCGCAGTACGAAATCAAAAGCGATAAAACGGACCATGTCGCCGCCCACAAGGGCAGTGCGCTTGAGCATGCGTGAAAACGACAGGTGCCGCTACCCTTTTTCACCATCGGCCATTCCAACCGGAGCCTCGAGGAGTTTGTCGAGCTCCTGAAGGTGTCGCGCGTCGAGCGCGTCGTCGACGTCAGAAAGATGCCGATGTCTCGGACCAATCCGCAGTTCAACAAGGACGCTTTTCCATACGCGCTAGCGGCCTTTCAGGTTTCCTACGATCATATTGCGGCACTTGGTGGCCTTCGCGGCAGGGCTCGAAGCCTGCCTTCAGACGTCAACGGCTTGTGGGAGAACAAGAGTTTTCACAACTATGCCGATTATGCGCTTTCGGAACAGTTTCATGAAGGCCTCGACTGCCTGATCGAAGAAGGACGCAAGCGGCGCTGCGCAATCATGTGTTCAGAAGCGGTGTGGTGGCGCTGCCACCGACGCCTCATTGCCGACAATCTGATCGTGCGCGGTGAGGCTGTATTCCACATTATGGGACGTGACAGAATCGAAGCCGCTCGGCTGACATCTGGTGCTGTCGTTCGTTCAGATAACACAATTATCTATCCTAACATAAGTTGAACCATCCCATTCGATCCTCGCATAAACGGCTGGCGACGGCCGCTCTTGGCTCGTCATCACCACCGTGGATCGCCCGGCCGAAGCGTTCCATATGTCGGACATCCAAGATGGAGACGGAGTGCTCTGAGAGCGCCTTTCTGGTGACGTCCTTAAGTGAAGCCGAGCGAACATCCGAGCGCGACCGCCCAGGAGCAGCCAACTACGCCGCGATTATTGTTTCCTTCGACCTTCGACGCGCCTCGCCTGGGGCGCAGTTGGGAGAATTTCCTGAGTCTCGCTAACGAGGCTCCGAACGGCTAACTCTCGAGACCGGCCCTCCGCTGTTCCCAGGCGGAGACTAAACGAAAGCCAAGCGAACGGAGCGGCTCAGGTGCGAGCCAGCTCGCTTGGCCAAACGCCGCTTCGAGTTCGGCATCCCGGCGTTGGAATGCAATCGCTTCCGCGAGCTTTTTTCCAAGAGCGGTTCCTTTGGCGATACCGGCGCCGTTGCATCCTGCGGAAACATAAAGCCCGCGTCCAAGAGAACCCCAAACGGGGGAGCCATTCATCGTGAGCGCGGTTGTGCCGCCCCAGACGAATTCCATCTTGATATCGGAAAAGGATGGATAGCGCCGGCGAAAGCGGGCATCGAGCATCTCGTGTGCACGGAGCGCGGACATTGGGCACTCATAGGAATAGAGCGAGCGCACCAGAAGCCGGTTCTCGCCGACGCGCCTCGACGTCGTGCCGAGCCGATGGGTAGGCAGCACGCCCCACGCTGCTGCCCCGATGTCTCGATCGTCGCCGGGCGAAATCGGCTCGGTCATCGCCGCATAAGTATAGATCGTGATCAGCCGATCGCGGAGATACCCGAGTGCCTTGACGAGGGCGTTGTTCGCCAGGATCACGCAGTCGGCTGTGATCGATGCGTCGGACGTGCGAAGGAGCCAGCAGCCGCAATCCTCGATCGCGGTCACCGCCGTTCGCTCATAGAGGCGCACATTTCCCGGCAGAGTCTCGCCAAGACCGCGGATCAGCGCGGCCGGCTGCAGGAGATATGCATCGACGAAGTACAGACCACCCCGGTAGAACGTGCTCCCCACAAGAGTCTGCATCTGGTCGGCGGTGAGAAATTCTCCTCGAGGGGGCTGCCGGCTTCGCGAAAGTTCGGCAATTACGCGCTCGCCGCGCTCCGTCGCTGCCGCTTTGATCCATCCGCACTGAACGAGGTCGCAGCCGATCCCGTGAGCGGCGATCAAGCTGCGAAGCCAATCCATCCCTTCCCTTGTAAACTTATTGATCGCGGTCAGGCGTTCCGCGTCTGCGGGAGCTACGATCCGCGGCGGGTTGAATGGGGCTGCAAATCCCGAGCTTCTCGATGAGGGCCCTTCACCTAGAACGGAAGACTCTACAACAGCGATCTCACTTGCCGGTTCGAGCTCAGCCAGGCGGCGTGCCGCGGCGAGACCCGTGAAGCCCGCACCCACGACGGCATATTTCGCACGTATGGCTCCTTCCGCTTTCGGCTTCGGAGATCGCCGACCAAGCAATGCATTCCACCCGCAGGTGTCGGTCAGGCGAGGAGGTGAAAGGGACACAGATTCTTCTCCATCTTCCAGCAGTTCAATACGACGACGTCGATGGGGCGGCTGACGCTCAACATGCTGCTCTCCTTCGCACAGTTCGAGCGCGAGATTGCGGGCGAGCGGATCCGCGACAAGATTGCCGCCTCCAAGGCCAAGGGCATGTGGATGGGCGGTAACGTCCCGCTGGGGTATGACGTACAGGACCGGAAACTGATCGTCAACGGGACAGAGGCAGACACCGTTCGCTTGATCTTCCGGCGCTATGCGGGGCTGGGGTCGGTCGCCTTGCTCCGCGCAGAGCTGGACCGCAATGGCGTCGTGAGCAAGCGCCGCGAAGGTGCTGGTGGACGGCTTTCGGGTGGCCAGCCATTCTCCAGAGGGGCCCTCTATACGCTGCTTCAGAACCGCATCTACCGGGGTGATGTCGCCCATCAAGGCAATGTGTATGCTGGGCAGCATGAGGCTATTGTCGATCCGGATCTCTGGCAGCTCGTGCAGGGTAAGCTCGCCGCCAATCGCCAGGAGCGACTCCTTGGTGTCGGCGCCGAGGCGGCGAGCTTGTTGGCGGGCCTGATAGTCGATGCTCACGGGTGTCGCATGACACCGATGCATTCCAACAAGCGCGGCAAGCGGTATCGCTACTACATCTCGACATCGCTCTTGGAGGGCAGCCGGCGCGCGGAGCAGGACGGCACGCGCATCCCCGCGGGCGAGATCGAGGGGCTAGTGATGGATCAATTTCGAGCCTTCCTGTCATCCAGGTCCAAGGTTGGCGCCGCGATGGCACCGCTTGGAATCGGAGCACGGTCGCTCGATGTCATTTTGAGCAGTGCGTCCGAGTTGGCGCAAAGTTGGTCGGCTCTCCCGCCTGTGAACCTGAGGGAGTTCATCAAGGCCGTCGTGCAGCAGGTCGCCGTCGGAGAGGAGCAGATTATTGTTCGCATCGACCGGGGCACCCTGGCGGAGAGGCTCGGGGCCAATCGGTTGCCGGGTTGGGAAGATGTGGATCCCGTCGCTTTGTCGTTCGCGGCTTCCCTGCGTCGAGCGGGGAAAGGCAAGCGTCTTGTTGTCGAGAGCGGCTCCCCATCCGAGATTGACGCCGGCCTCGTCGGTTTGTTGCACGAAGCGTTCTCGATGAGGACCGCGCTATTGGCAGGCTCGGACAACAGCATTGAGGCCATGACCCAGCGGCTTGGTATGGGCAAAGGGTACCTCACCGCGCTGGTGCGTCTCTCTTATCTCACTCCTGACATCGTGCGTGGCTGTCTTGAGGGGCGGCAGCCCGTCGACTTGAGCCCAACGCGACTCCTCAAGCTCAGCAAGGACCTACCGGTTGATTGGACCGAGCAGCGAGCGTGCCTCGGCTTCGTCGCTGACGGCAGCGCGTAGCCCTGCATAGAGATCCATATCCCCCGTCTCGAAAGTGGCCTCCTGAGACCCGGCGCACGATTTTGCACCGAGAGGTGGCCTTCAGCGTCTCTGGTGGCACCTAATTCGCTCTGCGGTGAGACAAGCCGCGGATATCACGCGACTATCTCGGCGCGAGCTAAGGTCTCGGAAACGTAGCGATTTCAATGGGGTGTGTGGCTGGGGGACTAGGATTCGAACCTAGACAGGCAGAGTCAGAGTCTATTTTGGTGCATTTTCGGCATTGCGCACGACTTCGCAATAATACGAAAAACTCAGTTTAATCAGCACCTTATTTTCGCCCTGTCTCGCACCTACTTTGAGCATATCTCGCTCACCGGTACGCCCGGAGTACGCCCGTTTTGGTCTCGCCGAGGTCGCCAATGAAAATCACGCACGCCCGTATCACCAAGACTGCGATCGAACGGCTCGGGCCGAACGAAGTGATCCGGGACAACGAAGCAAAGGGATTTGGTGCGAGATCCCGCGAAAAAGTTGTGACTTACTTTGTTGAGAAGAAGGTCAGGGGCAGGCGGCAGTGGGTCACGATCGGTCGACATGGGTCTCCCTGGACGGCTGAGACCGCGCGGAAGAAGGCGAGCAGTCTGCTCATCGAGATGGCTGGAGGCGGAGACCCTGCCGAGCGGCTCAGGCGCGAACGCGAGGCGTTGACCTTCGACGAAGCGCAGAAGCGGTTCATCGAACAGCATGGGCCTAAGTTGAAACCGCGTACAAGGACCGAGTATCAACGTCTCCTGGACAAGATCATTGGGCCTCGGTTCGGCAAACGGCGTCTGCATGAGATCACGCGCGCGGATGTAACACAGTTTCACGCGGAACTCGGCCGTGTGCCGGGACGCGCCAACTTTGCGCTGTCGGTCCTTTCCAAGCTGTTTAGCTGGGCGCAGGATACGGGCATCGACCCTCGTGATAGCAATCCTTGCATCAGGGTGGCCAAGTTCCGATTGAGCAAGCGGGAGCGCTATCTGACTCGCGAAGAGTATGCGCTGATCGCGACCACGGTTGAGGTCCTGGAAAGCGAGGGGAGAATGACGACCTCAAGCGCCTATGCGATCAGGCTGCTGATGCTGACCGGGGCGCGGTTGAATGAGATCCTAACGCTTCAGTGGTCGTTCGTTCGAGCGGATATGAAAAGCCTGTTCCTTCCCGACAGCAAGACCGGCGAGAAGATCATCCGGCTCAGCGACGAGGTGTTGGCCGTCTTGAATGATATTCCAAAGATTAAGGGCAATCCTTACGTTATCACCGGCCACGTCACAGGGACCCATCTGACCAATCTGCACAAGGCTTGGTATCTCGTCTGCCAAACCGCGAACCTTGAAGGTGTGCGCATCCATGACCTTCGCCATTCGTTCGCCAGCATGGCGGCTGACGCTGGCGCCTCGCTGCCAATGATCGGCGGCTTGCTCGGCCATGCCGATCCGCAAACCACCGCGCGTTATGTGCATCTCGTCGACAAGCGACTGCACGAGCTGAACGGCACCGTCGGCGCAGCGATCAGCTCCGCGATGAAGGGGGAGATAAAGGTGCCGAGATCGCCGCCGAACTCGACGTTGCGTCCTGGACGCTCACGCGCGCGATCAGGCGGTCGATGGCTCATCATTCGCAGCCATAAAAAGGCCGGGTCGTCCGGGTACGGTCGCAACCCGTGAACGTCTGTGCTCCAGAGGCACAGCATGAACTCGCGAGGCGCGGAGATGTTTGTACGCCTGCTGGATCGACCCGACGACGAAATCCTGGACGTCATCAAGCGATGGATCGAAGGTGACGGGGACGACTTCGACGAATTGATGGATCTGCTTCTGAGCGACCAGGAGTGGTGGAACGGCCGCCCGATAGCGCAAGATGATCTGCGTGATGCGCAGGCGTATCTCGCCGAGCTGAAGGCGATCCACTTCATCGAAAGACGCCTGAGGTACCTAAAGGCGACGCCGCTCAACTTTGAGCGGGTAAAAAAATGGTGTGCGTCCACGGAGTCTGAGGTCGCCTACGAAATGCTGCTTACCACCTTCGATCACATGCTCAGCGGTGAGCGCTTCGACGAACTGATCGCAGAGGCCGAAGCGATGTTCACGCCGGAGTTCGTCGAGCTGTGGGGCGCGTCGCATCCGCAGTCGAAAACCCATACGGAAACGGCCCGGCTTTTGCGGTACCGCGCCAGCCTGGCCAAGCTGCATTAGGCGTCCGCTTTGGGTTGAAGCCCTTTGAGAAACGCGACAGCTTCGGACGCCTTTGCGGCAGCCGTGAAGATGGCTTTGGAATCGTCTTTGAGAAGTTTGAGCCAGTTGGCGAGGTATTGAGCGTGGTCGGCGCGCGTATCCTGCGTCACACCGATCTCGGCGCAGAGCATGGCGGCGCCGATTTCGGCGACGAGCTCTTCAGCGGCGTAGGCTTGCGTGCCGAAGCGTTTGCCGAGCTCGCGGTTGCAGCGCGCAGCATGGGAGGTCCAGTGACAAAGCTCATGAAGCTGGACGGCGTAGTAGCATTCGTCGCGGCTCATGGTATCGGTGCCGCAGAACAGCCCTTCGTCCGGCATCTGGATATGATCGGTCGAGGGGCGGTAGAAGGCGCGTTCACCGCCGTGTTCGATGCGGGCGCCTGTCGCCTGGATAAAACGGTCGGCCGCTTCGATGCGTTCGATCGGACCGAGGCGACCCTGTTGATCCGGATGAGCGAAGCCCTCGACTTCGGCAGCGTTGAAGACATAGGAGGCGCGCGCAACCCGGCGCTTGCCGTCGTCGCTCTCATCATCGGTCGACGGCTCGACATCGAACTCTTTGTAGAAGATGACAAGTTCAGACTTGGCGCCCTTGCGCACCTGGCAGCCGAGTTCGGCCCATTGCTTGTAGGTTGCCCACATTGGCGACGAGAAGCCTCGTGCCTCGGCTGCGACCCAGAGCGTGACGATGTTGATACCGTTGTAGCGGTTCTTGGACTGGGCGTTTTCGGGCAGCCAGAGCGGCATCGCGCTCCGCCGCCACGGCATCTGCGGCTCGCCTGGGTTTGCCTCGATTGCGGCAATCAGACGATTGGTGACTTCGGCATAAAGATCCCGACGCGGGGTATTGGTCGATTGGTGTGTTCGCTTGCTCATAGTTGTTCTCCTTCGTTGCATCGCCCGGACGGGGCGGTTTCGATGCGAACGGGAGGGCGGCAGCGGAGAAGCAGTTGCGGAACCCGAGACCATAGGGCGAGGGCGGCCTGCGTCAGCAGAGTCCGATGGTCCCCGCATCGAGCGGGGCCATTGAAGCGGCTGCGCGCTGACGCACGGTCGCATCATCACCGAAACCGCACCGCCGCGGGCGTGCAGGGTGATGGAGATGAGCAAGAGCAGCAGGATGACAACGCGCGGCGTTTGGTGTGGCCGAATGTCAGAGAGGGCGGCGCTTAGGCAGGGCATCGCGTGTCGAAGAGGAGTGTTGCGTCGTGACGGGGCGGACCATCATCAACCGAAAGGAAATCGACCAATTCATCGTCGAACGCGTGCGCGGGTGCCCACCTGAGCTGGCGCTGATGGCATTACGGAAGCCATTCCTCAATGAGCCTGAGCTTTACGTGCCGATGACGGCGATGCCAAAGGATCCGCCGTGGTGGCTGACTAAAGAGGCGGTCGAGCAAGGCAATGTCGTTGTCTTTGATGCCAGGCAGTTGAAGGTGTCGCTGACGCTTGCGACGAAGTGGATGCTGCTCAAAGACTGGCTGGAGGTGAGCCCGTTGCATCTTCGGGAGGAGGCGACGCGGGAGGCGCGCAAATGGATGAACCGGCTTCGTCATATCAAAACGTTGGACGAAGCCTTGGGGGTTGCCGTTCGCGATATGGCGCAATGGAAAGGGAAGGCATCACCATCTGATGGCGCGCCGGAGTTTTCACGCCCTAACTTTACGACGGAGTTGGAAGAACGGGGAGAGATCGTGCGTGTCACGCCGGTTCCAGACGGTCGCATCTGGTTCGAGCTCTTCAGCGAGCGGGCGATACTGCACGAGGGCATCGTGATGGAGAACTGCCTGTCCGGTCAGGAGCGCCACAACTACCTGGGCACGCGCGCGCGGTTGTTTTCGTTGCGGGGTGACGATAGCGCAGATCAAGTCACGCTCGGCATTTCCCCCTTTGCACGATGGACTGCCAAGAGGCGTCGGAACGATCCCATTAGAGACGCAGACATGGAGGCGATCCAGATCCTGCTGGATTTCATCGGCTACGAAGATCCGATGAAAGCGCTTCTAAAGCGGGTTGAAAAATTGCGGCGGCGCTTGTGAGGAAATGCCAATGCGTCTTCAATAATCATTCCTTCAAATACAGTTCAGCGTGCGCTGGTTCTCGCTCATTAGTTGTTGCACGCACAGGCGCGCCTTATATTGCTATGACTGCCCGAGCAGACGGTGTTTACCGACCGACGTCGTCCGGGTGGATGAGCGTTGTTCCAGTTGCACCCGTGACCTGGCTCCGATGACGTGGTCACGGTTGTTGATATCCCTCGTAGTGCCGTTAAAACCTGAGCACATCTGAACCGCCCCGGGTTTGCCGGAGGCTGGTTGGTTTGAGTCAGGCGGCGCGTGC
>NZ_DAITQL010000003.1:0-120394 GCF_036833075.1 Hyphomicrobium sp.
GCACGCGCCGCCTGACTCAAACCAACCAGCCTCCGGCAAACCCGGGGCGGTTCAAACGAGAATTTCCTCAGGACGATGGGGTATTCGCTTGAGGAGGTGAAAGGGCGCCATCACCGGATGTTCGTTGAATCCGACTATGCGGAAGGACCGGAGTACGCCGCGTTCTGGGATGCACTGAGCCGTGGCGAGTTCCAGAGCGCGCAATACAGGCGCGTGGCGAAGGGCGGGCGCGAGGTCCACATCGAGGCGACGTACAACCCGATATTCGACAAGAGCGGGAAACCTTACATGGTGGTCAAGTTCGCCACCGACGTGACCACGAAGACCGTGAAGATGAAAGAGGCGCTGGATCGTCAGCAGGCGGTGATCAGCTTCAATCTCGACGGGACCGTCATCGAGGCCAACGAAAATTTCCTCGCGGCCGTGGGCTATTCGCTATCCGAGATCAAGGGCCAGCACCACCGGATGTTCGTCGATCCGGCTTTCGCGCAATCTGAAGACTACGCGGCGTTCTGGTCGGCGTTGAACCGTGGAGAGTACCAAGCAGGCGAATATAAGCGTTTCGGCAACGGCGGCCGAGAGATTTGGTTGCGGGCAAGCTACAACCCCGTCTACGGCAATGATGGCAAGCTGTTCCGCATCACCAAGTACGCAACCGACATCACCGAGGAAAAGGTCGACCGCGTCAAGCTGGGCGACATCGTCGCCTCCGTCACCACGGCGACGAACGAGCTGTCCACCAGCATTGCCGACATCGCGCAGAACATCGGAGCCACGCGCGATTCCGTGGATGTGGTGTCGCAGCAGACCGGCATTGCCGCCGCATCGGTGGGCGAGATGGAACAGGCGGCGGCAGGGATGAGCGGGATCACCGCCATCATCGACAAGATTTCGGGACAGATCAATCTGCTGGCCCTCAACGCAGCCATCGAGGCGGCACGCGCCGGAGATGCCGGACGCGGTTTCAGCGTGGTTGCCGACGAGGTCAAGAAGCTGGCGAGGCAGGTCAGCGAGTCCACCGGCAAGATCACGGCCGAAATCGGCAACTTGCAGTGCAAGAGCCGGGAGGTCTCCGTGTCGCTTTCTTCCATCGCGCAACTTGTTTCGGACCTGTCGCAGAACGCAAGCAGCGTGGCAGCGGCGACCGAAGAACAATCCACCGTGACGCAGGACATTTCGCGGAACATGATGTCTGTGCAGACTCTGTTGAACGCGCGTCGTTCGCTCACCTCCATCTGTGTCAGCTGATACACGGGCATGTCAGGGAGGTGCACGTAGCGTTGCGTGGTGCTGACCTGCGAATGACCAAGCGCGCGGCCGATGATTGGCAACGAGCCACCGACAGCCACGCTAATGTTTGCAAAAGGGTATGGTGCAGATCGTGAATGAACCGCCCCGTGATCTATCGCAGTTTCTTGAGGTCCGCCATGAATGACGCCATGCGGGACCGAAGCTCGGCAAGCTGGTTCTGGGAGCATTGTCCCAACTCTTCAGCCGCGCCCATCACTTGCTGGGAAGCGTCGTGGATGCGACCCATATGCCCGCCGATCACGCCGATGCGATCGGCAAGACCTGCGCCGCCGTCCTTTCCGTTGGCGAGGAGCACCTCGGAGATCTGATGGGTCGCGCCGGTGAGGTCCGATACCTTCTCCGCGATGCTTTCCGTTGATTTGGCGGTTTTCTCGGCGAGTTGCTTGATTTCGTTTGCCACCACAGCAAAACCGCGCCCGACGTCTCCGGCGCGAGCCGATTCAATCCCGGCATTGAGCGCCAGGAGGTTGGTCTGGGACGCGATGGTGCGGATGAGGCTCACCACATCGCCGATGGTGTGGCTGCTTTCCACGGCCGATGTAATGCGGTCTCGGGTGCTTTCCGCCGATTGGGCGATGCTGAGCGCCTCGCGCTTGGTCTCGTCGGCATAAGACACCATTTCGACGGCCGTCTGCTGCAGCATGGAGATGGCGGCATCCATCTCCCCGCTGACTTCGGTAAGCTTCTTTTCCAAGTCTTCCGCAAGGGCCGTGAAGGTTGCGATGCGCTGCGCTTCTTCCCCCATGGCGGTGTTGATGGCGACGGCGGTACGGCTGATGTCCCCCTGCATGCCCTGCGGGAGAATGCGCCTGAAGGAGCGGCCTTTGACGCTCGTCATGCTGGCGGCGGTTTCGCGCACGAAGGCATCCACGTGGTCGGTGTGATCGTTGACGGCGTTGGCGAGGTCCCGGAGTTCGGGTTGCGCTTGTGGCCGAACCAGCCGCACCTCGAAATTGCCCGTGCACAGACGGCGGCAGTCTGCGATGAGGCCGTGGAGGGTATTCAGGTGGCGTTCCGCGAACCATGCCATGCCGGCTACGCCCGCGATGCCGACGATCGTCCCCGCTGCGGCGAGGCCCGGCGCGACGGACGGCCACAGCGCGGCGCCTGCCATAAGACCCAGTCCGGCAAAGGACGCGCCTGCCCCAAGCCTATTTGCAGAGCGAAAAGATAAACTCGTCATAGTCCATTCCCTTGTGTTGGAGCATCGTCTGGAGGAAGGCCACGCCGGCCTCCGCTTTCTCCTTGGGGTTGGAGAACTTCGCCTCCGCGTCGCGCATGGATGCGTAGAGCGGCTCCACCACGTTTTTCCGTGCGTTTTCATCCACGACCCTGCGGTTGGAATGGTAGCCGATGATTTTTCCGTCGGCGTCGTAGGAGGGGGTTACGTGGGCGAAAACCCAATAGTGGTCGCCATTTTGGGAACGGTTCACGATGAAGGCGAACACTTCCTTGCCTTCACGCAGGGTGTCCCACAGCAGTCGGAACACTCCGTGCGGCATGTGAGGATGCCTGATCAGGCAATGCGGGGCGCCGATCACCTCTTTCTCGGGGTAGCCTGCGAGGCGCAGAAACACCTCGTTAGCGTAGTTGATGTGCCCCTTGAGGTCGGTCTTGCTGACGATCAGCTCGTTAACGCCGAACGGGCGTGCAACGCCTGTCAGGACCTGCATTGTGTCGCGGAAGTGCACGCGGGCCATCAGCGCGCTCCTCCTGAGCGCCCCGTTGCAGACGGTGCCGGGTTGCACAATGCGACTGTTTCCATGTACCCATGGTTTGGGATGCGCCGGCCACTGTCAATGAAACCCGCATCGGCCATGGAAGGGAGGGTGGCAGCGCCGCAACGTGTCGCGGATGAGCACCTTGCGGTCGGCGGTAGTCCTCAATTCCTGCGGCAACTCTCGAACAGCGCGAGGTTGGGACAGAAGGCCGGCTCCTCGCCCACGCTGCCGTCGCGCATCCATTGCAGGCATTCCTGCACGCATGAGCAGTGCAGGCATGTGACGCGGGCATCGGCGCAAGCCTGTCCCTTATCCTGCCGCACGAACTCCAGCGTATCGACATTGAGCCGTTCCATGAGCTGGGCCATGCGGGTGGCCCGTTGCTCGAGATGGCGGTCAGGCAACCGTTCCATCGCAACTCTCCCCTGGGCACTGCGCTTTCATGCGCATTCTGGTTTGGCGGGTATCGTCCCGCTTACGCTCACCCTTGCACGGCGGCGTCGCGGGGGCTTGATCGGTATCAATGCCGGTGAGACCTGCGGATACGGAGGGACGCGGTGTGCGCCGCAGCATGGCGTTGCTGCCGTGCGGCGCGCCAAGGCGCTACCTCTATTGCCCGTTGCCTATCTTCAGCACGGTCTTGGTGATGGTGTAGATGGCAGTTATGCGCTGGTATCAGTCCGCCGATTGACACTGAGCCTATCGGCGGGTCTGGCGCCGGTGGCTTGCGAAGTCCTTTCCTGTGAAGTCTGCGCTTGAGCGGGTGATGTCGGGCGGCATGGTCATGAAGGCGTGGGCAAGCCGATGGCCGTGCAGGTGAGGCGCCCTAAAGGGGTGCTTCCGCCACTCTCTAAGGTGGCTGGTATTGCCGCCTCGTCACGCGGCGTTTTCGATGACCTTCATGATGCGGAACGCTTGCCAGCCCTTCGGTCGCTTCAGGACTTGGCAACGGTACACGGCAGCTGTCGTCACCTTCTTGATGCCCGAGGCGTGAAGGGTTGATCCATGCACTAGGATTTGTTTGTCGCTGCCCACTTCGCGCAGGAAGCCATAGCGGCCGTTGAGATCCAGCCACTCAAACCTGCCGAGCGTCTCGAACACTTCGGCATCGTCGTCCATCGGGGTTCGACGAAGCACTTCACGTCGTGGCGTCGGGGATGCTGGTGATGCACTGTCCGCTTGCCTTGCCGCTGTCGTTCCGGCGAGCGATGGTTTGCTGCTTGCGATGGCGGCACCGCCGAGACCGCACATCAGCCCGAATAGTCCACGCCGCGATACGTTGACCACGTTCACACCTCCACCTTGCTTGCGTCAGACGTAGGCGGGGATTGTGGCGTTTTTCACGAGCGCTGCTGTCTCGCGGCGGAACTGCGCCCGGAGAAGTTTTGGGAAGCGGATGGTTCGGCCGGTTGCTTTGTCTCCGGGGGCCTCGTGAAGAAGGCATGAGCATAGGCTTGACGGCGCGGGGCGGGCGCGCGGCCATAGTCTGCCGGGTTTGTCGTGTGCAGCGCGGCGATGCATTCGAACGGCACGGTTTTGAGCGTTTCAGGTTCCGTGCCGATTTCGGCGGCGAGTTGCAAGAGAACTTGTTTGGCCCATCCGCGCATCGCCTCGTCAGGGAGGGGATAGGCTGTGGGTGCCGTGTCCATGTGGAATGACCACGCGATGCCATCGGCCGCCGGTTCAATCCAACACTCCACGCTGGCCTTGCCGCCGAGATAGACGCGGCGGTGGCCTTGGGCGTTCAGCGTGTGCGTGACGATCATGCGGCGATGATCGAACGGCCAGGGCGCGGTAGACAACCTCGGTTGATGATGCCTTGAGCGTTGCGATATCGCCGGATGCCGTTCAGGCAATGTGCTGTTGCATGGTTGCACGTCTAGCGGAGACCCCGCGCCTCGTCGGGTTGTTTCTTCGGAGCCGAGCCGTCGCGGGGGCCATACCCACCGGGGCGCGTCAGCGCGGCCCCCGCGCGGTCGGCGGAGAATTCAGCCCAATGGGGTGTTTCTTTGGTGAGAGCAGGAGCGACCTTGGATGGCTGGCCTTACTGCTTGGTGGCGAGTTTTCGCAGAAGCCGGGTGGACGCGGCTATCAGTCAGTAGCCCATGGCAAGGTGTTGGGCTTGGCGAACAAGCTCATCCATGGCCGCATCGGACGCTTTGTCAACGCGCTGTTTGTAGGCGAGTACGGCATCGATTGGGATGCGGCGGCGCGTGCCGACCATGCGATGAGGAAGTTCTCCGCTTTGGATCAGCTTGATTACAAACGGCCGAGACACGTTCAGTAGAACTGCCACCTGATGTGTGGTGAGCTCCGCATCGCCTTTCATCCTCGACGACGCGCGCGGCTGCACGGAAATGACCACATCCTGATTGAACGCGGTCAGGAAAGTGATGAGGCGGTCGATAGAGTATTCCCGGAAGTGGCCCTTGAACAGCCGGGACACTTCGGGTTGGGAGATGCCCATCACTTCGCCTGCACGGGTTTGACTGAGCTTGCGGGCCTGCGTCAGCCGGTAGAGCTCGGCGACAATCTGCGCCGTGAGCATGTGCGCGTTGGCGTCGGGCAGCTTGAGGTCGGCAAACACGTTGCCGCTTGACTGGCGGACTTTGGTTCTGGTGCGGCTCATGTGTGGGCCTCCTACTGTCCGATGACCTTGAATGGGAGTTGGCGCAGCACAGCCTCAATCGTCACCATCAGCTTGAAGGGCGAGATGGGCGAGGAGATGAACCCATATTGCTCATAGAAGGTTTTTGCCTGCTCATCGAGCGCATCGACGACGATGGCGCGCATGCCGATAACGTCTGATGCTTGGGCGACCCTGATAACCGCATCCTGCAGCAGGTGCTTGCCGATGCCTTGGCCCTGAACTGAGGCGTCCACGGCAAGGCGGCCGAGAAGGGCGACAGGAACCGGCTCGGGCATGTTGCGTCTGACACCTCCGATGGCATCGGCGTGGGCAATGGAACCGGCAGCAATGGCGTAATATGCAACCACCCGGCCGTCCACACACGCGACATAAGTCCGTGAGGCGCCGCGTTCTTGGTTGGCGAGGGCGTGACGCTTGAGCCAAGTATTGAGCGTTGCTTGGCCGCAGTCGAACGCATCGGTGCGATGTTCTGCGGTTAGGAGCGCGGGCGCTGTAAGCGTCATTTCGCCCAGGGTGCGCGGGTTGCGAACAGCTTTTTGAGTCCGGGATTATCGGCCGGTGACTTGTCCAGGGCAGCGGAGAAGGTGCGCCACGCCGCATCGTCGAGGTAGAATACGCTTTGATCGCGTAGGACGTCCTCAGCCCTCTGGCGGGCGGTTTCCATGACGAATTCCGAGCGCGATTTGCCGAGCCGGTCGGCAGCGGCGTCGATCACGTCAAGGTCGAGCGGCCGGGCACGGATTTGGAATTTTGCATCGCGGCTCATATCCGAGCGGTCCATTGGGTTAGCTTTCCTTATACTCACAGTATAGGGCGCTGTATGGACATTGTCCATACCTAAGCAGCGGCGTGCATGGTGGTGGTCAACCACCATAGCGCCGGTCGGCCAACGTGGCCGGGCTTCCAAACTGCCCAGCAATAGCGGTGTTCTGCGGCAAAGCCGCGTTCGATGCCGTTGGGCCAACACGTGAGGTCGTCCAAAATGTAGACGGCGGCTGGAGGGCGGCGCGTCCACTGGCGATGGCGCGCGGGATGAGCCAACGATGCGAGATTGAGCAGCATGGCGAGGGTGCCTCCGACCGGCGTTGTGAGCCGCAAGGCGTGCTGCACAAACGCGTCGGCAAAGGCCGCTATGTTTCGTCGCCGAACGGGATTTGCGCGATGTCGCGCGCCCCGTGAAGGATGCGCACGATGATCGTCTCGTCATCCGTGAGGCGGAAATAAATGCTGTAGTTGCCGAACACCGTGAGGCGCAGGCCGGGGCTAAGCGCTTCGCGGGAAACGCCCCCGTGTCCCAAGAGGGCAAGCTTGGCAAGTTCCGCATCGAGCGCGTCGGCGAACCGCTGCGCAGTGTCGTCGCCCGCTTCGCTGTCGATGTAGTCGATGATGTCGTCAAAATCGGCTTCCGCCTTATGGGTGAGGCGAAGCGACTTCGGGCCGAGGGGCGGCAGCTTGGTTGACATGCGCGCAGGCTAGGGGAGTCGCGGGGTTGGAGCGAGCGTGTTGCCGATTATTGCGGCAGCCCCGTTTGCGTTCACTAACGCACCTTCTTTGAGAGGCGACGTTTCGCGCGCTCCCCAAGCTGGCCCTGCTGGTAAGGGCGTGTCCGGCCTGCCTTGATGTCCGCGTCGCCCTCGGCGATGGCTTGGCGCAAAGCGGCGAGTTTCACCTGCTCTTGCTCAAGCAGGCGCAGTCCCGCGCGGACGACTTCGCTGGCATTGCCGTACTCCCCGGCTTCAATCTGGTTGGAGATGAAGGCGTCATCCTTCGAGGTCAGTGAGATGGTCTTTCGGTACTGCATGGTTACATTGTAGTGCGGTGCACGGTTTCGTGCAATATGTATGATGCTCGGTCAGCTAAGCGAACGACGACGCGGCAAGCCACCACAATGTAGGACGGCCGACATGACCCGGTCGCCAAATCGCCCAACAATACCGATGCTCCGCAGCAAATCCGCGTTCGATGCCGTTGGGCCAGCACGTCAGGTCGTCAAGCACATAAATCGACGCCGGAGGGCGGCGAACCCATTGGGCATGGCGCATGGGATGGGCCAGCGAGGCGAGGTTGAGCAGCATGGCAACGCTTCCGCCGGTGGGCTGGACGAGGCGGAGAGCATGGCGCACGAATGCATCCGCGAGTCCGCTGCCGTAGGGCGGATTGGTGACGATGTTGCGGGCGCGGCTTGTGGACTGGGCAAGGAAGTTGACGCCGCCGGTGCCGAAGCCGCGATCAATGAGATCGGTGGAGACCACCTGATAGCCGTGCGCGGTAAGCACTTTGCTGATGGCGCCTTGTCCGCAGGCCGGTTCCCAGATGGAGCCGCTGAAGCGTTCCACGGACAGCAGTGCGCGCATTCCCTCCGGCGGGGTCGGATAATAATCGTGCGGAGCGCGGAATGGTGAGGCGGTTCTGGTCATGATGCGATCACCGGCCAGCGTAGTCCTTCTTGTGCACGGGGGGGTGGTTGAGGCTTTGGAGGCGTTTTGGGCGTCGGAGAGGGGGTTGTTTCATTTTGCTTCCAAAACCGATTCCAGCGGCTTCCTGTGCGGGCTGGCGATGCGGAGAGGTAGAATCCGACGCTGCCGCATAGCTCAGCCAGCGCAATCGGCCACAGCGCGGTGGCGAGCAGCAGGGTCGCCATGTCGTATCCGGTCCATGCCGCCAGCAGCGTGATTTGCGGTGCCGGGTCGGCGGCGGGTGTCGCGGTGAGGATGGCGTCGGCTTCGCGAAGCGTTTTCTTTGCGAATGCATGGGAGCTGCACAGTGCGCGTTCGCGCGGTGTCTTCGGCAGGGCGCAGGCTGTGCTGGATTTGAACAGTGGGTTGGCTTCGAGTGTCTGCAACTCGGCGCCGGCGCGCTGGTGCGTTGCGGCAGCGCGCGTTCGGTTGCCGTCGTCGGATCTGAATTGTCCTTGTTCACTTGCCCGGTTGAACGCGACCTCGGACAGACCGCACCACAGCGAGTTCGCGAGCAGTGGCCAGAAGAGGAGAAACAGGAGGACGGCCGCGACCGGTTGCCCGGTTCGCCATGCGCGGCTTGCGCCAACGAGGCAGGCGCACTTCGCGATGTCCAACGCCGCGTTGAGGGCCGCGAACAGGATGGCGTATTGCAGAACGGCCGATGTCTTGAACCCATACGTTGCGTTGAGCGTGATGGTCACGGCCGCCGCGACGAGAGAGGCGAAGCGCAAAACCATCATCGCGGCATTCCCATGACCGGAAACTGTACGTGGCGGATCTCGCCGGTGATCCCGTTCTTGAGCAGTGCCCGGCCGCGCTGCAAATGGCGCGGGTCTGCGGGCAGGCTCTCCAACTGGCCGAAAAGCGCCGTGGCGTGGGCATCGATGGGCAGCTTGAAGCTGATGGTGTTGAGGCAATTCGCGCGAATGGTCGGCGGGATTTGTTCTGCAACCGGTTCCTGCGCGGTGACAAACAGGCGGATGCCCGTGGAGCGTCCTCGGCGCGCGACCATGGCCAGCTCATCCAGAAACCGCGCGTGGAGCTTGTTGTCGGGATGTTTCGCGTCGCCCGAAGGTTTGGCGGTGAACGTGGACATCTCATCAATGACTACGGCGACGAAGTTACCGGTGGCATTATCGATGTTACAGGCACGCTGATCGGCGTTGCGTGCGCGCATGAACTCGACCAGCTGTGTGGTGAGGTTCCAAAGATGCGGCTCCTCCCACAGCACGTGAACCTTCCCCGGCGCGATGCGCGCATACCGTTGCAGGGTGACGCCATCCTTGCCGTCCACCAGATAGACGGAAGAGAAGAAGCGGAGGTTAGCGAAGATGGATTGCAGGAGGATGTGGAGCGCGTTGCTTTTACCCGTGCCTGTCGCTCCGGCGAGGAGTGTCCCCGATGGCAGGTCGGCGAATGGCATGTGGACATGTCGTCGTGTCTTCACGTCCACACCGGCATAAAGATGTCCGGGTGCGAGGCTTCGGTTGTCGAATAGGAATGCGGCGGGAAGGGGTGTGCGCTGTTCCAGTTCGGCGACGCTCACGGTGTGGCGCATGAGTTCCCAATCGCCGCCGAGCCAATCGCGGATGGCGGGCAAATGGGTACGCCATGCGCCTTCTTCGCTCGGGCCATTCGGCGAAATGTAGACCAAGCGGCCGGATGCCGGGTTGGAGCCTTGCAGACAAAGGCGCGGGAACGCGTTGCCGAACGAGAGATTGAGGAACGGACCGAGAAGGTAGGGGCGCGCGTCCGGGCGTAGGGCCGCATAGTCGATGTGCTGGATGACCTTGCCTAGCGTTGTGGCGGAATGAAGGGCTTGCAGCAGGTGGTGGTAGCGGATCGGCGCGAGGCGCGCGGTCTCAGGATCGGTGGTGCGCAGTAGCTCCACCAATCCGGCGAGACGGTTTGGATCGAGATTGAAAAGAAGTCTCTCGAAGCGCGCCGTGTCGTGTGCCCGCCGGAGGATGTCGGCGTTTAGGATGAGCTGCTTGATGCCCGCGATCTCGTTTTGCAGCCGGTCGCACTCGCCAAGCAGCCCGCGGGCACGATGGCGTTGTTCCATCGTCCCTGTCATCGCCGGAACCTAACGAACGATTGCGTGACCGCCAGTTGGCGTTGGAGGTCGGCCTTCTCGGACCGCAGCGTGCGGACCCGGTTTTCCAGCCATTCGTTCAACTCCGGCCACGACCGGTAGCCGTCCTCGGCATCCAGCATGGCGAGCAAGCGCGCGTCGATGTCGTCCGTGCATGCCGCATGCGGCGGCAGCGGTGCCAGCATGTCCGGCCGGGGGAGCAGGTCTTGAGCGCGCGCGTGCTTCTTGTCTTGCAGCCAACGGAACATGACGGTCACTTTTTGCGGGTTGCGGATTCAATACGGTACGAAATGCCGGTTCCCTTCGCAGGCGTGATGGAAAGTACGGGCTTGTAGGTGTATCCGGCTGCTGCTGGCGGCAAGCTCGCCAGATAGCGGGCGACGGTGGGCGGCATGAACGACGGCTCGGAATCGTAGGACGGTGCCGTTGGAACTCGGGGCATGTCGATAAGTGCCGGTGGCATGGTGTCGGGCGAGAACGCGGGCTGCGGCCCGGCGTCCATGGTAAGACCGAGGCGGCGGCAGGCCGCAGCCAACTCGTTTTTGTCGGCGAGCGCCTGCGCGCTCCAGATGATGTAAAATCTTGGCGAGAGCGCGCGGCGCTTGAGGAGTTGCACGCTGTAGGCGACCGCCCCGGCAAACCCGGTGTCGAGGGCTTCCGTGGTGCTCTTGCCGTTGCTGAGGTCGAGCTGGATGGTGTCGTCCCGGCCGAGGGGATCGAAGCGGAGGATGAACCGTTCCTTGCCGATGTTGGCGCCGTTGACGCCGAGCACCATCAGCTCGGAGACGAGGCCCTCCGCAACGGCCTGCTGAATGTTGCGGATTTCGTTTTCGTCGGTGAGGCCCATGTTTTTGAGGAACTCACCTGCCACCGACACGCGCACGAGCGACTTCGGCACCGGCTGCAACGACAACTTGACCTTGGGCGTGGACATGGCGATTTGCTCCTAGCGGCGTGTGAACAGGTAATTGCGGATGCGGCTGCCGCTACGTTTGCGCGCGGCGCGCATAAGAACGGCTTCATCAATCGGCGCGCGTTGGGCCATGGCGGCGTCGATGACATGAGCAGAAGGCATGCCGTTGCCGAGCAGGTCGTCCAGGCGGGCAGCATCAAGGTCGAGGCGCAGCGCTTTCCAGAACGCCACCGGTTGGTTGGCGTGGCGCCGGATCAGCTTTTCAACGAGCGCGCGTTCCTGTGCCGTCTGCGGGTCCAATATGCGGAACGCGATATTGGCTTTCGTGACCCTGCAGGGGTCGTGCTCTACCCATGTGGCGCGCATGTCGCGCAGCAGGCTAGCCCGCAGCGGCTCGGCGTTGTTGATGGTGAAGATGAAGGCGAGGTTGGTCCCATCGGCGTTGCGGTAGACGTGCCGGTTGTCCGCGAGAAACTGCAATCGCTCGGTGAGCAGGTTGGTGTTGGAGGACACGCCGGTCTTGTCATCGCGGGCAACGATGGACAGATCAAAATCATCGAAGATGGCGAGGACGCGTTTTCTATGCTGGGCGGAATAGCCTTCGAACTCTTCCAGCATGGCGTTGAGGGTGCTGGTGGCGCCGCCTTCCACATCGGATGCAAACAAGCTGCATGAGACCGTTGCCACGTCGTAGCCGCACGACAGCGCCGCCTTGAGTGCGCCTTGCGATTTGCCCGCGCCCGGTGGCCCGGCAATCACCATGATGCGGGGGGCGACGTCGCGCGTGCTGGTGGCGATTTGCAAGGCGGCGAACTTGCGAATTTCGAGCGTGAGCGAAGGCACGTCGATATAATGGCGCACGGCGGCGTCATCGGCCGATCTGATCAATCCGGTGAGGCGCGTCTTAGCGGGAGGTACGGCGGCGAGGTCGGGAAATTTGGTGCTCATGGTCTGGCTCCTATTCCAATGTGCCTGCGTATTCGTCGGTTGAGACGTGCGTGACGGTGGTGTCGGCGTCCTTGTGCTGCGCGATGAAGGCGATCAGCTCGGCGAAAGCGGCGCGCTCGGTGGCCTGCTCCGCAGCGGTCATCGGTATTGGTGCAGACGTGTCGGCGTGCTGCTGTGGTGTCGTGTCCGCGTGAGGTGGTGTCGGTTCCGGCGGCCACACGGGCGGCGGCGGTTCGGTGCTCATTGCTTGTCTCCATGTATGTGTGGTGCCCGGCGGCTGTTGCCGCCGGGTGTTTCCGATCAGCCGATTTCGGGTGCAGGGAACGGCATCAGGTCTTGGCGGGCGTCCCACGAGATCTGTTGCCGCTTTTTGTTCAGGCGTGCCGACACCGGGAATCCGTACATCTCGCCGTTGTTCAGCGTTGGCATCCGGTAGTTCGGCGGAAGGGTGATGGACTCACGCGTCACCGTTCCGTCGCCGTGGGCGAGGAGCACCTTGAAGGAGTTGATCGGTTTAAGCGTGCCGGTTTGCGGATCGGTCCACTGGAAGGTGTCGATCTTTTCAAACGTGCCGAACAGAACGTGGCCTTGCAGGCGTGTGGACATGTCATTGCTCCTTTGTGTCCGTGCGTGGTTGTGGGGGCGTGCAGTCGTGAAGACACCGGCACGGGGGCGCCGGATGGTTGGTCGCGGTCATGGCCGCGAGAAAGTGTTGCGCGAGCTTGTGGGCCGCTGGTCGCTCGTTGAGCTGTGCGTGCACGATGCCGTGACGGACATGCGTGAGCGCGATGGGAATGCACACCGGCTTCAGGATCGCGGCGGCAGCCAGGTCGGCGTAAGCCGAAAGGTTTGTGGGGGCCGCAATTGCAAGATCAATCGCGCCTGAAGGTGTGTGATGGCGGAACGTGATGCCGTGCGTGATGCTTGTGGCGCCTGTGAGGTGTGCGGCATGGGCTGCGCCGGTCACGACCAGAAACACGGTCGCGTTGCCGTAGATCACGGGGTTCATACTGCCGTCCCCTCTGCGTTGGGGCGACGCGGCTTGCTGAACACGCCTGCCGTCCGGCACATGCGCCGTTTGTATAGCGCATTCGCGAGATGGGCCGCGACGAGCGGATCAACGCTGAAGCCGCCATTGTCACGTTCGAACAGTCGGTGAGGCGCCACCGCGTATTTGAGGCACTCGGTCAGGCTGGCGTGAGCCGCGTCGCTGTTCGGAATGGCCCTGATGTGGCAGATGGGCTTGTAATCGACGCGCAGCGCCGCGCGCCAAAGGTCAACAATGGCGCGCTGGCTGAGATAGATGGGCTTGGTGCGGTCGAAGTAACTGTCGCACAGCGCCGCGAGCGAATGGCTGTGCACACCAGCCTGCCAATTACCGTCTTCAGAGCGGATGGCGATTTCAATGCCGGTGACGTGGCCTTGCAGTGCGTTCCGCACGGCCTTCGCGCGGAAAAAGCGCGCCATGGCGGATTCTTGCAGGCGCAGCATGTCGGACACGGCCTCAATCGGCATGTTGCGCGACGTGAGCGTGAGCAGCGCAAAGCGCATGTCCGGGGAGGCGACGATCACGGCATCCAGAACGGCCGCGATGCGCTTGACGGTTTCCCAAGCGCGTTTGCGCGCGCAGGGTGGGCACAGGCCGCTTCGGCAGCGCCGTTTGTTTCGGTAGACGATGTGTGTGGCGTCTCCCGGTGGCGTAGCGATTTTCAGCGTGGTGCTGACTGCGCATTGGGTGATGCGCCGTGCCAGTGTCTGGATGCGGTTGTTGTCGGATGCGCTCGGGAATGGCGGGGCGCGATGGAGCGCGGCGCCGATGGCGTATGCGGCCGCGTGCTGCATTTTGTAGCGGCCGAACCGGCGGGAGATTGGCGAGCGTGTCATGTCATGTCTCCGGCATCGCCGGTGCTATGGCGGCGGTTCTGTGTGATGAACGCTTCGAGGTCGGCGAGGCGATAGGCGACACGCGCGCGTTTGCCGGAGCCGAGCTTGATGAAGGGAGGGCCTTCCCCGGTGCAGCGCAGGCGTTCCAGTGTCGGCGCGGAAAGCCGGAGGTATTGTGCGGCCTCCGAGGTGGTGAGCAGCGGGGAGGTGTTGGACATGGCGGGGTCGTTCGCAGCAAGCATGGCTTGTCTCCGTTGTAGAAGCGGGTGGATGGAACAGGTGTTCTGGGTGAAGAGAGGCTAACGTCTTCGCATGCCGCCGCCGAACGCGAGCAGTCGTCGGCCTTTAAGCGCCGTTTGAATGATCGCGAGCTTTTCGGGGCTGCAATGAATGCCGAGCGGCCCGGATTGGCTTAGGTTTGTCGGCCGTGCTCCGACCATGGCGGTCGCAAGTATGCGCTCGATCAGAAAATCATTTGGTCCACGTTCAAGCGGATTCCAGCTCTCCACCTTCGTAAGGTGGACGCGTTCCTTATGGTCGCTCAGTTGCCAAAGTCTTTTCCAACCGCCGCGGCGATCCGCGTGACCTAAAGGTCTCACCAGCGCCAGTACGGTTACGGATGAGCTGACGCTATCGTCATCGTGAAAGACATCGAGTTCAATTCCCCGAACGAAACCGGCTACTGTGCGTTGAAAGACCTTGCGGCGAGAAAAACTGTCCCATTGATTGAAGGTATCGTCGAGGCACTGGTCTGCGGACGAGAGCGGGTATTTGTGCCCCAAGAAGATCATGTAGTGAGCCGTCAGCGTGCATTCGTAGCTGGTCTCGATGTCATCGATGACCGTGTCAAAGAACGCGTTGGAAATCTTCTTCATGTTCTTGTGCATCCGCTCGTCTTGGCAGCGCGGACAAAGCAGGGATCGGCATCTGCGGTGGGCAAGTGCGTGTTTGTTGCCGGTTCCCGCTGTTGCCTGAGTGCGTTGCTGCCAGTTCTGGATGCACGCTTCCATCCGTTCGGCGGCGAGCTTTGCGGGAGCGCTGGCACGGTGCGCAGTAATGATGGCCCTATCGATCTGTACGGGGTCGTGACCGAAAAGTTCGTTTTTGAGGCGCATTGCTCAGTTTCTCTCTTCAGGAGCGACATCACCTGCGCGATGTCTTCCGTGCAGAGTGCACAAGGACAAGCGCAAGAAAAAGACCGGTGATTGCGGTGTTGTTTCTGGTTCGATGAAAAATTTGCGCCGGACTTGCTAGCGTCTCTAGTGAAGGGATGTGGCAGATTGCATTGCACGACCAACACGAGTGGCCAAAGGGCCGGATCAGTGACATGCCACGAAAGCTTTCCGAGATGCTGCACGTTCCTCATCACCCATCCTCCACGTCAAACAGCGACGGGGCTTTTGGATGACGTTGGCCATCTACTTCCTTGCGGCATCCGGGATGGTCGCGTGGGGCGTGATTGTTTGGCGCGCATACGCGAGCGTCTGTGACGGCTTGCGCAGGCTTCGATGGGCGCTCTGGGGCTATCGAAAGCGGCATAAGCGGGCGACATAGCCTGCACGACCACGGCCCGGCGCTCCGGATTTTGCCAGCGTCATGGAGCGCGCAAAACCGTAGCGGCGGCCCTTATCCTGATCCGAGAGGCTTGGGGTTCACATCCGGGCGGCTCGCTCCGCCGCCGCCCTCCTTCTCGCGGCCCTTGGGGGCCGCGTCGTCGTCGGCCGTCGCCGTCTCTCGCCGGGGCCACGATGTGACGTTACGGCGTACTATTGTATCAAGTGAAGGAACTTCAGCGAGCGACAGTGGCTATGACCTTTGCAAATCACTCCCGGCACTAGGTCTTCCGGCAGAACAGCACGGCGACGTTCTTGGGGCGGGTTTCATCGGAGATGCGCGGCGTGCCGTTGACACCATCATTGGTAGGACCTTTCACGGCAGTGCTGGTGGTGGAGCCGTTATCGTTCGCGGCCCTGTTAAACCGGTCAGAGCGCCCTCCCCCCCCGTTGCCGGTATGCGCATTGTGCCAGTGGCCTTGGAATGCATCATCCTGCGCATTTCCCGGCGCCCGCGTTCCGTCAGGGTCGTTGCCCGCGCCGTTATCTATACCGCGTAGGAAGCGCCCGCGCGCGGCGGTGTATTCGCTCCATCCCGCCGGGCAACTGGTCAGGTCGAAGGCCCACACCGCGCCGCTGGGCACGCCCATAGACACCGCCACCCATGCGGTGCCGTCGCAAAACTTGAGGGTGCTGGCGGAGGAGTCGAACACCACGGACCCGGTCCGCGTGGCATCCAACGCACTGGTGGGGCCGAACCCTGCCGTGCCGCTGGTGACGAACTGCACCACGCTGTCGGACGGCTTGCCCACCGGCGGGGGCGGGCAAGCTGCTTGGGCTGATACAGCCAAGCTCAAGAATGCAATGACAAGTGCAATCGCCTTCATGGCCTGCTGCATTCCTTGACGCTTACGGTGGCATACTGGCCCGCAACGAAATTCAACCATGCCTCGCGGTCCAACTTTTGTCGGTTTCCGCCCATGCTGCGGTTGAAGCCAGGAGTGCTGCTAAAATAAAAAAGAATGCTCGTGGTTGCTGCATGCACGCATCCTAGGGGATGCACTGGAATACATCGAGGTCTATGCACAAACCGAAGGCAAAAATGTAGTTCCAGATCCGTCAGTTCCTTTAAGCCGCTGGCATAGGTTTCAGTTTGCTGCTCGGTGCGATGCCCCTTTGATTGAAATCAATGCTTAGCGTCCGGCTTCGTGCGTGCCTGATTCAGCGGCACTGTCCCCTCAAGGCCGCCAAGCCGGACAATCCCCCAAAAGAACGATCCGGTTGCAGCCCCGAAGTCCCCCCCCTTCGGGGCTGCTTATCCTGCCGACGACCACCGGCGCCGCTCTCTTTGGGCACCGCGGACCCCAGTCACCGATATCCGCGCTCAACGCGCGTTCAACAAATCCTGAGCCGCCACCATGTGTGCATGGTTTGGAATGTGCTGGGCGTTGTCAATCAAACCAGCGTTGGCTTTGCGAAGGAAAGTGGCAGCGCCGCAACGTCCGGCCGGATGAGCGTCTTGCGTTCGGACTGAACCATCGTCGAAACGCCTCTGCCTCGCGCGCACGATGATTTTCAGAGGGTGGGGAAGTCCCGCGTGAGCCGCACGCATGTGAACGCTGTTAGAGCGCGGTTGGCTGATTGCCGTAACGACAACCAACCCGCACACCCTCACAGACAAAATCCAAAAAGGCAAAAAGTCTCGCGCGTGTGTTCTGAAAAGTCTGGAAGTGTTCTGGAGAGAATGTTCTGGAATGTTCTGTTCTATATAGAGGGCGCGACCAATTCTGCGTAAACCCGCGACCAATTCTGCGTAACAGGGGGCCTGAAGCGCGACCAATTCTGCGTAGGGGCGCGACCAATTCTGCGTAGGCACCCTGTTAAGTGCTTGAATGTTGGCGGGTGAGTTATTCACAAGGCGCGACCAATTCTGCGTAAGCAGTCACTTACCTTTGCGCATCGGCGGCAGAGCGAGGATGTCCGGGCCTGCCGGTGAAACCTCCATGCCGTTCTCAGACAGCCTCACAGGCAGTTTTGGGAACACATCCAACACGTCCTTCAGGTCATCGGCGAAACCGCGTTTAAAATCGCGCTGACGGCCGTAGTCGCCGCCGAACTGATCGGCCAGCGCGTTCCATGAAAGCGTGGTCGGTTCCTTGAGCCGGTGCAGGCGGTAGTTGAACCAGAAATACATGTCCAGTTTGCGGGCGGAACCGGCGAAGGCGCGCACGGCTTCCGCGCGGATCGGCAGCGCGTGCTTGGCGAGTGTGGTGTAGAAATCCATGCTGAACGTCAACGTGGACGGCCACAGCATCATTTGGTCGGGGCTGGTGGGCAGCCACACGTCGATGCGCGAGAACGGCATGCCCTGATATTCGACGGCGTGGCGGCCGTCCCACATACCGACGCTCAGCTTGCACGCGGCCAGCGCGTTGATCTGTTCCTTGAAGGCGTGGAGCGTTCCCTTCGCGCCGCCGGTTACAGGGAAACCCATGTCGCGGATGAAGCCGGTGAGGCTGTCGGCCACCTCGATGGTCGGGCCTTTCTGGCGGATGGCTTCCGAGCAGAGGTGCATCAGGAGCAGGCGGGCCTTGGGGCCGAAGGGTAACGGTTGCTCGACGCGGTTTCCGGTCTCCGGGTTGCGGAGTTTGCCCGCTTCCACGACCAGCGACATGCGGCCTTGCTTGCGTTCGTATTCGCGGACGGCCAGCGGTTGGCGGCTGTAAGGAAGGCCACACATGGCCAACACCGAATGGATGTGCCGCAGGTCTTCCGTGTCGGTGGGGGATTCTTCCAAATTGCGCCGCACGAGTTCGCGGCGGCGGGCATCGCGGGAGAGGTTGGCGAGTTTGTCGCGGTTGGCTTGCTTCTGCGCCAGTTCCATTTTCTTGAAAATGAACCCCGGCGTGTCACGCGTCGCCTCCAGCTCGGCACGCAGATCGGTGTCGCGGATCTCGGCGTCCAGCATCAGACGACGGCGCTTTTGTTGTACTTGCGGAACAGGTCGTTGAGGGCTTCTTCGCCCAAGTCTTGCACCTTGCGCTCCATGTCCAAACCCATCTGGAGCAGTTGCTTGTGGGCTTCACGGCTGATCCACACCGTTACGGTGCGGCGGTTCACGCGTGTTGAGGGCGTTGGGCGCGCTTTCCATGTGGGCTGCTGTGTAGTTTCGGCCATCGGCATGGGTGCCGGTTCGGCGGTTGCTTGCAAGCCCTTCATGGCTTCGCGGAGCTTGTTTTGTGGTTTCATGCTTTCACCCTTTCATGTTTTTGCGTCAGCACGTCTTCACGTTTTCATTGCAACCAGCTTGCGTGCATGTGTGAAGAGTTGTCGGACTTCTTGCGCGGATCGACCGGAAGGCTCGTACTCAACGACACCTTTGCCTTCGGTGAGCGATTTGATGAAGGCGACCCGGTTGCCGATGCGCGCGGGCGCGATAGGCAGGCCGTAATCGGCGAGGGCTTCGGCGGCCATCTCGGTGAGGGAACTGCCCGCCTTGCAGCCGTTGAGGACAAAGACGGCTGGGCGGCCGGACAACTTGGCGATGTTGACGCTGTCCGCCACCGCGTCGAGGTCGAGGCTGGATGGCTGGCACGGAATGAGGATGAGGTCGGCCGCTTTGGCAGCGGTGAGCGAGGCGCTTTCTGATTTCGGGGCCGTGTCGATGATGGCGAGGTCGGCGCCTCCATCGCGTGCTTGGGTAAGGAGGGCTGCGAGGTTGGGCGCGTGGCCGCTGATGATGACGGGGTTTTCGTCGTCGCGGAGGCGTGCCCATCGGGAGGCGCTTTGCTGCGGGTCGAGGTCGATGACCACTGTGGAAAGCTTGGCGTTGGCGGCGGCGATAGCCATATTGAGGGAAAGGGTGGTTTTGCCGGAACCGCCTTTTTGCGAGAGGAGTACGATTGTTTTCACATCCTCACGCTGGCACGTGGGCGCGCGGGACTGAAGATGTGGCTGCACGTGATTGCCTACGTCTTAGGCAGCGTCGTTGATTGATGGAGTGCCGCGATGTGCGGGAAGTTCACGCAGTTGGCGACGTGGGAAGAGGTGGTTGCCTTCTCCCAGCCGATGACGGTGCCCGCAGACAAGTCCGGCATCGTGGTGGCCACGCCGATGCGGTTCGCCAGCATCATGCGGTTGAACGCGCTCGGTCAACGCGAGATGGTATCCATGCGCTGGGGCTTTGCCGGGAAAGGCGATGCAACTCCGGGGCGGCCGAAGCACATGCATGCGCGCTGCGAAACCGTCGATGCCAAGCCGACGTTCGCCGAGGCGTTCGTGCGTGGCCGGGGTGTCTTGTTCACCCACACCTTCAACGAGGGCGAGGAACTACCCAGCGGCAAGACCAAGCAATGGGTCATCACCCCGAAGGACAATAAGCCCATCGCCATTGCGGTCATCTGCGAGGAATGGCGGAACAGCGCGGATGTGTTGCACACGTTCATTCAGGTGGCGACGCCCGCCAACACGCTCATCTCCCGCATTACGGATCGGATGCCTGCGATTTTGCGCGAGGAAGATTGGGCTTTGTGGCTGGGTGAAACAGATGCGCCTCTGGCAGAGGTCAAAGCGGTGTTGGGGCCGTTTGAAGACGAAGGGTGTTGGACGATGGTGGAGCAAACGTCAACGCGTAAACCGAAGTCTCCCGTAGGCAATCCGCAACAAAGCCTGTTCTAAGGGCGCTCGTCTTGTGAAGTATAGGCGAGTGCCAATCGGGGCAGGGGCAACGACCTTAAGGGCAGCGTCTTGCCAATTTTGTAAGCAGACGTGTGGTGTTCCGGCGAGGGCTCCATCATCCTATCCGCAAGAAAGTGCGCGGATGGATCAGGAGATTGACCGGGAGTTGGGAAAGCTGGCGAAGCAACTGATGGATTGTGCTGAAGCTGCGAAAGCAGACAACGAAGAACGGCTCATCCAATGCTTGAAGAGTTTGGGCGAAGATGTACGGAAACTGCACGATGCGCTGAAGGTTCGCCGCTTTTTTGAGGGCGGCAGCCGTTAGTCTGCACGTGCTGCCAATCGCGCGATTTCCGGCAGAAGGTCGGTGATGCGCACCGACACGTCGCCGTGGCGCACGGCCGGATGGTATTCAAAAGAGGCAAACGGCACCTTGTAGCGGTTCTCGGCAGCGCGTTGCAGGACGGTTGCGCGCAGGCGTTCAAGATTGTCCGTATCCTCTGGGTAAATGGGTTGCGGCTGGCCGAGATTAAAGGCGACCCTCGGGTCCAGACAGCCTTTAGCGACGTTACAACTCCGGCACGCGCGCACGACGTTGCTGCGGTGGTTGGAGCCACGACGCGAGCGAGGAATGAAGTGATCGCGGGTGAGGTGCTGCGGGCGGATGAACTTGCGGCAGTAGAAGCAATTGTCCGGCAACTTCATGTTCATCCTCCGCAACCGCGTCGGATGAATGAAAAGTGATAGGCACGTCCTAATTTGGACGTGACAGGCCGTCGCTGTGCGAAACTTCCGGGCATGTGGCATTGGCACCACAAGCGGTGGAAAGTGGCAGCAGCGTGCGGCACGGCCAAATCTGTCAGTGAAGAACCTTCCGACCAGACGCGTCCACGATTTTCGCGGTGCCGCCGTCAGAACGGATCTTCTGCACCGCTTCTATAGCGTCGAGGAGGTTGCGGTGGCGCGTAAAAACGGCCCCGCCGGGTCTCTGCTTGACCACCCAAAGCGAAGATCTGCTTTTCGCTGTGCGTCCCTGTGGCATCGTCACCTGCACGGAGGAGCCACCCGACGTGGCTTAGCAAGCCGAAAGGAATGCATTTAATTAACAGATTCTACCTAGGTGGTCTGGATTCGCCAAGTCGACTTTGGTGCAGTGCCGCAAACGGTGGGCGATATCGGATTCCGGATTAGCCATTGCTTGGTAGGGGCTGGTCTTGTGGCGTTTATGTGCCTGGCCCGGCTGTTCGCCTTTGCTTGGATCGGCTGGCGATGTAGCTGGGGCGAAGATGCGTGTAGCGTTGCAGCATCTTCCAGTCCTTGTGGCCGGAGACGGAGGCCACTTGCGGAATGTCCCAATCCGCTTCGAACAGGCGGCTGATGCCTTCGTGGCGCAGGTCGTGGAAGTGCAGGTCTTCAATTTGCAACTCAAGGCACGCGCGACGGAACGCAGCGCCCATGGAGCGTGAGCAGTAGGGGAAGATTGCGCCTTGCGATGATGCCCATTCCCGTTGCTCCTTAATAAGAGCCACGGCATCGAAGCCGGTGTCGGCGACAAGCGGGATGACCTGATCGTTGGTGGCCTTGGCGCGGGGATGCTTGCGCTGCCGGATGAGTACCGTAGCGGCTTCATCATTGAAGTCATCGAACAGGATGCGGGTGATCTCTTCCTGCCGCATGGCGGTGGCGACGGCGAACTTGATGATGCGTTCCATCGGGATGAGCGTTCTCGGCCGGAAGCGGAAGAACGCCAGAAGGCGGTTCAATTCGTCCTGCGTTGGGCGACGGTCGCGCTCGACGGAACTGCCGACCAAGCCAAGCCGCATCAAAGCAATGCGGGCGAGACGCAAGTCATCCGTCGGCACCTTGTGGCCGTAGACGGCGGACGCGTGCTCGAAGACGGTTTTGATGAAGCCGAGGTCGCCGGAGAGCGTGGAGGGGCCTGCTCCTTCTTTGGCACGGCGGCGGCCGAACTCGATGACACGTTCTCGGGTGAAGTGGGCGAGGCGCACCTTTCCCACGTCGCGGTCATCTTGAAGGCGGAGCAGGGCGTGCTCCTTGCTGCGCTGGGCGGCTTTGCCGACCTCGGCCATGTCGTCCAGATGCGTCTGGATGAGTTGGCCCACGGTGTCCGTTTTAACGGAATCCCGTGTGGTGGGCGTTTCGCCCCTGTCGGCCCGGCCGTGCTGCTCTGTGGCCCATCGCTCGGCTAGGGATTTTAGCCTAAAGGTCTTCGAAACCGATTTGCCGTGGTAGCGGAATTGGGCTCGCCAGTTGCCGGAGGGGAGTTTGACGATGGTTGCCATGTCTGTCTGTCCAATGCCCTATGGGACGCATCCGCAATGCAGGCTGTTCGTGCTCACGCCGTGCTCACGTGAGCAATTCGTGAGCACGGAAGCTGAAAACTGCTCACGGAAGGTGAGAACAACTGCGAACATTACTCACGCCCGTTCATGGTTTATACCTTGAAAACTATAGGAAAATCATTGGATTATCAATCCCATAGATTTTGCGTCGCCCCCATGATGGACTGGACGGACCGGCATTGCCGGACGTTCCATCGCCTCATGACGCGGAAGGCACGGCTCTACACGGAGATGGTGACGGCGGAGGCCGTGATCCACGGCGACCGAGCGCGCCTCCTCGGGTTCGACGGCGCCGAGCGGCCCCTGGCGCTGCAACTCGGCGGATCGGATCCGGCGCGGCTCGCCGAAGCGGCCGCCATCGGCGAAGCGGCCGGCTACGACGAGATCAATCTCAATATCGGGTGTCCATCGAGCCGCGTGCAGGAGGGGCGCTTCGGCGCCTGCCTGATGGCGGAGCCGGAGCTCGTGGCGGCGTGCGCCAGCGCGATGACGGCACGAGTCAGGATCCCCGTCACGGTCAAGTGCCGCATCGGCATCGACGACCAGGACAGCGAGGCGGACCTCTCGCGCTTCATCGCGACTGTTGCCGACGCGGGCATCAGCACCTTCATCGTGCATGCGCGCAAGGCGTGGCTCGAAGGGCTTTCTCCGAAGGAGAACCGGGAGGTCCCGTCGCTCGACTATGCGCGCGTCTACCGGCTCAAGGCGTCGCGGCCCGATCTCACCATCGTTCTCAACGGCGGCATCGAGACGCTCGCGGCGTCGGCGGACCATCTCGAGCATGTGGATGGCGTGATGCTTGGCCGCGCCGCGTATCAGACGCCCTACATCCTGGCCGGGATCGACCGGACGTTTTTCGCGGCGCATGAGCCCGAGCCAGCGCGCGGCGAGATCCTGAACCGTCTGGTGCCGTATGTGCGCGATCATCTCGCGCGCGGCGGGCGGCTCAACTCCGTGACGCGGCATATCCTCGGGCTCTACCACGGCCAGCCGCGCGCGCGGCAGTTCCGGCGTCATTTGTCCGAGCACGGCGTGGGCGAAGGACCGGGCCTCGATGTGCTGATGGAGGCGATCGCCATCGCCGAGCGCCGCGAGGACACCGCGATCCCCGCTTCCGCTGCGGCGGTCGGGGCGTAGGGGCCCGGCGCATGGATCCGGCACTGGCCAGCGGCGACCTTGTATGGCTCGCGCTCGCGCTCGTCGCCGCGGGGATCGCGACGGGCTTTCTCGCCGGGCTGCTCGGCATCGGCGGCGGCGGCGTGCTGGTACCGGTGCTGTACGAGACCTTCACGTTCCTCGGCGTGCCGGACGGCATCCGCATGCATCTGGTGCTCGGCACCTCGTTCGCGGTGATCGTGCCGACCGCGATCTCGTCGTTTCGCGGACATCTTCGGAAGGGTTTCGTCGAAACCGCGGTGCTGCGCCGCCTCGGGCCGTTCGTCGTCGCGGGCGTCCTCGTCGGCGCCGTGCTGGTGTCCAGCGTCTCGAGCGCGGCGCTCAAGGGGGTGTGGATCGTGTGCGGAGCCCTCCTGTCGGTCAAAATGGCGCTCGGGCGCGAGGACTGGCGGATCGCCGACGACGTTCCCAATAACGCTCCGGTCCGGCTCGCGGCGTTCTCGATCGGCCTCGTCTCGACGCTGATGAGCATCGGCGGAGGCATGTTCCTGGTGTCGCTCTTCACGCTCTGCGGCTGGCCGATCCTGAAAGCGGTGGCGACCTCGAGCGGGTTCGGGCCGCTGATCGCCGTCCCCGGGCTCATCGGCTACGTGTGGGCGGGCTGGGGCAATCCGGAGCTGCCGCCCCTCTCGCTCGGCTTCGTCAGCATGCTCGGTGCGGCGATCATCATCCCGTCGAGCGTGCTGGCGGCGCCGTTCGGCGTGCGCGTCGCGCACGGCCTCCCGCGGCGCAAGCTCGAGCTGGCGTTTGCCGCCTTCCTCGCGCTCGTCGCCTTGCGGCTGCTCGCCTCGATGCTCTGACGGGCGCGCGGAGGAGGGGCTCAGATCTTCTGATTGTATTCGCCGACCTCGGGGAACTTCGCGAGCCGGGTCTCGATGTCGCGGAACATGGCGATCTTGTTCGCCTCCGAGACCGGGCTTTCGACGACGATCACCAGCTCCGGCTTGTTGGAGGAGGCGCGCACGAGGCCCCAGGTTCCGTCCGCGAGCGTCACACGCACGCCGTTGACGGTGACGAGATCGCGGATCTTCTGATCCGCAACCGTGCCGCCGCTTCTGGCGAGCGCCTCGTACTCGGCCACGATCTTCTCGACGATGCCGTATTTCTTCTCGTCGTCGCAGTGGGGCGACATGGTCGGCGACTGGTAGGTCTTGGGGAGCGCGCGCCTGAGGTCGGCAAGGGTTTTCCCATGCGCCCGGTCGAGCATGTCGCAGACGGCGATGGCGGCGACGAGGCCGTCGTCGTAGCCGCGCCCGAGCGGCGGCTGGAAGAAGAAGTGCCCGCTCTTCTCGAAGCCGACCAGGGCCTTCTGCTCGAAGGTGTAGCGCTTCATGTAGGAATGGCCGGTCTTCCAGTAGAGCGTCCTGGCGCCGGCCGCCTGGAGGACGGGATCGGTCATGAAGAGGCCGGTGGATTTCACGTCGGCGACGAAGACCGGGTTCTTGTGAATGGCGGAGATGTCGCGGGCGAGCATGACGCCGACGGTGTCGGCGAAGATCTCGTGGCCCTCGTTGTCGACCACGCCGCAGCGGTCGCCGTCGCCGTCGAAGCCCAGGCCCACGTCGGCCTTGTGCGTCACCACCGCGTCGGCGATGGCGTGTAGCATCGTCATATCCTCGGGGTTCGGATTGTAGCGCGGGAAGCTGTGGTCGAGCTCCGCGTCGAGCGGCACCACCTCGCAGCCGATGGCCGCGAGCACTTGCGGCGCGAAGGCGCCGGCCGTGCCGTTGCCGCAGGCGGCGACCACCTTGAGCGGGTGCTTCAGACGCGGGCGGTTGGCGAGCGCCGCCATGTAGCGCTCGGCGAGGTCGGGCACGAAGATATAGCGCCCGCCCGATTGCGCTTCGAACGCGCCGTTGAGCACGATCTCTTTCAGCCGGCTCATCTCGTCGGGGCCGAAGGTCAAGGGGCGTGCGAGCCCCATCTTGATGCCGGTCCAGCCGTTGTCGTTGTGGGAGGCCGTGACCATGGCGACGCCTTCGACGTCGAGTTCGAACTGGGCGAAGTAGGCCATAGGCGAGAGCGCAAGCCCGATGTCGTGCACCTCGAAGCCGCCGGCCAGCAGGCCGGTGATCAGCGCCTGCTTCACCGCGCCCGAGTACCAGCGGTAGTCGTGGCCGACGACGATGCGTTTCGCCACCCCGCGCTCGGTGAACAGGGCGGCCATGCCGAGCCCCACGGCGTTGAGCCCCATCAGGTTGATCTCCTGCGGGAACAGCCAGCGCGCGTCGTATTCGCGGAAGCCCGTCGGCTTCACCAGCGGCAGCCGCTCGAAGTCGAGCGTATTGGGCTTCAGGTCGGCGCGGGGTTTGGGAAACATCGGGAGGCCTTCTCGTGAAGCGCGCCGGGCGAGCGGCGCGCGGTGTCGGCGGCAATGATGGCTGGCTGATGCAAAGGGAATGCGGCGAAATCGGGGGTGGAGCGAAAGCGTCCGTGCACGGCGCTCTTTATGCACCACTGCCGCAGCGTCCGCCACACGCCGCCAGCGCTACAATGCGCCGCGACCGAAATGGTTCAGGGATGAGCGTATCACTCGACCAGCGTCAGGCGTCCCTGGCTGATGTCCACGCGCTCGAGGCGGGAAAGAAAGCTCATGCCGAGCAGCGTCTTGTCGAGGCGGCCGCGCTCTGAGACGGCGGCGCGCACGTCGCGCACCGTGATGCCCCCGATGCTCACGCTGTCCAGCATGACAGGGGCGACGGCGGCCGGGCCGTTGGCGGTGTTGACCCGGGCGGTGAAGTCCGACCGCTTGAGCCTGAGGCCCGCGCGTTCCGCATCTTCATATGTCAATGCAACCATGGAGGCTCCGGTATCGACCATCACGTCGAGCGGGCGTCCGTTCACCTCGGCGGTGGCGTAATAGTGGCCATCGGCGAAGGCTTCGAGCTTCTCCACGCCGTTCGCGCGCTGCGCGGCGGAGAGGGGAGCGGCTTCGGCTGTCGCCGCCGGCCCGTCGGGGGTGTGAAGGCCGAGGGCGTCGCCCACGGCGGTGCGCAGGCTCTCGTAGTGGACGATGCCGGCGATGAGGATGGCGGCTGCAGCCCCCCAGCTCGCAAACTCGCCGAAGAGGGATCGCGTGCCGGAGGAAAGGGCCATGCTCGGAGTCCCGGTACGGCTTGCCCCGTCGCTGGGACGCGCCTGTCTGGTTTTTCGGCTCTCAGCCCCGCAGGGTCAGGAAATCGCCGGAAAACTCATAGGAGCGCAAACGCTTTAAGAAACTCATACCGAGTAGGTTCTCGTTGAGCGCACCCGGCTGGGCGACGAGCGCCTCCACGTCACGGACCTCGAGCGGCCCGACGGAGATCGATTTCAGGCGCACCGGAGCGGCGTAGGTGGTGCCGTTGGCGGTCGATACCGGCGTCGTGAAGGAGAGCGCGGCGGTGTCGATACCGACGCGCGCGGCGTCGGCCGGCTTCAGCACCACCGTCGAGGCGCCGGTGTCGACCAGCAGCGCCAGGCTCACGCCGTTGGCAGCGCCGCGGGCGACGAAATGGCCATTGTCCTGGCGGCGCAGGCGAACCGCCTGCTCGCCCGCGGGCGTCGTCTCCATGAGGATGGTATGGCCGGGCGGCAGCACCTCGCCCGCCACCCGGTTGACCACGGTGCGAAGCTCCTCGCGGTAGGTATAGCCGACCACCAGCGCCAGCCCGATCAGCATCCACACCGCCACGTGACGGACGGCGTCGCGCCGGCGGCCGTGATAGTCGCCGCTCAGCATCGCGAGGTAGAGGAGGCCGAGGGCCAGCAGGCCGATCACGTAGCCGATGTTGTCGCCGAGGACGCTGGAAAGCTGACTGCTGTCGCCGTCGCTCAGCATCCAGAAGAGCGCGATCAGGGCGGCGAGGACGGCGAGGAGGACTGCGAGCATGGTCGTTACGGCGTTTCCGGCTGCATTCTCGATCGGGCGCGGGGTGCGCGGGTCGCAAGCTCCGCCATGATCCGGCGGCGCTCGGCGTCCGTGTAGGAGGTCCAGCGGGCAATCTCATGGCGCGATCGGCGGCAACCTTCGCAGAGGCCGTCCGCGGGATCGATGACGCAGATCTTGATGCAGGGGGATTCCATCATTGGCAAATCTAGGGATTCCAGCCCCTTCGCTCAAGCGTGGCCGCCGCGTAAAGCTGGCCGGCGCGGGAGGTACGGTGGTCTCTATGCCGAACCTTCTTGGCGACGTGTCTGGGCCCCGCCCTACGGGGGGTTGTGAGGATACTATCCGGTTGCCCCGAATAGAACGTCATCCCGGCCTCATGGCGGAGCCATGCTCCGCATGGACGGCCGGGATCCGGGACACGCCGATTGCTCGCACCGGCCTTGTTCCCGCCCGGAAAGACGCTCAGGCCACGCGCGGGGGGCGTGTGGTCGGTGCGGGCGGTCTCGGCGTCACGCGCAGGTGCGGCTTGCGCGTCGAGGGCGGCGGCTGGCGATGGCGCTCGGCTCCGAGCGGCTGAAGCGGCGCCACGCTCGTGAGCACGCGCTGCGGAGGCAGCGTCACGCGGACCACGGTTCCCTTGCGCAGCTCGGAGGCGAGGTCGAACGTGCCGCCGTGCAGCTCGATCAGGTTCTGCACGATCGGCAGTCCGAGCCCCGTGCCGCCCTCGGCGGTCTCGTGGGCGAGCGAGCCCTGGCCGAACGCCTGCAGCACTTTTGGGATCTCGTCCTGCGGGATGCCAGGGCCCGTGTCGGCGACGGACAGCATCTGGCCGCCGTCCGCGGTCGGAGCCACCGTGACGGCGACGGCGCCGCCCCGGGGCGTGAACTTGATGGCGTTGGAAAGCAGGTTGAGGCAGATCTGGCGCATGGCCCGCACGTCGATCCAGACCTGGGGCAGATCCGGCGCAATCGACAGGTCGACGCGGAGGCCCTTGCCGGAGGCCCTCAGCATAAGAAGGCGCTCGCAGTCCTGCGCGATGTCGCCGAGGTGGGCGCGCTCCTCGACGAGCTCATAACGGCCGGCCTCGATGCGCGACAGGTCGAGGATCTCGTTGATGAGCTGCAGCAGGTGGCGGCCGCTTTCGTAGATGTCGTTGGCGTACTCACGATAGACGGGCGCGGAGTGCGGGCCGAACATCTCGTCCTTCATCACTTCCGAGAAGCCCATGATGGCGTTGAGCGGTGTTCTGAGCTCGTGGCTCATGGTGGCGAGGAAGCGCGATTTCGCCTTGCTGCCGGCTTCCGCGCGGCGGCGTGCTTCGTCCGAGAGCAGCCGCTCCTCGTCGAGCTCGGCGATCAGGATGTCCTTCTGGGCGCGGAACGCCAGCATCTGCAGCGTCGTCTGCTGCAGGCCCTTGGCCAGGAAGACGAAGTAGACGTGAACGCCGACCGCCATGGTGGTGAGCGCGTAGTAGAACGGCTCCTCGAGCATGATGAGGCGCGCCGAGACCGCGAGCGTCATGGGGATGGTGCCCACGTAGAGCAGGCTCATCACCGTCGACGTGAACGTCATGCGCACGGCGAGCAGCACAATCAGGGAGGCAAAGATGAAGACGTGGGAGGAGAACACGACCGACTGTGCGGCATGATCCTGGTCGAAGAAGCCCACGAGTGCGAACCCGGCCCAGACGAGCCCGGAGAACGCTTCGGCGAGGAAGAACTTCCGCCGCCACGGCCCGAGATCGTCGTCGGGGCGAACCTGGGCGATGAAGCGGCGGCACAGTTCGAGCAGCGTCACCTTCGACATGATGACGAGGATCAGCCACAGGCAGCCTTCGATCCACGGCGCCCAGAACATGGAGGCGAGCGCGAAGATCGCGGCCAGGGCCCAGATCGTTACCGATGCCGACAGCTCGTTGCGGGCGAAGACCGATATCAGCTCGTATTCGAACTCGGGCTTAATCTCGCTGCGCCGCTTCAACCGATCGCGCGCGGCGCGCACGTCTTCATCGCCGCGCTTGCGGGCGACGTGGCGCTCGCGCAGGTCTGCAAGGATTTTCTTTCGGGTCTCTTGGTCCATATGTCCGCCGTAGAGGCGATCACGACGGCCAATTCACTCCTCCCGGTTCCTGTTGAAACAGGGCCTTGCCGCATATCTTGCGAGGGTGATAGGTCGTGGGTTCTGCCACGGCTACTCTCCCCAGAATTCGCTAACGATGGGTTAGCCCCGGGACGGGACGCGCTGTTCCCTACGGAACAGGCGGACCGTGCATAAGGCTCGAAGGTGGGAGGGCGGGGGCGGCCAGCGCGGGAGCCGGACATGAAGCTCACAGTCATTGGATCGAGCGATGCCTTCGGCTCCGGCGGGCGGCTTCAGACCTGTTTTCACGTCGCCCTGACGCAGGGAAGCTTCCTCATCGACTGCGGCGCCACGTCGCTCACCGGTCTGTTTCGGCAAGGCATTGATCCTAATAGCATTTCTACAGTGTTCGTGTCGCATCTGCATGGCGACCACTTCGGTGGACTCGTCTGGTTCCTGATCCATGCGGTGCATGTCGCGGATCGGCGGGCGCCCTTGACCGTGGTCGGGCCGCTCGGCATTGCGGAGCGCTTCGACGCCGCCGCCGAAGCCCTGTTTCCCGGATCGACGAAAGCTGAACGGCGTTTCGAGCTGCGCTTCCGGACTTGGCGGGATTTCGAGCCGCTGGAGGAGGGGGGCGTGCGGGTGACGCCGTTCGTCGTCAGCCACCCGTCGGGGGCCACGCCTTACGCCCTCCGGTTTGAGGCCGGCGGCAAGGTGCTGGCATTCTCCGGCGACACGGAATGGGTCGAGGCGCTGGTCGCGGCCGCTCAGGGCGCGGACCTTTTCATCTGCGAGTGCTTCGCGTTCGAGCGCGCGGCGAGCTATCATCTCAACTGGCGGACAATCGAGGCCAACCTCCCGCGGCTCGGCGCCAGGCACGTGATGCTGACGCATCTGGGGCCTGAAGCGCTGGCCAACCGCGACGCGATCCGCCACCCCCAGGTGAGCCTCGCCGAGGACGGGCTGCAACGCGACGTCTGATCCACCGCGGCCAAAGGAGGGAAACGCCCGCGTGACACGTGCGCTCGACCGTCTGGTGCGCGAGGTCCGCCACTGCCGGCGCTGCGTTGATGCGCCGGACGGCGCGCCGCTTCCCCACGAGCCGCGCCCGGTTCTGCGCGTCTCGGCGACGGCGCGGCTGGCGGTCGTCGGACAGGCGCCGGGGACGCGAGTCCACGCCTCGGGCGTGCCGTTCAGCGATCCGTCGGGCGTGCGGCTTCGGGCGTGGATGGGCGTCGGCGATGCCGAGTTCTACGACGAGCAGCGGGTCGCCATCCTCCCGATGGGGTTCTGCTTTCCGGGCCTCGGCAAGACCGGCGGAGACCTGCCGCCGCGCAGGGAGTGCGCGCCCCTCTGGCGCCCGCGCCTGTTCGCCCTGCTGCCACAACTCGAGCTGGTGCTTCTGGTCGGGCTTTACGCCCAGCGCTGGCATCTCGGGGCCGACTGCGGGGCGACGCTCGGAGAGACGGTGCGCGATTACCGCCGCCTTCTCGCGCGGCCGGGCCCTCCGCGCTTCTTTCCGATGCCGCACCCCTCCTGGCGCAACAATGCATGGCTGAAGCGCAACCCCTGGTTCGAGGCGGACCTGCTGCCGGAACTCAGACGGGAAGTCGCCGCCCTTATTTGACCCGTTGGCGAAAAATAAACCAAAGTCCCCCCTTGACCGCGGGGGTGCAAAAAACTGACTTTATGCAATCGCGATAATTAGGAATTTCATTTCAGCGCGGTCGCTCATGCTCGACGACATGGACGTCAAGATCCTGGCCATCCTGCAGGAAGACTGCACGCGGCCCGTCGCCGAGATCGGCAAGGAGATCGGCCTCTCCACCACGCCCTGCTGGCGGCGCATCCAGAAGCTCGAGGAGCTGGGCGTCATCAAGCGGCGCGTCGCGGTGCTGGATCCTGTCAAGGTCAACGCGGGCGTCACCGTGTTCATCTCGATCAAGACCGACCAGCACAGCCTCGCCTGGCTCGAGCGCTTCCACAGCGCGGTCGCGGAGTTTCCCGAGGTGGTCGAGTTCTATCGCATGTCGGGCGACGTGGATTATCTCTTGCGCGTCGCGGTGCCGGACATCGCCGCATATGACGTGTTCTACAAGAAGCTCATCTCCAACGTTGAGATCGCGAAGGTCTCCTCGGCGTTCGCCATGGAGGAGATCAAGCACACGACAGCGCTGCCGCTCGAATTCGCGCGGCCGCCGACGGAGAAACGCAAGGGCGGCTAGGTCATGACCTAGACTCAACGTCACTCCGGCGAAGCCTGCCCCGGCGAAGGCCGGGGACCGGAGTCCAGCCACACTGCCGCACACCGAAACGACCGCGCTTCGGGCGCGCTTTTTAGTACGCGGCCCCGATCCCGGCGCGCCTCACGCGCGGGAGGCGGAGGGTGAGGGCAGGCGCGCGATCAGGCTCGAGGTGTCCCAGCGGCTGCCGCCCTGATCCTGCACCTCCGCATAAAAGCGGTCGACGATCTCCGTCACCGGCAGCGCCGCGCCGTTGCGCCGCGCCTCCGCGAGGCAGATGCCGAGGTCCTTGCGCATCCAGTCGACGGCGAAACCGAAGTCGAACCGGCGCGCGTGCATGGTCTGCCAGCGGTTCTCCATCTGCCACGACTGGGCCGCCCCCTTCGAGATGGTGTCGATGACGGCCGCCACGTCGAGACCGGCGTTCTCGGCGAAGGCGATGGCCTCCGAAAGCCCCTGCAGGAGGCCCGCGATGGCGATCTGGTTCACCATCTTGGCGAGCTGGCCCGATCCAGACGGACCCATGAGCCGCACCGCCCTGGCGAAGGCACGGATCGCGGGCTCGGCCGATCGGAACGCCTCCGCGTCCCCGCCGCACATGACGGTGAGCTGGCCCGCCTCGGCACCCGCCTGGCCGCCGGAGACCGGGGCGTCGATGAAGGCGAGCCCGCGCCGCGTGGCCTCTGCGGCAAGCTCGCGCGCGACGTCGGCGGACGCGGTGGTGTGGTCGATGAAGATCGCGCCCTCGCGCATGGCGTGGAACGCGCCGTCAGGTCCGAGCGTCATCTGTCGCAGATCGTCGTCGTTGCCGACGCAGCAGAATACGAGGTCCGCCCCCTCCGCCGCGGCGCGCGGGGTGGCTTTGGCCGTGCCCGCCCCGTACGCTGCGACCCAGGCCTCGGCCTTGGCCGCCGTGCGGTTGTAAACGGAGACGTCGTGTCCGCCTCGGGTCAAGAGATGCCCGGCCATGGGGTAGCCCATGACGCCGAGCCCGATCCATGCAACGTTTGCCATCCTCGAACCCTGTTCTTAGCCCGGCGGCCGTTGTATCGAATTTCGCTCGCGGCTCAAACCCCGAGCGGCGAGGCGAAGTCCCGAGGCGATCCCGATGGCTGACAGCACGGTTTCCGATACCGCAGTCACGTTCGACGACGTGATGCGCGCGGCCGAGGTCATCGAGGGCGCGGTGGTCCGCACGCCCTGCGACCGCAGCACGACGCTCTCCCGCGATCTCGGCGCGGAGATCTGGCTCAAGTTCGAGAACCTGCAGTTCACCTCCTCCTACAAGGAGCGCGGGGCATTGAACCGGCTCTCGGCGTTGACCCCGGCCGAGCGCGCGCGCGGCGTGATCGCCATGTCGGCCGGCAACCACGCCCAGGGCGTCTCGTATCACGCGGGCCGGCTCGGCATTCCGGCAACGATCGTGATGCCGGAGGGAACGCCAGCGGTGAAGGCCGAGAATACCAAGCGCTGGGGTGCGCACGTCATCCTCGAAGGAAAGACGCTCGAGGACGCAGCGCGCTTCGCGCGCGCCTACGGCGCGGAGCATGGGCTCGTATTCGTGCATCCGTTCGACGATCCGCTGGTCATCGCCGGGCAGGGAACGGTGGCACTCGAGATGCTCGCTCAGGTGCCGGCCATCGACACCCTGATCGTGCCGGTGGGCGGCGGCGGCCTCATCGCCGGCATGGCGGTGGCGGCCAAGACCCTGAAGCCCGACATCGAGATCGTCGGCGTCGAGGCGGCGCTTTATCCCTCGATGTACAACGTCATCAAGGGCACGCAGATGCCGGCGCGCGGCGACACGCTGGCCGAAGGCATCGCGGTGGCCGATCCCGGCTCGCTCACCGCCGCGATCATCGGCCGCCTCGTGGACGACATCGTGCTCGTCAGCGAGACCGATCTCGAGCGGGCGACGTTCGCGCTCCTGATGATCGAGAAGACGGTCGTCGAAGGCGCGGGCGCAGCGGGGCTTGCCGCCGTCATCGCCGACCGGCAGCGCTGGAAGGGGCGCACGCTGGGGCTTCCGCTGACGGGCGGCAACATCGACCCGCGCCTGCTCGCAAGCGTGCTGACGCGGGAGTTGGCCCGCGAGGGGCGGCTCTCGCGGCTCACGATCGATATTCCGGACCGGCCGGGCGAGCTGTCGCGCGTCTCGTCCGTGGTCGGCCAGGCGGGTGCCAACATCGTCGAGGTCTACCATCAGCGCGTGTTCACGGATTTGCCGGCGCGCGGCACGGAGCTCAACCTCGTGATCGAGACGCGCGACCGCTCGCATCTCGAAGGCGTGCTCGCGCAGCTCGAAGCCAAAGGTTACCGCGTGATCGTCAAGACCGCGCAGGCGCCCGGATAGGCCACGCCGGTGCTCTGCGGATGCGTGTCTGTATTCCGGCCTTCGCCGGCGCGGGCTGCGTGGGGTGACGTTGAGTTTGCGGCAACCGGCGTCCCAACAACAGACGTCATCCCGGCCTCATGGCGGAGCCATGCTCCGCGCATGGACGGCCGGGATCCAGACACGTCGGCAATGGCCGCTGCGGCTCCTGCGTCATGCGGCCTTCGACGGAACTTTCGCGAGCGTATCGCCAAGCAGCGTCAGGGCCTCGGCCAAAGCGCGCTCGCGGTTGGCGGCGCGCGATGGCTCCTGCGATCGGATTTCCGCATGACGAACCTGTCCGCCCCGGGTTGCGGCGGCGATGTGGATCAGGCCGACGGGATTGCCGTCCTCGTCCGGCTCCGGCCCGAGAACGCCCGTAACGGCAACCGCGACATCCGCGCCGCTGGCATCGAGGGCCCCGGTCGCCATGCACTCGGCCACCTCGCGGCTGACGGCGGTGTGCGCCGCGATCAACACGGCGGGGACACCGAGCAGCCGGGTCTTGCACGCCTTCGCGTAGGTCACGAAGCCGCCCTGGAAGCAGCTCCCCGCACCCGGTGCGTCGGCGAGCAGAGCGGCAAGCGTGCCCGCGGTGCAGGATTCGGCCGTCACGATCGCCAGCGCCTTCTCACCGGCATGCACCACGATCCGCGCGGCCAGTCTGTCGAGCCCGGATGACATGCTCACAGAACGGATGGACCCGCCCCGGCGTTCCCTGGGTCATGGAGCGAGGAGGCGTATCATGACGGTCGACTGGAGTGCGGTGTTTATTCCGAGCCTGGGCGTTCTCGAGGTCGTTGCCCGGGGCACGCTCATGTATCTCGCGTTGTTCGCCATCCTGCGCTTCATCGCGCGGCGTCAGGCGGGGCAGTTCGGGCCGGCGGACCTGCTCGTCATCGTGCTGATCGCGGATGCCGCACAGAACGGGCTCGGCAAGGACTACCAGTCCGTCACCGAGGGCATCGTGCTCGTGCTCACCATCGTGTTCTGGGAATACGTCATCGACTGGCTGGCATGGCGCTTCCCCGCGCTGAGGCCGGTGCTCACGGCGCCGTCGCTCAAGCTCATCGAGAATGGGCATCTCGTGCCAGACGCGCTGCGCGCCGAGATGCTGACGGAGGACGAGCTCATGAGCCAATTGCGCCAGAACGAGGTCGAGGACGTGCGCGAGGTGCGCCTCGCGCGCCTCGAAGGCGACGGACGCATCAGCGTGCTGAAGCGGAAGGTGTAGCCACTGTTTTGCCTTCCTGAACTCGTGGGTTGCGCAAGCTTCCACAAATACGACGCCGCAGGATCCTCGTGTGACGCGGATTAGCGCCCTTCGCGCCACCAGGCCATGGCCAGCAGGGCGAGGAGGGCGGCAAGGGCGAGGAGCCCGGTGAACATCGGCGTCAGATTCACGCCCTTGGTCACGAACGCCTCGCGGTCGCTGAGGCCCATCCAGCCGGAGCCCGCCAGCACGCGCGCCCCCGACATCAGCGTCACGCGCGGCACCGTCACACTGGAGCCCGCGCTCGCCGGGTCCGTGCGCGTCCAGAACACGCCGCCCCCCGTCTGCTCGATCAGGGGCTTGAGCTTCTGGTCTGTGGCGACCACCTCGCTCATCTCGCGCGGGTCCTCGACGCCGGCGTGGGCGACCGCGGTGAGCGGCCCCGACGTCGCCTGCGTCTCGGCTTTGTAGAGACCCGGCAGCGTCACATCGAGCGTCGTCTTCCAGACGCCCGGCCGCTCGCGCTCGAGCTTGATCTCCTGGCGCTCGCCGCCCGGTGCGGAGAGGACGACCGGCGCCACGGCATCCTCGAGCGTGCGCCGTTCGAGCGTGAGCTTGAGGCCACGCGCCGAGGCGATCAGGCGTTCCTCCTCGAGGTCGGGCTCCTTCATCAGCCAGTGCGAGAGACGGCGCAGGAGATCGGTATGCGGGCCGCCGCCGTCATAGCCGCGCGCCCACAGCCAGGCGTGGTCGGAGGTGAGCAGCGCCACGCGGCCCTTGCCCATGCGGTCGAGCACCAGCAGCGGCTTGTCCTCCGCGCCCTGCATGACGACGCGCCCGCGGTCGGGCCGGACCTCGGCCTGGCGGAACCAGTGGCCCCAGGTCGGGGGACGATCGGGGTTCGTCGTGTTGGCGCCTTGCAGCCCCTGCGTGACCGGATGGCGGAAGCCTTCCTCGGTGATCCGCGCGCGGAACGGCTCCTCGAGGACGCGCCCGGTGGGCGCAGCCGGAAGGATCGGCGAGAGCGGCGTGCGGTAGAGGCTGGTCATGCCCGCGTAATCGTTGCCGGCCGCGATCAGCACCGCTCCGCCGTGACCTTCCACGTAGCGGGCGATGTTGTCATAGTAGGCGAGCTGCAGGATGCCGCGATGCTCGTAGCGATCGAAGATGATCAGGTCGAAGTCGCGGATCTTGTCCGAGAACAGCTCCTTGGTCGGGAAGGCGATCAGCGAGAGCTGGTTGATCGGCGTGCCGTCCTGCTTCTCGGGCGGACGTAGAATGGTGAAGTGGACGAGGTCGACGGCGGCGTCCGATTTGAGGAGGTTGCGCCAGGTGCGTTCGCCCGCGTGCGGCTCGCCCGAGACGAGGAGCACGCGCAGGTTCTCGCGCACGCCCTCCGCGACGATGACGACGCGGTTGTTGGCGGCCGTCAGCTCGCCCGGCGCGGTCTCGAGCTCGACCTCGAGGATGTTGGTCCCGGCATGCGGAAACGGCATCTCGATGGCGACGCGCTCGTCGATGGCGGCCGTGCGCAGCTCGTCCGGACGGCCCTCGCGGCGCACGCGGAGCTGAACCGGCTTGCCGGAGCCTGCCCCCTTTCCCGTCTCGCGCACGGCGATCTCGATGTCGCGCGACTGGCCGACGAGACCGTAGCGCGGCGCCTCGATGGTCTCGATGCGCCGGTCGAACTCGTTCGGCGTGCCGGTGAGCAGGGCGTGGACGGGCGCGTCGAAGCCGAGCGCGGCGGTGGACTTCGGAATGTCGTGCACCTGCCCGTCGGTGATGAAGACGACGCCGGCGATGCGGTCGGGCGGCGTGTTCGTGAGCGCCGTGTTGAGCGCGGCGAAGAGCTGCGTGCCCTGCCCGGCGGCGGTGTCGCCCTTGGCGGAGACCGCCCACTTGACCTCGAGGTTCTCAATCTTGCCGAGGCGCGCCTCAAGCTCGCTGCGGATGGCGGCCTTCTGCTCGGGGCGCTTGTCGATCTGCTGGCTCGTCGACTCGTCGACGACCACGAGCGCAATGTTGGCGAGGCTCTCGCGCTCCTCCTGGCGGAGCGTGGGGTTGAGGAGGGCGGCGAGCAGGGCTGCGAGCGCCGCGCCGCGCCACAGGGCGCCGCGGCTCCTGCGGAAGACGAGCAGCGCTGCGAGCGCAAGCGCGACGATGCCGGCCGCCCACAGGAGCGGCGTCGGGACCAGCGGCGCAAATTCGATCGACCAGTTCATACGTTCGTCCTTGCGCGTCGCGCAATTCCCTGCCCCACGTCATGCCGGAGGCATGTCTTCGGCACGTCATGCCGGAGGCATGCCATCGGCATGTCATGTCGAAGACATGCCTCCGGTATGACGGGGGAGGAACATGTCGAGTGCGTCGCTCCCGACATCCAGACCTTGTTCCTCATCTTCATTGACCCAAGCGCTCGAGCAGCGCAGGGACGTGCACCTGATCGGCCTTGTAGTTGCCGGTCAGCGCGTGCATCACGATGTTGATGCCGGTGCGCAGCGACATCTCGCGCTGGCTCTCGCCGCCCGGCACCACCGGATAGAGCGGGCGGCCGGTGCTATCGAGCGCCCAGGCTGCCGCGAAATCGTTCGAGGTGATCATGATCGAGGTCACGCCGTCGGCGCGCCGCGCCCTGCGGCCGTCGCCGTCGCTCGCCTCCGTTGCCTCGACCCAGAGCTGCCCGCCATCCCACCGGCCCGGGAACGAGCGCAGCAGATAGAAGGATTTCGTCAGCACGTGGTCCTCGGGAACCGGCTCGAGGCGCGGCACGTCGAGCGCGCCAAGGACGCGCCTCAGCGCCGCGCCGTTGCGCCCGTCGAGGCTCGAGCCGCTCGGGACGCCGGACCCGTAGTCGCGCGTGTCGAAGATGATCATGCCGCCCTGCTTCATGTACGCGTCGACCTTGGCGAGCGTCGGTTGCGGCAGGGGCTTGGCGTTGTCGAGGATCGGCCAGTAGAGCACCGGATAGAAGGCGATCTCGTCCTTGATGATGTCGACGGCCATAGGATCGCCCGGCTCGACGGCGGTACGCACGGCGAGCACTCGCGAAAGGCCCTCGAGCCCGGCCTTGCTCGTGGCGTCCGCACTCGCATCGCCCGTCAGCACGTAGCCCAGCGTCACGTTGTCGGTGGCCTTCTGGGCCGTCATGCCGCCGGGCACCTGGGAGATGTCGTCGCGCGGATCGAGCCGCCGCGATTGCGCCTCGGCCGGGTGGGAGGCGAAGGCGCCGGCCGCGAGGCCGAGCGCGAGCAGCACGCCCGCGGCCGCGCGTCCGCCGGGCGCGCGCCGCATCCGCGACGTGATCGCGCCGAGCGCACCCATGAGGGCCAGCACGGCGACGATGTCGACGAAGATCAGCGCCAGCGCGCCGGTCAGCAGCGCGGGGGCGAGCGGCGTGGACGGCTGGGTCTCGTAGAGCATGCGAGCGGCTCCCGATCCGCGGGGAAGCGGCGCGAGGACGCTCTTCCGATCGAGGACGTTCAGCGCGTGCGGGCTGCCCTGGGCGCCATAGTATCCGGGCGGATGCACGAGGCTGGCCCTGGCGGTAGCGATGGCGCCGGCCGGTATGGCTTCCGCGGTCGGCGGCGGGGGGCCCAGGAGGCCGAAGCCGTTCAGCGTCTGCACCGGGGCGAACGCCTCCACGGGCTCGGCGCGCGCGCTGCTCGACGCGTCCGCCCGCGCTTCGCCTGCCGTCCCGCCGCCGGCGTTTTCGGTGGCGTCCTGGGGCGACAGGCTCCCGAGCGCCGTGATCCGGCGCAGCATCTCGACGAACAGGCCCGACATCGGGAGGTTCGACCAGTCAGAGTTGGCGGTGACGTGGAACAACACGATCTGGCCGTTGCCCCGCCCGGCGGCCGTGACCAGCGGTGTGCCGTCGGCGAGGCGCGCCCAGACCTTGACGGCGGGCGTGAGCTGCGCCGGGTCGGCAAGCACCTGTCGGCTGACCGCCACGTCCCCGGGGACGGTGAGGCCGGCGAAGATGCTGGTGTCGTCGAAGCGCGCGAGCGGCTGCGGGTTGGACCACGAAAGCGCGCCACCGAGCGTGCGTCCGCCCATCCGGAGCGCGACGGGCAGGAGGTCGTCGCCGCCGCTTTCGAGCCTGGGGCCGGCGAAGCGCACCAGCACGCCGCCGCGTTCGACCCATGCCCTGACTTTGTCCTTCACCTCTCCCGAGAGCGTGCCGATGTCGGCCAGCATAAGCACGCTCGCCTTCTCGTCGAGCACGGTGCCGATGCCCTTCGCGAGGTTGTGGTCCTTCGGCCGGATGATCTCCGCGTAGGGCTGGACGGCCTTCTCGAGATAGTAGAGCGGGGCGAGGAGCGGCTGCGCCTGCTCCTGGCTCTCGCCCGAGATCATGCCGACGCGCTGCCATTGCGAGCGCCCGTCGAGCAGGCTCACGGCGCCCGCCGAGCGCTCGGATGCGAGCCCGAGGCGGGTCACCTGGTTGCGAAGCTCGAGCGGCAGATCGAAGACGACCTCGGCCTCCGTCGCGCCGCTCGCGAGCGCGAAGGGCGCTTCTCCGAGCCGTTGGCCGCGGGCCGAGAAGGCATCGATGCGCCCGCTGCGGGCCGGGCCGCCCGTGCGCAGCACGGTGGCGGTCAGCTTGCCGTCCGCCCCGACGCCTGCGGCGAGGCCGAGCGGCTCGTCGCCGCCTGCGTCCTCGACCATGGCGAACGTGCCCTGGCCGGCGGCCTGCTCGAGCCCTTGCGCGAAGGCGGCCGCTTCGCCGTCGTGGTCGATGCCGTCGGCGAGCCAGAGGATGTTCGATGCGGCGACGTTGGCCGTCGACAGCGTCGCCGTCAGCGCCGCGAGCGTGCCCTTGCGGTCGGGCGCGAAGGGCTGGGGCTCGATGGCGCCGAGCGCCGATCTCGCGTCGCCCGGCGTTGTGAGGCTCAGGGTCCGCGATCGCGCCGCGGGCGCCGTCTCGGCGACGATGGCGGGACGGTTCTGGCGCTGCGCCTCGGCGAGGATCTCCTCGGCGAGCGCGGTGCGCCGCGTCCAGCCCGACGCCGCCGGCCAGCCGTTGTCGATCACGACGACGACCGGGCCGGTCCCGGTCATGACGCGGTCGCGGGCCGGGTTCAGCACCGGCTCGGAGAGGGCGAAAATCACGAGCGCCGCCGCGAGCAGGCGCACGAGCAGAAGCCACCACGGCGTCTTGGCCGGCGTCTTCTCCTCGTTCTCGAGGCCGACCAGGATGCGGGTCGCCGGGAATTCCACCTGCTTCGGCCGCGGCGGGACCGTTTTCAGAAGCCAATAGATGAGCGGCAAGGTGGCGAGCCCCGCAAGCAGCCACGGGTTGAGGAAAGCCAGGGCGCCGATGCTCATGGGGCGCCTCCCGCGTCGGTGGCACCCTGCCAGCGGTAGCCGTGCACGCGGCCTTCGAGGCGCATGACCAGGGTCAGCAGCGGCTCGGTCGGCGGGCGGTCGGTGTGATGGACGAGGAACGACCAGCCGAGCCGCACGGCGATGTCCTGCAACGCCTCGCGATGCGCCTGGAGGCGGGCCTGGTAGCGCGCGCGCAGGCTTTCGGCGCGGTCGGCAATCCAGCTCTCCCCGCCTTCCGAAGCCAGAAACTCGGTGCGCCCCTCGTAGGGAAGCGTCTCCTCGGCCGGGTCGAGCACCTGCACGAGATGTCCCGTGGCGCCGCCCGCAGCGAGCGTCTCGATGCTCGCACGCACCTCGTCGATGGGATCGAGAAAATCGCTGAACAGGATCACGCCTGAGAAGCGGCTGATGCGCGCCGGCGACGGCTTGCCGGAGGCGAGCTGCGGCGCGGTTGCGTGGGTGGCGATGGCTTCTGCGAGCCGTGTCGAGGCCCGCCGGCTCGTCGTCGGCAGCGTCAGCCCGAGAAGCCCGACGCGCTCGCCGCCGCGGACCAGAAGCTCGGCGGCCGCGAGCGTCAGCACGAGCGCGCGGTCATGCTTGGTGACGTTCGCGAGGTGGCTCCGGAACCGCATCGACGGCGAGAGGTCGGGCCACAGCCAGAGCGTATGCGCCGCCTCCCACTCGCGCTCGCGCACGTAGAGGTGGTCGGAGCTCGCGGAGCGGCGCCAGTCGATGAGCTGGGCGGAATCCATCGATTCGTAGGTGCGGAACTGCCAGAACGTTTCGCCCGGGCCGGCGCGGCGACGGCCGTGGATGCCGTGCGCCACCGTCTGCGCGATGCGGTCGGCTTCGATGAGCAGGTCCGGAAGCGTCTCGGCAAGCGCATGGGCGTCGCGCTCGAGCCGGAAGACGCGCCCGTCGCCGTCGTGGCCGGATGATCCCGGGACGTGGCCGCGGGGTGCCGCCATGCCCGTCACTCCGCCGCGTGTGCGAGGCGGGCGATCAGCGGCGCCAGCTCCATGCCTTCGGCACGGGCCGCGAAGGAAAGCGCCATGCGGTGCTTGAGGACAGGCTCGGCGAGCTCGATCACGTCGTCGATCGAGGGCGCGAGACGGCCGTCGACGAGCGCCTTGGCGCGCACGGCGAGCGTCAGGGCCTGGCTCGCGCGAGGGCCCGGGCCCCAGGCGACGAAGCGGTCTGTTTCCTCGCTCGCGCCGGTGCCGGGGCGGGCCGAGCGCACGAGCCGCAGAATGGCTTCGACAACCTTGTCCGGTACCGGGATCTGGCGCACGAGGCGCTGGATCGACGCCAGCTCCGCCGCCGTCAGCACGCTCTCGACGACCCGCTCGTCGGTGCCCGTGGTCGCGTACAGCATGCGCCGCTCGGCGGCGAGGTCCGGATAGGTGACGTCGATCTCGAGCAGGAAGCGGTCGAGCTGCGCTTCGGGGAGGGGATAGGTGCCTTCCTGCTCGAGCGGGTTCTGGGTCGCGAGCACGTGGAACGGCTGCGGCACGTCGTGGCGCGTGCCGGCAACCGTGACGTGATGCTCCTGCATGGCCTGCAGAAGCGCCGACTGGGTCTTGGGCGAGGCGCGGTTGATCTCGTCCGCCATCAGGAGCTGCGTGAAGATCGGGCCCTTGATGAAGCGGAACGAGCGCCGCTCGCCGGGCGCCTCCTCGAGCACCTCCGAGCCAATGATGTCGGACGGCATGAGGTCGGGCGTGAACTGGATGCGCTTGGCTTCGAGGCCGAGCACGCGGCCCAGCGTCTCGACGAGCAGCGTCTTGGCGAGGCCCGGCACGCCGATCAGGAGCGCATGCCCGCCGGACAGGATGGTAATCAGCGTCCGCTCGATGACGACATCCTGGCCGAAGATGACGGACGCGGCCGCCTTGTGCGCGCGCTTCATGCGATCGGCCGCCGCCTCGAGCCGGGGAACGATGGTTTCGTCGGTCTGGATCACGCTGCTCATGGACTGGCCGGCTCTCCCGTTTTCTTGGCTTCGCGCGAGGCGAAATGGGACGCACGGCTGCGCCGCCCGCCCGTAGATATCCCTGGAGGTTGTGATTGTGACCGGCTGGACGGGTCTCCGGTCAAGTTAAACCTCGGTAAGACGCCCCCGCTGTCCTGTCTTTTCAGGGTCTTGGCAGGATCCCCGCCGGGGGAGCGCCTCAAAACGGACAGCAGCGCGCGTCCGTTGGGGGCTTGACACGCGCGCACTGGACTCAATCTTCGATTCAGGATGCAAGTTCCCAGGATGGAAAGACTTGAAGACCTTCTCAAGGCCGCCGAAGGCCGAGGCGCCGCGCCGGTCGAGCTGTGGGACCCGCCCTATTGCGGCGATATCGGGCTTTCCGTCTCGCGCGACGGGCGCTGGCACTACCAGGGAAGCCCGATCCCGCGTCCGGCGCTCGTCAAGCTGTTCGCGCGCGTGCTGAGGCGGGACGCGGACGGGCGCTTCTATCTCGTGACACCGGCGGAGAAGGTCGACGTGGCGGTCGCCGACGCGCCGTTCCTGGCCGTCGAGATGCAGGGGCTCGGCAGCGGCCGCGGCCAGACCCTCCTGTTTCGGACCAATGTCGACGACGTCGTACGGTGTGGCCCCGACCATCCCCTGCGGTTCGCCGCGGCCGACCCCACGGGCGGGCTGAAGCCGTACCTGCACGTGCGCGGACGGCTTGAGGCGCTGGTGACGCGCGCGCTCGTCTACGATCTCGTGGAGCGGGCGGCGGAAGGTTCGGACGGCCACCTCGGCCTCTGGAGCGATGGCGCGTTCTTTCCGTTGCCGGGATGAGGACCGTGCGCCAGTCTGCCGGGCGTGCGCAGAATGTGCCTTGGGTACGCCGCTCGCAGCGGGCTCAGGGGCCGGCGGTCGAGGCTTTGGTGGGTGCGTCGGTCGCGGTAGGCTTGGTGTGCTTGTCAGCCGCGACCTTCGTCTTCTTCTCGCCGCCGTCCGCCTTGGCTTCCTCCCCGTCCGGCCCGTAGCGTTTGGCGCACTGGCGGTAGAGGAACTTGTTGATCGACTTGATCATCGGGCGGTGAAAGATGCCGAGCTTGTCCTCGAGCTGGGCTGCGGTCCAGATCGTCGATTTCACGTCGTCGGGTCCCTCGATGTTCTCGAGGTTAATCCAGACCTTGTCCGCCTTGCCGTCCTTGAAGGTGAGCTTCGGCGCCAGCCGCGCCTTGACCGGCTTGATCTCGCCGTCGCGCTCCAGGATGCAGTTCACCTCGTGGGCCGGAACGCGCACGGTGTGCTTCGGCTTGGTCAGCGCCGCGACGATGTCCTTCCGCTGGAGCCGGAGATCGACCGAGCAGCGCGCGTCGCCGAAGCTCCAGGAGACGCCCTTGTCCTTGCCGCCCTCGAGCGAGGACTTGGCCCAGGTCTTCTGCACGTCGCAGGCAAGGTCGCTGCCGACGGGCTCCTTGCCGAGAACCATGGTGCAGAGCCGCTTCTCGCAGGCCTTGAGGGCGGCCATCTCGCCCGGCGGCTCGTCGAGTGCGAGGGCGGGAGGCGCGGCGGCGAGCGCGAGCCAGCCGGCGGCCAGGCAAGCCAGAAGCCGGCTCTCGTCAGACCGGAACGCGGGTTTGGGCATGGTTCGCTCGTCCTCGCATCCCCGGGCGCAGGGAGACGCGCCGCCGGCCTTTGGTCCAAGGTCGTATGCGTCCTGACACCGGATTGAGCCCAGATTTAGGCTCCGCGCCGCTCTCATAGACCAAAGGTCCGTGTCCGGCAGGCTTGAAGCGCCGCAAGGCTTGAGCTACCAAGCATTGACAACGAAGCGCAAAACGGGAGGACCTTATGGGGGTCGATACTTCGGGCGGTCATCCGACCATGGACTACGCCGAGCACACCCGCACGTATGCGAATTTCATCGCCTGGACCAAGACCGGCATCATCTGCATGGTCGTTCTTCTGGCCGGCATGGCGTATTTCCTCGTCTAGTCTCCCTTCAGATCTGCGTATCCGGACGTCGGACGGCGCTGACATCGTAATTCTGGCGCCAACCGCCGTATTTGGAAGGCCGGCCGTCCTCGTGCGGGACGGCATCGCCGGGCGATCCGGTCGGCCCAGTGCGAGCGCGTCAACAGTGCGAGCGTGTCAACGGATGGTTCGATGGTTACGATTGCTGTAACGGCCGAGGGACCGGATGAGCCGCGCGTTGCCGTCTCGCCCGAGACGGTGAAGAAGCTCACGGCGCTGGGCGCCAAGGTGCGCGTTCAGTCCGGGGCAGGCGCCCGCGCGCGCTTCACGGACGATTCGCTGCGGACGGCGGGCGCCGACATCGCCGCCTCTGCCGGCGAGACGCTGGCGGGTGCCGACATTCTCCTCAAGGTGCGCCGGCCGTCGGCCGAAGAGATCGCCGCCTTGAAGCCCGGCGCGATCGTCGCCGCGATCCTCGATCCCTACGACAAAGCCGCCATGGAGCCGTTGGCTGGAACGGGCGCCAGCCTGTTCTCCATGGAGTTCATGCCGCGCATCAGCCGCGCGCAGTCGATGGACGTGCTGTCGAGCCAGGCGAACCTCGCCGGCTACAAGGCCGTCGTCGATGCGGCCTCGCTGTTCGGCCAGGCCCTGCCGATGATGATGACGGCCGCCGGCACGGTTCCCGCCGCGAAAGCCTTCATCATGGGCGTCGGGGTGGCGGGCCTGCAGGCCATCGCCACCGCCCGCCGCCTGGGCGCTGTCGTGTCCGCGACCGACGTTCGGCCGGCCACGAAGGAGCAGGTGCAGTCTCTCGGCGCCAAGTTCATCGCCGTCGAGGACGACGAGTTCAAGCAGGCGCAGACGGCGGCCGGCTACGCAAAGCCGATGTCGCCCGAGTATCAGGCCAAGCAGGCCGAGCTCGTCGCCAACCACATCAAGACCCAGGACATCGTCATCACGACCGCGCTCATCCCGGGGCGACCCGCGCCGAAGCTCATCACCGCCGCCATGCTCGCGGCGATGAAGCCCGGATCGGTGATCGTCGACCTTGCCGCGGAGCGCGGCGGGAACGTCGAAGGCGCGGTGCCCGGCCAGACGGTGGAGGTCTCGGGCGTCAAGATCGTCGCGCCGATCAACCTCGCGGGCTCGCTACCGGTCAACGCGTCGAGCCTCTACGCGAAGAACCTGTTCGCGTTCCTCGAGCTTTTCTTCGACAAGAAGGACAAGTCCTTCAAGGTCAATTGGGACGACGAGATCGTCAAGGGAACGCTGGTCGCCAAGGACGGCAGGATCGTGCATCCCAACCTCGCCCCGCAACCCGCCGCCTGAGGACAGAACCATGCAGACGAATGGATCTGAGACGTGTCTGGGCACCGGCCTTCGCCGGTCGGACGGTGGGTTTCGGCGCTCCGCCGGCAACCGGATCTGGGGCACAGTCGGGATTGCGGCGCTGCTTGCTCTGCTGCCGACGGCGGCGATGGCGGCGGCGGAGGGCATCGGAGGCGCGGTCGATCCCTCGATCTACCGCCTCATGGTGTTCGTGATGGCGATCTTCGTCGGCTACTACGTGGTGTGGAGCGTCACGCCCGCGCTGCATACGCCGCTCATGAGCGTCACCAACGCGATCAGCTCGGTGATCGTGGTCGGCGCGCTCCTGGCCGTCGGCGTCGATCTCGTGGCGGACGGCACGACGCTGGCGCGGATCTTCGGGTTCCTCGCGCTCGTGATGGCCTCGATCAACATCTTCGGCGGCTTCCTCGTCACGAGCCGCATGCTCGCCATGTACAAGAAAAAAGACAAGGCCGGGAAGTAGAGGGAACGCCGATGACCGCCAATATCGCCGCCACCCTCTATCTCGTCGCGGGTGTGCTGTTCATCCTCGCGCTGCGCGGGCTCTCGCATCCCGAGACGAGCCGCAAGGGCAACACCTACGGCATGGTCGGCATGGCGATCGCCATCGTGACGACGCTTGCGGTGTCCAGCCCCGGGAGTTGGGTGACCTGGGCGCTGATCATCGCCGGCCTCGGCACGGGTGCCGCGATCGGCGCCGTGATCGCCCGCAAGATCCCCATGACGCAGATGCCGGAGCTGGTGGCCGCGTTCCACTCGCTCGTCGGTCTCGCGGCGGTGTTCGTGGCGGCGGCGGCGCTCTATGCGCCGGAGGCGTTCGGCATCGGGCACCCGGGCAGCATCGCGGCCGCGAGCCTCGTCGAGATGGGCCTCGGCCTCGCGATCGGCGCCATCACCTTCACGGGCTCCGTCATCGCGTTCGCCAAGCTCTCGGGGCGCATGTCCGGGAAACCGATCATTCTGCCGTTCCGCCACATCGTCAACCTGGCGCTGTTCCTCGGCCTGGCATGGCTCATCTACCAGTTCTGCGTCTCGGGCGGCAGCGCGGGGCTGTTCTGGGCCATCACGCTCATCGCGCTTCTGTTCGGCGCGCTCATCATCATCCCCATCGGCGGCGCGGACATGCCGGTCGTCGTCTCGATGCTCAACTCGTACTCGGGCTGGGCGGCGGCGGGCATCGGCTTCACGCTCGGCAACATCGCGCTCATCATCACCGGCGCGCTGGTCGGCTCTTCGGGCGCGATCCTGAGCTACATCATGTGCAAGGGCATGAACCGCAGCTTCCTCTCGGTGATCGCGGGCGGCTTCGGAGGCGAGGCGGCAGGTCCCGGCGGCGGCGGCGAGCAGAAGCCGGTGAAGCTCGGGTCCGCCGAGGATGCGGCCTACGTCCTGAAGAACGCTTCCAAGGTCATCATCGTCCCCGGCTACGGCATGGCCGTCGCCCAGGCCCAGCACGCGCTACGCGAGATGGCGGATGCGATGAAGAAGGCGGGCGTGGAAGTGAAATATGCGATCCACCCGGTCGCGGGGCGCATGCCGGGCCACATGAACGTGCTGCTCGCCGAAGCCAACGTCCCATACGATGAGGTGTTCGAGCTCGAGGACATCAACTCCGAGTTCGCGCAGGCGGATGCGGTCTACGTCATCGGCGCCAACGACGTCGTGAACCCCGCCGCAGAGGACGACAAGTCCTCGCCCATCTACGGCATGCCCGTGCTGCAGGTGTGGAAGGCGGCGACGGTGTTCTTCAACAAGCGCTCGCTCGCGTCGGGTTACGCCGGCATCGACAACCCGGTGTTCTATCGCGATAATACGGTGATGGTGCTCGGCGATGCCAAGAAGATGACCGAGGAGATCGCCAAGGCGATGGCGCACTAGGTTGCGTACTCATGACCTGGGCTGTCTTGTTCCAGCGCCTTCGCGCATGTCCGGGGTGACCACATGAAGATCGGCTATCGGCAACTGCTCGACGAGGCCAACGCCAGGATCACGACGCTCGATGCAGGCGCGGTGCGGGCGCTGTTCGATCGCGGCGAGATCCAGCTCGTCGATCTGCGCGACCGGCGCGAGCTCGAGCGGGAGGGGAGGATCCCCGGCGCGTTCCATTGCCCGCGCGGAATGCTGGAATTCTGGATCGATCCCGAGAGCCCGTATCACAAGCCGATCTTCGCCGAGCCGCGCCGCTTCGTGTTCTACTGCGCGAGCGGGTGGCGCTCCGCGCTCGCGGCCAGGACGGCGCAGGATATGGGGCTGCCGTCGGTCGCGCACCTGGGCGGCGGGTTCACGGCATGGCGCGAGGCCGGCCATCCGGTCGAAGCCGTGGGCCAGACCTGAAAACCAGTGCCGCGCCGGGCGCTGGCGCCGACGGCAGGCCGTAAGCGGCCGAACCATGAGCCTGCTCGATCCGCACGGAACCTCTCCCGCGGCGGCGCGGTTATCCTCTTGCAAGAGGGATCGGACACACTCTAGCCTTCGTATCTGCAAGTCGAGGTTTGAAGGGCGGTATCGGCTCGAAAGGATCGACATGAGGGTTTGGGCGCTCTTCGTCGCGATTGCTCTGCTCGCCGGCCGGCCGGCGGCAGCGGATGAGCTCCAGGTGCAGCCCGTCATCGGCGACAGTCCGATGCGGTGCTACGATTACCGCGGCGCGCTCGTGCGGACACTCATGACCACCGACCTCGGCGACGTGGGTCGCGCCTCGATCATCGCGCGCATGCCGATCATCTCGCTCGATTCCGACCGGATGCGGTCGCTGCCCGGCAAGATGCAGGTGTTCTTCTACATGCACGAGTGCGCCCATCACGTGCTGGGGCACATGCTCCGCCCGACGCTTGAAAGCGAGCGCGAAGCGGATTGCTGGTCGGTCAACTACGGGCGTTGGTCCGGCCTGCTCACGCGCAAGGACATCGAGGGGTTCGCGCCCTATCTCGTGCGCAGCAACGGCTCTGCGCGCGGGCACCTGCCGGGCCGCGAGCGGCTGGCCTTTCTTCTTACGTGCTTCGACAAGCCGGAGAGCGAGCCCTTGGCCTTCATGGCCAAGGAGCGCGACGCCGCCCAGTCCCAGCGCTAAGTCGTGACCCGTTCGACCCGGTCCGTCCGAAGCATCGCGGTTCCAATTCGGTTAAAAGCAAACGCGCTCTGAGCAGAGCCCGCCCGCCGTGATAGGAATTCCGGGAGGCGAGGCGGCGTGGAGCGCGGAACGTGAAGCTGATCCTCAGGCTGGCTTTGGGAGCGGCGTTGGCGATGGGACTGCTGGCAGGGATCGTGTCCGTTCTGCAGCGCCATCTCATGTACTTTCCGGACACGGCCTACGTCACGCCCGCTCAGGCGGGGCTTGCCGGCGTCACCGAGCATGTTCTCGAGACGCCGGACGGCGCGCGCGTCATTGCGTGGTACGGCAAGGCCAGACCCGGCGAGCCGACGATCCTCTACTTCCACGGCAACGCGGGCTCGCTCGAGACGCGCAGCGAGAGGATCCGGAAATACATGGCGCGCGGGCTCGGCGTGTTCATGATGACGTACCGCGGCTTCGGCGGCAGCAGCGGGCAGCCCTCGGAGGCCGCCAACGTCGCCGACGCCGTGCTGGCCTTCACGACGCTCACCGGCTTGGGCGTCGATCCTCTGGACGTGATCGTCTATGGAGAGTCGCTCGGCACGGGCGTTGCCGTGCAGGTGGCCGGCGAGAAGCGCGTGGCCGGGCTCGTGCTCGATGCGCCCTACACCTCGATGGTCGATCTCGCCGCCCTGCATCATCCGCTCATCCCCGGCCGCTGGTTCATGACGGATCGTTACGAGACGCGCCGGCACATCGCCAAGATCAGCGCGCCGCTGCTCGTGCTGCACGGCGAAGAGGACACCATCGTCCCGGTTGCGATGGGCCGCGAGGTTTTTGCGCGCGCGCCCGAGCCGAAGACGCTGAAGACGTTCCCGGGTGCGGGCCACGACGATCATGCGAGGTTCGGCTCGTACGATGCGCTCTACGGCTGGATCGCGGCGTTGCGCGCGGACGGCCAGCGCCGGCAGGGGTAGGGGCGGATCGGATCGGCGCGGGTGAGCCCGGCGCCGGACAAACGAAATCGCCGCCGGTCGGCCGGCGGCGATTGCAATCTCGTTTGACGAGCGTGGGGTCGGGGCTCAGCGCGCGCCGAAGCCGCCACCGCTGCTGCCGGTACCGTTGTTGCCGCCGAAGCCGCCACCCGACGGACGACCGCCTGCGCCGCCACGGCCCGCGCCCTTGGCGCCGGCGCCGCGCGGAGCGGCCGGCTTGCCGGGCAGAAGACCTTCACGCTGCAGCTTCTTGCGTGCGAGCTTGCGGGCGCGGCGCACGGCCTCGGCCTTCTCGCGGGCTTTCTTCTCGGAGGGCTTCTCGAAATAGTTCCGCAGCTTCATCTCGCGGAAAATACCCTCGCGCTGCATCTTCTTTTTGAGCGCCTTGAGGGCCTGATCGACGTTGTTGTCGCGAACGAGTACCTGCAAGCGGTGACCTCTGGGTTCTGAATTTGCTGAAAAAAGTACAACCCGAAGCGCCGGAGGAAGACCGCCGGCACGTCGAGCGATTTCGGATTTGGCCGGCTTTTATCAAACACCGCGCCTCTTGTCCACCGGCGAGCGGCGCTGTTTGTGCGGCTTTTGGGGAGGGAGCGCCGCCGCCAGAGGCCATGATCGTGTCGGGCCCTATCGTCCGAAGCGCGGCTCACGGGGTCTCATCGAAACCAAGAGCACGGTCCGATTCGACCGAGCCCAACCGCCCTAGCTCCGCGGCTTCAGGCGGTTGACGTGGCCCATCTTGCGGCCGGGGCGGGCGTCGGGCTTGCCGTAGAGGTGCAGCGCAGTGGCGGGCTCGGCGGCCAGCGCCGTCCAGCGATCCGCGTCGGCGCCGATGAGGTTGGTCATCACCACGTCGGAATGGCGGTCGGTCGAGCCGAGCGGCCAGCCCGCCACGGCACGGATGTGGTTCTCGAACTGGCTGACGAGGCAGGCGTCCATGGTCCAATGGCCGGAGTTGTGCACGCGGGGCGCGATCTCGTTCACGACCAGCGGCTCGGCGGCCTCCGGCACGTAGAACATCTCGACGCCGAGCACGCCGACGTAGCCGAGGGCGGTGGCGATGGCGCCGGCGATCTCGCGGGCGCGCGCAGCGTCGCGGGCGGAGAGCGGCGAGGGGACGGTCGACGTGTCGAGGATGCCGTCCTTATGTGTGTTGAGCGGGATGTCATAGACGCGCGTCTCGCCCTGGAGCGCGCGGACGACGAGGACCGAGACCTCGTAGGCGAAGGGCACGAGGCCCTCGAGCACCGAGGGCGCGCGTTGCAGCGACGTGAAGGCCGGCTTGAGCTCGCCCGCGCTCCGGATACGGATCTGGCCTTTGCCATCGTAGCCGAGGTGTCGCGTCTTCAGGATCCCGGCGTCGCCGATGGCGCGGACCGCGGCTTCGAGAGAGGCATCGTCGTGGATGGGCGCGAAGGGAGCGACGGGGATGCCGAGGCCGCTGATAAAGGTCTTTTCCTCGAGCCGGTCCTGCGCCACAGCGAGGGCTTTCGGGCCCGGACGCACCGGCACGACCGCTTCCGCCGCATGAGCGGCCGCCAGCGGGACGTTCTCGAACTCGTAGGTGACGACATCGACGCCATTAGCGAAAGCGCGGACCCTCTCGACGTCCTCGAACGGGCCGATGGTGGAGGCGGCCGAGACATCGCACGCACCGCCCGGGACATCCGAGTAGATATGACACTTGAGACCGAGCCGGGCTGCGGCGAGGGACAGCATGCGGCCCAGTTGGCCGCCGCCCAGGATGCCGATCGTCGATCCGGGGGGAAGGGCGGTCATCGGGCCTCGGTCAGTCGTTCTTGGGTTCGTCGTTGACGGCGGCCGTCTGCCGCTCGCGGTAGGCGGCGAGGCGCGCGGCGAGGCCAGCATCCGACAGTGCCAGGATCTGTGCCGCGAAGAGCCCCGCATTCGTCGCGCCGGCGTCTCCGATGGCGAGCGTGCCGACGGGAATGCCGGCCGGCATCTGCACGATCGAATAGAGGCTGTCCATGCCCTTGAGGCCCTTGGTCTGGATCGGCACGCCGAGCACCGGGAGAGCGGTCATGGAGGCCGTCATCCCCGGAAGGTGCGCCGCGCCGCCGGCTCCGGCGATGATGACCTTGAGGCCGCGCTCCCTGGCCGACTTCGCGTAGGCGACGAGGCGGTCGGGGGTGCGGTGGGCCGAGACGATCTTCGCCTCATAGGCCACGCCTAGCTCGTCAAGGACGGCGGCCGCCTGCTTCATGGTCGGCCAGTCGGACTGGCTTCCCATGATGATCCCCACTTCCGCTCCGCGTTTGGTCATCGGCTCATCCGTAAGGGGCCGCATCCGCGACCGTCGGGAAAACGGGCGATTTAGAGGAGGTTGGGCCTGGGCGCAAGGCGAAAAGGCCCGGTTTTGCGGGCCAACCCACCGGTCTTTGACGCCAGGGTTTCCGTTTCGCCGCTGAAACCCAATGCAGCCACAACTTTGGGCAAGTCTCAAGGACAAGAGGGATCTGCAAACCGGTGTTGAAACGGGCTGTTCCGAAGGCGGCGGGCCGTCGCGGGGCAGCTCGAATCGCCTAGTGTTTCCCGAACCTTGAGCTTTCGGAGATTCCCGATGGGCCGCTTTCTGGTGCTGGCGCTCTCATTGACCGCCCTCGGTCTTGCCGGGATGGCGCGTGCCGAGACCCTGGCTCCCGAGACCTCGGCGCTGCAGGAGACGCCGCAAGCAACCGCCGACGATCAAACGCCGGCAGAAGCAAGCACCGCACGTGCACCCGAGGCTGTCGCGCCGCCGGCCGCTGGCCCGGAGACGCCGCTCGGGATCGCGATCAAAGCGCGGCTCGAGGCCATTCCCCAAGACGGCTCGGACCAGGACAAGAAGGAGCGTGCGGCACTGATCGCAGTCTATGCGTCGCGTGGCCATGCGCCGTTATGGGTCGACGAGAAAGGCCTCAATGCGGATGCGGCCGGCGTGGTCCGCGCCTTCGAGACGGCGGGCGAATGGGGGCTCGATCCGGCGGATTTCGCGGCGCCGAAAGTCGATGTCGCAACGGAGCTTTCGCCCGAGACGCAGGCGGCTCAGGAGGTCGCGCTGTCCCTCGAGGCGCTGAAATATGCGCGCTTCGCGCGCGGCGGGCGCATCATGAGCCCGGCCGAAAAGCTCAACTCGAACCTCGACCGTAAGCCGCAGCTGCTCGATCCAGCAGCGGTGATCGAGGGGCTTGCGGGGGCACCCGACAAGGCGGCCTATCTCACCGGCACACATCCCCGGCATCCGCAGTTCGAGCGGCTGCGGGAGAAATACGCCGAGGCGATCGCCAAGATCGGCGGCAAGCCGAATGCGGCAGCCAAGAAGATCCTCGCCAACATGGAGATGTGGCGCTGGATGCACGACGACCTCGGCGCGGTGCACCTGATGGCCAACGTGCCCGCCTACATGATCGAGCTCGTCAAGGACGGGAAGGCGATCCACACGGAGCGTATCGTCGTCGGCGAGATCGGCAAGCAGAGCTCCATCTTCACGCGCCCGCTCAAGAGCATCACGTTCCGCCCCATGTGGCGCGTGCCGGAGAGCATCAAGGTCAACGAGCTGTGGCCGAGCCTGCTCAGGGGCGGCGGCCTCATGCGCCAGTACGGCCTCGAGGTCGAGACGAAGGACGGCCGGCGGCTCGACTGGCGGACGATGGACTGGCGGACGCTCGACATCCGCAACTATGAGGTCGTGCAGCCGGCAGGGCGCAAAAGCGTGATGGGCTACGTGAAGTTCTCGTTCCCGAGCCAGCACACGATCTTCATGCACGATACGCCCGACAAATGGATGTTCAACTCCAAGCAGCGGACGCTCTCCCACGGCTGCCTGAGACTGCGCAATCCGCTCAAGACCGCGGAGCTCATCCTGGCGGAGGACAAGGGATGGGATGCCGCCAAGGTCGACGATCTCGCGAAGAACGGGCCGATGAACAACGAGATCCCGATGGACACCAAGATCAAGATGCACATCGCCTATTTCACGGCGTGGGTGGACGATGCGGGGACGCTCAAGACCTACGGCGACGTCTACGGGCACGAGAAGCGCGTCACGCAGGCGCTGGACGGCCGCTGGGACGCGATCGCCAAAGGGCGCAATCACCTGGCGCCGGTCGTGCCGGACCAGGCGCAGCTCACGGCCAAGCCGGTAAAGCAGGCCGCACGCAGCGGCAAGTCGGCGAACGACGATTTCCTGAGCTCGTTTGGCGGCGGGTTCTGAGGCGTTTTCGATCGAGACGTGCAGCGCCTTTTCACCCGCGCAGCGTCATGGCGAAGCCATGCTTCGCATGGGCATATCGCTTCCAGGTGAGGGGGCCTGCTCTGCGCACGGCGTTCGCCGCGCTTGGCAGGAATGACGGGGGGATGGACTAGGGCCAGCGGCGGAGCGCGGTGCGGGGGAAGCTCCATTCGGGCGTCACAAGCTGGTCGCCAACGGGTGTTGCGTACCAGGGCGATCCATCGGACGCGTTCGGGTTCTTGAGGATGTGCATGTCCTGGGCGGGCATGTAGCTTTGCAGGAGCAGGAAGCGCCTCTCTCCCGTGGCCCGGTTCTCCACCATGTCGACGACGAGCACGGCGTGGCCCGGGAAACCGCCCTTGATGAACACGTGCCCGATGGCGAGGCCGTCCGCGGCGACCGGCTTCAGCTCCCGCTCAAGCGAGTAGGTGCCGGCATAAGCGAAGACGAGATCCATGTACTTGCGCAGCCCCGCATGGTCTTTCCGCGGCGCGGAGGAGAAGCGGCGGCGCTTGCCATCGGTGTCGTTGAACGCGATCTCGCCGTCGCGGCCGAGGCTATAGAGCCATTCGGCGCGCAGCCGCATGATGGCATCCGCGCACTGCTGCAGGTCGCGGGGCCCGACGTCGATATCGACCACGGCTGCGTGCACGTCCTGGCGCCATTTGGGCTTTCCGGTGTGCAGCAGCACGGGTGCGCCCGCCGATCGCAGCGGCAGGCCGCGCAGCCACGCGGCGAACGATCCGTCCGCCGCAGGCGTACGCGTAAACCCTGGCGGAGGCGCGATCCGTTCGGCGAGCGTCTCTGCCGGCGCCGCATCGGATGCGCGCCATCCGTAAGGCGTGCGGGCCTTGGTTGCCGGTGCGGCGGCCGCCGTTGCGACAGCGGCGAGAACGAGCAGGATCGCGGACAGAACGAGTGGGGCGGGGCGGTCTCTCATGCGTCTTTCGCTTGCATGCAATCGTGGCATGGCCGCGACGTGACGGATCGCTCCAACGATGTCGATGGCGATCCCGGCGGGATACGCTTCGGTGTTCGCGTGGTGGCGCGAGACCAGGATCGCGTCGGACCCGAGCCGCGCGAAGCGCCGCTCGTCGGTCTCATCCAACACTCGGAGCGCGACCAGGCGATCGGCGGCTCGCGGGTCCTGGGAGCTGCAACCGGGGCAAGCGGGTCGAGGCTTGCCTCGGCGTCCGCACAGGGCGCGCGCGAGCATCCGCGCTTTGCGTGTGCGTCAAGCTCCTCGGGTGCACCGTATGCCGCGCGACGGCACGGGGGCTTTCGGCCCAGCGCGTCCGCAGCTTGCAACAGGTGACGGAGGGCCCGGACGGAAGGTTGAAAAGGAACGAGCCCGCCCGGAGGAAGCTCCGGAGCGGGCTCGCATGATCGCGGTCAAGGACGATTGCGTTCTGCGGCGGATCACGTGGTTAGGTATCCCCTGGTGCGCGTTGGCCAGTCTGCTGGCCGTGAGAGCGCTCCCTTTCGGGATCACCTGCTTTTCGGTCCGCCTTCTCGTGTCCTAGCCACTGATCCTTGTTTCGTGGGTCTCTCGGCCGTTTGCGAGTTCGTCCGGTCTTGCGTCTCCGGCTTCACAGGCGCTCTCGGGGGTTTGCCAACGCATCCCGGGCGCTTTCGATCTCATCGGCAGCCGATCTCTGGCTCTGCCGGGTTGCGACGCGTCGGGCGGAATGCTCGAACGCCGTGATGTCTGATCGAATAAAAAGCCTCTCGACGGCTATGCCCTACACGGGCCCGTTGCCGACCAAGTCTCCACGTCGATTGAACGAATTTTCAAATCCGCGCCGCCCGCCGATATCCCGGCTCTCACAGCGACGGGATCATGCCGCGAACGGCTTCGACTGATCCGGTGGCCACATTTTCTTAGACCTCCTCTTTGGAGAAGTAGAGAAAGTCTGCGCCTCGTCGGCTCCTCTGTCAATCCATCAAGTCTCGGCGATCACACGATGCGCCTTAACCGCGTGTTGAGGCTCGCGCGCTAGAATTCACGAGACCTCCAATCGCAGCCGGGCCGTAAAGAGGCTCTCGAGCCCTGCATCTCGACCGCGATCCCGCTCACGTCTCACAAGGCGCGCTGCCATGAGATCTGCAATCGGGTTTCTGTCGCTTCTTGCTTTCGGATGCCTCGCCGCGGGCGTGCTGACGGTGGTCGGCTCAGGCTCTTCGGCGGATTTCTCCTTTGCTCCGGCGATGGGTGCGACGCATGGCGGCGTGCACCTCGGCTCGCTCCTGATCGGTCTCGTGCTCGGCGTCGTGCTCTCGGCGCTGGCGCGCGTGTCCTGGGGTGAGCTGCCACATCGCTTCGTGTGCTGGATGCTTGCCTACGAGCGCGCGTTCTACCGCCTGGCGCTCTTGGGCGCGTTCATCGGCGCGCTGGTCTTCTACTGACCCTGCGCCCGATCGCGCAAAAAGAAAGCCCGGCATCGCTGCCGGGCCTTCCGTAGGATCGATGTCGGTCCGGCGGGTCCCGCCGCAAACCGCGATCAGATCGAGTAGTACATATCGTATTCGACCGGATGCGGCGTCATCTCGTAACGCATGTTCTCGCCCATGCGCAGCTCGATGTAGGCGTCGATCATATCGTCGGTCATGACGCCGCCAGCCTTGAGGAACCCGCGGTCCTTGTCGAGCGAAGCCAGCGCTTCGCGCAGGCTGCCGGCGACCGTCGGGATCTTCGCAAGCTCGGCCGGCGGCAGATCGTAGAGGTTCTTGTCCATCGGGTCGCCGGGATGGATCTTGTTCTGGATGCCGTCGAGGCCCGCCATCAGCATCGCCGTGAAGGCGAGGTAGGGGTTGGCGCCCGGATCCGGGAAGCGGATCTCGACGCGCTTGGCCTTCGGGCTCGTGACGACCGGGATGCGGCAGGACGCCGAGCGGTTGCGCGCCGAATAGGCGAGCAGCACGGGTGCCTCGTAGCCCGGCACCAGGCGCTTGTAGGAGTTCGTCAGCGGGTTGGCGAAGGCGTTGATGGCCTTGGCGTGCTTCAGGATGCCGCCGATGTAGAACAGGCAGGTATCCGAGAGGTCGGCGTACTTGTTGCCGGCGAACATCGGCTCGTTGCCCTTCCAGATCGACTGGTGCACGTGCATGCCCGAGCCGTTGTCGCCGAAGATCGGCTTCGGCATGAAGGTCGCCGACTTGCCGTAAGCCTGCGCTACCTGATGCACGACGTATTTGTAGACCTGCATGTGGTCGGCCATGGTGATCATGGGGCCGAACTTGATGCCGAGCTCGTGCTGGGCCGCGGCGACCTCGTGGTGATGCTTCTCGACGACCACGCCCATCTCCGAGAGCACGGACAGCATCTCCGAGCGGATGTCCTGGCATGAATCGATCGGCGGAACCGGGAAGTAGCCGCCCTTCGCGCGCGGACGGTGGCCGAGGTTGCCCATCTCGTACTCGGTCGACGAGTTCGACGGCAGCTCGGAGCTGTCGACCTTGAAGCCGACGCTGTACATGTCGGTCGAGAACTTCACGTCGTCGAAGATGAAGAACTCGGCCTCGGGGCCGAAGAACACCTTGTCGCCGATGCCGAGGGAAGCCATGTAGGCTTCGGCCTTCTTGGCGATGGAGCGCGGGTCGCGCTCGTAGGGCTGACCGGTCAGCGGCTCGGTGACGTCGCAGAAGATCGCGAGCGTGGTCTGAGCGAAGAACGGATCGATGTGCGCGGAGGTCGGGTCGGGCTTCAGGAACATGTCCGAGGACTCGATGCCCTTCCAGCCGGCGATCGACGAGCCGTCGAACGCATAGCCTTCGAACACGCTCTCGTCGATGCAGGAGACGTCGGCGGTGACGTGATGCATCTTGCCCTTGGTGTCCGTGAAGCGCAGATCGACGAACTTCACGTCCTTGTCCTTGATCAACTTCAGGACGTCACTGACCGTTTTCATAAAAACTCCCCTTTCGATCTGGATTGGTCATCGCGGCGCGTCGGACGCGCGCGAGATCAGATGGCATCCGCGCCGGTCTCGCCCGTGCGGATGCGAATGGCTTCCTCGATGGTCGAGATGAAGATCTTGCCGTCCCCGATCCGGCCCGTCTTGGCGGCTTTTTGGATCGCCTCAACAGCCTTGTCGAGCATCTCGTCGCCGAGAACGACCTCGATCTTCACCTTCGGCAGGAAGTCGACGACGTACTCGGCGCCGCGATAGAGCTCCGTGTGGCCTTTCTGCCGGCCGAACCCCTTCGCCTCGATCACGGTGATGCCCTGCAGGCCGATCTCCTGGAGGGCTTCTTTGACCTCGTCGAGCTTGAAGGGCTTGATGATGGCTTCGATCTTTTTCATGTGCGCCCTGTCCTCCATGGGTGCCGAGCGCACCCGATGCGCCGAACCGGCCATCGGGTAGCACGGGGCGTGCCAAATCGTGTGCGACTATTTTAGTCTTTGCTAGTCAATGAGTTGGAGAGTTTCTGCCCTTTTCGTAGGCAGCCGTGCAGGCTTACGTAGCCTAAAAAGCAGGCGGTATGGGCATATTTTGTGCACACAGGGACGGCCGGTGCACGGCGACCTGCCGGCAGTCTTCTACAGCATAGCGCCAGTTGGCATTTTCCGTTTGCCGCACGCCGCGCGATCATGGCGGCAGGCCGCGGCGGCGTGAACGAGGGAGAGACAGCGTGGGGCACGAGACGAACTGGCTCAATGGCGGCGTCGAGCTCCTCTCGCCGCGCGAGATGGGGCGTGCCGACCGGATCGCCGCAAGTCACGGCGTGCCGGGTCTCGTCCTGATGGAGGCCGCGGGTGAGGCGGTCGCGGAGGCGGCGCGGGGCTTCGTTCGGCGGGGCTTGCGGGGGGCGGGGCTCGGGGGGCCGTTAAACACGGGGGCCTTGGGGTCCGCCGCCGCGCGCCTCCTCAAGCGCGCATCGTACGACGTGCGCCTGTTCCTCGCCGGCGAGAAAGCCGCGCTCACGGGCGATGCCGCCGCCATGGCGCGGCGCTTCGACGGACCGGTGCGCGCCCTCGATCCGCTCCAGCTCGAGAGCCTGCACCTCGTCATCGACGCGCTCTACGGCGCCGGGCTGTCGCGGCCGATCGACGGCGTTGCCGCCGAGGTCATCGCGGCGGTGAACGACTCGGGCACGCCGGTGCTCGCGGTCGACGTCCCGAGCGGCCTCGATGGGGCGACGGGGATGGCGGCGGGTCCGGTGATCCGCGCCACCGAGACGGTGACGTTCTTCCGCCGCAAGCCGGGGCATCTGCTGTATCCCGGCCGGGCGCTCTGCGGCCGCGTGCACGTGGCCGACATCGGCATTCCGGAGCGGGTGCTGTCCGAGATCGAGGTTCAAACGTTCGCCAACGCCCCCGCCCTCTGGCAGGCGCAGTTCCGCTGGCCGACGCACGAGGGACACAAGTATGCGCGCGGCCATGCGGTGGTCGTCTCGGGACCGGCGCACGCGACGGGTGCCGGCCGGCTCGGCGCACGCGCCGCACTCCGCGCCGGGGCGGGCCTCGTGACGGTGGCGAGCCCGCTCGATGCCGTGCAGGTCAACGCCATGCACCTGACGGCGATCATGCTGAAGCCGTTCGAGGGGCCTGAAGGGCTCGCGGGGGTGCTTCAGGACACGCGCAAGAACGCGGTTCTGATCGGCCCCGGCGGCGGTGTCGGCGAAGCGATGTGCCGGCTCGTTGAGGCGGTGCTGCGCTCTCCGGCCTCCGCTGTGCTCGACGCGGACGCGCTGACATCGTTTGCGGGCGACCTGGGGCGGCTGCGGGCCGCCATCGCGCAGCGCCCCGAGGGAAGCGTCGTCCTCACGCCGCACAACGGCGAGTTCGATCGCCTGTTCGGCGCCGTTTCGGGCTCGCGGCTCGACCGTGCGCGGGCCGGCGCCGAGCGGTCCGGCGCCATCGTGCTGCTCAAGGGGCCCGACACAGTAGTGGCGGCGCCCGACGGGCGCGCGGCGATCAACGCCAATGCCTCGCCATGGCTCGCGACCGCGGGCTCCGGTGACGTGCTCGGCGGTATCGTCACGGGACTGCTCGCCCAGGGCATGCCGGCGTTCGAGGCCGCAGCGGCGGGCGTGTGGCTGCATGGCGACGCCGGCACGGATTTCGGCCCTGGCCTGATCGCGGAGGATCTGCCGGAACGCCTGCCAGCCGCGCTGGCGCGGCTGCGGAGTGTGACGCGATCTGCGTGAGAGGAGTTGGCCTCTTGGGCGTCGCATGTGCGGCAGCTTGTGTGGGTGCCGGCCTTCGCCGGCATGACGTTGGTATTGTGGCAACCGGAGCAAGCGGCCCCTGGATGGCCGCCTCAGGGGCGGCCATGGTGTGAGAAGCGCAGACGGCTCACTCTGAACCGTCGGAGTACTGTGATCGGCCGGCTTCGCGCATGGCGCGGTCGGCGGCGAGGAAGGCTTCGAGATCGGCGGGGGCAGGCGGGCTCGCGGCGGAAACGCCGATGGCCGCCATCATGTCGCGGACGGGCACGTAGCGTCGGGCCTTGCGGTCGTAGAGAGCGCCCTTGACCAGCGCGCGGGCAGCGACCTGCCCTTCGCGCGCGCCTCGCGCGAAGACGAACGTCTGCTCCATGAGCACGGCCTCGTCCAGCCAGCCCAGGACGCGCGTTTCGAGGCGGTAGCGCTCGAAGGCGCGCAGCTCGCGGCGGAAGCGGATCAGGACCGCGTTGGCAACCGGCGTCCAGGCGTTCCGCCAGACGGCACCTGCAAGGCCGCTCCGCACGAGCAGGTCCAGGCGGCCGAGATCCATGACCGCGAGATAGCGGCCGTTGTTCATGTGGAAACTGAGATCGAGGTCGTTCGGGAGCACCCGGAGCGTCAGCGCGCCGACGTCGCCGGGGAGGGCGAGGCGGGGGCGGAACGGCGCCGACAGCAGAAGCCACACGAGGCGCAGCCAGAGGTTCATCGAGCACGCGGCTCCCTTTGGGCCCGCGTCACGCGGGGCGGGCCTGATCATCCGGCCTTCGCGCCCTTGCTTCAGCGCGTCGCAGCCACAATTGCCCTTTATTGACCGGGAGGCCAGAGTCAGGGGAAGATTCGCGGCAGCAGGCAGTCTACCATGCGACCGGCCGCGACTGGCAAAGAGGCTCCATGACAGCGCTGCGTACCGTTCGTCCCGTTCCCGTCCGGGTGGCCCTGGCGCTGGCGCTTCTCGCCGGCGGCGCGGGCACGCCTGCGGTCGCAGCGCCGGCCCCGGGCGCGACGTCCGCCGAGGTCGCGGAGGAGGGCGCGGGCGCGCTGGTGCGGGGCGAGGCGCAGGCCGCGGTGCTCAACTACACCGTGGCTCTGAAGGATACCTCGCTGCCCAACGACCGGCGGGCGGCCATCCTCAACGACCGCGGCGTCGCCAACATCAAGCTCGGCCAGACACGCCAGGCGTTCGAGGATTTCAATCTCGCCGCGCAGCTCTTTCCGGAGTTCGCTGCCGTCTACAACAACCGCGGCAATCTTCTCCTGTCGCTCGGGCTCGCCAAGGAGGCGCTCAAGGATTTCGACCGTGCCCTGGTGCTCGCCCCCGGATACGCCGCGGCCTACAACAACCGGGCCGGCGCATTGATGCGCCTCGGCGAGACCGAAGGCGCGATCGCCGACTATACGCAGTCGGTCAAGCTCGCGCCCATGAGCCCGGCCCCGCTCAGCGGGCGCGGGCTCGCGCACCTGGCGCTCAACCGGCCTCATGCGGCGATCCGCGACTTCTCGCGCGCGGTCAAGGCGGATGCGCGCTATTCCGTCGGCTATCGGAGCATGGCGGAAGCCAAGCTCGCGGTCGAACGGTACGACGAGGCGATCGAGGACCTGTCGCGGGCCATCGCCTTCGACGCGACCAACGCGGAGAGCTACCTGCTGCGGGGCAGGGCGTATCTCGCGCTGCGTAGCACCGCGTCCGCGATCAAGGATTTCACCAAGGCCACCGAGCTCGACGGCAAGAGCGCAACCGCGTTCGCCGAGCGCGGCTTTGCCTACTCCCTCGCGGGCGCCCCCGAGGAGGCGTTCCTCGACCTCAACAAGGCGATCGAGATCGATCCGCGCTCGGGGCTCGCGTTCGCCTACCGCGCCTATGCCTACAAGCAGACGGGGCAGACCGACATCGCCGTGCGCGACATCGAGGTGGCGCAGAAGCTCGATCCCGCCGCGCCGGAGGTGCACTGGGTGAGCGCGGAGATCGCCGAGGCGCAAGGAGATACGGTGCAGGCCATTGCCGCCCTCAAGAAGGCGCAGGCGTTGCGGCCGGGCTATCGCGAGGCGAAGGAAGCGCTGCAGCGCCTCGGCGCCGCGCCGCTGCATCCCGAGGAGCGGGAGGTCGCGGGCGCGGGTATCGACACGTGGCGCGTGGTTGTCCGCGGCGCGCAGTATTTCGCCGTGGACGATCGTTATCCCCGTCTCTCGGTTCCGCTGGAGATGATGGGCGCCGGCGAGCCCAAGCTTCTCGAATGGCAGCTCAAGGAGGCGCCGTTCAAGGGCATCGGCACGCTGCGCTTCTTCGGCGGAAAGGTAGCCGGCAAATCCGGCACGGAGGCGCTCGAGCTGATCGCGGTGGTCGATCTCGAGACGAACCAGGTCGTGGCGATCGAGCCGCACAAGCAGGGCGACAAGGTCGCCGCGTGGACCTGGGCCAACGGCAAGGCGACGGTCGCCAGCGTCGATGGCGTCACGGACGAGATCGACCTCAGGATCGGGCGCGAGAACGAGGTGGTCGGCGCCGGGCCAGGGCGTCGCTACACAACGACGTTGGAGGGCGGCGGCAGCCGTGGCGGCAGCGGCTGGGCGCCCTGGAACTCGCCGTTCGGCGGCTCGTACGGGGAGCAGGCGCCGACGCAGAAGCGCGTCAAGAAGAAGTCGAAGTCGTTCTTCGACCTGCTCTTCAACTGAGCGGCCCCCATTCCGGGGCGGACCCCTGGGTCGGCATTGGGTCAACACTCTCCTAACGCAAGTGTGCTTTCCTCGCACAAGTGTGCTTTGCTGCTCCTCCGGGCCGCGTCCGTGGCCCGATGCACATCGTTTTTTGTCTGGAGTGAGAAAGAGATGCGTTTGGTCCTGCTCGCGATCGCGCTTGCGGCCGCAACGGCATTCGTGCCCGTCGCGGCGTCCGCCGATGTCGTTGCCCGTATCAGTACGAGAGGCCAGACCATGGACGTCTACGTTCATGGAATGCACTACTACAGCTGGCCGGTTTCGACGGGACGCGGGCCTTACGCGACCCCGACCGGGTCCTTCCGGCCGAAACGGCTCGAGCGGCGCTGGTACTCCACGAAGTACAACAACGCGCCGATGCACTACGCCGTGTTCTACAGCGGCGGGTATGCGATCCACGCCACCACCGAGGTCGGACGGCTGGGGCGACCGGCGTCGCACGGCTGCATACGGCTCGCGCCGTCGCATGCGGCGCAGTTCTATACGCTGGTGCGCTCCCACGGGCCCGCACGCACGCGCATCACCATCACACGATAGACATAGCAAAGCGGGCGGCTCTAGAGCCGCCTGCTCCGATGACCTCTCCTCGAGCCGCCTGCATGTATGCGTCGTCCTCAACTCTTCCGGCCTCCCGCTTCCGCCGCACGTGGCGGGCCGGGCTCGCCGTTGCGGCGGTCATCGCCTATCCGGCCTGGACCCATCAGGCCCGGGCGGAGACGGAGATGGCCCGCGGCGACGGCGCGGAAAGCGTCCCGATCGTCACCATCATCAACAAGGCGCCGGCCGCAGCAGCGCACGAAGCGTTGCAGCCCGAGGCCACGCCGTCGGCTCCGTCACCGGTGCGCACCGTCCCTTCTGCGTCTGAGCCTACCCCGCACGCCGCTCCCGGCTCCGGGCCCGCGTCGGCCGGGGGCACCGGGATAGAGGCCGGCGATCGAGCGCCAGAGGCGGCCGAAAGCGTGGCGCCTCCACCGCCTCCCTTGCCGCCCACGCTTTCGATCGACATCGACCTCTCGCGCCAGCTCATGACGGTTACCGAGGACGGGGCGCGGATCCACACGTGGCAGATCTCATCGGCACGCTACGGCTTCCGCACGCCGACCGGCACCTTCCAGCCGACGTGGATGGCCAAGATGTGGTACTCGCGCCAGTACGATCTCGCGCCCATGCCGCATGCGATCTTCTTTCACAAGGGTGTCGCCATCCACGGCACCTACGCGACGCGCGCGCTCGGCAATCCGGCGTCGCACGGCTGCGTGCGTCTCGGGCTCGCCGACGCGGCGGCGCTGTACAAGCTCGTGACGCGACACGGCATCGAGCGGACCCGGATCGTCGTGCACGGCGCGCCCGATCATTCGACCGCGGGACGCGTGACGCGGATGGAGAGGAGGGCCGCGACGGAGGAGGTGGTGCGTTTCCGCCGCGCCTCACCCTACCGTTATCTGCCGCCAAGCTACTACGGGCGCGGGGTTGCCGCCGATGTCGGCGCCGCGCGCCGCGCCTACGGCGCGCCCCGGAACGGACCGCGCGGCGCGCCGCGGGGATATTCCTACGGCTACGGCTTCTAGACCATGATCACTTCAGGCCCGGTCAGCCTGAAGTCAGAACGGGTTCCAGGTCGGGCGGGGGGAGAAGCGCACGTAGCCGATGTTGGCGCCGAGGCGGAGACCCAGCCCCGAGCGGATCGGAGCCATCGTCACGTCGCCGCCCTGGAGCAGCGTCATGCCGACGCCGCCCACGAGATAGGCCGAGCCGTCGATGCCAGTGAAGCGACGGAAGAGCGCGTCCGGCTCGTGCAGATTGTAGATCAGGAACAGCGTGCGCGAGCCGGCGGCGCCGACGTCGTAGCCGATCGAGGGCCCGTGCCAGTAGACCCTCTGGCTGCCCCCGTTGCGCAGGTAGAGGGTCCCCTCGCCATAGCGCAAGCCGGCCAGGAACGCGCCGCCGCCTTCGGTGCCCAGCACATAGGCCGTGGGCCGGCCGGCCTTCTCGAAGGCGTGCTCGATCACGCTCGCGAGCGAGGTCGAGACGGTGCCGAAGAAGCCGCGGGTCGCCTCGCGGATCTCGTCGATGGTGTAGCCGCCGCCGTCGGCGTCGAACGACGTGGTGCCGTCGCCGTTCTCCTCGGGCGCGGGCAGCGCGTACGGCGCGCCGGGAGGCGGGACGTCGTAGTTGGGCTCCGCGGGCGGCATCGGCGGCGGCGGAATGATGGCCTGTGCCGTGGTCGTGCTCCAGTCCGAGACGCGGTCGGCGTCCTTTTCCGCGACGTCGGGCGCGGGTGCGGATGCTGCTGGCGGGGTTGGAGCGGGCTCGGCGGATGGCGCGGGCTTGGCCGCCGGCGCCGGGCTCGTGGGCGGCGCCTCGTTCGTCTTCGGCGTTTCCGCCCGGCGCAGCGGCGAGAGGGCCTCGGTCACGTCGGCTGCGGAGGGCTCGGCGGGCGCGGGAGCGGGTTTGGGCGGCGCTGCGGCGGCGCTCCGCTCGGGTTCGTCCTTGGCCACCTGCGTCGGCACGGCTGCGGCCGGCGGGGCCCCGATCTCCTGGTCGATCTTCGAGATGAGGTAGGCCGACTTGGCGCGCATCACGGCCATGAGCTCGCTCGAGGCCGCCTTGAGCTCGGTCAGGTTCGCGCAATCCCCGCTCGCCGCGCCGTCGGTGCTTTCAGGGCTACCAAGCGTATCGATCCTGCTCAGAAGCTCGCCGGCCTCGGCATCGAAAGCGTCGAGCTTGGGATCGCGGACCAGCTTGAGCCCTTTGGTCTCGTAGTCGGCATCGGTCCATTTCTTGTGGTCGCGGAGCGCCTGCAGCTTCGCCTTGAGCTTCGGCTGCGTCTCGGCGCTGAACGCGCGCAGCTCGGCAGCCGACGCATCGACGGCGTCGCCGAAGCTGTCGGCCGTGCAGGTCTCCGCGCCCGCGGAGCCGGCCATCAGCGCCAGCGCCATGGCCCAGCCTGCCGAGGCTGCGGCGAGTTTCCGTCTCATGCCCATCGAAAAGCTCTCTTTCGCCAGTTTTTGGCGTTTTTCGGGAGTTTAGCGACGAAAGCCCCTGAAACGGGATATTTTTTTGACAGGCGCGCCCGGGCTTTAGCCGATCCGGCTGCCGCCCGCCGTACCCCCTCGGCTCAAGGAACCGTACGCACGACGCTCGACATCGGCCGCTCGCTGCCCGCCGCGGGCAGGCCCTTCACGTCCTTCTCGATCATCTTGTCGTACTCGGCCAGCGTCTTGAGATCCTCCTTGGCCTTCATCTGCACGACTTTGTAGCCGCCGGCCTTGAGGGCCGCGAGCAGGGCCGGCATCGCCTTGGCCGTATGCGGCTGGATATCGTGCATCAGGATGATGCCTTTGCCGTTCTTCTCGAGCTTCTTCATGATGGTCTCGACGAGCTTCTCGGCGGTCTGGCGCTTGAAGTCGAAGCTGTCGACGTCGGTCGAGAACATGGCGATGTTGCGGCTCGCAAGATGGGCGAGGGTCGCCTGGGAGTCACGCAGATAGGGATAGCGGAAGAACGGCGAGATCGGCCCTCCGACCGCGCGGCGCACGCCGCTGATGCCCTTCTCGATTTCGTCCTTGGCCTCCTGGTCCGATTTCTTGCGCAGATCCTGATGCGACCAGGTGTGCGTGCCGACGGTGTGTCCGCGATGGGCGACGTCGCGAATGATCTCGGGCAGGCCGAGCGCCATTTTGCCGAGGCTGAAGAAGATCGCCTTCGTGCACTGTTCATCGAGCGCGTCGAGAATGGCCTTGGTCGTGCGCACCTGCGGCCCGTCGTCGAACGTGATGACGACCTCCTTGGGTTGGAGGAAGTCATAGGCTTTGTAATGGTCCATGCCGAAGCCCGGGCCGCCGGTGGTGTCGATCTCGACGGTGCGCGCGACGCCGAGCGCGTCGGGGTTGGCGCATGCGGCCTTGGGCGCTTCCGGCAGCGCTGCCGTCTCGGGAGGGGCCTTGGCGGTGGTCTTCTGCGGGGGTGTCTGAGCGGCCGCCGCGGTTGCGATCAGAACGAACAGCGTTGACAGCGTGGTGCGCATCGTGGGGTCCCTCCCGATTTGTGGCGGCCTTTCTAGCAGCAAAAGGTGGCCGCGGGGAGGTCGGCGGACGGACCTGGGGATAAGGTGGAGGAAAGCGGGAACGGGCGAAAGGCCCGCCGGCTCAGGAGCATTTGGCGGCGAGCTTGGACCGGAAGCGGGCAACGTCGACGACGATGCGGGTGTGCGTCGCCTTGCCGATCGATTCGATCGAATCCCACGCCTCGATGAGGAACGATAGCTTGCGCCCCTCGACCCCGGTGAGGGTCGCGCGCGCCGAGACGCGCTCACCCGGCGGGCTTGCGGCCGTGTGGCTCAAGTCCAGGTGGACGCCGAGGGAGGCTTCGCCGGCGGCCAGATGGAGTTCGACACAGGCAACGGCGGCCTGCTCCATGAGGGCGGCGAGGCTCGGCGTCGCGTAGACGGCGACACTGCCGCTGCCGACAGCGGGCGCGGTCATGGCCTCGGTGACGACGGCGCTGGCGTGGCCTTCGAGGCCCGCCCGCAACGCGCGGACCTCCGGTCGGTCGGTGGGGCTCATGCAGATCCTTTCAGGGCGCGGACATCCAGGATCTCACGGCCGCGCGCGCCTGTCACGCCAGCACCCTGTCACGCCAGGAACAGCGAGGGCGCGCGGGCCGGCGTAGGGTCCGGCCATGAACCACACGGGCCCGACCGATCGGCCCCATCATCCCGGAGGCTTCCAATGACCCGCACGCTCCGCAACGCCGCTCTCGCCACGCTTGCCGCCGCCACGGTCCTCGCGCCTTTCGCGCCCGGCGCCTTCGCCCGGGGCGGCAAGGAATATTTTTCGCAGACGTACGTCTTCGACAAGCCGATGAACGGCTACCAGGGTTTCTCCGGCGCCTATCACTGCTCCTACGTCAAGACGCCGAAGACGGTCTGCACCCGCGCCGGCTCGTGCAAGCGGGTCTGGGAGCTGCTGCAGACCTGCCAATAGTCTGCGCGCCACGCGTTTCGCCCGTTTCCTCCTCCACATCCATCCTGGCCCCGGTTTCGGGGCCTTCTTTTTTGGAGCACGGGACGGAAGAGAATATCAGCGGATGACACGCAGCTCCACGCGGCGGTCGAGCTGATAGAGCGCTTCGGCCGGGTAGCGTGAGCGGTCGACGCCCATGTAGGGCTCGGACTTGCCTTTGGGAGAGAGCGTGAGCGTCCCCGTGTAGCCGCCCTTCTTGAGCAGGCTCGCGACCGTCTCGAGCCGCTCGCGGGAGAGATCGTAATTGTACGCGTCGGTGCCGCGCTCATCGGCGTGGCCCGTGAGCTCGACGACGTTCAAGTGCTTCAAGCTCAGGTATTCGAGCAGGAGCGCGGCCGCGCGCTCGCCATCCGGCGTGAGCGTCGCCTCATTGTAGACGAACATGATGGGGACCGGGATGATGTCCGTCTTCACTCCGGCAGACGGCGGATCGGGCGCCGCTGCGACCGTGGCTTCGCCCGTGGATGTCCGCTCGGCGGGTTCGGCCGTCGGCGCGCTCGCGTTCGGCTGCACGTCGAGGACCGGTGGGGCTGCTGCTGCGAGGCTCTGTGCGTCGGATGCCGCCGCTTTTGGAGCTTCGCCGGCGGACACGGATTTCGCGGCGTCCGCGGTCTCTTGTTTCGCGTCCTCGCGGGCCTGCTCGACGAGGCTCTCGAACTTGCGCATGACGTCGCCGGCAACGCTCTCTGCCGACGACGGCGCCGGCTGCCCAGCGCTCGCGGTCCGAGGGGCCGGTTTCTGGGGCGCCGATTTCTCCGGTTCTGCCGGAGGCGTGCGGCTCACCTCATAGGTGAGGCTCGGGTCGGCGCTCGCGAACTTGTGTTCGGTCGAAAGCGTCCATTCGCCGTTCTCGTCCGTGCGCGCGGTGCCGGCTGGCTTGCCGTTCTCGAGCACCGTCACGTAGCTGTCGGCCGCAGCCCGGCCGGCGAATACGGACGTTCCGTCCGGAGAGATGCGCGAGATGTCGATGGAGACATCGCCGGGGGCGGAGGAGGACGACGATGATGAGGTGGAATCGCCGCCGAGAGCTTTGGCCGCCGCGTCGATGGCGGCTTCCGGAGAGGGCGGCGTCTCTTGCGGCGCATCCGTGGAAGCGGCCGCCTTGGCGGGATCCTTCGCGGCCGGCTCCTCATCCGTGACGGCGAGAGACCACGGCAACGGGATGCCGAGATGGCCGGCCGCGAAAATCGCAGCCGCACCGGCCGCGGCCAGCAGGACCAGACCAAGCGCAACGCGCCTGAGCATCGCCACTCTCCACCTCGATCGTAGCACCATGTCCGCGCACGATGAGCCAGCTTTGGCGCGTTATCAAGGCTCCGCGGCTATTTCTCCAGTCCGGGAAATGATTAGAGGCGCAGAGCGGCAATCGCCCTGCGCCTCGCGATGTCGTCACATCAGGCCAGCCGACGGCTCACCCCTTGTTGTCGGGGGCGGGAGCCTCCGGCTGCGGTCCGCGCTCGTCGGCCGGGCCGCGGTCACGGTCGCGCCTCCAATGCCCCTTGCCCTTGCCGGAACGCCCGCCGCGGTCGAGCTTGGCCTTCTGCTCGTCGGAGAGCGCGGCGTAGAACTTCTCGGCGGCGGGACGGAACGTCTTGAGGGCCTCGAGCGAGGTTTCGAGGCCGGCCTGCGTCTGGGCCAGGCGCTCGATCGGCGTGCGCTTCTGGCGCTGGCCGTCCTCGGCCGTGTCGGGACGCTTCGGGCACGCTTCGCTGAGCTTCCCGGCAGCCGCGCGCGCAGCGGCGCTGAACTCGTCGAAAGCCGCCTTCTGGTCGTCGGTGGGCTTCACGCGGTGCTCGATGCGAACCAGCATGTGGTCGGCAAACTCGGCGGCGTCGCCCCGGCAGATGCGGTGGTTGGGGCCGCCGAACGACAGACCCATGATGCCCGCTCCGCCGCCCATGTGGCGGTGCTTGTGGCCTTCCCAGTAGTTTCCGCGCTGGGCCATGGCGCCCGCGGCAACGAGCACAACCGCCGTCGCGGTGACGCCTGCCAGGATGTACTTGCCTTTCCGTGTCATGTGATCCGTCTCCTTGCTCGATCGGCGCCGAAGGCGTTGTTGCTGTCCGGGGGGAGCCGGAGCGCCGTCTTGCAGGGAGAACGGCGGAGGCGCGCAGTTCCGTCGCGCCTCCGCGTCGTTTACTGGCAGACTTTCTGGCGGGCGTGGCAGTCGGTCGCGATGACGCCGGTCTCGCACTTGTACGTCGTCGCGCCCGAAGGCTTGGCGTAGCCCGCGTTCTCGCGGATGTTCTTGAGCGCGGCATCGGCCATGAACTTGGCGATGTCTTCGTTGATGCCGGTGCCAACGGCGCCGATCTGCTTGCAGGCCGCGTTGGCGGTAGCGGGCAGGGTTGCGAGCAAACCGAGCGCGAGTGCGGTTGCCACGCCCTTGGCAATCAATCTCATGTTCATCCTCCATGACAGACGTCGGCCTTCGGGCGACATGCCTGCGGCCTCGGCGCGGGGACGCTGCGCCTTGCCCGGGGTTGAATTGTGGCGGAAAGGCGTCCGCGCCGCTGAATGGCCGGCGGGTGTGACGCGGAAGTCAACGGCGCGTGCAGCGCCGGTCTATTTGCACAACAGGAGGTCGCGGGCACCGGTATCGTCGGTGACGGTCAGCGTGCCGCCGGAGACCGTCAGCGTGAAGTCGTAAGGTTCGGCGCTGCCCTCGACCGTGCACTCCGACGTCACCTTCCACTCGTTGCCGGTGCCATCGACGGAGGTGAACCGGCAGTGCGTCTCGTACTGGTCGTAGCCGTCCTTCGACAGCATGAGGGGCGCCTCCTGGCGTTCCTGCGGCACCTTGCATTGCGCGAGGTCGGACGCCCAGGTGCCGACATAGGCCGGATCGTCTGCCGGATCGTCGGCATGTGCGGGAAGGCTCGCCATGAGGAGCGCGGCCAGAGCCGCCAGGGCCAGAGCGTGTCTCGGTCCGTGCGTGCGCATGCATTGATCTCCCGGATAGGTTCGAAGTCCAGGCAAGCGTTTTCGTCGCACGCCTGTCAAGGGGCGTATCGGGTGGTCCGGTGCCTGACACAATGCTATGCCATCCAGCCTTCGGGCCGGACGCATCGCCGGTCGCACGGGAGTGATCATGCTGAAACGGGTTTTGCTTGCGGCCCTCGCCGCCGTCGTTCTCTTCGGCGCCTACGTGGCGCTGCAACCTTCCGCCTACCGCATCGAGCGCACGGCGATCGTCGTTGCGCCGCCCGCCGCCGTGTTCGCCGAGGTCAACGACTTCCACAATTGGGCCGCATGGTCGCCATGGGCCGGGCTCGACCCCGATGCGAAGACGACGTTCGAGGGGCCGGTCGCGGGCGAGGGCGCGGTGTTCCATTGGTCCGGCAACGCGGAGATCGGCGAAGGCCGCATGACGCTTGCCGAGAGCAAGCCCGACGAGCGCATCCTGATCGACGTCGACTTCGTCAAGCCGTGGGCCGGCAGCCAGTCGAGCGAGTTCACGTTCAAGGCGGATGGCGCGCGCACCATCGTGACCTGGACCTCGTCCGGCGTGAAAGATTTCATCGGCAAGGCGATGTCCCTGTTCATGGACACCGACAAGATGATCGGCGCTCAATTCGAAAAAGGGCTCGCCAACCTCAAGGCCGTGACCGAGGCCAAGCTCGGCCACGCCCAGCCGGACCCGGTCGCTGACTGAGGAGGGCAGGCGTCAAGCCTTCTTGTTCTGCCCGCGCGGACGCCGCGCGCCGGTCGTGTCCAGCCGCGGCGCCACCCCGCCGAGAGCCGCGATGAAGGCTTGCGCGCCGGCGGGCGCACGCACTTTGCCGCCGTGGATGAAATAGACGAACACGTCGCGCGGGCCCTTGTCGCCCGTCGGGGGCGGAGCCACGCAATGGCCGGCCACCCGTTCCGGCACCCCGCCCTCGGCCCATGTTTGAGCGGCCGCGGCCCAGGCCGAGATCTCCTGTGCGGGATAGCAGGTCGGCACGTCGTCTGTGCCCTTCTGCAGACGCGCGTAGACGAACGTGCCCGAGGGATCGGCAATCGCCGGATACGTGGGATGATCCGCATACACGACCGGGACGCCGAAGCGGCGCACGAGCGCGACGAACGCTTCGCACTTGAACGAGGGATGGCGCACCTCGACGGCGTGGCGCAGCGTGCGGCCGTCGAAGCTCGCGGGCAGGAGCGCGAGGAAGGCGCCGAAATCGGCGGCGTCGAACGCCTTGGTCGGCGCGAACTGCCAGAACATCGGGCCCAGACGATCGGCCAGCATCGTGGGGCCCGAATCGAGGAAGCGCTTGATCGAGTCGCCTGCTTCGGCGAGCACGCGCCGGTTGGTGGCGAAGCGCGGGCCCTTGAGCGAAAACACGAAGCCGTCGGGCACCTCGCGCGCCCATTTCGCGAACGTGGCCGGCGTCTGCGAGCGATAATAGGTGCCGTTGATCTCGATGGAGGTGAGCGCCCGGCTCGCGAACCCGAGCTCCTTGGCGTGGGCGAGCTTGTCCGGGTAGAAAACGCCACGCCAGGGCTCGAAGGTCCAGCCGCCGATGCCGGCTCTGATGGCTCCACGCTCGCTCATGCGCTCCTCGACAGGATGTGCTCCTCGGCGCGCGCCCCCGTTGTCCCCAGCATAGACCGGCGGACGGCGGGGCGACAACCTGCCCGACCCAGCGGCTCCGTGCGCCAGGGCCGGCCGGTGTGGTAAAGCCGGTGAGGAAAGGAGCGCTGCGCTTCGTGGAATCGACCGACCAACAGACGGAAGCCGAAACGGCCAGCACGGAGACGGAGACCGAGCCGGCCGGCGAGACGCTTGCGCTCAGCGAGCGGCTGGTCGCGCCACCGGACAGAAACCAGCGGGCGTTCCGCCTGGCGCTGGTGGCCGCGCTCCTGGTCCACGCGTCGCTGCTGATCGAGATCGGGCGGAGTATGCCGCGTGCGATCGGAGACCGGTCGGGGGTGTCGGATGCGATCGCCGTCGATCTCGTGACGGAAGCCGATCTCCGGAGCCGCGAGACCGTGTCGCTGCCTGCCGCCGGCGCACCTGTGCCCCCGCCCGCGGCCGCACCGCAGCCGGACGAGCCGCAGCCGCCTGAGCCCAAGCCCCAGGCAGAGGAGCCGCAGCCGCAAGCGGAAGCCCCCGCTCCCAAGGCGCCAGCCCCAGAGGAGAAGCCCCAACAGCAGGCAGCGCTGCCGGATTTCGAAACCATGCTGCAGGATCTCGCGACGACGCCCTTGCCCGAGGAGGCCGCCAAAGAGACGCCGCAAGAGAAGCCCCAGGAGGCTAAAGAGGCCAAGGAGACCAAAGAGGTCAAAGAGACAAAGGAGACGGCGAAGCCCGCCGAGAAGGCGCCACCTTCTCCACCCCGCGAGAAGGCGCAGAAGCAGGCGCGGCTTGAGCCCACGCCGCGCGATCTCATGTCGGCTCCGCCGGGGCGCTCGGCGGCGGCCTCGCGTCCGCCGGGCATCACGCGCTCCGGTGAGAACGACGAGTTCGGGCGCGCCGTCGTGCGCGCGTTGCGCCAGACCATGCCGCCGCCGCGCGGCATCCTCGGCCGCGTCACCGTGCGGCTCATCCTGACCCAGAACGGAGACCTCGCAGAGGTGCGCGTGCTCGACGCGTCGGGCACGAGCCTCGACCAGAGCGTCGTCTTCGCGACCAAGCAGACCTATTTTCCGCTGCCGCCCTACAACGCCACCCTCGCGGACCGGACGTTCCTCATCACCTACGTCTACCGGTGAGGCGGCTCAGTCCTTGTTGAGGGTCTTGTCCAGGTCCGTATCCTGGCCGGCGAGGTGCTTGTCCTTGTCGGGCAGCACGTCGGCGACCGCCGAAAGGCGCTTCCAGGCAGGCTCCTGCGTTTCGGCGCCGGACTTCGGAACGAACGCCGATTCCTCGACCACGCTCATGCGGTGGATATAGCGCGGGCAGTTCGTGAACACGGATTCGATCGTGACGCGCACAATCATCTGCGCGCCGGGATAGCGCTCGAGCAGGGGATCGCCGTCGGCGATGCACGCGGAGCCGAGCACGCGCATGCGCGCCTGCCGCTCGAAGTCCACGAACAGCAGGCTGACCTTGCCGGTCTCGTTGATGTTGCCGGTCGAGAGGTGCATGCCGTTGCCGTTGTAGTCGGGAAAGGCCAGCGTGCGCGCGTCCGCGACGGTCACGAAGCCGCGTGCGCCTCCTTTGTACGAGCAGCTCGGCTGGCCGTAGGCATCGGCGGTGGCGAGGAAGAACATGTTCTGGCGGGCGATGAAGGCGGCATCGACGGCGCTCAGGTGGTCGTGAACGAGAACGGCCTCAAGGCGGTCTGCGAGCTTGCGGCTGCCGAAACGGTCCTGCAGGTCGCGCTGGCTGTCGGAGAAGAAGTCCGCGCGCTCGCCGGGCCCTGCCGGCCGGGCCGCGACCTCGTCGCAGGCGGCGACACAGGCAAGCTTGCCGACGCATTCGGTCCAGCTCACGCGGTAGATCTCGGCGGCGTCGCGCGCGGCGAGCTTCTCGTGCGTCAGCGTCAGCTCGGTGACACCGGGCTCGAGCTTTCTGAGCTCGGCCACAACGATCGACGTGCCTCCCCGCAAGGCGGGAACCGGGCCGTCGTAGATCCACGACAGCGCGACGCGGCGATCCTCGACGAGATCGAGATAAGTTCCGGAGAAGGCATAGGGCTTGCCGTCGCCGTTCACGCCTTCGAGGCGGAAGCTGCCGCCCGTCCTCAGGTCGACGGTGACGGAGGTGACCGTATCGGCTCCGGGCGCCAGCCACCGGGCGAGCAGCCTCGGCTCCGTCCAAGCGGCGTAGACGGCGCCGGTGGTCGCCTCCACCTTGCGCACCATCGTGACGGAAACGGTCCTATTTCTGTCGCGCACCGCCACCCTTGCCTCCAGTCCCCTCGGAAAGGACGCTTTCCAGCGCGTCGAGACGCTCCTGCCAGAACCTCTCGTACCCGCCGAGCCATTCGAAGGCTTCGCTCATCGCATCCGCATTGAGGTGGCAGACGTGGTTGCGGCCGACCACCTCGCGGTCGACGAGGCCGGCGCGCTCGAGCGTCTGCACGTGCTTGGATACGGCCGCGAGCGACATGGCGAAGCACGGCACCATCTCGCTGATGTGATGGGGCCGCTTGGCGAGCAAGCTCACGATCTCCCGCCGCGTCGCGTTGGCGAGGGCGTGAAAGAGGTGGTCCAGGTGCTCGTCGTTTCGCTCAACCATTTGATTGAATCTTTCATCGTGCGGCCGGATTGTCAATTCGAACCGCGGCTGTTTGTCAAACCGCGCGGCTTAATAACACTTCGAGCATTTTTGGCTTCGCGATTAAGTCCGTGCGCGTCGCGTTCACTGCAGCCGGCTCGCGATCGCCGGGCCCGCGTGACTTTCCCGTCCGCGGCAGGTATGACGCGGCTCGCTCCTCCGGCCGAGGGGTATGGCGGACCCCGGGGGAGGCTCGTTCATCGATGGCAGACGACACCCTCGTCCGGAGCGGAAAGGCCGAGGCGCGCGACTGGATCGGCCTCGCCGTTCTCGCGCTGCCCTGCATCATCTATTCGATGGACCTCACGGTGCTGCACCTCGCGGTGCCGCAGATCGCCGCCGCGCTGAGGCCGAGCTCGTCGGAGCTCTTGTGGATCGTCGACATCTACGGGTTCATGGTGGCGGGCGCCCTGATCACCATGGGAACGCTCGGCGACCGCATCGGGCGTCGCCGGCTGCTTCTGATCGGCGCGGCGGTGTTCGGCGTGACGTCCGCGCTCGCGGCGTTCTCCACGACCCCCACGTCTCTGATCGCGGCCCGTGCGCTCCTCGGCCTCGCGGCGGCGACGCTCGCGCCGTCGACGCTCTCGCTCATCCGCAGCATGTTCCATGACGACCGGGAGCGGGCGCTTGCGATCGGCGTGTGGGTGGGGTGCTTCTCGGTCGGCGCGGCGGTGGGGCCGGTCGTCGGCGGCTTCATTCTCGCCCATTACTGGTGGGGGGCGGTGTTCCTCATCAACATCCCGGTCATGCTTCTGCTGCTGGGGGTCGGCCCATACCTGCTGCGGGAGTTCCGCGACCCCGACGCGGGGCGGATCGATCTTCTGAGCGCAGCGCAGTCGATGGCAGCGGTGCTCGCGGTCATCTACGGCTTGAAGCGCATCGCCGAAGCGGGCCTGGCGCCGCTGCCGCTGTTCGCCGTCGGCGCGGGCGTTCTGATCGGCGCCTATTTCTTTCAGCGGCAGTCCGCGCTCGACGATCCGCTGATCGACATCGGCCTCTTTCGCATCCCCGCCTTCTCGGCGGCGCTCGGCACCAACATCGTGGCGCTGTTCATGGTGTTCGGCACGTTCCTGTTCATTGCGCAATACCTGCAGCTCGTGCTCGGCATGGGGCCGCTCGAGGCCGGTCTCTGGACAGCGCCTTCGGGCGTCGTCTTTGCGCTCGGATCGGTCGCGACGCCGTTTCTGGTGCGCCGCTTCGAGCCTTACGTCATCATCTCGGTGGGCTTCGTCATCACCGCCGCCGGCTTCCTCGTGCTGACGCAGCTCGGCGCGGCCGACGGTCCGTGGGTGCTGTTCCTCGGCATGATGATCCTGTGCCTCGGCGTCGCGCCGACGGGTGCGATCACGACGGACATCGTCTTGGCCAAGGCGCCACCCGAGCGCGCAGGCGCGGCCTCGGCGATCTCGGAGACCAGCTTCGAGTTCGGCGGCGCGCTCGGCATTGCCGTGCTCGGCAGCCTCGTCACCGCCGTCTATCGAAGCGCGATGGCCGGTGAGCCGCTCGCGGGCGTTCCGGTGCCGTCGATGGCGGCGGCTAGGGATACGCTCGGCGGCGCCGTTGCTGTGGCCGCCGAGCTCGGCGATCCGGCCCGGACGGCGCTTCTCGGCACGGCGCGGGAGGCGTTCGTGTCTGCCTTCGTGGCCGCTTCCGCCGTCTCGGCCGCGACCGCCCTCGGCGCGGCCGTGCTGGCGGTAATCACGCTCCGCAACGGGCGGCGGTGACGGTTCGGGGAGCGCGGGAAGTGCGCACGGTCCTCCGCGCGGACCGATCCTAATCGCGGCAGGGCACCGATATCACGCGGCCGACGTAAGGGATCTTGAACTTGCATTTGCGCTCCGGGACGACGCTTTCCACGTCCGCGTCCGTATCCGCGACCGGCGCAGCGGCAGTCGTCGTTGCGGGCGCGGCTTTCTCCGTCGCAACCGGCTGCGCGGAGATCGTGCCGGCCGCCGGCGCGGGTGCTTCTTCCGCCGCAGGTCTCCGCTTCGGCGCGCCGATCAGGGCCAGCGATGCGCTCGTGGCACCGGTGAACGTCTCGGTCGTCGCCGCGACCTGCGGAGGGGGCGTTGGGGCCTGAGGCGCATCGGCCTTTGCGGTCTCGGCCGGCTTCGCGGGCACGGCGGCCCTCTCCTCGCCGCAGCGCGCGATACTGTCGGGCGCGCGCTTCCAGGTGAAGGTCTTGCTGAAGAACGAGCCGGCGTTGCCGACCACGCGCAGTTTGTCGTCGCTCAAGCGGGTCAGCGCCACGCTGTATTTCCTGCCGCGGTCGGGGCTGTAGATCCAGCCGCCGCCGTCCGGCGTGACGTTGCCGAGAATTTGCATGCCGCAGCGCTTGGCGTTGGCGGCGTCCGTGATGTGGACCACGGTGCCGCAGAGGCCCGGACCGCCGGCGCACGGCGCAATCTCGACGGCGCCGCGTCCGTTGTGGTCGAACCAGATGCCGGTCGGGTCGCTCGTCGCGGCCTCGGAGCCCGAGGTCCAGATCAACGCGCCCGCGGCCGCGAGCGTCAATGTGCGAATGCTTGGAAACATGGCCCATCCTCTCCGTATCGCAAGGGTGTCTCTCGCAATGTCGATGGGGGATCTTTGGCGGCGGCGGCCGGGAGGCGCTATTCCGCGGGGAACAGGCCGGAAGGGAGAAGGCGCGCGCAAGGCGGACTGATCCGGGCCTCGCGGCCCGTCCACAGGGCGCGTTTGAACTCCGGGGAGCGTTTGATACGATCGGCCCGCAGCGGCCGCTGTGGCGCCTCTCCCCGAGGTGCCGCGGCCGCAGCGCGTCCTCGTCCATTCGCGTCGCACCTCGATACAAGGTTGCAAAGAGACGCGGGATCCCCGTTCGATCTGACCGCCGGAGAGCGGCACGTGTCACTCAAATCCCTCCGTCACCGCTGCGAGTACGGCGCCCTCGTGCTGGCCATGAGCGCGATGCGCCTGGCCGGCGTCGACGCGTCGGCCAGCGTCCTGGCCTGGCTCGCGCGGCTCATCGGACCGCGGACGCGCCGTCACGGGCAGAGCCTCAGGAACCTCGCCATTGCCTTTCCCGACCGCAGCCCCGCCGAGCATGCACGCATCGCGCACGCGATGTGGGACAACATGGGCCGCATCGCCGCCGAGCTCATGCTCATCGACCGCGTGATCGCCGACCCAGCCCGCATCGACATCCGCGGAACCCAGGGGCTCGAGGCGGCCGTGCGGGAGCGCGTGCCGCAGGTCGGCGCGACGCCGCATCTCGGGAACTGGGAGCTCACGATCTGGCCCGTGAAGCTGCTTGGCGGCGATCCGGCCGCCGTCTACCGGCCGCTGGCCAACCCGTACATCGACAGGCTCGTGCGGTCGCGGCGCACCGCCCTGTTCAGCGGCGGCCTTTTCGCGAAAGGCAAGGAGGACGGGCCGCGGGCCGCGAAGGGATTGATCGATTTCGTGCGCGGCGGCGGATGGCTCGGCTTCGTCTGCGATCATGTGGACCGGCGCGGGGTCGACGTGACGTTCCTCGGACAGTCCGTCCGCGTCTCGTACGTCCCGGCGCTGATCGCCCGCCACACCGACGCGTGGCTATGGGTGGCGCGGACGGTGCGTCTCGGGGCGCAAAGCCGGTTCCGCCTCGACGCCGTCCGCCTCGACATGCCGGTGAGCGACGACAAGCGGCGCGACGCGCATCGGGCGACGGAGTTGATCTTCCGCCAGTTCGACGCCTGGATCCGCGAGCATCCCGAGCAGTGGCAGTGGTGGAACATCCGCCCGCCAAGGGCTTCCGGGGGGCGCACGGCGACAAAAGCCGATGCAGGCCTGCGCGCGCTCGGATGACAGGCGTCGAGCACGAGCGTGGCCCGCGATCTCCCGCGAGCCGCGCCCGTCCCGGCCTATTTCACGTCGAGAAGCTCGACGTCGAACAGAAGCGTCGCGTTGGGCGGAATGACGCCGCCTGCGCCGCGCGCGCCGTAGCCGAGCTGCGGCGGGATGATCAGCGTGCGCTTGCCGCCGACCTTCATCGTCGACACGCCTTCGTCCCAGCCGGCAATCACCTGTCCGGTGCCGACCGAGAACGCGAAGGGCTCGCCGCGGTCGACGGAGCTGTCGAACTTCGTCCCCTTCTTGCCGTCCTCGTAGAGCCAGCCCGTATAGTGCACGACGCCGGTCTGGCCCTTCTGAGGCGTCGCGCCCGTGCCGACCGTCGTGTCGATGATCTTGAGGCCCGAGGCCGTCGTCGTTTCTTCCGCCGCGGCAGGGGCCGCCGCACCCGCGGCGAGGGCGCTCAGCGCCACGGCAAAGGCAAACGCCACAAACGCACCGGCGCGCATTGGTATCCGCATACGTGTCTCACTTTCTTTCTGCAGCCTTGGAAATCGCGGCCGCGAGCCTACTGGTTCTTGGCCTGCGCTTCCATTTCCTTGAGGTAGTTCTCAATGTCCTCCTGCGTGACCTCGTTGTTGGTCACCAGCGCCTTCAGGCACTCCTTTGACAGGTCGGTGGCCTTGGAGCGCATGCAGGCGCGCAGCTCCTCGCTGCCGACCTCGAGGCTGTCGCAATGCTTGTGGTAGTCGTCGCGGCAGGCGTTGCGCACCGCGTCGTTGACCTCGGCAATAGCGGTGCCCGCGGCGAGGCTTGCGGCGAGCGACGCAATGGCGAGAATTCGTTTCATGGCATGGATCCCTGTTGGCTGGCCCTCTCTGAAGCCGGCAGCTCTTTAGCACGACTCCCGAGGCCGTGGTGTGGCGCGGGCTGAGGGGCGGCCTCAGGCCGCGCAAAAACTTTCCGATCCGAAGCGCAAACCGACATTGTTTGGACCTAAACGGAATGCTAGCTCGCGCACGCGGTTCGCGCCTGCCGTTCCAGGGGGCGCAAAGCCGCGCCGGGAGACCCGAGGAGACGTTCGATGCCGAAAAGAATTCTGCTTGCGATCGTGTCGGCGGTCGCGCTTTTGATGCCTCTCGCGAGCGCCGAGGCACAGCGCCGCTCCGAGGACTGGCGGCCGGACAACCGTGCCGATTGGGACCTGTTGGGCACGGCCCAGATCGGTACCCGCATCGAGCGCGACACGATCGACGTCGGGCGCCGCGAAGGGCGGTTCAGCTCGATCGGCTTCACCGTCACGGGCGGCGATGCCCGCGTGGAGGAGCTCAGGATCTATTACGGTGGCGGCGGCGGGAGCGACGTGCTCCGCGTCGGCGAGGTGTTCAAGGCCGGGTCCCGGTCGCGACCCATTGACCTTCCGGGGCGCGCGACCGTCATCGAGCGCATCGAGATCGCCTATCGCGCGTTCGGGCCGGTGAAGATCGATTTCTATGGCGAGCGGCAGCGCGAGGCGCGCTGGGACGTGCTCGGCTGCCAGCGCGTGGGCTTCCTCGATACCAGCGACACGATCCGCGTCGGACGGCGTGAAGGCGCCTTCCGGGCCATCAAGCTGCAGGTCAAGGACGCGACGCTTCGGCTCAACAAGGTGCGCGTCACCTTCGGCGACCGCTCCACGCAGACCTTCGACGTGCGCGCCGCGATTCCGAAGGGAACGGAGACGCGGCCCTTCGATCTCGACGGACGCCGGCGCGTGATCGAGCGCATCGACCTCGAGTACATTCCCTCGCTCGCGCTCAAGAAAGGCCCCGAAGTGTGCGTGCTTGCGACCGAAGGCGGCGGCGGGTTCGGGGGCGGCCCCGGTCCGGGCTCCGGGCGCCGGTAGGCAATCGATTTCCTGATCCAGAAGCGGCCGTTCGGCGACGGCCGCGAAGCTGAAATCTCCCATGGAGGACCACTTACGATGCGCAAATCGACTGCCGCCGCAGCGGCCTTGGCGGCCACTCTGACGGTCGCGCCCGCACTGGCGGCCCCGCCGGCCGACCAGGATGCCTGCAACCAGCTCGCCTACAGCTACGCCGAGAAGGCCGCGGGACAGAAGCTCCCCGAGGCCCAGGCCATAAAAGTCGACGAGTTGATCGGCAAGCTCGAGGGCCAATGCAGCGAAAGCAAGTTCGCGGAGGCCGAAGCGACCGCGAAAGAGATCGACGCTTTGCTGAAATAAAGCGCCGGCGGGCTCGGACGAGCAGAAACGGAGGCGGGGTTCCCTTGCGGTGCCCCGCCTTTTTTCCGTTCAGTGCTCGGCCGGCTTGGGCCTCGCGTGCGCATGGCTGAGGTGATCGACATAGGCGATGCCGATGGCGGACAGGATGAAGGTGACGTGGATGATGGTCTGCCACATCACGCCAGCCTCTGTGAGCTTTGCGCCTTCCATGCCGAGGTTGCCGGCCTCGATGAACGTCTTGAGCAGGTGGATCGACGAGATGCCGATGATGGCCATGGCGAGCTTGATCTTGAGCACGCTGGCGTTGACGTGGTCGAGCCATTCGGGCTGGTCGGGATGGTCCTGCAGGCGCAGGCGGGAGACGAAGGTCTCGTAGCCGCCGACGATGACCATCACGAGCAGGTTTGAGATCATCACCACGTCGATCAGGCCGAGCACGATCAGCATGATCTGCTGCTCGCCGAAGTCCGTGGCGTGGGCCAGGAGGTGGATCAGCTCCTTCATGAACAGGAACACGTAGACGCCCTGGGCGATGATCAGCCCCAGGTAGAGCGGGACCTGCAGCCAGCGGGATCCGAAGATCAGCGTGGCGAGGGTGCGCAATGGCGAGCGGTCGAGATCGGCAGACATGCGTGTAGGCCCTTGCGGTTGCTGCGGCGAATATATGCCGCGGGCGGCCGGATAGCATTGCGCCCGGGGGGTCTGGTATGCGGCATACAGGGGCGCCACGCACGTCTGTAATTTTCCCGATGGGGAGAGAAGGCGGCCGGAGGCGTGAAGCCCGGGGAGATCGAGGGAAGCCGGCCGGGGGCGGCTCGGGAATGCGGGATTCGGACGGATCCGAGGTAAGCGCCCCGCCTGCGGGCTTGCGCGCACGCCGGCTTTTTGCTCATACCGAGGGGACTTGCGGCGTCGCGCCCCTTCGGGGGAGGGCGGCGTCGGCCGCAACGAGGCGAGAACGGAGTTCACGACATGACCGACACGACATCCACCGACGAGGCCATCGCCGAGCTCAGGCGCCAGGTCTCCGAGCTCTCCGGGCTCTCGCTCGCGACGGGCGTGCTGCTGACGCAGCTCCTGCAATCGATGACGCTCAAGGAGCTGAGCCCGCAGCGGGCGGCGACCAAGATCATCGCCAACGCGCGCGAGGCCGTCGAGGGGTTCACCTCGATGCCCGGGCATGCCGACCCGGTCATGAAGGCGCGCGCGCTCGATGCAGTCGAGCAGTACGAGACGCAGATCCGCAGCGTGTTGCCGGTCTGAGGCGCGCGTACCCGGAGGAAGGCGACGATCTACGCCTCCTCCGGCCCGGTCAGCGTTACGCCCGGCGCCAGCTTGGCGCGCCGGATGGCGAGCATCGTCTTGACGCTCGCCACATTGGGAGCGGCCGTCAGCACCTTGAGTACGAAGTCCTGAAACGCGGGCAGGTCGGGCGCCACGCACTTCAGGATGTAATCGCTCTCGCCGGAAAGCATGTACGCCTCGCGCACGATGGGCCAGCCGAGCACGCGGTTCTCGAACGCGTTGAGGTCGGGCTCCGCCTGGCTGTACAACCCGACCATGGCGAACGCCGTGAGCGCGAAGCCGAGCGCGCGCTCGTCGACCAGCGCCGTATAGCCCTGGATGACGCCCGCATCCTCGAGCGCCCGCACGCGCCTGAGGCACGGCGGGGCTGAAAGCCCCACGCGCTGCGCCAGCGCCACGTTGGTCAGGGCACCGTCGGCCATCAGCTCACGCAGGATGCGCCGGTCTGTTGCGTCGAGACGAAGCGCCATGAACGGTCTCTCCTGATGGTCGAAACTGAATCCCAAGTCTCGTCAAAAGCTTGGCGCGCGGATCCGATTCAATCAGCACCAACCGCGCTTAAGGCACCTGCGCAACGAATGCAAAGATTTATCACAACTTCCGTGCGTACAATTGCGCAATGTGCAGCCGTAGCCGGGACTCGACAGCCGGCGACGGACCGCAGAAGGTGGCCGGCATGAGCAGCCCCACCCCCGTTGCCGGCCCGACGCAGGACAGCCCCGCGCGACCGCTCGCCGGCGCCAAAGCCTGGATCATCAGCGACGGCAAGGCCGGCCACGAGGCGCTCTGCCGGGGCGTGGCCGATGCCCTCGAGCTGTCGGTCGAATGGAAGCGCGTGGCGCCCTCCGGCCTCTGGAAGGCGATGGCCCCGTGGGGCCCGGTCGCCCCGCGCGAGCGCTTCGGCGAGCCGGGATCCCTCTTCGCCCCGCCATGGCCCGAGATCGCGCTCGCCGCCGGCCGCACGACGACGCCCTACATCCGCGCGCTGAAGCGCAAGGCGGGCTTCAAGACCTATACCGTCGTCATGATGGATCCCAAGACCGGGCCGGGCTCGGCCGACCTCTTCTGGGTGCCCGAGCACGACAAACGGCGCGGCCCGAACGTGATCGCGACGCTCACTGCCCCGCACCCGCTCTCGCCGGCGCGTCTCGCGGACATCCGCGCGCATCCCGACCCCGCGCTCGATGCCCTCCCGGCGCCGCGCGTGGCCGTCCTGGTCGGGGGGCCGAACGAGCGCTACCGCTATCCCCCGCCGGTCGTCGCCGGATTTGCGCGCCTCGTACACTCGCTCGCAGACCTCGGCGCGGGGCTCATGATCACCACCTCGCGCCGCACGCCGCCCGACCTCATCGCCGCCCTCGAAGCCACCGTCGCCGGAACGCCAGCCGTGCTCTGGAAAGGCGAAGGAGACAACCCGTATCCGCAGTTCCTCGCCAAAGCCGATGCGTTCCTGGTCACCGCCGACAGCATCAACATGACGGGCGAAGCCGCGGCGACCGGCCGGCCCATCTACGTCTTCGCCCCCGACGGGGGAGCCACGAAGTTCGACGCCTTCCACGCAGCGCTCGAAACCAGGGGCGTGACGCGCCCGGCGCCCGAGCGCTTCGCCGCGCTCGAGGTTTGGAGCTACGCGCCGGTCTATGCCGCGTGCGCGATCGCCGACGAGATCGCGCGCCGCTGGCAGCGCCGCCGCACCCTGTTTCCGGGCTTGACGTGACCGGCGCGAATGCACCCCCGCGTGGAGACCCGATGACCGCCATGGCACCGGCGCCGCCTCTCATCCGGGCCGGCGGCACGCGTTCCGGCACGCCCGCGCCGTCGCGTCCTCTGCGCCTCTGGCGGTGGATCGAGATGGCGATCCTGTTCGGGCTCGCCCCCGTCGTCATGCGCTGGCTCGTGCACGGCGAGCGCATTCCGCTGCTCTCCGACTACATCCCGCCAGGAACCAGGATCCCGATCTTCGTCGCCCTCGTGCCGGTGCTCGTCGTCGCCGTCGTCCTGCTCCTGATCGATCCGACGTTCCGCCTCCGCGACGAGCTCGCGCGCGGCATCGGCAGGCGCAACGCGCTGACGATCGCGATGATCTTCCTGATCGCCGGCAGCGCCGCCGCCCTCTGGGTGAGGCACGCGCATCCAAGCTGGTTTCTCGAATTCCCCGCCAACCGCCCCGAGACCTATTGGCGCATCATGATCGCCTATCCATTGTTCTCGGTGGCCGCGCAGGAATTACTCTACCGCTCGTTCTTCTTCCATCGCTACGGACCGCTGTTCGGCCCGCACGCGTGGCTGATCGTGATCGTGAACGGCCTGCTCTTCGGCTTCGCGCACATCGTGATGAACTCCGCCTTTGCCATTGCCGCGACGGCCCTCGGCGGCCTGATCCTGGCCGCGCGCTACGCGGTGACGCGCTCGTTCTGGGCGGTGTTCGTCGAGCATACGCTGTGGGGCTGGCTGATCTTTACCATCGGCCTCGGCCGCTACTTCTTCACCGGCGTCTCGAATGTGTGAGGCCGGACGGCGCTCAACTGAAGAGTTTGAACATGCCGGCGATCATGGCAAACGCAGCGATAGTCGCAAGCGTGTGCTGGAGGAGCCGGACATCGAGGTGATCCTTGGTTACGAGATCGGCCCGGCCGAGATCGTTGACAATCCGGCTGACCGCCTCGGCCTGGGGCGTGGGAAGCCCTGCCTTTTCCAGCTGTTGCGCGACCTTCAGCGTACCCATGCTCAACATACTACCCCCTCCTCCGATGCAGGTCCATGTACCGTCGAAGAACTGAGGCTGACGTTGAGATCCGTCGCGTGATCCGCTAGAAGACGCTCCAATCCCGAATTCTTCGACCAGAGAGGCGCCCCCAATGGCCGCAGCCCATCAGTACGTCTATCACATGCACAAGCTCTCCAAGGCCTATCCGGGGGGCAAGCAGGTCCTGAAGGACATCTCGCTGTCGTTCCTGCCGGGCGCCAAGATCGGCGTCGTGGGCCTGAACGGCGCCGGCAAGTCCACGCTCCTGAAGATCATGTCCGGCACCGTCGACGACTTCCTCGGCGAAGCGCGCGCCGCCGACGGCATCAAGGTCGGCTATCTGCCGCAGGAGCCGGAGCTCGATCCCGAGAAGGACGTGCTCGGCAACGCCATGGAAGGCGTCGCGGAGAAGAAGGCCATCCTCGACCGCTACAACGAGATCGCCGCCAACTACTCTGAGGAGACCGCCGATGAGATGACGGCGCTCCAGGACCAGATCGACGCGCTTGGCCTGTGGGACCTCGACACCCAGGTCGAGCAGGCGCTCGACGCGCTGCGCTGCCCGCCGGGTGAGGCGGACGTAACCAAGCTCTCGGGCGGCGAGAAGCGCCGCGTAGCGCTGACGCGGCTCCTGCTGTCGAAGCCGGACATCCTGCTGCTCGACGAGCCCACCAACCACCTCGACGCCGAGAGCGTCGCCTGGCTCGAGCACTTCCTCAAGGAGTACACGGGCTGCGTGATCCTCGTCACCCACGACCGCTACTTCCTCGACAACCTCACCGACTGGACGCTGGAGCTGGACCGCGGCCAGGGCGTGCCGTGGAAGGGCAACTATTCGAGCTGGCTCGAGCAGAAGGCCAAGCGCGCCGAGAGCGAGAAGGCCGCCGAGGAAGGCCGCCAGAAGCAGATGGCGCGCGAGCTGGAATGGATCCGCTCCTCGCCCAAGGCCCGCCAGGCGAAATCAAAGGCGCGTATCGCCGCCTACGACAAGCTCGTCGAGCAGGCCGGACGCGAGGAGGTTGGCAAGGCGTCGTTCCAGATCGCGGCCGGCCCGCGCCTGGGCGACATGGTCATCGAGGCGGAGGGCCTCTCCAAAGCCTTCGGCGACCGCCTGTTGATCGATGACCTCTCCTTCAAGCTGCCGCCGGGCGGCATCGTCGGCGTCATCGGCCCCAACGGCGCCGGCAAGACGACGCTGTTCAAGATGCTGACCGGGGCGGAGCAACCCGACAAGGGCACCATCAAGCTCGGCCCGACGGTGAAGCTCTCCTACGTCGACCAGTCGCGCAGCCACCTCGACGACAAGAAGACCGTCTGGGAGGAGATCTCGGGCGGCCTCGATATCATGAAGTTCGGCGACAAGCGCGAGATGAGCTCGCGCGCCTACTGCGGCTGGTTCAACTTCAAGGGGCCGGACCAGCAGAAGAAGGTCGGCCTGCTCTCGGGCGGCGAGAGAAACCGCGTGCACTTGGCCAAGATGCTGAAGGAGGGCGGCAACCTGCTGCTCCTCGACGAGCCGACCAACGACCTCGACACCGAGACGCTGGGCGCCCTCGAAGCCGCCCTCGAGGACTTCCCCGGCTGCGCCGTCGTGATCTCGCACGACCGCTTCTTCCTCGACCGCCTGGCGACCCACATCCTGGCCTTCGAGGGCGACAGCCACGTCGAATGGTTCGAAGGCAACTTCGAGGCCTATGAGGAGGACAAGAAGCGCCGCCTCGGCGACGCCGCCGTGGAGCCACATCGCATCAAATTCAAGCGCTTCGAGCGGTAAATCCGCGCCGGCGGCCGGCTCCGCGGAGCGGAGTCGCCGGCGCCAACGAAAGCGCGCCCCACCGCATCAAGTTCAAGCGCTTCGAGCGGTAGGCCCGGCGATCCTCGGAGAAGCGCGGTCGATGAGAAAGGCTGACCCTATGGCGCCGACGCTCTACGCCCACCCGTTCTCGTCCTACTGCCAGAAGGTGCTGATCGCGCTCTACGAGAACGCGACGGCGTTCGCGTATCGCGAGCTCGGCCCCGAGGACCCGGCGGCCGGGGAGGCGTGGGCGGCGCTCTGGCCCGTGAAGCGGATGCCGGTGCTCGTCGACGGCGGCCGCACGGTGCTCGAATCCTCGACCATCATCGAGCACCTGGACCGGCACCATCCAGGCCCCGTGCGGCTCGTCCCGGAGGATCCCGACGCGGCGCTGGAAGCACGCATGATGGACCGCGTCTTCGACAATTACGTCATGACGCCCATGCAGAAGATCGTGCTCGATCACCTGCGGCCCCAGGCCGACCGCGACGCCTATGGCGTCCGCCAGGCCCGCGACCTGCTCGACACGATCTACGGCTGGCTCGACGAAAAGCTTGCCGGTCGGAAGTGGGCGATTGGCGACGCCTTCACACTCGCAGATTGCGCCGCCGCGCCGTCGCTCTTCTATGCCGACTGGGTGCACGAGATCCCGGCTGCCCGCGCAACGCTCAAGGCGTACCGCGCCCGCCTCCTCGCGCGCCCGTCGGTTGCGCGCTGCGTCGAGGAGGCGCGTCCCTTCCGCCGCTTCTTTCCGCCCGGTGCGCCGGACCGCGATTAGCGAGCACGCGCGCAGCCTTGAGATCGGCCACGAACGCGTCATAAGCCGCGCGCTTCGCCGCGGCGTCCGGAATGCGCAAGAGATACGACGGATGCACGGTGATGTAGCCCAGAACGCCGTCGAAGCGGAACGCGCCGCGGAGCTTGGTGACGGGCAGCGCCTTGCCGGCGAGCGCGAGCACCGCCGTTGCCCCGAGCGCCACGACGAGCTTCGGCGCAACGATTTCCAGCTCGCGCTTGAGCCACCAGCGATAATGGCTGACTTCGCCCGCCGTCGGCTTCTGGTGCAGCCGGCGCTTGCCGCGTTGCTCGAACTTGAAGTGCTTGACGGCGTTCGTGACGTAGGACGCCTCGCGGCGGATCCCTGCATCCCCCATCGCACGGGTCAAAAGCTCGCCAGCCGGGCCGACGAACGGCCGGCCCTGAAGATCCTCCTGGTCGCCCGGCTGCTCGCCGACGAAGGCGAGCGCGGGATGGAGCGGGCCTTCGCCGAGCACGGCGCGCGTGCCGCCCGGCACGTTGGGATCCGCCGCCGAGATGATCGCATTGAGCTCGGCCAGGGTGCGAACCCCGGTCAGCGCCTCGGCCGGCGCGGGGGCTCTCGAAGGGGCCGCTTGCGGTTTCATGCGCTCTCAACGCACGAACCTCACATGCGGCGCACGCCGCCGGCAGATTTATTTCGTGTACGCCTGCTCGACGTTGCGCGCCTTGTCGAGGTTCACGATCGCGTCGCGCCCGACGACGTGCTCGAGATGCGCGGAGGCGAGGTCCGCGCCGTTGAAATCGGCCTTCGCCACGTTGGCGCCGGTGAAGTCGGCGCCCGCGAGCCCGGCGCCGGCGAGAATGCTGCCCGAGAGGTCGGCGTCCTTCAGCGAAGCGAATTCGAGCACGGCGCCGATTAGCCCCGCGTTCGTCACCTTCGCGCCGTCGAGCTTCGCCGAGCGCAGCACGAACGGATGACGGCGGCTCGCACGCGCCGGAACGCCATTCGTCATGTTGACGCCGTCGAGGATCGCCTGAACGAGGCTCGCCTGTGTCAGATCGCTGGCGACGCGGGCATGCGAAAGGTTGGCGCGGTCGAGCGTGGCGCCCTGGAGCTGGGCCGAGACGAGGCTCGCGCCTTTGAGGTTGGCGCCCGTGAGGTCGGCTTCGAGCCCCCACGCCTGATCGAGTGTGGCGCCCGAGAGGTTTGCGCCGGCCAGCTTGGTGCCGTTGAGACGCGCGGCCTGCAGGTTCGCGCCGTGGAGATCGAGACCCGAGAGGTCGAGGCGGTTGAGCCCGCGGCCGTTGAGCTCGACGCCGCCTGACGTTCCGGCTGCCGCGATCAGCGCTTCGACGTCGGCCCGCGTCATGTCCGCCTTGGTGAAGGCGTCCGACGTCCTGTCGATATACTGCAGAAGATCCTGGGCAGCGGCGGGCGGCGCGGCAGAGAAAGTGAGCGCGAGCAGCGCCGCGCAGCCGAGCATGAGCTTCGTGGGCATGGGAAGTCCGTCCCTGGAGTTTCTGTCTTGGGACGGAGATTAGCAGCAGGCGACCGTCCCCGAGCGATCAGAATTTCGGCGCCCCGCCATCAGCCTGCCTGATCCGCCCGCCACAGGAGGCGCCCCGCGACCGCGGGCGGCGTCGCGAGGCGAGCCCCGGTACGCTAAAGCGTTTTCAAGCGAAGTGGACACCACTTCGCGTTAAGAAAACGCGGCAAGCCAAAAACATAGAGCCTCGCCTCTGAGTCTGTCAGAGGCGAACAGGCTCTAGGTTTCGCGGCGGGAAGGGAAGGCACGGCGGTTACCATGAAGCTCATCGCCCTCTATACGCGCGCACTCGGCATGCTCGGGGCGGAGAAGGGGCTCGCGCTGGTGCTGGCGGCCGCCTCCGTCGTCATCGGCGTCGTGCAACTCGCCGAGCCGATCCTGCTCGGCCGCGTCGTCGACGCGCTCGCGCGCGGAAACGAGGCTTTTCCCACCATCGCGCTCTGGGCCGCCCTCGGGCTTTTCGGCATCCTCGCGAGCGTGGTCGTCGCCGTGCTGGCCGACCGCCTCGCCCACCGCCGCCACCTCGCCGCCATGGCGGAGGCTTTCGACCGAGCCATGGCGCTGCCGCAAGGCTACCACGCCGACCGCGGCTCGGGCGCCGTCGTCCGCTCCGTCATCCAGGGCACGGACGCGCTCTTCTGGCTCTGGCTCGGCGCCATGCGCGAGCAGCTGACGGCCGTCGCCGGCATCGTGCTGCTGGTGCCGACGGCCATCGGCATGGACATGCGCATGGCCGCGATCCTGGCCCTGCTCGCGGTCGCCTACGTGGTGATGAACACGCTCGTCATGCAGAAGACCAAGGACGGCCAGTCGAACGTCGAGCGCTACAACGCAGCGGTCTACGGCCGCGTCGGTGATGTCATCGGCAATGTCACGGTGGTGCAGAGCTTCGCGCGCCTCAAGGCCGAGAGCGAGGCCATGCGCGCCGTCATGAGCGATCTTCTGGCCGCGCAGTACCCGGTTCTGACTTGGTGGGGCATTCTCACCGTGCTGCAGCGCGCGGCGGCGACGATCACCATGGTCGCCGTGTTCGCGCTCGGCGCGGTGCTGGCGGGACGCGGCGAGCTGTCCGTCGGCGCCATCGTCTCGTTTGTCGGCTTTGCCAATCTTCTGATCTCCAAGCTCGATCAGATTGCGGGCTTCGTCACCGCCATGCATCGGCGCCGGCCGACGTTCGAAGCCTATTTCGCGCTCCTCGACGAGCCGGTCGGCATCGCCGAGAAACCCGATGCGCCGCCGCTCCCGCCCGTGAAGGGCGATGTGCGCTACGAGGGTGTGAGCTTTCGTTTCCCGGGCACGGAGCAGGGCGTGCACGACATCGCGCTCGCCGCCGCGCCGGGCGAGACGGTGGCGCTCGTCGGCCCGACGGGTTCGGGCAAATCGACGACGCTCTCGCTGCTCATGCGGCTTCGCGCTCCGGATGCCGGCCGCATCCTGATCGACGGCACCGACATCGCCGACGTGACGTTGGCGTCGCTTCGCCAGCAGGTGTCGGTCGTGTTCCAGGATGCGGGCCTCTTCAACCGCTCCATCGGCGACAACATCGCCATCGGCCGCCCGGGCGCGACGCTCGCCGAGGTCGAGGAGGCCGCACGCCTCGCCGAAGCGCATGAGTTCATCCTGAGGAAGCCCGACGGCTACGGCTTCGTCATCGGCGAGCGCGGCGTCGCGCTCTCGGGCGGCGAGCGTCAGCGCCTCGCCATCGCGCGGGCCATCCTCAAGGACGCGCCGATCCTCGTGCTGGACGAGGCGACAAGCGCGCTCGATGCCGAGACGGAAGCCCGCATCAAGCGCGCGCTCGACCGTCTCCGCGCGGGCCGTACAACTTTCATCATCGCGCACCGGCTCTCGACGGTGGCCAACGCCGACAGGATCTTGGTGCTCGATCAGGGCCGCATCGTCGAGCAGGGCCGCTTCCGCGAGCTTGCCCAGGGGCAGGGCCTGTTTGCCCGCATGGTCGCCGAGGGCGGCTTTACCGTGCCTAGGACATCCGAGGCACACGCCGCCCCGCAAGCCGCGGCCACAGGAGGTTGAGCGCGAGCCCCGCCATCACCAGCCCCGCCGCGGTGAGCTTCCAGTCCTGCAACGGCTCGCCGAGCCAAAGCACCGAGGCGCCGATGCCGAACACCGGGACGAGCAATGCCATCGGCGCGACGGTCGCCACGGGATGGCGCGCCAGCAGCCAGCTCCACGTGGCAAAGCCGAAGAGCGTGTTGCCGACCGCCTGCCAGAGCACGGCGCCCCAGGTCGCGGCGTCGGCCTGAATGAGCCCGTCGCGGATCGCCAGCCATCCCTCGAACGCGAGCGAGAGCGCGAGGAGCGGCGGCAGCGAGAACAGGCTCGCCCATACGACATAGGCCAGCATGTCCGCGGCCGGAGTCGCGCGCACGACGATGTTGCTGCCCGCCCAGGCGGCAGCGGCGATCAGCACCAGCACGATCCCGAGCGGCGTCGTCGCGCCGTCGGTGTGGACGAGGATGATCGCGAGCCCCGCGAGCGTGATCAGCAGCGCGACGACCTGGAACGGCCGGACGCGTTCGCCGCTGATCGCCATCGCGAGCCCGATCGTGAAGAATACCTGTGTCTGGATGACGAGCGAGGCGAGGCCCGGCGTGACGAGCCCGTTCATGGCGATGTAGAGGATACCGAACTGGCCGCCTCCGACCAGCAACCCGTAGCCCGCAAGATTGCGCCACGGCACGGCCGGCCGCTTGAGGATCAGCACGGCAGGCAGGAGCGAGCAGAGGAACCGCAGCGACGCGAACAGCAGCGGCGGCAGATGCGTGAGCCCGATGTGGATGACGACGAAGTTCGATCCCCAGACGGCCGTCACCGCGAGCGCGAGCAGCGCATGGCGCAACGGCAGGCTGGTGGACGGACTGCTCACGGGACGACGCTTTCGTTTGGAACGCGCCTTTTAGGCGCGCCGGCAAGACGGCGCCAGTGCGCACGTGGCCGCGACGTCCTCAATCCCTCCCGCGCAGAGGAGGGCGCGCGGGCGGCGTCAGTTGGCGGAAACGGCCGCCGGGGCCGGACGTGGACCGCGGCTCGTCCCGAAGCCATGCATCCTGAGCGCCCACTGCAGCGCCACGATGAAGCCCTTGACCGGCTGCAGGAGCGCGAGCGTCAGCACGACGGTCAGCGGCAGCCAGAGCGAGAGGTGGAGCCAGACCGGCCAGCCGTAGCGGAACTCGGCCCAGAGCACGAGCCCGACCACGATGTGCCCGACGATCGACATCACGATATAGGCGGGCATGTCGTCGGCCCGGTGGTGATGGAGCGGCTCGCCGCAGGACGCGCACGTATCGACGACCTTGAGGTATTTGCGGAACAGGGCGCCGGTCCCGCAGGCGGGGCACATGCAGCGTGCGCCCCGGGCGAGGGTAACGGCCATGGTCGGCTCTTCGGCAGTCATTGGGAACCTCCTCGATGCGGGGCTCACGCCCTTGATCCGCGGAGGGATAGAGTGGATTGTATGGATCAGCAACGCGCGATATGACCTACTTGTATGGATTGGACCCCTACAATCACCGACCGCCAAGGCCCCCTGTACCAGCGCATCGTGACGGCGCTGGCTGAGGACATCGCCGCCGGCCGCCTGCATCGGGGCCAGGCGCTTCCCACCCAGCGCGCGCTCGCACGCGCCCTCGGCGTCGACCTGACGACGGTGACGCGGGCCTTCGCCGAGGCCCGCCGCCAGGGACTCGTCGAGGCGAGGGTCGGGCGCGGCACGTTCGTGGGCGCCCACCCGCCTGCGACCGTGCGGGGTGCTGCACCCGGCATCGACCTCTCCATGAACCTGCCACCCCAGCCGATCGAAGCGGACCTCGACGGGCGGCTCGCGAAAGCGGTCTCCGACATTCGCGGTTCGTCGGGGATCGCGCCCTATCTCACCTATCAGCAGCCCGGCGGCACAGCAGCCGAACGGCAGACGGCCGCGGACTGGCTCCAGGGTCTCGTTCCCGGCGTGACCGCGACCGCAGCCCGTGTCCTCCTCGTGCCCGGCACGCAATCGGCGCTCTTCTGCCTCCTGCTCACCCACGCGGCCCCCGGCGATACGGTTCTGACCGAGCGCCTGAGCTATCCCGGCCTCAAGGCCGCGGCCGCCGCCGCGGGCCTCCGGCTGGCCGGGGTCGAGATGGACGCGGAGGGGATCGTCCCCGACGCCCTGGACCGGGCCGCCCGCACCGGCACGGCCCGGCTCGTCTACCTGATGCCGACGCTGCACAATCCAACGACCGTGACCATGCCGGCGGAACGGCGGCGCCACATCGCCGATGTCATCCGTGCGCGCGGCCTGACGCTGATCGAGGACGATCCCTATTCATTCCTCGTCCCCGGCGAGACGCCGGTCTCGGCGCTGGTCCCCGAGCGGGCGTACCTGGCCGCCAGCCTTTCGAAATGCATCGCGCCGGGCTTGCGCACCTCGCTCGTCGTGGTGCCGGATGCCGAGGCGGCCGCGCGGCTCGCGAGCCTCTTGCGCGCCACGCTGCAGATGCCTGCGCCCCTGATGGCCGCCGTCGCCACGCTCTGGATGCGCGACGGCACCGCAGGCGCGATCGTCGGCGCCATCCGCTCGGAAGCCGCGGCGCGGCAGGCGCTCGCCCGCGCGGCGCTCGCCGGACACCCCCTGGCGGCCCACCCCGGCGGCCTTCACGTCTGGCTACCGTTGCCGCAGCGATGGCCGGCCCAGCGCTTTGCGGCCCACCTCAACGGGCGCGGCCTCGCCGTCGTCACCGGGGAGGCGTTCGCGACCGATGCGTCGCCGCCGAACGCCATCCGCCTCGCGCTCGGCGCCGCACGAAGCCGCGCGCAGCTCGCCAGGGCGCTCGAGATCCTGTCGGAGGCGCTCGCCTCACCCGCGCCCGACGACGAGGTCGTAGTCTGAGGCCGAGCCCGCCTCGGATCAGGCCGGCTCCTGCTCGATCACGGCGAGCGCATCCTCGGCGCGCTCGTGCACGCGCGTCTCGAGCCCGCGCCGCCTGAGTGCGTCCTGCAGCTTCTCACGCGTGAGCGCGCTCGTCGCATAGCGCGCCATGCGATCGTAGTGATGCTTGTGCACATAGGCGACCATGTCCGCATACGCATCGTAGAGGTCTTCGGCGATGCGGCAGCCGTCCTGGTTGACGATGGAGTTGACGCGCCGCCCGGCGGCCGTGCTCGCCGCCACGATCGCCTTCTGCAGATCGTCGACGTCGGCCTTCTTGCGCGCGCTCCAGCCCGAGAGGTTGATCGCCAGCACGTTGCGGGCCGCGTCGTAGCTGATGCGCTCGTGGAGGTTCTCGTTGAGGAGGTCGGCCAGGAGCCCCATCGGCGCATCGCGGAAGATCGCCGGATTCATCGTTATCGGCTTGTGGATGTGCGGCTTGAAGGCCATGTGCGGAAGGATGTCCCGCTCGATGTCGATGCCGGGCGCCACCTCGATCAGCTCGAGACCGTGGTCGGTGAGCTGGAACACGCAGCGCTCGGTCACGTAGATCACCGGCTGCTGCTTGCGCGCCGCATAGGGCCCGGAGAACGTCACCTGCTCGACCTGATTGACGAACTTCCTCGCGCGGCCTTCCTTGACGATCTTGAGCTTGCCGTCCTCGATCGTGACCTCGAGCCCGCCCGCCGTGAACGTGCCGGCGAACACCACCGCACGGGCGTTCTGCGAGATGTCGATGAAGCCGCCGCAGCCGTTGAGCCGGCCGCCGAACTTGCTGGTGTTGACGTTGCCGAGGCTGTCGCACTCCGCCATGCCGAGGCAGGTGAGGTCCAGGCCGCCGCCGTGGTAGAAATCGAACATCTGGTTCTGGTCGACGATCGCATGCGCGTTGGCCGACGCTCCGAAGCTCGATCCGCCCGCCAGCACGCCGCCGACCGCGCCCGCCTCCGTCGTCATGACGAGGTAGGGCGTGACCTTCTCCTCGTTGGCGACGTTCGCCACGCCGTCGGGCGCGCCGACGCCGAGGTTGATGACGCCGTTCGGCGGCAGCTCGAAGGCCGCGCGCCGCGCGATGATCTTGCGCTCGTCGAGCTCCATGCGCGGCAGGCTGTCGACCGTGACGCGCACCTCACCCGCGAGGCCGGGATCGTACATCACGCCGTAGTTCATGCGGTGCATCTCGGGCGGGTCGGCGATCACCACGCAATCGACGAGGATGCCCGGGACCTTGACGTCCTTCGGCTTGATGAAGCCCGCTTCGACGATGCGCTCGACCTGCGCGATGACGACGCCGCCGTTGTTGTGCGCGGCCATCGCCTGCGCCATCACGTCGAGCGTCAGGCACTCCCTCTCCATGCTGAGGTTGCCGAGCGGATCGGCGCTCGTCGCCCGGATCAGCGCGACGTTGATCGGCGTCGCCTTGTAGAAGAGCCATTCCTTGCCATCGACCTCGACCAGTTTGACGAGGTCTTCCTTGGTCGCGGTGTTGACCTTGCCGCCGCCCAGGCGCGGGTCGACGTAGGTGTGCAGCCCGACCTTGGTGAACAGCCCCGGGCTGCCCGCAGCACAGCTCCGGTAGAGCTTGGAGATGACGCCCTGGGGCAGGTTGTAGCCCTGGATCCTGCTCTCCTGCGCAGCCTGCGCGACCTTCGGCATGCGGCCGAAGTTGGCGGCGATGACTCGTTTCAGGAGTCCCTCGTGATGCAGCCGGCCCGTGCCGAGCCCCTTGCTGTCGCCGGCGCCCGCGCACATGATGAGCGTGAGGTCGCGGGGCGCGCCCGTTTCGACGAAGCGCTTCTCGAGGGCGGCATGCAGCATCTCGGGGATGCAGCTTTGCACGAAGCCCGTCGTGGCGATGACGTCGCGGTCCCTGATGCGCGCGATGGCATCGTCGGCTGACATGACCTTGCTGCTCGGCATGGTGCGTTCCCCGGAATGGCGGTCACTCTGTTTTCGTCCGCAAGGTCTCCCCACGGAGGATCGGTGACGTGCTTTGGATGTAACGCCGACGATATAAAGGCGAGCGCCGCTACGCCGCAACAGTCGCCATCGTCCTACTCGAACGGGTGATTTTCAACCTACCCATCTCCCAAGAGGGCGAGGAGAAGCCCCTCGCCGGGTCACACGTTCGCCGGAATTGGTTCGCCATGTGCGGGGCGCGACGGGGAACGAATGAGGGAGGGACCGCCATGGCTCGGGAGAGATCCGGGGCGTCCGTGTATGCTGCCGGCTTCACATCGGACAACGCGCGGCAATTCTCCGCGGGCCTCGGCGCCAGGCTGCTCTCGGCGGTCGCCGTGCTCTTTTCCGGCTACAGCCTTTGGGACACGACGCTCCGGAACGCCGAGCTGCGCGTGTTCGTGCCGCGCGTCGTCTACTATGCCGCGCCCTACAACAACACCAATTTCGAGATGATCCAGGTTCCCGTCACGATCACCAACGAGGGGGCGCAGACCGGCACCATCCTGCACATGGACCTCGCGGTGACCGATCCGCGAACGAACGAGACGAAGAACTTCTACGCGGCCGAGCTCGGCGTCTGGTCCATGGAGCGCACGCGCACGAAGAGCTACACGGGCTTCGCCCCCCTTTCGCTCGCCGGGCGCGAGAGCCGCACGGAATCCGTCATTTTCTACACGCGCGGCGACGACGAGAAGCCGGAGCAGATCATCCGCGAGGTCGGCCCCTACGCGTTCACGCTGACCGCGACCCTGGCGCGCGACACCGGGGGGTTGGCCAGCCTCAAGGGCGGCGCCGCCGACGACACGAAGCCGGTCACGGTCCGCTTCGAGCGCATGCTGCCGTTCTACGACGCGCGCGCGTTCGAGAACGGCACCATCTTCATGCACGCCAAGGACTGGACGTCCTCATCCAGCGACGCGTCCGAATAGCCCCATGCCCGCATTGACTTGCGGCCCGCCGGCACCATAGTTAACGGATGATCATGAGACGCCTGCTGACGCTTGCCGCCGCGATACTGGCCGTGCTGCCGGCCCTGTCCGGCGCCGGCCGCGCACAGCAGTCCGGCGGCTTCTCCACCACCGCCAGGAACGCGATCCTGATGGATTACGAGTCCGGCTCGATCATCTACCAGAAGGCGGCCGACGAGTTGGTGGCGCCCGCGAGCATGAGCAAGCTGATGACGCTCGCCGTGCTCTTCAAGGCGCTGAAGGACGGCAAGGTCACGCTGGAGACCGAGTTCCAGACCAGCGAGAACGCCTGGCGCAAGGGCGGCGCGCCCTCCGGCACCGCGGCGATGTTCATCCCGATCAACAACAAGACGCCCATCAGCGAGCTGATCCAGGGTATCGCCGTCCAGTCCGGCAACGACGCCGCCATGACGGTTGCCGAAGGGCTCGCGGGATCGGTCGAGAACTTCGCCAAGATGATGGAGGCGGAGGCGCGCCGCATCGGCCTCGAGAAATCGACGTTCCGCAACGCCACCGGCCTTCCCGACCCCGAGCACCTGATGACGGCCCGCGAGCTCGCCGAGCTCGCCCGCTACATCATCAAGACCTACCCGGACCGCTACAAGGTCTTTAGCCAGCGCCAGTTCGATTACCGCAAGCACAAGTTCTACAACCGCAACCCGCTGCTTTCCGCCAATATCGGCGTCGACGGCATGAAGACCGGGCACACGAGCGAGGCAGGCTACGGCATGGTGGTCTCGTCGGTCTCGGACGGCCGCCGCCTGATCGGCGTCGTCATGGGCTTCGAGACGGAGAAGGAGCGCCAGAGCGAGACACGGCGCATGCTGGAGTGGGGCATCAAGAGCGTGGCCAGCGCCAAGCTGTTCGACGCCGGCGAGGCGGTCGGCTATGCGCGCGTCTGGGGCGGCACGGATTTCTACGTGCCGCTGGCGGGCGACGGCGACCTCGAGGTCATCCTCCCGAAATTCCCGCTGAACCAGAAGATCCGCGGCGAGATCGTCTACGAGGGCCCGCTGAAACCGCCGGTGCGCAAGGGCGACCATGTGGCGGTCTTCCGCGTCACCAGCATGGTGCCGGGCAGCAGCGAGCCGATCGCCGTCAGCGAGACGCCGCTCTATGCGGAGAACGACGTCGACGAGGCGAGCTTCTACTGGCGCGGTGTGGACTCGCTTCTCCACCTCGGCCTGGCGATCATGCCCGACATCCGCGCCCTGCTGGATCGGGACTGAATTTTTCAGGTCCTCCGTCCGCCCGGCCCACCGTTGGGATCGATGCCTGACGCAGGTTAACGGCATTCTGTGCGCTTCCCTCGGTTGTCTTCTCCGACTAGTGTCCCGCGGAATGAAGCGAGGAAAGTTCATCACGTTCGAAGGCGGCGAGGGCGCCGGCAAGTCCACGCAGGCGGGCCTGCTTGCCGAGCGCCTGCGCGTGGCGGGCCTCGGGACGGTCGTCACGCGCGAGCCGGGCGGAACGCCACTCGGCGAGGCCGTCCGCTCCCTCGTGCTCGACACCCGGCCCGTGCCGGTCACCGAGCTTCTCCTGTTCGCCGCCGCCCGCGCCGAGCACGTGGCGGAGGTGATCCGGCCCGCGCTCGCCCATGGCACCTGGGTCGTCTGCGACCGCTTCATCGACTCCTCACGCGTCTACCAGGGGGCCCTCGGCGGCGTGCCGCGCGACCTGATCGATGCCATCGAGGCCGGAAGCGTCGCGCCGACCTTCCCGGACCTGACGATCGTGCTCGACCTCCCGCCGGAAACGGGACTGCAGCGCACGGCGAGCCGCGGCGCGCTTTCGCGCTTCGACGCTGAGAGCGCGAGCTACCATCGCCAGCTTCAGGAAGGGTTCCGCACCGTCGCCCGCGCCGAGCCTGAACGCTGCCTTCTCATCGACGCCGACCGCGCACCCGGCGAGATCGCAGACGACGTGTGGCGCGCCGTCGAGACACGCCTGCTCGCGGAAGCCCGCTGATGACCACGCGCGCATTTCAATCACGACGGCATCCCTCCCCCCTTGTGGGGGAGGTTAGGAGGGGGGGAACCCGCAGCGCGGACGTTGGGTGTCCACCTACCCCTAACTCTTCCCCACGTCGAGTCGAAGACCGGCCTTCGGCAAGACGGGGAGGGGAATTCGCGCGCCGTCGGGAGGCAAGCTGACCATGGCCCGCGCGCCCGCCGTCCAGGAGATCGAGGAGTTGCCCGAGGCCGACCGCCTCGACGGCTTCCCGCACCCGCGCGCAACCGCGCGCCTCTACGGACACGAGGCGGCGGAAGAGACGCTCGAGCGGATGTTCGCCTCCGGCCGCATGCACCACGGCTGGCTGATCACGGGAGCCGAGGGCATCGGCAAGGCGACGCTCGCTTATAAGTTCGCGCGCTACATCCTCGCCGATCCCGCCGAGCGCACGCCCGGGACGCTCGACATCGCGCCCGACACCCGCGCCGCCCGCCAGGTGCGCGCTCTCTCCCATCCCGGCCTGCTTGTCATCCGCCGCGTCTGGGATCAGAAGACCAAGCGCTTCCCGTCCGCCATCGCCGTCGACGAGGTGCGCCGCCTGAAGTCGTTCCTCAGCCGCACCGCCGGAGAGGAGGCCTGGCGCGTCGTCATCGTCGACCGCGCCGAGGAGCTCAACGTCTCCGCCGCCAACGCGCTCCTGAAGTCGCTCGAGGAGCCACCGCCGCGCACCGTGTTCCTGCTCGTCGCCTCCGCCCCGGGCCGTCTCCTGGTGACGATCCGCTCGCGCGTGCGCACGCTCGACTTGGCGCCGCTCGGCGAGGAGGCCCTGCGCCGCGCCGTGACGCAGGCGTTCGCCGCGAGCGGAGACGAGGTGGCGGCCGGCGCCCCGGCGCCCTCGGACTGGGAGCGTCTCGCCCGCCTCGCCGAAGGCAGCGTGCGCCGGCTCCTCTCCCTGCACGCGGCCAAAGGCGTGGTGCTGCACGAGCGGATCTCGGCGCTGCTCGCCGGCCTTCCGGTGCTGGACTGGGGGGCCGTTCACGCATTGGGCGACGAGCTTGCGAGCCCCGCCGCCGAGCAGCGCTACGAGCTCTTCTTCGAGCTTCTGATGGGGGCCGTTGCCCGCCTCGTGGACGCGGAAGCGCGCGGGGACGGCCCGGCGCCGGAAGCCGCCCTCGCGCACCGCCTGATCGGCCCCGCACGGCTTGCCACCTGGGCCGGCTTGTGGGAAAGAGTGGCCGCGGACAAGGCCGATGCCGCGGCCCTGAACCTCGACCGCAAGGCCCTGATCCTCGACGTCTTCTCCCGTTTGGAGCAGGCGTCGCGTTCCTGACGTTCCTTCGGAAGCTCGCGCGAGAAATGACCTGGTCAATGAGAGCGCCGATCCACGACGCGCGAATGTGACGGGTTCGTCCCCGTATCCATCCAGCGATGAAAACCTGGTCATTGACGACTGAGCGAGGCCCTATGGGCGACCGAAAGAAGTTCTACATCACGACCGCGATCTCGTACCCGAACGGCGTGCCCCACATCGGGCACGCCTACGAGGCCATCGCTACCGATGCCATCGCCCGCTTCGAGCGCCTCGACGGCAAGGACGTGTTCTTTCTCACCGGCACCGACGAGCACGGTCTCAAGATGAAGCAGACGGCCGTGAAGGAGGGTCTTGCGCCACGCGCGCTCGCCGACCGCAACACCGCCCGCTTCGTCGAGATGGCCGCGGTGCTCGGCCTTTCCAACGACGACTTCATCCGCACCACCGAGCCGCGCCATTACGAGACCTGCGCCGAGATCTGGCGGCGCATGGAGAAGGCCGGCGACATCTTCCGGAAGCCGTACGGCGGCTGGTACTCGGTGCGCGACGAGACCTACTACAAGGAGAGCGAGACGGAGGTGCGCGAGGATGGCGTGCGCTATGCGACGCCGACCGGCACGCCCGTCGAATGGACCGAGGAGGAGACCTACTTCTTCCGCCTCTCGGCCTACGAGGAGCGCCTGCTCGCGCACTACGAGGCGAACCCCGACTTCATCCTGCCGGCAGAGCGGCGGAACGAGGTCGTGAGCTTTGTGAGGAGCGGCCTCGAGGACCTCTCCATCTCGCGCTCGACGCTCGACTGGGGCATCCCGGTCCCCGACGCACCGGGCCACGTCATGTACGTCTGGGTCGACGCGCTGACGAACTACGTGACGGCCACGGGCCTGCTCAACATGCCGAAGGGAGATCGCGCTGGCTTCTGGCCCGCCGACGTGCACGTCATCGGCAAGGACATCGTGCGCTTCCACGCCGTCTACTGGCCGGCGTTCCTGATGTCGGCCGGCATCGAATTGCCGAAGCGCATTTTCTCGCACGGCTTCGTGCTGAACAAGGGCGAGAAGATGTCGAAATCGGTCGGCAACGTCGTCGATCCGTTCGATCTCGTGCGCGCCTACGGCCGCGACCAGGTGCGCTACTTTTTCCTGCGCGAGGTGATGTTCGGCCAGGACGGCAATTATTCGCCGGAGGCCATCGCCAACCGCATCAACGCGGACCTCGCAAACAACCTCGGCAACCTCGCGCAGCGCTCGTTGTCGATGATCTACAAGAATTGCGACGGCCGGATCCCCGAGCCAGCCGTCTTCACGGCCGAGGACGAGGCGATCCTCGCCGCCACGGACGCCCTCTACGCGGAAACCCGCGCAGCCATGGATAAGCAGGCCGTCACGCGCTACCTCGACGCCGTGTGGGCCGTCATCGCCGACGCCAACCGCTATTTCGCGGCCGAGGAGCCGTGGGCGAAGAAGAAGACCGACCCGAAGCGCATGGAGACCGTTCTCTACGTGACGGCCGAGATCGTGCGCCAGTTCGCTATTCTGGCGCAGCCCGTGATGCCCGAGCTGGCGGCCAAGCTGCTCGACCTTATATTGCCGGGTGACACCGAGAGCCGCAGCTTCGCGAGCCTCGGCCCGGCCGGTCGCCTGGTCCCCGGAACGCCGATCCCCGAGCCGCAGGGCGTTTTCCCGCGCTATGTCGATCCGGAGGAGCAGCCGAAACAGCAACCGCCTCCGAAGCAGAAGAAGGCCAGCAAAGGCGAGAAGGAATAAGCCGGTCATCCCCACGCCGCAGCAGATTTCCTCTCCCTGATGGGGAGAGGGTCAGGGTGAGGGGGCTTGACCGGGACGGAGATAAATACGAAGGGCGAGCATGACGCGCCCCTCACCGGAAGCGATCGTCCAGGCGAAGCATGGCTTCGCCATGACGATCGCTTCCGACCTCTCCCCGTCATGGCAGAGCCATGCTTCGCATGGACGGGGAGAGGTGAAGCACGTCGGAGCTATTGATGCTGGTCGACCACCACTGCCACCTGGATTTCCCCGAGTTCGCGAGCGATCTCGCGGGTGTGGTGGCGCGCGCCAAAAGCGCGGGCGTGGGCACGCTGGTCACGATCTCGACGCGCATCCGCGCCTTCGACCAGATCCGCGCCATCGTCGAGCGCTTCCCCGACGTGTGGTGCTCCGTCGGCACGCATCCGCACAATGCCGACGAGGAGCGCGGTATCCCGACGTCCGAGATCGTCGCTCTCTCGCGCCATCCGAAGGTCGTCGCCATCGGCGAAGCGGGCCTCGATTACCATTACAAGAACGGAACTCCCGCCGCGCAGGCCGAGGGCTTCCGCGCCCACATCGCCGCCGCGCGCGAAACGGGGCTCCCGCTCGAGATCCACACGCGCGATGCGGACACCGATACGCTCGCCATCCTCGAGGACGAGCACCGGAAAGGCGCCTTCCCGGCCGTGCTCCACTGCTATACGGGTGGGCGCGAGCTTGCCTTGCGCGCCGTCGACCTCGGCCTCTACGTCTCGTTCTCGGGTGTCATCAGCTTCAAGAAGACCGAGGCGCTGCAGGAGATCGCCCGTGACGTGCCGCTCGACCGCATCCTCGTCGAGACCGACGCACCGTTCCTGGCTCCCGCGCCCCATCGCGGCAAGATGAACGAGCCCGCCTATGTCGTGCACACGGCAGCCGCGCTCGCGCGCATCCGCGATCTCACCGAGGGCGAGATCGCGCGAGCGACGACGGCAAATTTCTTCCGCCTCTATACCAGGGCGCGCCCGCCGGCACCTACGGAGGCCGTCGCCGAATGACGCTGCGCTTCACGATCCTCGGCTGCGGATCCTCCGGCGGCGTGCCGCGCATCGGCGCCGGATGGGGCAAGTGCGATTCCGAAAACCCCAGGAACCGCCGCCGCCGCTGCGCGATGCTGGTCGAGCGCCGCGGGCCGCGCGGCACGACGAGCGTCCTGATCGACACGCCGCCCGATCTGCGCGAGCAACTGCTGTCGGTGCGCGCGAACGCGATCGACGCCGTTCTCTTCACGCACGACCACGCCGACCACACGCACGGCATCGACGACCTGCGCATGATCGCCTACGCGATGAAGCAGCGCGTGCCGTGCTACTTCGATGCCGTGACGCAGGCGAGCATCGTCGGCCGCTTCGCCTATTGCTTCGTGCAGCCCTCAGGCTCGGTCTATCCGCCGATCCTGACCGCGGAGCGTCTGGTCCCCGGCGAGCCCGTGCGGATCGAAGGAGCGGGCGGGCCGATCGAGGCGCTCCCCATCCGCCAGCACCACGGCGACATCGAAAGCCTCGCCTTCCGCTTCGGCAAAACGGCCTATTCGCCGGACGTCTCCGCGCTGCCGCTCGAGTCCGTTCCGCTACTGGAAGACCTCGATCTCTGGATCGTCGACGCGCTCCGCTACACGCCGCACTCGAGCCACTTCTCGGTCAAGGAGGCGCTGGAGCATATCGCCAGGCTCCGGGCCCGGCGCGCCGTGCTGACGCACATGACCGGCGACCTCGACTATGACGCGTTGAAACGCGAGCTGCCCCCCCACGTCGAGCCCGCCTACGACAACATGGTGATCGAGATCTGAGGGGAGCACGGCTGCGACGCGGAACCACGGCGCAAGACTCCCGCCGTCAATCACAAGTTTTTTTGCCTAGAGCTTGTTCAGATCATACGGACGCGGTTGGCGTACTTGATCGCCCTTGTTCCTCCCCCCTTGGGGGGGTGGCTAGGAGGGGGGGGATTGCAGACCATCAGCCATAGGGGTTCCCCCCACCCCTGACCCCTCCCCACAAGGGGGGAGGGGAACGATGTTTCGAGCCCATAAGATCTGAACAAGCTCTAGGCGTCGTTGCCGACGGCGAACACGGGCTTGGTGCTCGGCTTGAAGCGCACGAGCTCGCCGTTCGCGGTGGCGGACGGCAGCAGCAGCGGCAGCGCGAAGGCCGCGACCTCCGCCGGCTCCGCGAGCTTGGCCTTGTCCTCGCCGGGGAACGCCTTGGCGCGCAGCCCCGTCCGCATCGGCCCAGGATCGAGCAGCGAGACCCGAACGTTCGTGTTGACGAGCTCGTCCGCATAGCTGCGTGCCAGCGCGTCGAGCCCCGCCTTCGAGACGGCGTAGGGCCCCCAGTACGCCAGATCGCCGGCCGCCACGCTCGACGTGACGAACAGCGCGCGTCCCGCGTCCGACCGCTTGAGCAGCGGGTCGAGCGTTCGGATCAGCCGCCAGTTGGCGGTGAGGTTGGTGTCGAGCACGCTGTCCCACGCGTCGGCGGCAATGTGGGCCAGGGGAGACAGCGGGCCGAGAATGCCGCCGGCGGCGACCAGGACGTCGATCTTCCCCCAGCGCTGGTAGAGCACCGGCCCGATCTGATCGATGCGATCGTGCGCCCGGAGATCCAGCCGCAGGATGGTCGCGCGCCCGCCGCTGGCGCGGATCTCGTCGTCCAACTCCTCGAGGGCGCCCGCGCTCCGGGCGCAGATGATCACCTGGGCGCCCTCGCGGGCAAGCGCCAGCGCGAAGGCACGCCCGAGGCCGCGCGAGGCGCCGGTAACGAGGGCAATACGGTCCTTGAAGCGGGAGCGGGGTGTCATGGGCGCCTATGGTGGGAGGAATCTGGGCAGAGGCTTGTGAGGCCGCAGTGTACGCGCGGATGGGCCTCCGAGAAAAGGCGTTCCCCGCCGCTTGGTTTCCGAGAGGCAAGCGGTCGAGTTGATATGCAAGTCGGCACGTGCCGCCGGGTCGTCCCAACGGCCCGCGTGGTCCGGTAGGCAGCCGGAGGCGTTCAGCCGACCTCGGCCAGCAGCGAGAGCTGGCGGGTGCCGGCCTGCCCGTTCCGGTCGGTGAGCTCCGTCGGATACTCGCCCGTGAAGCAATGATCGGTGAACTGCGGGCTGTTGTCGTCGCGTCCGTCGTAGCCCACGGCGCGGTAGATGCCGTCCACCGACAGGAACGCCAGGCTGTCGGCACCCATGAAGGCGCGCATGCCCTCGAGGTCGTAGTTGGCCGCGAGGAGGGCCGTCTTGCTCGGCGTGTCGATGCCGTAATAGTCGGAATTCGTGATCGGCGGCGAGGAGATGCGCATGTGCACCTCGCGCGCGCCCGCTTCGTACATGAGCTGCACGATCTTCTTCGACGTGGTGCCGCGCACGACGCTGTCGTCGATGAGCACGATGCGCTTGCCGCGGATGACGCCCGCGTTCGCCGAATGCTTGAGCTTGACGCCGAGCTGGCGGATGCGCTGCTCGGGCTCGATGAAGGTGCGGCCCACATAGTGGTTGCGGATGATGCCGAGCTCGAACGGCAGCACGGACTCGCGCGCATATCCGATGGCCGCCGGCACGCCCGAGTCGGGGATCGGAACGATGACGTCGGCATCGGCCGGCGCCTCGCGTGCGAGCTGCACGCCCATCTGCTGGCGCACGTCGTAGACCGAGCGCCCGCCGATCACGCTGTCGGGCCGCGCGAAGTAGATGTACTCGAAGATGCAGGGCCGGGCGGGCCGGCGCGGGAAGGGGCGATGGCTCTCGAGACCCTCGGCCGTGATGACGACCACCTCGCCGTTCTCCACCTCGCGCACGAACTCGGCGCCGACGATATCGAGCGCACAGGTCTCCGACGTCAGCACGTAGGCGTCGCCCAGGCGGCCGATGACGAGCGGACGGATGCCGACGGGATCGCGTGCGCCGATCAGCATGTCGTTGGTGAGGCCGACCAGCGCCCAGGCGCCTTCGATCTGACGGATCGCCTCGATGAAGCGCTCGACCATGCGCCGTTTCTTGGAGCGGGAGAGGAGGTGGAGGATGACCTCGGTGTCCGAGGTCGAGGGGAAGATGGCACCCGAGTTGATCAGCTCCTGGCGGAGCGTCAGCGCGTTGGTGAGGTTGCCGTTGTGGGCGACTGCGAAGCCGCCGGTATCGATGTCCGCATAGAGGGGTTGGACGTTCTTGAGCGCGGGCTCGCCGGTCGTCGAGTAGCGGTTGTGCCCGATCGCCATCGAGCCCTTGAGGCGATGGATGACGTTCGCCTCGTTGAAGTTGTCGCCGACGAGGCCGAGCCGGCGCTCGGAGTGGAACTTGCCGTCGTAGCTGACGATACCGGCCGCTTCCTGGCCGCGATGCTGGAGGGCGTGAAGGCCGAGAGCCGCGATCGCCGCCGCTTCGGGGTGCCCAAAAACACCAAAGACCCCGCATTCCTCGCGGAGTCTGTCATCGCCCATCTTGGACAGGCCGAAATCCGGAAAGGCATCGCCCCCGACACCGGGTGCGTGATCGTGCTGCGCCATGGCTGCCTCCCGCTCAAGCATCCGCCGCAAGAACTAACGCAATGTCAACGCAACGGGCGCTCTGCGCTCCCGAGGGGCGCTCCCCTCGGCCGCTGCATGCGCGGAATATATGCCAAACGCCGGACCGTTAAAGAGCTTTGTTGCAACTGCTGCAGATCTGTCGCGGCTTATTGTACGAAAGGCGCATACGCCGCCCTGCAACTCGTGCAGGGCGACGGCTGAGATCACTGCGCGGGCGGCGCATCCGGAGCCGCCGACGGCTGCGAGAGCGACGTCGGCATATAGGTTTCGAGGATGCCGCGGATCACGTGGCCGGTGTCGCGGATATAGGGCGTGGACAATCCGTCCCGCACCCACGGCAGATGGTTCTGCTCGTCCGGCACGAACGAGGCGTAGAACATGTAGGGGATGACGACCAGCAGGAACCCGCGCGCGAGGCCGAACACGAAGCCCAGGATGCGGTCGATCATGCCGACGCGCGAATCCAGGATCACGTCCGAGATGCGCGCCGTGATCAGGTGCACGATGATGAGCACGATGAGAAAGATGACGGCGCCGATGGCGATCTGGGCCACCGCCGCCTGGGTGCCCATCTGGGCCGCCATATCCTCGGCGACCTTCTTGTAGTTCAAGACGAAATAGAGCGTCGCGCCGGCGGCCGCGATCCACGACAGGATGGAGAGCAGCTCGCGCGTCAGCCCCCGGTACATGGCGAGCAGTGCCGAGATGAAGCAGACCGCGAGCACCGCGGCGTCGAGATAGGTCAGCGGCCCGATCATGGGTCACGGCTCCTCTGGTCTGAACAGCGATCGCTCCGGAACCTGTTCGGGCCCGAGGCGCAAATCATCGGCCCCGTCACCGGTTGGCAGGCGAGCTTCGTGGTGTCCCCGCTTGTTCAGTCGCACGGGGCGAGACCCGCCGCAAGATCCCTGAGATGGGAAATGCGGTGGAGATCGAGCCTGGCGCGCGTGCCCTGAAGCTCCTTGGGCAGCTCTCCGCCGGCCGGGATGACGGCGCTCGTGAAGCCGAGCTTCGCCGCCTCCTTGAGCCTGAGCCCCATGTGAGGCGAGGCGCGCACCGCGCCCGAAAGCGAGATCTCGCCGAAATGGATCTGCTGTGGGTCGAGCGCCTGGTTCGAGAGAGAGGCGAGCAGCGCGGCCGCCGCGGCGAGGTCGGCCGCCGGCTCCACGATCCTGAGGCCGCCCGCGACGTTGAGATAGACGTCGTGGTGCGCGAAGGAGACGCCGCAGCGCGCCTCGAGCACGGCGATCAGCATGGCGAGCCGGCTCTGCTCCCAGCCGACGACCGCCCGGCGCGGCACCCCGAGACCCGAAGCGGCGACGAGCGCCTGGATCTCGACCAGGATCGGCCGCGTGCCCTCCATGCCGGCGAACACCGCCGTGCCGGGCGCGTTCGTGTCGCGCTCGCCAAGGAACAGCTCCGATGGGTTGGCGACCTCGCGCAGCCCCGTCTCGACCATCTCAAACACGCCGATCTCGTCGGTTGCGCCGAACCGGTTCTTGGTCGCGCGCAGGATGCGGTAGGTATGGCCGCGGTCGCCCTCGAACGAGAGCACGGTATCCACCACGTGCTCGACAGCCTTCGGCCCGGCGATCTGGCCGTCCTTCGTCACATGCCCGACGAGCAGCAGCGCGGGGCCGGCGGACTTCGCGTAGCGCACGAGCGACTGCGTGACCGCCCGCACCTGGCTCACCGAGCCCGGCGCCGCCTCGAGCGCGTCGGTCCACAGCGTCTGGATGGAATCGATGACGACGAGATCGGCGCGCGTCTCCCCGGCGAGCGTCGCGAGGATGTTGGTGAGGCTCGTCTCGGCGGCGAGCGCGACCGGCGCATCGGCGAGCCCGAGCCGGGCGGCGCGCCGCCGCACCTGCGCGGCCGCCTCCTCGCCGGAGAAATAGATCGCGCGCCGCCCGGCCCGGGCGAGCGCGGCGGCCAGCTGCAGGAGCAGCGTCGATTTGCCGATGCCGGGCTCTCCCGCGATCAGCAGCACGGAGCCCGGCACGATGCCGCCGCCCGTCACGCGGTCGAGCTCGGGCATGCCGGTCGAGAACCGGGGCGCCTCCTCGGAGGTGCCCGAGAGGCTTTCGAGCGGGAGCGCGCGGCCCTTGGTGGCGCGCGCCAGGCCCGAGCCGGGTGGCGGGGGCGGCGCGGCGATCTCCTCGACGATGGTGTTCCAGTCGCCGCAGGAGGCGCACTTCCCCGACCAGCGGGCCGACACCGCCCCGCAGCCCTGGCAGACGAAACTGGATCGGGCGGCCTTGCTCATGCGCGGAGCCCTCCGCGCATGTGCTGCCGCACGAAGCGCGGGCCGAGCCGCGTCAGCACCTCGTAGCCGATGGTGCCGGCCGCCGCGCCCATGGCCTCGATCGTGAGCCCCGGCCCGATCAGCGTTGCGAGATCGCCGCGGCGGATCTCGCCCGCGACATCCGTCACGTCGACGGTGATTAGATCCATCGAGACGCGCCCGACGATCGGCGCCCGTTGACCCGCCACCATGACCATGGCGCCGGGCGCGCCAGAGGGTGCGCTGAGGGCGCGCGCGAGCCCGTCCCCGTAGCCGGCCGCGATGACGGCGAGCCGGGTTGGCCGCGGGGCCCGCCACGTCGCCGAGTAGCCGACGCTGGCGCCCGTCTCCAACGTTCGCACCTGGAGAACGCGCGCGCGGACCGTGACCACCGGTGACACCGGCGTCGGCCCGCCGCGAAACGCCTGTCCGCCGTAGAGCGCATACCCCGGCCGCACCAGGTCATAGTGATAGCTGGGCCCGAGCATCAGGCCGTCGGAGGCCGCGAGGCTCGCCGGCGCGGCGGGAAGCAGCGCCCGGCCCCGGTCGAATGCTGTGCGCTGGGCTTCGTTGTGCGGATCGGCGGGATCGTCGGCGGAGGCGAGGTGGCTCATCACGAGCCGGAGGTCGAGCGCGGCGAGCAGCGCCGGCCGAGCGGCGAGCGCCTCGATCTCGGCCGCCGCGAGGCCGAGGCGGTTGAGCCCACTGTCGATCTGGAGCGCCGCGGGCAGGGGGCGTCCGAGGCGCGCGGCTTCGCCGGCCCAGTCCTCGACCTCCGCGAGACTGGAGAGGACCGGCGTCACGTCGGCCGCGAGCAGCAGCGGTGCGGCGCCGGGAAAGAGGCCGTCGAGCGCGAAGAGGCGCGCCTCGGGGACCAAGAGGCGCGCGGCACGGCCTTCCTCGGGGGTGGCGACGAAAAACGTGCGGCACCCCGCGCGCGCCAGCGCCGGAACGATCTCCGCCGCGCCGAGCCCGTAGGCGTTGGCCTTCACCACCGCCCCGCATTCGGCCGGCGCCACGAGTGCGGCGAGCGCGCGCCAGTTCGCCTCGACCGCATCGAGATCGATGCTGATGACCCCCGTCGCACCCGGCGGCAGCTCATGCGCCATGGCGTGCCCCGAACGTTGGAGGCCGGGCGCAGCCCGGCCCCTCGCAGGACGCCCCTCCAACCCACGAGCCGGTGCTCACTCGAACCGCTCGGGGAGCTGATACTCGCGTGCGAGGTTGCCGAAGCGCGTGAACTGGCTCTCGAAGGAGAGCTGCACGGTGCCGACGGGCCCGTGGCGCTGCTTGCCGATGATCACCTCGGCCTTGCCGCTGACCGCCATCATCTGCGTCTGCCAATCGTTGAACTCCGCCGTGCCTTCCCGGGGCTTCTGCCGCTCGATGTAGTATTCCTCGCGGAAGACGAACATGACAACGTCCGCGTCCTGCTCGATGGAGCCGGATTCGCGCAGGTCCGAGAGCTGCGGGCGCTTGTCCTCGCGTGCCTCGACCTGGCGTGAAAGCTGGGACAGCGCCACGATCGGCACGGCCAGCTCCTTGGCCAGCGCCTTGAGGCCCGTGGTGATCTCCGTGATCTCCTGCACGCGGTTGTCGCCGCGCTTCGACGAGCCGGAGAGCAGCTGCAGGTAGTCGACGACCAGCAGATCGAGGCCCTTCTGCCGCTTGAGCTTGCGCGCGCGGGCCGCGAGCTGGGCGATCGAGATGCCGCCGGTCTGGTCGATGAAGAGCGGCGCAGTGCTTATCTATTTGGCGACCTCCGAGAGCTTGCGGAACTCGTCCTCGTTGATCATGCCGCGCCGGATCTTCTCCGACGCGATCTCGGCCTGCTCCGAGAGGATGCGCGTGGCGAGCTGCTCGGCGCTCATTTCGAGCGAGAAGAAGCCGACGCGTCCGCCCCCGATCGTCTTGTCGGTGCCGTCCGGCTGCGTCTCCGAGCGATAGGCCCGGGCGATGTTGTAGGCGATGTTGGTGGCAAGCGCCGTCTTGCCCATCGACGGGCGCCCGGCGAGGATGATGAGGTCGGAGGCCTGCAGCCCGCCCATCTTGTTGTCGAGGTCGTTGAGGCCGGTGGAGAGGCCGGAGAGGTGGCCGTCGCGCTCGTAGGCGGCGGCCGCCATGTCGATGGCGTGCGTCAGCGCGTTGCCGAAGCTCATGAAGCCCTGGCCGTACTTGCCGCGCTCGGCGAGATCGTAGAGGCGCGTCTCCGCCTCCTGGATCTGGCTCTCCGGTGGAAAGTCGATCGGCGCGTCGTAAGCCGAGTTGACCATGTCCTCGCCGAGCACGATGAGCTGGCGGCGCACGGCGAGGTCGTAGACGGTGCGTCCGTAGTCCTCGGCGTTGATGATCGTCGTCGCGTTGGCCGCGAGCCGGCCGAGGTATTGCGGCACGGTGAGGTGGGCGTCGATGGGCTCGGCGGCGTCGAAGAACGTCTTGAGCGTGATCGGCGTCGCCTGCTTGCCGGCCTGGATCATCTTGCCGGCGATCTCGTAGATCTGCCCGTGCAGGGGGTCGAAGAAGTGCAAGGGCTCGAGGAACGCGGAGACGCGATCCATGGCCTCGTTGTTGATGAGGATGGCGCCGAGCAGTTGCTGCTCGGCCTCGATATTGTGCGGGACTTCGCGGAACGGCATGGGCTCGGCGGCGCTGGCCGCTTCGCGCAGGGCGTCGGTCTGGAGGAGGGCGGTCTGGCTCATGACCCGCACCCTAGCCCGGCCTCCCGAGTCGAGGGAGCCGCAAGGAGGCTCCTCGCCGATCTTCCCCCACTACCCACATGAGCGGAACTTGCCGCTTGCCTGCGGCGAATCGAACGGGTGGCAGTGTGCGGCCGCTACAACCTGTGAGATCGGGACATGCGCACGCGGAGCGTGCCGCGCCGTCAGCCTCCAGCGGGATCCAGACCCGTCGCAGGGAAAACCGCGCCGCTGGATCCTTCCTGACCTCACCGCCCCGCCGCAATGCCTTGCGGACGCTCGCCGTCCGGCCGGGCCAGCGGCAAGGCGCGCTCCGCCGCCGCCATATAGGCGCGCGTCGTGGGCAGCGTATCGATCTTGCGGATGAGCTGCACCTGGAACACCACGAAGTTCTGGAAGCGGAAGGCGGCCTCGGAGCCGGCGAGATAGAACTCCCACATGCGGCAGAACTCCTCGCCGGCGATGTCGACGGCCGCCGGCCGGTTGGCGAGGAAGCGGCGCCGCCAGGCGAGCAGCGTCTCGGCATAGTGGAGCCGCAGAACCTCGACGTCCGACACGATGAGGCCCGACGCCTCCACCGCTTTCATGATCTCGCTGAGGGCGGGAATGTAACCGCCCGGGAAGATGTAGCGCGCGATGAACGGATTGGTGCCGGCCGGCCGGTCCGTGCGCCCGATGGTGTGCAGCACCGCGGTGCCGCCGGGTGCCAGCAGCCGCGCGACGGTCGCAAAGAAGGTGCGGTAGTGCGGCAAGCCGACATGCTCGAACATGCCGACCGAGACGATGCGGTCGAACGGACCCTCGATGGCGCGGTAGTCGCAGAGCTCGAAGCGCGGGGCGCGCTCCGGCGCCTCGGCCGCGGCCCGCTCGCGCGCGATCTTGAATTGCTCGTCGGAGAGCGTGATGCCCGTCACGTCCGCACCCGTCGCACGCGCGAGGTAGAGCGCAAGCCCGCCCCAGCCGCAGCCGATGTCGAGCACCCGCTGGCCGGGCGCGATCTCGAGCTTGGCCGCGATATGCCGCTTCTTGGCGGCTTGGGCGTCCGCGAGGCTTTGCCCCGGCTCGTCGAAATAAGCGCAGGAGTACTGGCGGTCCGGATCGAGGAACAGGGCATAGATGCGGGGATCGATGTCGTAGTGGTGGCGCACGTTGCGCCGGGCGCGCCGCATCGGATTGAACTGGGCGAGCGAGCGCATCCGGTTGCGCACCTTGGCGAGCGTCTGCGCATAGATCGGCAGTGGCCGCTCGGCCATATTCTTCATGGTGAGCGCGATGAAGTCGTAGACGTTGCCCTCGACGACGCGGAGCCGTCCGGTCATGTAGCCTTCGCCCGCCGCCATCTCGGGGTCGAGGAGGAGGTGCCACTCGAAACGCCGGTCCGCGATCTCGATGCGGACTGCGTCGCCGCTGCCGTCGCCGAACCGATGCACCACGTGGTCGGGATCGACCACGAAGAGGTTGCCCTCGCGGATGATGTTCGAGAGGAGAAGAGACAAGGGTTTCAGCATCTGTGCACCTCGATATCGGGCCACGCGGGCCGGGGCCTGTCCCCCTTTCCTTTTAAATTATAGAAATAGCCGTGCGCGATTACGAGTTCCATCAACGAAAAAAGGCGGCGGAGAGCAAAGGCTCTCCGCCGCCGCGAGACCCGTCAATGTGGCGGGCACAACACCGACGATCCGACTTCGGACATTTACTCTTGGGCGTCGTCGCCCTCGGCGATCGGTGCCGCGCCGTCCTCGAACGCGGCGTCCGGATCGAACGTCTCGAGCTCGATCGCCTCGTCCTTGATCACCGTCACGTCCTCGCCGCGGGCCTGCTTCTCGGCCTCTTCATCGGAGCGCGCGACGTTGAGCATCACCTTGACGATCACCTCCGGATGGAGCTGCGCCCTGATATCGTGCAGGCCGAGCGTCTTGATCGGCCGATCGAGCACGATCTGGCGCCGGTCGACGGTGAAGCCCCCGGCCGTGATGGCGTCCGCAATGTCGCGCGTCGAGACGGAGCCGTAGAGCTGGCCGGTATCGCCGGCCGAGCGGATGGCCGTGAACACCTTGCCGTCGAGCTTCGTCGCGACGGCCTCGGCCTCCGCCTTCTGCTCGAGGTTGTTGGCCTCGAGCTGGGCGCGCTGGGTCTCGAAGCGCGCGAGGTTGTCCTCGGTCGCCCGCAGCGCCTTGTTCTGCGGCAGAAGGAAGTTGCGGGCATAGCCGTCCTTGACGTTGACGACGTCGCCCATTTGGCCGAGCCGGCCGATACGCTGAAGCAGAATGACTTGCATGGTTCGTGATCTCCTGTGACGGCTGTCAGGTGTGGGGGTTGGAAGGAGGAGGACGCGACGCCGCCGAGACGCGCGCCCGCAGGTGGAGGACGGTTTCCGTAAGGCCGAGCACGGCGACGAGGATCGCGATCCAGATGTTGACGATGAGAAGCGTGCCGTAGAGCACCCAGAGGGCGATGGGGCGCCACGGCTTGCCGCGCGTCACATAATGCAGGATGGCGAGGCCGAGCAGCAGATAGGCCAGGAACAGCCCGCCGGCGAGCGCCGAGGCGGCCAGACCCGGATAGCCGGTGAGCAGGGTGGCGAGCAGGGCGGCGCCGAACACGAGGGGCGTGCCCGCCGGATAGGTAAGGGCGGCAAGGTCCGGCCACGGCCGGCCGAGCTGACCGGAGGCGCGCGTCACGCGTCCTGCCAACCAGAGATTGCAGAGCAGGCTTCCCATCCACGACACGGCGGACGCGGCGGGCAGAATGTCGAGCACGACTGCGAAGATCGCCGCGAGTTCGGCCTCGCTGAGCTTGACCGCCCCGTCCCCTTGCGGCAATCCCGCTTCGAGCGCCGTGTTGATGAATTCGTCGACCGCCTTGCGCAGCGACTCGAAGTCGCCGCCGATGACGATCAGCACGGTGATGGCCATCAGCGCGGCGAGCGCGGCCGACCAGAGCACGAGACGGCCCACCGGATACCATTCGACCGCCTCCGCATCGTCCGGGGACGCAAGGCCGCTCTCGGTCAGAGGGCGGCTCAGGAGCGCGAGATAGGTGAGGAGCACCATGGGCGCGGCTTGCGTGGCGATGAACGCCGCTGCCACCGCGGGGCTCGTGACGGCAAGGATTGCGGCGCCGCCGACGGCGCCGGCGAGAACGGCCGAGCGCCAGCCCCAGCCGAGCCCGGCGAGCGCGATCGGCAGCGGCGTGAAGAACATCAGGAGGAAGCGGGCGAACATCGGTCCCGTGGTTCCGGAGGCGAACATCACCGCCGCAACCAGGCCCAGACCGGCCCCTGCCAGATAGCTCGTTTTCATCGTCCCAGCTGTCCCGCATCCGCTGCGGTTAGGGTGAGGGGGCCAGATCCTGGTCCCGCTCATCCAACCTAACTTTCACGTCCCTCCCCGTAGGGAGCGAGGCCTCGCCGCGCTCCCTAGGCCCGGCGTGGCTCCGCCACGGTCTAGGTCCGGCGCGGCTCCGCCACGGTGGGGAGGGGACGCCGTTACTTCAGCACGTAGGGCAGAAGGCCGAGGAAGCGGGCGCGCTTGATGGCGCGGGCCAGCTCTCTCTGCTTCTTGGCCGACACGGCCGTGATGCGCGACGGCACGATCTTGCCGCGCTCGGAAATATAGCGTCCGAGCGTGCGCACGTCCTTGTAGTCGATCTTCGGCGCCTGATCGCCCGAGAACGGGCAGGTCTTGCGGCGGCGATGGAACGGCCGGCGGGCGGCGATCTCCTGAATCTCGGCCATGATCAGCCCTCCTGCTCGGTCTTGTTGAACGCCGGACGCGGCGGACGCGGGCCCCGGTCGCCGTCACGCGGCGGACGCGAGTCGCCTTCGCGCGGCGGGCGCGAGCGGAACGTCGAGCCGCCCTCGGCGCCGCCACGGAAACCGCCGCGGTCGCCGCCACGGAAGCCGCCGCGATCGCCGCCGCGGAAGCCGCCACGGTCGCCGCCGCGCTCGTCGCGGTCCTGCTTGCGCATCATCACCGACGGCTCGCTCTCGAGCGTCTCGACGCGCAGCGTCAGGAAGCGGATGACGTCGGTCGAAAGGCCCATGCGCCGCTCCATCTCCGCGACCGCCGATGCGGGAGCCTCGATATTGAGCAGCGAATAGTGCGCCTTGCGGCTTTTCTTGATCTTGAAGGCGAGGCCCTTGAGGCCCCAGTATTCGGTCTTGGTGACCTTGCCGCCGCCCTCGGTGATGACGTCGGTATATTCTTTCGTCAGCGCTTCGACCTGCTGCTGGCTGACGTCCTGGCGCGCCAGGAAGACATGCTCGTAAAGGGGCATGTGTGGCCTTTCCGGTTGATGTTTCCGGCGAGCTCGGGCTTGCCGGGCCAGCCTTCGGCGCAAAGCCCCTATGGACCTTGAAGGCCCAAAGGCACCCAAAGAGCGGAGACACCGGGGGACAGACGGGCGGGTCAAGCCCCAAACCGCCTTGCCGCCGAGCTGGACAACAGCTCCGCGACCCCGTTCAGCCTCCAACCGAAGTGCGTGACGGCGCGACTTATACGGGATTTGGATCGCCGGGCAAGGGGAAAGCGCCCGTCGGCCGGGGCTGGCGAAGGGGTCCCGGCCGCGCCGGATTTGTCGGGCTTGCCCGTCCCTCCGGCGGGGGGCGGCGGCCCTCGGGATGCCGTCGGCCGCCTTGGACGAGGAAAACCCAACGAGCTCAATGGCGCGGAAACGCCCCCCGCCCAAGCGCGCGGCCGGCACTCCGTCGAGGCTCCCGGTTCCGCCACGGCGATGGAACGGACCGGGCACGCCCTGGCCGCGGAGATGCCCCCTGGAGCACCCGGATCTCGCCCCGCCTGGGGATCCGTCACCCCGGGGCTTGACAATCCGCGGGCCAGCATGTCGAAAGCGCCGGAACGACGCCAGCCCGTCATGAGCGATGGCCGCCCCGCAGGGCCGCCTCTCCCGCGACGCAGAACCCGAAGGAGCAAGCGTGCCGCGCGCATTCGTATTTCCCGGACAGGGCAGCCAGGATGTGGGAATGGGCCGTGAGCTCGCCGAGACGTTTGCGGCCGCGCGCGAGGTGTTCGACGAGGTCGACGAGGCGCTCGGCCAGAAGCTCTCCCGGATCATGTGGGACGGGCCCAAGGAAACGCTGACGCTCACCGAGAACGCGCAGCCCGCGCTGATGGCGGTGTCGATGGCGGTGATGCGCGTGCTCGAGCGCGAGAAGGGCATCGGGCTGGCCGGCACGGCGACGTATGTCGCCGGCCATTCGCTCGGCGAATATTCGGCGCTCGCCGCCGCCGGCGCGTTCTCCCTGGCGGACGCTGCGCGCCTCCTGAAGCTGCGCGGACAGGCCATGCAGAAGGCCGTTCCGGTCGGTCAGGGTGCCATGGTGGCGCTCCTCGGCGTCGGTCTCGACGTGGCCGAGAAGGTCGCAGCCGAGGCGGCGCAGGGCGACGTCTGTCAGGTGGCCAACGACAACGAGCCGACGCAGGTCGTGCTCTCGGGCTCCAAGGCCGCCATCGACCGCGTGGCCGAGATCGGCAAGGCCCACGGCGTGCGTCGCGCCCTGCCGCTTCCCGTCTCCGCCCCGTTCCATTGCGCGCTGATGCAACCCGCCGCCGACGCCATGGCCGACGCACTCTCGAAGGTGACGATCCACGCGCCCGTCGTGCCCGTCGTCGCCAACGTCGTCGCGCGCGCCGTCTCCGATCCGGAGGAGATTCGCCGCCTGCTGGTCGCCCAGGTCACCGGCACGGTCCGCTGGCGCGAGTGCGTGGGCTTCCTCGCCGCGAGCGGCGTGACGGACGTGTTCGAGATCGGCTCCGGCAAAGTGCTGGCCGGGCTCGCCAAGCGCATCGACAAAACGCTCGAGGCAACGAGCCTCGGCACCCCCGCCGACATCGAGGCCGCGCTCCCCAAGCTCGTCTGACCGGCTGCCTCAGTCCCCATTCGTTGAGAAGGATCACCCAATGTTCGACTTGTCCGGCAAGAAGGCCCTGGTTACCGGAGCGACCGGCGGCATCGGCGAAGGCATCGCGCGCGCCTTCCATCAGGCCGGAGCCGAGGTCGCCCTCTCGGGCCGGCAGGTCGAGAAGCTCGAGGCGCTCGCCGCGGAGCTCGGCGAGCGCGTGCACGTCGTGCCCTGCGATCTCGCCGACCGGGCGGCCGTGGGCAAGCTCATCGACGGGGCGATCGCCAAGCTCGGCCGCGTCGACATCCTCGTCAACAACGCCGGCCTCACCCGGGACAACCTCTTCATGGTGATGAAGGACGAGCAGTGGGACGACGTCATCGCCGTGAACCTCACGTCCACCTTCATGCTGATGCGGGCCGCGACGCGCCACATGCTGCGCTCGAAGACGGGCTATGGCCGCATCATCAACATCTCGTCCGTCTCGGGCGTCATCGGCAACCCCGGCCAGGGCAACTATGCCGCATCCAAGGCCGGCATGATCGGCATGACAAAGTCGCTCGCCCGCGAGGTTGCCAACCGCGGCATCACCGCCAACTCCATTGCGCCGGGCTTCATCTCGACCGCCATGACCGACGTTCTGACGGACAAGCAGAAGTCCGAGATCGCCCAGCACATCCCCGCCCAGCGCTTCGGCACGCCGGAAGACATAGCCGCGGCAGCGGTTTATCTCGCGAGCCCGGAAGCCGGCTACATGACGGGCCAGACGCTGCACGTGAACGGCGGCATGGCAATGGTCTGAGGGAGAAGATCGCTTAAGTCCCGCCGGCTCCTCGGGAACCTGGGGCCGGGGGTCATGCGTGCGTCGCGTCTTGCCCGCCGTGCGCGGGGGCGGCGCTGGCCAAGCTTAAAGAGATGTGTTAACGAGCCTCGTTTTTTTGCTGCGCAGCTCTGGGAAAAGCCCTAACGATCGACGCTCACGCGCTGTCGTCCGGGAGGCCACCTTGAGGACGCCGCCGGCACCTGGACGAGACCGGATGTTGACTTTGAGAGTGCTTGCGGAAAAGTGAGCACGATCCAAAGATCCAAAGAACTCGAGAGCGCCCGGTGCGGGACCCGAGAAGACGATAGCAAGCAGAAGAAGTGGCAGGGACACGAGGGAAGACGATGAGCGATGTCGTAGAGCGCGTGAAGAAGATCGTGGTTGAGCATCTTGGCGTCGAGGCGGACAAGGTCACGGAGAACGCCAGCTTCATCGACGATCTCGGCGCGGACAGCCTGGATACGGTCGAGCTGGTGATGGCGTTCGAGGAGGAGTTCGGGTGCGAGATCCCGGACGATGCCGCCGAGCACATCCTCACCGTTGGCGACGCCGTGAAGTTCCTCGAGAAGAACGCCACGGCGGCCTGAGGCCGATCGGTTCGGGCAGGCCTGCGGATCGAGACGCGCACCGCGCGTCTCGAGATCTCCGGCAGGCTGTTCGGAGTATTTTCTTGAGAGAACGCTGCACCGGTGGCACGCCCGCCGGGCAGTTGCAATCAGACCCGCAGGTTCAAGGCGGATCAAGCCAGGGCATGGCGGGGCTCCCTCACTTTCGATGGAACCGACATGAGATCCTTTCGCCGCGTCGTCATCACTGGGCTTGGCCTTGTTTCGCCGGTGGGCTGCGGGGTCGAAACGTCCTGGAAAAACCTGCTCGCCGGCCAGAGCGGGGCACGGCGCATCGAGGAGTTCGAGGTCTCGGACCTCTCCTGCCAGATCGCGAACTTCGTGCCGCGCGGCGCCACGTCCGAGGGCAAGTTCAATCCCGACGATTGGATGGAGCCCAAGGAGCAGCGCAAGGTCGACGACTTCATCATCTATGCCGTCGCTGCCGCCGACCAGGCGCTCGCGGATTCCGGCTGGAAGGCTGACACGCCCGAGAAGCAGGAGACGACCGGCGTGCTCATCGGCTCGGGCATCGGCGGCCTGTCGGGCATCGCCGACACCTCGCTCCTGCTCAAGGAGAAGGGCGCGCGCCGCGTCTCGCCGTTCTTCATCCCCGGCCGCCTGATCAACCTCGCGGGCGGCTATGTCTCGATCAAGCACGATCTCAAGGGTCCGAACCATGCCGTGGTGACGGCCTGTGCCACCGGCACGCATGCGATCGGCGATGCGGCACGCCTCGTCGCGCTCGGCGACGCCGAGGTGATGGTCGCGGGCGGCACCGAAAGCTCCATCTGCCGCATCGGCATGGCCGGCTTCGTCGCCTGCCGCGCCCTCTCGACGGGCTTCAACGACCGCCCGGCGGAAGCCTCGCGCCCTTACGACAAGGACCGCGACGGATTCGTCATGGGCGAGGGCGCCGGCGTCGTCGTCCTTGAGAGCCTCGAGCACGCCGAGGCGCGCGGCGCGAAGATCTACGCCGAGGTGATCGGCTA
>NZ_DAITQL010000004.1:0-118968 GCF_036833075.1 Hyphomicrobium sp.
ACACGCCAATTGCTCGCATGACCATGTTTCCACCTAAGTCGGAACGACTCTAGGCTTGTCCCGTTACGAGCCGCCGCCCGCGCGTCCCCCCGCGATCGTGCGGTGGAGCACCACCAGCGGCACGAGCCCCGCGAGCACGATGGTCAGCGCGCCGAGCGCTCCGCTCTCGATCTGCTCGACCGCGGCGAGCGCGTACACGTGCGTGGCGAGCGTCTCGAAGTTGAACGGGCGCAGGAGCAGCGTCGTCGGCAGCTCCTTGAGGGCGTCGACGAACACCAGGAGCCCCGCCGCGCCGAGCGCCGGGGCGAGCAGCGGCAGATGGATGCGCCACAGCGCTGAATGAGCGGTCTCCCCGAGCGCGCGCGCCGCCGCATCGAGATTGGGTGAGATGCGCTCGAGCCCCGCTTCGATGCCGCCGCGCGCGACGGCGAGGAAGCGGATGACGTAGGCATAGACCAGGGCTGCGACCGAGCCCGAGAGAATAAGCCCGGTCGACACGCCGAACAGGCTGCGCATCATCGCATCGACGCCGTTGTCGAGCGCCGCCAGGGGGATGAGGACGCCGAGCGCCAGCACCGCGCCCGGCAGCGCATAGCCGAAGCCCGAGATCTGCGCCGCGGTCCGCGTGAACCCGGTTCGCGCGACGCGCGGCGCATAGCTGACCAGGAGGCCGAGCGCCACGGCGGCGGCGGCGGCGAGGGTGGCGAGCAGCATGCTGTTCCACGCCGCCTTGAGGAAGCCGCTCTCGAGCGCGCCTGCCGCGTGCCCCATGGCGAAACGGGCGAGCACCAGGACGGGCACGAGGAAACCTGCAAGGAACGGCAGCGAGCAGAGAAGGGCCACCGCGTAACCGCGCCAGCCCTCGATGTCCTGGAACGGGATGGCTCGATAGCGCCCCGTCGTGTGATGGGTCTTGGCGCCGCCGCGCGCGATGCGCTCTCCCACCAGCAGGAGCGCGATGAGCCCCAGCATGACGGCTGCGAGTTGCGCCGCCCCGCCGAGGTTCGACCGCTGCAGCCAGGTCGCATAGATGGCGGCCGACAGCGTCTCGACGCCCAGGTGCTGCACGGCGCCAAGGTCGTTCAGCGTCTCCATGGCGACGAGCGCCGCGCCGGCGGCGAGCGCCGGGCGCGCGAGCGGCAGCGCCACGGCCCAGAAGGTTCCCATGGAGGTGCGCCCCAGCGTGCGGGCGACTTCGAGCGCGCACACGGATTGCTGCACGAACGTCGCCCGCGCGGCGAGATAGACGTAAGGGTAGAGCACGGCCGACATCACGAGCACCGCGCCTCCGAGCGACCGGATCGGCGGAAACCAGTAGTCGCGCGCCGTCCATCCGAAGAGGGCGCGCAGGCCCGACTGCACGGGTCCAGCGAAATCGAAGAGGTCGCCGTAGCAGTAGGCGGCGATGTAGGTCGGGATGGCGAGCGGCAGCACCAGCAGCCGGTCGAGCGCCGCGCGCCCCGGGAAGCGGTACATGGTGATGAGCCAGGCCGTTCCGGTCCCCGCGACGAGCGCCACTAGGCAGGCTCCGAGCGCGAGCAGCAGCGTGTTCTGCAACGCGGCCGGAAGCACCGATCCGATGAGATGCGGCCAGTCGTTGGCGCTGGCCGTCGCGGCCAGATAGAGCACCGCCGCCACCGGCAGCAGGATGACGCAAACGATGAGACCGGCCGTCACGCTCCATCCGGGCGCGTGCGAGCGCGTGCGCCTCGCGTCGAGCGCGCGCCGCAGGCGATCGAACGGACCGCCGGCCGGTGGATCGATGGATATCGGAGGGATGGAGCTCATCGCGGGCGACCATTGCGGCGTGGGCGGGGAGCGTCAGGCGCCGCCCGCGGTGGAAGCGAGATCCTGTCCCTGCGGAGAGGCGGCGCCTGATCCTTCCCCTTGGATCCAAGTGGGCGCCGCGTCCCCTCCCCGTGTGAGGGGAGGGTCGGCGACCAGCGCTTACGAGCTCGGCCCGGCGTCGAAGCGGACCTTGTCGACCAGCTCGGACGCTTTCTTGCGCAATGTCGCGATCTGGGAGAGCGGGATCGCATCCGGCTTGAGAGCGCCCCAGCTCGCCACGAGATCCGACGTCTTGGCCGTCGTGGTGACGGGATATTCGCCGTTGCCCTCCGCATAGAGCGCCTGCGCCTCGGGCGACACCATGAACTCGAGCAGCTTCACCGCGTTGTCCCGGTGCGGAGCGTGGGCCGCGACCGCCGCGCCCGAGATGTTGACGTGCGTGCCGCGGTCGGCCGCGTTCGGAAACAGGATCTTGACCGCGTCGGCCCAGGGCTTTTGCTCGGGGTTCTTCAGCATCGCGGCCATGTAGTAGGTGTTGCCGATCGCGAGATCGCAGAGCCCCGCCTTGACGTCGCGCACGCCCTCGCGGTCGCCGCCGGCCGGCTTGCGGGCCAGGTTGTCGCGCAGGCCGATGAGCCACTTCTCGGCCTTCTCCTCGCCGTCGTGCGCGATCATCGAGGCGATCAATGCGATGTTATAGGTGTGCTGCCCGGAGCGGATGCAGATCTTGCCCTTCCACTTGGGATCGGCGAGCTCCTCGTAGGTGATCGCGTCCTGTGCGACCCGCTCCTTGGACGCGTACACGACGCGCGCACGGCGCGTGAGACCGAACCAGTGCCCGTTCGGGTCCCGCAGCTTCTCGTCGATCGCGTCCTCGAGCACCTTCGATTGGATGGCCTGCGTGACGCCCGCGGCCTCGGCCTGGATGAGCAGGCCCGATTCCGGCGTGATCAGGAGATCTGCAGGGCTGTTGCGGCCTTCGGCGGACATGCGCTCGATGAGGCCGTCCTTGGAATAGACCACGTTGACCTTGATGCCGGTCTCGTCCGTGAACCTTTTGAAGATGGGATCGATCAGCCCGGGCTCGCGGTACGAGTAGACGTTGACTTCTTCTGCGGCATGGGCCGGTGTGCCCGGGCCGGCAAGCCCAAAGAGCACGAGCGCCGCCGCCGTGACGGCGCCGCGGACAGGAAACCGTGGGGATCTCATGGATCGAACTCCAATAATCGGCGGTCAGGGACCCGCTGTCGGCTGGCCGCGATCGGGCCTGCAAGATGCGACGCCCATAAAGCAGCGCCCATAAACTACGTCAAGAAAGTCAACAATTGGACGGGCGCAAAGTGCCTCTGGCCGGTGGAGAGGGACTGCGCAGCGCTCACACGGGGACCACGCGGCCTTTCTCGAACACGACCGACGCGGACGTCCCCTTGCCGGGCGCGCTCAGGATGCTGAGCTCCGCCCCGTTGGCCGCGGCGAGGGCCTGCACGAGGGGCAGGCCGAGCCCAAGCCCCTCCCCTTTCGCCGCACCGCCGCGCGCCTCGCGTGGGGCCCGCGCCACCGGCGCGAGCCGCCGCTCGATCTCGGCCACGGACATGCCGGATCCGGTGTCCGACACGGTGATCGAAAGAAGGCCGTCCCCGCCTGAGCGCGCCGCAACCGTGATCCGCCCGCCCCGGTCCGTGAACTTGAGCGCGTTGGTGACGAGGTTGAGCACGATCTGTCGAAGGCTCGTCGCATCGGCGATGACATGGGGGAGACGTGGCGCGAGATCGAGTACGAGCGTGATGCCGGCGCGCTCGGCGAGCGGGGCGAGTTGCGAGACCATCGCTGCGAGCATCTCTCCCGTATCGATCTCGGTGACGGCGAAATCATGCGGGAGGACCTGCGGCTCCGCGCGGCTGTCCGCCAGCATGCGGTCGATGACGCCGAGCGCGTGCTGCGCGCTGCCGCGGATATCGCGGACATAGCCGGCATAGCGCGGATTTCCGAGTGGCCCGAAGCGCTCGTCCTCCATGATCTCGGCCGCGGCGGCGATCGCGCTGACGGGTGTTTTGAGTTCGTGTGCCAGACGCGCCCGGGCCGGAAACGATACGTCGTGGGCGGGCCCGTTTGCTTGGGGGTGTGCGGGCACGGGTGCGACGATGTCCTGGTGCGGGGCCTTGGGCGCAGGGGAGAGGCGCGTCATTCGCCCTTCCCGGATGCGCCGCGCAATATCGTCGATCCGCTCCGCGCCAGGGGTCGCGACGGCTTCGGCGGGCAGCGTCTCCTCTCCGGCCTCGAGCGCCGTGACGAGGGCGAGCGCCTCGGGCCACGCCCGGACGATATGCACACGGCATCTGAGACGCACGACACCATCCGGCCTCCAGAACAGAAGGCGTTCGGGTGCGCGCTGATCGCCGCCGGTCTCGCGCGCGATCGCCCGCAGCCGCACGAGGGCCGGCATCGCGGCGTCGAGGAGCGGTGCGGAGACGACGCGGTCGAGGCCCAGCATCGCGCTTCCTGCCGCGTTGGCTGCGGGAATGCATCCGGCCGCCACGTCGATGAGCCACGCGGGCGCGCCGTTCGCCGCGAGCGAGGACAAGGCCGCCGCGGGCAGGTCTTCGGCAAAGGTCAGGACGCGGGCCGGTGTCATGAGTGGAAAGATTAATCGCCGCCGCGCCTAAGAGCGAGATCCTTCCTCGGGACGCGAGCTTCGCCGGGCGCGCGAGCGGCGCACGGCAGGCGATCATAGGCCGGCCGGCGAATTTGAGGATTGCCGGCTCTCGCCCTAAATTCTATAAGGCGGGCCCGTGGTGGAGACCCGCGCGGGGCCTGATGTCAGGCCCTTGTCGCAGTCATAAAAATTAAGATACTGAAATCCATCAGGTAAGCCGCCTTAGCTCAGATGGTTAGAGCGCTAGATTGTGGATCTAGAGGTCCCCCGTTCGATCCGGGGAGGCGGTACCAGATGAAATCCCGCAAGCAAGCATAAAGAAAAAACGGCGCCCCGTGGTGCGTGCGCCCGATTACGCACACGTGCCCGCCGGTACGCATTATGGGCCGATATGCGGTATGGAGCATGCCCTTGCTGCCCCCTCCGGCAGGGTCATGGCTCCGGACGCGCGTCAGTATCGCGCGGCTATTTATCCGTTTTGTTCGCTGGTCTGGAGCGACTGAATATTGACAGGACGAGTATAGTTTAATTTATGTCCTCCAAGGCAGTGTCGTAAAGGGCGGGTTGTCTAGACCATGAAAATGCGTTCCGCGAACGTTCCTGGGCTCCAGGATTGGCTGGCACGTTCGGTTCGAGCCACTGCGGCCGTGGCGATGATCATCGCGTCTTCGGTTCCGGTCGTCGCCCAGGAGTCGACCCCGCCCGCGGCGGAGACGACCGAGGCGGCGCCGGCGTCATCCGAGCCCGCGGCCGTGACGCCTCCCTCGCCGCCTCCGCCCGCCGCCGAGATGCCCGCGCCCGTCTCGCCCGCGAGCGAGACGGCTGCGTCGCCCGCGCCGTCCGCTGCGCCCGACGCGGTGACCACTACCCCTTCCGAAGCGGTGACCGCCGCTCCTCCGGCATCCGACGCCGCACCGCCGCCCGCGGAGCCCGGCCTTTCGCCGACCATGCCCCCCGAGCAGCAGGACACGCAAGCGCCCCAGGCGTCAGAAGAGATGCCGGTGACAGAGGACGCGCAGAAAACGGTCGACGCCTCGCATCTTCCGCGCGATCTCTCCCCGTGGAACATGTTCCTGTCGGCTGATATCATCGTCAAAGCGGTGATGATCGGCCTCGCCTTGGCATCCGTCGTCACATGGACAGTCTGGCTCGCGAAATCACTGGAGCTCACCTGGGCCAAGCGGCGCCTGTCGCGGGCGTTCGCGAGCATTCACGCCTCCTCGAGCCTGGCGGAAGCTGCGCAGCGGCTCAGTGGCCGCAAGGGGATCGTCGCAAGCCTCATCGAGCTCGCGGCCGTGGAGCTCCATTTGTCGGCGGACGTCCCCGACAAGGGGGGCATCAAGGAGCGTGTGGCCTCACGGCTCGACGGCTTGGCGTCGGCGGCCGGCCGGGATATGAACCGCGGCACGGGCGTGCTGGCCACCATCGGCTCGACGTCGCCGTTCGTCGGCCTGTTCGGCACCGTCTGGGGCATCATGAACAGCTTCATCGGCATCTCGGAAGCGCAGACGACCAACCTCGCCGTCGTCGCTCCGGGCATTGCCGAGGCGCTGCTGGCGACCGCCTTGGGCCTTGTTGCCGCCATCCCCGCCGTTATCATCTACAATCAGTTCGCTCGCCAGATCGGCGGCTACAGAGCCATGATCGCGGAGGCGTCGGCCGAGGTGCAAAGGCTTGTCTCGCGCGATCTCGACCGCGGCCTGCGCGTCGTGCCCGCCGCGCGTGCGGCCGAGTGATCGGGGGGAGATGACCCATGGCCGCGAAGCTCGACGACGGCAGCGACGATCTTGCAGAGAACCACGACATCAACGTCACGCCGTTCATCGACGTGATGCTCGTGCTCTTGATCATCTTCATGGTCGCGGCCCCGCTTTCGACAGTCGACGTCCCGGTCGATCTGCCGGTCGCGAGTGCTAAGCCCCAGCAGCGTCCGAACAAGCCGCTGTTCCTCACCGTCAAGTCCGACCTGTCGCTGGCATTCGGCAACGACACCGTCGCACGCGGGCATTTGAGGAGCGCGCTCGACGCCGCGACAGGGGCCGACCGCCAGCAGCGCGTGTTTCTGCGCGCGGATAAGACGGTGCCCTACGGCGAGCTGATGGTGGTCATGAACCTCCTGCGCACGGCCGGCTATCTGAAAGTGGCTCTGGTCGGCCTCGAGGATGTGCCGCCCCCGCCGGGCCAGCCGGCGCCCGCTTCGGATACGGGAGCAGCGTCCGGTCCATGATCAACACTTTCGAGCTGCTGGAGCCGGGATGGCGGCGCTGGCGTCGATGGATCGGCGCGGCGGTGCTGGTGGTGACGCTTCATGTCGGGGGAGCCGCGGCGGCGCTGTGGCAATGGCCCGTGGAGGATCAGAGCGAAGACCCCGAAGGCGCGATGATGCTCGAGCTCTCGCCGATGCCGATCGCCCCTCCCGAGGAGCGCCAGGATCTTGCGCCCGGGCCCCAGGCCGAGGATTCCGTGCCGGTCCCTCCCACGGAGGAGGTGAAGGAGGTGCAGGCCGAGGAAATCCTTCCGCCTGTCGAGGAAGCGCCGCTCGCCCCCAATCCCGAAGTGGTGATGGAGAAGGTGAAGCCCGTCGAGGAGACGGAGGAGGAAGAGGAGAAGAAGCCCCAGGAGGAGATGCAGGCTCAGACGGTTGCCTCGCTTGCCGCCGCCCCGCCGCCCATTGAGGCGGCCGAGAAGGGCCCCAAGGCCGCCGCGCCCCATCAGGGCGCCTCGCAGAAGCCCAATCGGGCAGTGCTCTCCTGGCAGAAGGCGCTGCATCTGCATTTGAGCAAGCACAAGCGCTATCCGGCCGAGGCCCGCAGTCGTCGTGTCCAGGGCGTGGTCACGGTCGGCTTCGTCATCGATCGCGGCGGACGCGTCCTCAAGGCCCGGGTGGTCAAGGGATCGGGCTCGGCGCTGCTCGACGGGGAGGCGCTCGAGATGCTCGCGCGGGCGGCTCCGCTCCCCGCGCCGCCCGAGGACGCAACGACCGGCACGCTCAACCTCACGCTGCCGATCCAGTTCAACATCCGCTAAAAAAGAGCCCCGCCTCTCATACCATGAGAGGCGGGGCTCCAGATCATGATCGCTTCGGATCGAAGGGGTCCGAGGTGGTTGCGGTCTAACTTGCCTTCTTGTTCTGCCGGTTCGAGATCAGGTCATCGACCACCGACGGATCGGCGAGGGTCGAGGTGTCGCCGAGGCTTCCGAACTCGTCCTCCGCGATCTTGCGCAGAATACGCCGCATGATCTTGCCCGAGCGGGTCTTCGGCAGGCCTGGCGCGAACTGCACCACGTCCGGCGAGGCGATCGGCCCGATCTCGCGGCGCACGTGCTGCACCAGCTCGCGGCGCAGCTCCTCCGACGCGGTCTCGCCGGCGTTGAGCGTCACGTAGCAGTAGATGCCCTGGCCCTTGAGGTCGTGCGGATAGCCGACCACGGCCGCCTCCGCGACCTTGGGATGCGCAACGAGCGCGCTCTCGACCTCGGCCGTCCCCATGCGGTGGCCCGAGACGTTGATGACATCGTCCACGCGGCCCGTGACCCAGTAGTAGCCATCCTCGTCGCGCCGGCACCCGTCGCCGGTGAAGTAGGTGCCGGGGTAGGTGCTGAAATAGGTCTGCACGAAACGGTCGTGGTCGCCGAACAATGTGCGCGCCTGCCCGGGCCAGCTGTCGAGGATGACGAGGTTGCCCTGCGCGGCGCCCTCGATGAGGCTGCCCTTGTCGTCGACGAGAGCCGGCCTGACCCCGAAGAACGGCCGTGTCGCCGAGCCGGGCTTCAAGGCCGTCGCGCCCGGCAGCGGCGAGATGAGGATGCCGCCCGTCTCGGTCTGCCACCAGGTGTCGACGATCGGGCATCGGCTGTCGCCGACCACGCGGTAGTACCACTCCCACGCCTCGGGATTGATGGGCTCGCCGACGCTGCCGAGCAGCCTGAGCGACGAGCGGTCGGAGCCCTTGACGAGATCGTCGCCCGCGCCCATGAGCGAGCGGATCGCGGTCGGCGCCGTGTAGAACGTGTTCACCTTCCACTTGTCGACCACGTCCCAGAAGCGCGATGCCGTGGGATACGTCGGCACGCCTTCGAACATGAGCGTCGTCGCGCCGTTGGCGAGCGGGCCGTAGACGATGTAGCTGTGACCCGTGACCCAGCCGACGTCCGCCGTGCACCAGTAGATGTCGCCGTCGTGATAATCGAACACGTACTGGTGCGTCATGGCCGAGAACAGGAGATAGCCGCCGGTCGTGTGCACCACGCCTTTGGGCTTTCCGGTCGAGCCCGACGTGTAGAGGATGAACAAGGGATCCTCGGCGTTGACCTCGACGGCGGGGCAGTCGGCGGAGACCTTCTCGAGTTCCTCGTGCAGCCAGAAATCCCGCCCGCCGGTCCACGGCACGGCCCCGCCGGTGCGGCGCACGACAAGCACTTTCTCGTTGCCCTTGGCGCACCTTTTGAGCGCATCGTCGGTGTTTTTCTTGAGCCCGACCGTCTTGCCCCCGCGCAGCCCCTCGTCGGCCGTGATGATGAGCGTCGAGCCCGCATCCTCGATGCGCCCGCCGAGGCTGTCCGGTGAAAATCCGGCAAATACGATCGAATGGATGGCGCCGATGCGCGCGCAGGCGAGCATGGCGTAGGCGGCTTCGGGGATCATCGGCAGGTAGATCGTGACCCGGTCGCCCTTCTTGACGCCGTGTGCCTTGAGCACGTTGGCGAACTTGCACACGCGCTCGTGCAGTTGGCGGTAGGTGATGGTGGTGTCCTCGGTCGGGTCGTCCCCTTCCCAGATGATCGCCACCTGGTCGCCCCGCGTTGCGAGATGCCGGTCGATGCAGTTGACGGACACGTTGAGCGTGCCGTCCTCGAACCATTTGATGGAAACCTCGTCCGGCCCGAAGGTGGTGTTCTTGGCCTTGGTATAAGGCTTGATCCAGTCGAGCCGCCGGCCGTTTTCGCTCCAGAAGCCTTCCGGGTCTTTGATCGAGCGCTCGTAAAGCGCAGTGTACTTGGCCTCGTCGAGCCACGCGCGGGCCGCCCATTCGGGCGTGACGGGATACGTCTTGTCCGACATCGTTAATCCTCCCGGAGCAGATTTTTGTTCTTCGAATTTATTGTTCGTCCGCCATTATGGGGAAACGGACGCCACGCGACAACTTCCCCCTTGGTCGAATGCGTTTCGCTGTCCGGAGACCAAGTCATGACCTAGGCCGCGACGGCCGCGCCGCCCGGGTCTCGTTTTGGCTCAGCCGCGCCGTGAGAGCGTGCCGGCCGCCTTGAGGCCGGGCGCGTCCGCGTCGTCGATGTCGGGGCCGGGATCGTCCGGCGCGCGCGGCGGGGTGAAGATCTTGGGCGGCTCGGCGGGCTCGGCCGCCTTCGCCTGGCGGTCGATGGCGCGCTGCGGCCGCAGGGGCTGCGTGACGGGCTCCGGCACGATGGTGACCGGACCGTCGTCTTCCGCCTGCGGGGCATCCGCCTCCGCGGGCGCCGCTGCCGCTGCCGCGTTTCGGGCCGCTGCCGGTGCCTCGCCCGCCGCACCCGTCACGGCCTCGGCCTTGACGATCACCGTCTCCGGCTCGCCCGTCGCGATGAACTCCGTAAGGTCTGCGCCGAGGATGCGCTCCTCCCCGCCCTCCGCTTCGTCCGCCGGCACCTGCCAGACGAAGGCGTCGATTGCGCCCGTCGCCGGAGAGACGGGCGCCCACCGGTCGGAGGTCACGCCGTCGGCAATCCAGGCGGCGTCGCGCGGCGCCGTCACCGCACGCGCGAGCCACTCGCGCGCGCGGCCCTTGTCGCCGCTCTCCTCGGCTTCGATGCGCGCCATCAGCGCCGCCACGCGCCGCGTCAGACCCTGCTCCGTGAACGGCTGCAGGATGCGCCGCGCCTCGGTATAGTCGTGTGCCTCGATGGCTGCCACCGCGACCGCGATCGAGCTCTCGATGGACATGGGGTTCAAGGTGAAGAGATGCTTCGCGCGGTCGAGCCGGTCGCGCGGGCTGTCGCCGATGCGGGCGTAGGCGTAGGCGGTCGCAAGCTCGGGATGCGGCGACTTGGTCCACGTCTTCTGGATGACCTTGGCGGCGCGCGCCGTGTTCCCGCGCGCGGCCAGGAGCCGCCCGGCCACGGCCGCGGCCGGGATGAGCGACGGGGCGAGGCCGTGCGCCTCGAGCGCCAGCGTCAGCGCCTTCTCGGGGTCGTCCTCCTCGAGCGCCAGCGCCTGCGCGGCAAGCAGCACCGCCCGGCGGCGGTCGGCCACCGGCCGCTCGATGTGTCCGTGACGTTTCGCGAGCGTGAGCGTCGCGAGCGCGCCGGCCCAGTCGCCCGCCTTGCATTGGAGATCGAACAGAGCTTCGACCGGCCACGACAGCTTCGGATTGAGCGTCAGGGCCCGGTCCGCGAACTGCCGCTGCACCTCGGTCTCGCCTTCGCGCCCGGCTTCGAGGAAGAGGCCGCGCAGACCAAGCTGCTCGGTATCGGGAGAGGCGAGCATCGCCTCGAAGATCCGCCGCGCCGTGGCTTTGTCGCCCGAGAGCTGCGCGGCCTGCGCGCGCAGGAGATGCGTCAGCGGCTCGTTGGGGAGCGACTTGCGCGCCTGCAGCGCATAGCGTGTCGCCATGGCGCGGTCGCCGGCGCCGATGGCGATCATGCCCGACGAGAGCGCATCGAGGCCGCGCCGCTGGCGCCGCCGCGTGAGGAAATGGCTGACGGCCGCCGGGCTTGACCAGACCTGGTTGAGCGCCGTCCAGGCGACGAGCGCGAGCCCGATCAGGGCGGCGAGGATCACCACGGCGCGAAACACGCTGGTTTCGACCTCGTAGCCCTGCCATGTCACGAGGAGGGAGCCCGGGCGGTCGGCGAGCCAGGCAAGACCGCTCGCAATGAGGATCACGCCGAGAAGGAAAAGAACGAGACGCGTCATCGCTCGCGATCCTCTCAGTTCTGCACGGGGGCTGGCGCGGCGGCGGGCTCAGGCGCGCCCGCGAGCGACGCCTTGAGCTTCTGATCGACCGCAGCGATGGCCTGGTCGACCGTATCGCGTGCCGTGACCTTGGTGAGCCAGTCCTCGATCGGCACGCGGGCCCGCTGCGGCAGCAGCTTGGCCTGCGCGAGCACGTCGCCGAGCCGGCCCTCGTCGATCGCCGCTTCCATGCGCGCTACGATCGCCTCCGTGCTCGTATCTTCGGCATCGTGACTGACCCTGCGCACGCGCACGACCGACTTGGCCCCGGCCAGCAGCCGGTCGATCACCGAGCCGTCCGCGGGCTCGAGGTCCGCATCGATTACCGCGTTGATGAGCGGCCGGAACTGGGCCTTGAGCTCGGCGGGCGTCGCCACGCCCGTATCCTTGAAGCGCTCGAGCGGCGCGAGGTCGAGCTGTCCGGCCGAGGCCTTCTGCACCTCCTCGAGCTCGGCCGCATAGCCCTGCCCCTGCCCGCGGTCGAGCGCGCGCTTGAGATTGGAGAGCTCGAGGGAGAGCACGATCCGCTCGGCGTTCTGCTGCCGGCTCTGCTCGTTGCTGGCGATGGTCTGAACGTTCTGCTCGATCTCGGCGACCTTGCTGGTGATCGGATCCACGGCCGCGGCTACGTCGGCCGGCCTGGCGAACGTTTTGAGCTGACTGTCGATCGAGCTTCTGAGCTCGCCGACGGCGGCGGCGAGGCGCGCGACCTCCTCTTTGGCCGCGGCGGTCACTCCCGAAATGCGGTCCGTGTCGGCTTTCGCCGTCTCGGCCTTCTGCGTGACGCGCGCCTGCTCGCTGCGGATGTCGGACAGCTCGCGACCGAGGCTCCGTATCGCTTCCTCGGCAGCCGCGAGCTTCTCCTCGGCGTCCGCAGGCAGGCTTTTGCGCAGCGCGGCGATCTCGCCGCCGAGCGACGATTGCAGGTCCGCGATCTTGCCGGAGATCGCCGCGAGGTGTGGGACGTCGCCGCCGGCCCCCGAAGCGCCCGAGGCGATCATCGACAGTTGCTCCTCGAGCCTCGAGAGCCGTTCGGCGGCAGCGTCGGTCTTCGGCACGGCCTCGCCAAGCGCCTTGGTTTCGGCCTGGAGCGCGCTCTGCGCTTCGCCGAGGCCGGCGACGTTGCGCTCGATATCATCGATCCTGGCCGAGCGGCCTTCGATATCTCCGAGCCGGGCCTGGAGCGCCGGGAGGTTCTGAGACGCCTCTTCGAGCGCCGCGATCCGCGCCGCGACGTCAGGCGCGCCACCGGCGAGGCCAGGGAGCCAGTTCGGCCCGAGGAACGAGGCGCCGGCATAGACGAGCGCGCCGCCGATGACGCCGGCTGCAAGATGGGAGAAAAAGCCGCCACCCGAGCGCGCGGCCTTCGGATCCGGCGCGGAGGAGGCCGGTTTGGGAGAGGCGCTCGCCGCCGCGGCCGTCTTGGAGGATGAGGCGTCGGCTCCGGATGCGGGCGTCGCGGGCGCAGCGGACGACGAGGATGGCGCGCTGCCGGCGGAGGGTGGGCTCTTGGAGGCGCTGGCAGCGGGCGCGCCGAGCGCGGCCTGAGGCGTCGTGCTCGGTGTGGTCGCGGGCTGAGCCGGTTTCACTTCCGTCGCCTTGATATCGAGCGTCGCGTGCGGACGCTTCGTGCCAGGAGCATCGGTCCGGCCGCCGTCCTTCGCGGGATCGGGCTTGTCGATCATGAAAGCAGGGTCTCCAGGGACTTGCGGTCGCCTCCGGGGGGGGGGATGAGGCACACCTAGAGTGAGTCTGACGCCTTGCGGGCGATGAGAGCAAGCATTTCTTGAGAGTTGGGCAGGCGCGCAACCGCGACCCTGACGCCGCCGAGCGCTTCGAGCGCCCGGCCGACCGCGTCCGAAAGGCAGAAATGCAGCATCGGGCGGACGGCGGCGCCGAGGGCGGCCTCGGAGATCAACCCGGCGTAAGTCTTGGCCGTTCTTGGCGACATCAGCACGACCCCGTCGAACGCGCCCTGCCGGAGCAGGGAGACGATGTCCGCCGTAAGGGCGCCGGCAGGTTCCGCGCGGTAGACAGTCTCGGTACGGACCGTAAATCCGCGGGCCGCGAGCGCGCCCTTGAGATCGAAGGCCAGCGTCTCGCCCGCTAGGTGCACGAGCGGCCCGACCGCCGGGTCCGCGTCGGACGCGATCAGCGCCGCAAGCTCGCGTCCCGTACCCGGCCCTTCGATCACATGGCGGAAACCGAGGGTGCGCGCCAGAGCGCCCGTTCCCGGGCCGACCGCATAAAGCGTGAGCGCAAAGGCCGCGTCTGGAAACGGTGCGACGGACTTGAGCGCATTGCGGCTCGTCACGATCAGCCCGCCCGCGCCGTCGAAGGCCGGCGCGGCGCCCGTCGGCACGATGGAGAGCAGGGGCGCCTGCGTGACGCGGTGCCCCGCCGCGACGAGCGCGTCCGTGAACGGATCGGGCTCCGCACCCGCGTCCGGTCTCGTCAGCAGGAGATGCATCAGAAGGACCGCGCGAGAAGAGCGTAGGCGCCGAGCTCGATGAGAGCGTCCGCTGCCGCCGTGCCGAGCGCATCGGCGGTGTCGGCCGGCCCTTCGCGCGTGATGTCGAAGCTCCGCTCGCCGTCCACCGAGAACACCATGCCGCGGAACCTCAGCGTGTCGCCGAGAAGCTCCGCGAGGCCCGCGATCGGCGTGCGGCACGACCCCTCGAGTCGCGCCAGGAAAGCGCGCTCCGCCGTGACGCACCGGCCGGTCGCCGCATCGTCGAGCGGCGCGACGGCCTCTGCCGTCGCCGCGTCGTCGCCGCGGATCTCGACGGCGATGGCGCCCTGTGCGACGGCAGGCAGGATCTCCTCCGTCGCGATCGGCGCCGTGATGCGGTCCGCCATGCCGAGCCGCTTCAGGCCCGCGCAGGCCAGCAGCGTCGCGTCGGCCACGCCGTCCGCGAGCTTCTTGAGGCGCGTCTGCACGTTGCCGCGGAACCCGACCACCTGGAGATCCGGCCGGAGGCGCTTCACCTGTGCTTGCCGCCTGAGGCTCGACGTGCCGACCACCGCGCCCTCGGGCAGGGCTGCGAACGATGCATATTTGAGAGAGAGGAAGGCATCGCGCACGTCCTCGCGCTTGAGCACCGCGCCGACGGCGAGCCCGTCCGGCAGCACGGTCTGCATGTCCTTCATGGAATGCACGGCGAGATCGATCTCGCGCGCGATCAGCGCCTCCTCGATCTCCTTGGTGAAGAGCCCCTTGCCGCCGACCTCGGCCAGCGGCCGGTCCTGGATGACATCGCCCGTGGTCTTGTAAACGCGGATTTCGAACGCCGCTTCAGGAAGCCCGTGTGCTGCCATGAGACGCGCCCGGACCTCGTGGGCCTGAGCGAGGGCGAGGGGCGAACCGCGCGTGCCGATGCGGAGGGTGCGAGCTTGCAAGTCGAGGGCTCCCGATGTTAGGGCCACGGTGCTCCGCGGCGGCGCCATTAATGCCCGCCTCGCAGAGCGAACGCAAATCGGCCCCTGTCGGGTCGTCAGGTCTGGGTAATGCTTCCGTCAAGCCGCAAGGCCATGCCCCATTGCCGGCGTGCCTGGACTCCGGCCTTCGCCGGAGTGACGGGAAATTCATGTCAGGCGGCCGCAACACCCTCAACGTCATCCCGGCGCAGGTCGGGATCCAGACACGCAGGAACCGGGCACGGCACCTGTCCTCCGCACGGGAGGCGCCCGTGACCATCGGATCGGCCGCGCCCGGAAAATCCCTGATCGTCCTCGGCATCGAGACGAGCTGCGACGAGACGGCTGCCGCCGTCGTCGTGCGCGAGGGCGAGGCGAACGGCCGCATCCTGTCCAACGTCGTGCGCTCCCAGCTCGCCGAGCACCGCCCGTACGGCGGCGTCGTGCCCGAGATCGCGGCCCGCGCTCACGTCGAGTGCCTGGACACAATCATCGAGGCGGCCCTCGCCGAAGCCGGTGTCGGGCTCACCGACCTCTCGGGCATCGCAGCGACCGCCGGGCCGGGGCTCAACGGCGGCCTCGTCGTCGGCCTCGTGACCGCCAAGACGCTGGCGCTCGCGGCGGATAAGCCGTTCCTTGCCGTCAACCATCTCGAGGCTCACGCGTTGACCGTCGGGCTGACCGACGGCCGCGCGCCGCCCTACCTCATGCTGCTGGTCTCGGGCGGCCACACGCAGACCCTCCTGGTCGAGGGGGTCGGTCGCTATCGCCGCATCGGCACCACCATCGACGATGCGATCGGCGAGGCCTTCGACAAGACGGCGAAGCTTCTGGGGCTCGGCTATCCGGGAGGGCCCGAGGTCGAGCGCTGGGCACTGAGCGGCAACGCCGCGCGTATTCCGCTGCCGCGCCCCATGGTCGGCCGCGCGGAGCCGCACTTCTCGCTCGCCGGCCTCAAGACCGCGCTGCGCCAGCGCGCCGAGGCGGCCGCCCCCCTCTCCGCGCAGGATGTCTCCGATCTCTGCGCCGCGTTCGAGGCCGCCGTCTGCGATATCGTCGTCGACCGCCTCGACCGCGCCATGGAGCTTTCCGAAGCGGCGTTCGTGTCCGGCGCCCCACGCTGGCTCGCCGTGGCCGGCGGCGTTGCCGCCAACAGGTCCATCGCCGCCGCGCTCGCGCGCCTCGCCGCGACGCGCGGCTTCCGCCTCTCCGTGCCGCCGCCCCACCTCTGCACGGACAACGGCGCCATGATCGCCTGGGCCGGCGCCGAGCGGCTGGCCCGCGGGCTCGTCGACGGGCTGGATTTCGCCGCGAGGCCCCGCTGGCCGCTCGACCCCGAGGCCCCCGCCGCCATCGGCGCCGGCGTCAAGGCTTGATAAACGCCATCACGGCGCCGCCACGGACAGGCGCCGTGCTATGTAAGCGGCACGAGAGGGAGGACGTGGGCGAATGACCATCGACAGGATCGGCGTGATCGGAGGCGGGGCGTGGGGCACGGCGCTCGCGCAGACGCTGGCGCTCGCTGGCCGCGAGGTCGTGCTCTGGGCGCGCGAGGAGGATACCGTCTCCGACATCAACACGCGCCACGTCAACCGCGCCTTCCTGCCCGGCATCGCCCTCGACCCGCGGCTTGTCGCGACCGACAGGCTCGAGGCGTGCGCCGCGGCTGACGCCATCCTGCTCGTGTGCCCGGCCCAGCACGTGCGCGCTGTCGCCGCCACGCTCGCGCCGAAGACGCGGCCCGGCCAGCCCCTCGTCGTCTGCGCCAAGGGCGTCGAGCAGGCGACCGGCAAGCTGATGGGCGAGGTCCTGGCCGAGACCGCGCCGGAGATGACGCTTGCCGTGCTCTCGGGCCCGAGCTTCGCCGCCGACGTGGCCCGCGGGCTGCCGGCCGCGCTCACGCTCGCCTGCCGCGACGAGCGCCTCGGCCGTGCCCTCGCCGAGCGCCTGGGCGACCGCCAGCTCCGCCTCTACTGGTCGGACGACCTCGTCGGCGTGGAGCTCGGCGGCGCGCTGAAGAACGTGCTCGCCATCGCCGCCGGCATCGTCGACGGCAAGGGCATGGGCGCGAGCGCGGCGGCCGCGCTCGTGACGCGCGGCTTCGCCGAGATGCGCCGTCTCGGCCATGCGCTGGGCGCGCGCCCCGAGACCATGATGGGGCTGTCGGGCCTGGGCGATCTGGTGCTGACCTGCGGCAGCCCGCAGTCACGCAACATGAGCCTCGGCCGCGCCCTCGGCCAGGGGGAGAGCCTGGCATCCGTCCTGGGTGCCCGCGTCTCGGTGACCGAAGGCGTCTACACGGCCGCCGCCGTCGTGCGGCTGGCCGGCGAGAAGCGGGTCGAGATGCCGATCTCCGCCGCCGTGCACGCCATCCTCGAAGGCCGCGTTTCGGTCGACGACGCCATTGCCGGTCTCATGAGCCGTCCCTTCAAGGCCGAGGACTAGGCTCGGACCTCGTGATGGGATGAGCAGTGATGGGCGAGGCCGCCCATGCTTGAGCCGCGCATGATATGGCGTAAGGTCGAGCCGGGCGCGAGAGACGAGGCGGAGACCGCATGGCCTACTGGTTGCTGAAATCCGAACCCGACGCCTTCTCCTGGGATGACCTGATCGCAAAGGGCGCCAAGGGCGAGCCATGGACGGGCGTGCGCAACTTCACGGCCCGCAACAACATGAAGGCTATGAAAATCGGCGACCGGGGTTTCTTCTACCATTCGAATATCGGCAAGGAGGTCGTCGGTATTTGTGAAGTGATCGCGCTCGCCCATCCCGATCCGACCGACGACACCGGCAAGTGGCAATGCGTCGACGTGCGCGCCGTGGAGCCGCTGCCGCGCCCCGTGACGCTCGAGGAGGCCAAAGCCAATCCGCGCCTGTCGGAGATGTCGCTCGTGACGTCGTTCCGCCTCTCGGTGCAGCCCGTGACGGATGCCGAATGGGCCGAGGTCTGCCGCATGGGCGGCCTTGCAAAGCAGAAGCCTGCGAGCAAGAAGCCCGCAAAGCGGACATGAGCCACGCCATGCCCGCCGCGCTGGACCCGCACGATGAAGCGTCTGCGCGACGCTTCATCGCCGCCAACACGCGGCCCCTCACGCCTCCGCTCGTGCCCGAGATCCGCCTCTACCTCGCCGAGGAAAGCCTGCCGATCTGGCAGAAGACCGAGGAGGAGCTGGGCGAGATGAACGTGCCGCCGCCTTACTGGGCCTTTGCCTGGGCCGGCGGGCAGGCCCTTGCGCGCTACCTTCTCGATAATCCGGCGCTTGTCATGGATAAGCCCGTCGTCGACCTCGGCACCGGATCGGGGCTCGCCGCCATCGCTGCTAAGCGCGCCGGCGCCGCAACCGTGCTCGCCGCCGACATCGATGCGCTGGCCCTTGTGGCTGTCCGCGTCAATGCCGCCTTGAACGGCGTGAGCATCGAGACGACCCGTGACGACCTCCTGGCCGCACTGCCGGGCCCGGCGGCCGTGGTGCTCGTCGGCGACCTGTTCTACGAGCGCGAGCTCGCAGAGCGCGTCACGGCTTACATCACGCGTGCCGCCGTCCAAGGTGCCCGCGTGCTGATCGGCGACCCGCAGCGCAGCTACTTCCCGCGGGATCGCTTCGGGCTCGCTGCCGCCTACCAGGTGCCCGTCACGCGCGAGCTCGAGGACGCCGAGATCAAGCGCACCTCCGTCTGGCAGCTCTGAGAGCTTATTGCCGCGTCCCGGGTTCCTCGCGCCGGCGCAAAAGCTTGGCGTGCAGCGCGCGGGCCGTCGCCTCGATTTCTGCGAGCCGCCCGTGCCGCATCTCGGACGCGACGACTTTCATGGCGGCCGCAAGCGTCATCGGGTGGGCGAGCCCGAGCCGCACCATGATGCGCAACGCCTCCCTTTCGGCGTCCTCGTGGACCCGGATGGGCTGACGCATGCGAAGGATCAGATCGTCCAGAACCGGGTTCCGGGACGTCATGGCGGTTCCCTCCCTCGGTGCGGCGGGATCGTGGCCTCCAATCGCGGCCTTGAGATGTGGAAGTCATATAACGCCTCGGGGCCCGACCGGGGTTCCGATCCCGTCCGGCCCTGGGGCCTGCGGCGCGGGCGCGCAGGATTGTGCCGGCCGGGGCTGCAACTCGGCCTTGAACGGAGGGCGAATTCGGCCTATCAAGGCGCGCTTCCGACCCTCGCGCGGGTCTCGGACAGCGACAAGCCGCAATAGCTCAGTTGGTAGAGCACGTCATTCGTAATGACGGGGTCACAGGTTCGAGTCCTGTTTGCGGCACCAAAAACCCCATTATAAGCCAAGTATCTATCGTGACCCGCCACACGAAACCTGGCGCGTAAGGGAACGACAGCCATAAAATAAGCCGTCGACGAGTCCCGCACCGCACCGAGTCGGCTGCCGACCTTCCCGTTCGTCGCATCGCGGCCGCGCATCACGTCATTGCCGCCCTCACGCTGCCGACCGCCGCGTTCGCCGCGATGGCCTCGCGCCGGTCGCGGCCGAACGGGCAGTTGACACAACGGGAAATGTCGCTCAGCGACGCATTTGATCGGATTAGCATTCGCGCCGTGTTGGAAGCCGAGCACTGTTGGACGCCAGCTAATCCCTCGATCGCGAACGAGTTCCCGAGGGCCGGTTCGGAAGATCACTGCGCAATCGTTGCAAATTCGAGTGCCGTCGGGTTGCCGCACACGGCAGGAAGATTTTGTTCGCCGGTTCGGGACAGCAGGCAGATCATCCGTATGCTCACCTGTTTCGAAAGAGCAACAGACGTATGGTTACTTCCTTACAAAACCTTGCGGAACATGGTAGGACGCTGCTCCCGTCTCATACTGCGTCCTGTCATATCGTCTTGCGTCACCGGGAGCCGTCCGCAGATGCGGGCGGCTCCCTTGCCGTTTAGGTCGCGGCGTCGTTGCCGGCTCTTGCTGATAGCCCGCTTGCCGGGCTGCCGTATGCGCGTGAAGGAGCCGCTAGAGAGCTCAGGCGAACAGGGACAGCTTCCCGAAATGCTCGGCCAGCAAATAGTAGACGGTCACCCTATTCCTTGCGCGCTCGCCTCTGAGCTTCTCGCCGACCGCCGCTATGGCCTTATCGAGTTCGGCATCGGGAGCGGTGAGACCCAGCTTCTTCTTGAGGAAATTATCGCGGACCCTTGCGAGCTCCTGCTCGTCACTGAACGAGACAAGCGATGAGTCCCTTTGCTGCAAGGCGATCCCGGCGTAGCGTACGATGCCGGCAATCGCCGCCTCATCCGCGTCGGGAACGTGCTTCTTGACGTTAGCGGCCCAATCCGTAGCCATAGACACCTCCAAAATATGCCGACCGACGATTCCAATGTCCTCAAACGGGAACAGTAGCAGCCGCCGCGTTTCACCACGATCGGACTTTAGGTCCTCGGTGTCTGGGTGGTCTACTGCTCCGTAGGAAAAAAGGCGTTAGGCCGACGCTGCAGGCGCGTGGCAGGGAGGGGGAGATGCCCCTCTTCCGACCCATCAACGCTACCTCGGCACGTCTCTCTTTTCTCTTATTGTGTGGCAACCTGAGTGGAGCGGCCAACGAATTTCGTTTCGTCGGTATCGAATGAGGTCACGTCCAGCGCGTTGTCCTTGGCGTTCTCGTAGGTGAAGCGGAAGTTCGGATTGGCCGAGAGCGAAAATCCCGTCTCCGCCTCGAACACCAGGTCGTCCCCACGCATCACCGTCACCTCGCGGATGAAGCGCGCCGGCACATACGCCCGGGTGTCCGGATCCATCTGCAATCCGTTGGTGTTGGGATGCTTGATCATGATCTGCGCCTCGCGCAACGCCGACGTAGCGGCCGCCGGGTCGAAACTCTTGACCAGGGTCTTGCCGAGATCGTCGTTGGCTCTGTCCGCATCCTTTGGCGCCGGCGCCGCGCACCCGCCGGACGCCTTCACAAACGCCTTCGTCATATGCAGCACGCCGTCGTCCGTCTCGACGATCGCGTGAACGTAGGAATAGGTGTCGATGCGCACGCGCGTCGTAAAGTGGCGCTCGCCGCCGCCCTCTCCCGCTGCCGGTCCGAATCTCAGCGCCGCCGCCACCGGAGCCGGGTTCTTGTCGATGATCAACCACATCGCCTTCAGCGGGCCTTTGACCGTCGGAGGGACGCGGATGGTGATCGGCACGACGGCGGCATCCTCGGCTCTCTCCGGCGCCTCGAGAAGCACTACTCCGTCACCCTCCGTGATCGCGCGCGACCCGAACACCTCGCTCTGCAGCGAGGGCCAGATGTCCTCGTCGGCGCGCGCCGCTCCGTCCGCGTGAATAAGAAGGCCCACCGCCATCGCAATGGCGACGGCATAGCGACCGGTCGCGTGCCTGTGCATTTCCATCGTTGAGTCTCCGCTCATTTAGTCCCATTCGAGTTCTGCGAACGCCACGCCAGAAAACTACGTCGTCAGCCGCTCCAAGGCCTGGCGATAGGCGGGCTTGACCACCGAGGGATCCTTCAACGCCCAGGCCACGATGCTTGCCCCCTGCAGCGTGCTGAGGAGCAGCAAGGCGCAGGCTTTGGGCGATCGGCCATTCTCTATCTCTCCGGCCGCGAGTCCGTCAGCCAACACCGTCTCGAGCCACGCCAGGTGAAGCGCGAAGAACTTGCTCACGCGCTGTTGCATGGAAGCGGGAAGGTAGGCGGCGTCGGCAGCGAGCGCGCCGCACAGGGGCATTTGCCCATCCTGCAGGCTGGCCGCAAAGAAGTCGCCATAGGCCAGCAGCTTGCGTTTTGTCGTGGCCGAACGTTCCGAAAGCGCATCCAGCTTGGCGGCAAACCGCTCGAGATAGCTGTCGATGACAGCTGCACCCAAGGCTTCCTTGGTCGGAAAGTGATGGTGAATGCTGGCTTTGCGGATGCCGACGCGCTCGGACAGATCCGCGTAGCTGAACGCGGCGTAGCCGATCGTCCGAATGAGCGTTTCGGCCTCGGAAAGCAGCGCAGACTTGGTATCGACAGGGATCATTCTTGGTACCTACCTACTACATGGTAGGTATGTCAAGCGTGCCCCTGCGGTCATAAGCTGCTCCGGCGTCCCGATCCGCCGGGGGCAGCGCGTGGATCGCGCCGCCCGCCGCTCGGAAACTGGCGGGCTTCCGTCAATGTCCGCCAAACACGAGAACCTTGATGGGAAACACAAGCGCCTGCAAACGCAGGATTAATGCGTGCACGACGCTGACGGTGTCCACGACATGCAGTCCCAGCCACTTCCAAAAGCCGATGTCAGGGTCCGAGAGCCGGTCGTGGTTGTTCGTGTAAGCATTTGCAATGCAACTGCTGCCCGGAGTGACCCGGTCGATACCGCCCTCGAAAAGCGGCTGCAGGAAAACGGTCAACGTGCCGGGAGCGCCGGTCTTGGCGGCATCGATCAGCTGTTCTCCGGTTCTGATTTGTCCGGCGGCGATGAAACTCTGGACGTCCGTGACCACCAGGGGAATGATGGTCCAGGGAACAGAGGCACACGTCACCTCGGCCACCATGCCGACCCGCATGACCTGAGCTTCAATCTGGTTGAAACCGGCGATGAGATATCTCCGGCCCGCTTCGGAGGGAATGAGAATGCCCGCCGGCCGCATGAGAGGATTGACGACATCGCCGATGCGAAGCGTGAACTGCTCGATGTATCCTGCGACACCGGCATAAACCACGGTTTTGCTCAGTGCGACCTGAGCCTGCTCGCGCGCCGCCTCCGCACTTGCCCGGGCGGCGGGAAGCAGCGTCGAGAGCTTCTTTTCCGCGCTTTCCTTCGCTGCAACGGCAGCGGCGACCGCGCCTTGGCGCCCGTCCACGATATTCTGCAAGCGCTCGACTTCGCGTTGGGTGACAACGTCTGCGTTTCGCCGCTGCAGCTCCTGCTTCGTCGCCAGCTCATCGACCGCCTGCTTGAGGGCCCCTTCCGCTTGCTGGATCTGGCCTGCGGCTCCGGCGATTTCCGCCTTTGCGACGGCCATCTGGCCATCGATCTCGGCAATCTTCCTGTCGGCAACTTCGAGCGCCGCCCGCTCATCGTTGCTGTCCAGTTTGAAGATCGGCTGGCCTTTTTCAACCTTGTCCGTCACCCCGACGAGAACCTCCGACACACGGCCGTTGGTTTCCGGAAGAATCGGGATCGTGCGGAAATAGGACGTCACGGCGGTCGTAGACGGGTGGAAGTAGAAGATAACCGTGATGAGGCCGACCGTTAGCATCAAACAGGTGGTGATGCCGTACCTGAACTCATACCAGAACGAGTAGAAGGTGATCTCATGTCCGAAACGCTTGCCTTGGCCGTACCGGCGGTAAAGGTAGTCCGGAAAGAGCGTGAAGAGCGAACATACCAGAAGCTCGAGCATGTCTCATGATCCCCGCTTCGCGCTGTCGCTATTTATCGCGGTCTCGGCCGAATGTATTTTTTGGGCATCCTCTGCGGGTTTTGTATATTGAGCCGTGCCGTCTGCGGTTGCGATCCTATCCAGAGAAACGGCCATCTGGTTGAGAGGCTTTCGAAAATCCCACGATGAAAAATCCGGGAATCGAATAAGAGCGAGCAGCAACGCTGCAACCCAGAACGCATGGATATGCGTGAACAATGACAGCAGCGCCAGCACGGCCACGATGTCGAATTGCACCTTGTTGTGCACCATCCGCTCCGGCAAAGAGTGCAGCCAGAAGAAGAAGACACCTATGCCAAGCACCGAAAATACAAGGACAATCGCCATAATCACCAGCAACACGTCGGTCTGGCCGGGCGCGGTAATGAAGAAGGGCAGGTGATGAGGCGCTGCCTCATTAACAGATGGGCTCATGGCATCCCTAGACGAGTTCAATCACCGCTCACCAACCCCGGCCGCGTTCCCTATTGCTTTGGAAGCGTGCATCTGGCTGCTTCGCGACGATGTTTCTTATGTCGTGCGACGATTTCTATATTCCATATTATTACCTTGTCGCGATCCCGTACATATGTAACAAACGCCGAACGCGACCCGGCCGAGAAGACGCGCCACGCGTTTCATGGAGTTGGGTTAAATGGCATTCCGAGCGCAAGCGAAGGCGGATAGGGGCCCGGCTTCCAATTTGCTGACCCTTGGCAGCGACGCATTCGGTTACTGGATTGATGCGTGCCAACGCTCGATCCTTTTCTTCGACGTTATGCGCCAGCGTGGCGAGCAATATCGCGAGCACCTTGCCGAGGTTGCGCCTCACGTCCTCAAATTCGAATACGATCTTGAGATGGACGGTCGCCTCCTTCCGCGGCCAACGAATTACGTGCTCGTGCGGATCAAGCCGCCGCGCGATGTTGCAGTCGATCCGAAAAAGCGTCCTTTCATCGTCGTCGACCCTCGAGCGGGGCACGGTCCGGGCATCGGCGGGTTCAAGCCGGAGAGCGAGATCGGCGTTGCGCTGAAGGCCGGGCACCCCTGCTATTTCATCGGTTTTCTGCCTGATCCGATGCCGGGCCAGACCATTGAGGACGTGGCGCGCACCGAAGCCGCGTTCATCGAGCACGTTATCACGTGCCACCCGGACGCGGAGGGAAAGCCAGCCGTTGTCGGCAACTGCCAGGCCGGATGGGCCGTCATGATGCTCGCCGCCATGAAACCCGAGCTCTTCGGGCCGATCATTGTTGCGGGCTCTCCGCTTTCGTATTGGGCCGGCGTGCATGGAGAAAATCCCATGCGCTACTCCGGTGGTCTCCTGGGCGGCAGCGGGTTGACCGCGCTGACCGGCGACCTCGGAAACGGCAAGTTCGATGGCGCGTGGCTGGTCACGAACTTCGAGAACCTCAATCCGGCGAACACCTACTGGTCTAAGCTCCACAATCTTTACGCCAAGGTCGATAGCGAAGGCCCGCGATTCCTCGATTTCGAGCGGTGGTGGGGCGGACATGTGCTCCTCAACGCCGACGAGATGCAGTTCATCGCCGACGAGCTTTTCATCGGCGACAGGCTGGCGGCGGGAGAGATACGGACGTCCGACGGTTGTCGCGTCGACCTTCGCGCCATCAAATCTCCCATCATCGTCTTCTGCTCGAAGGGCGACAACATCACGCCTCCGCCGCAGGCACTCGGCTGGATCCTCGACTTGTATGACAGCGTCGACGACATCCGCGCGCATGGCCAGACGATCGTTTACACGGTGCACGATACGATCGGGCATCTCGGCATCTTCGTATCCCAGTCCGTCGCCAGAAAGGAACACGAGGAATTTGCGAGCAACATCGATCTGATCGATGTGCTTCCGCCCGGCCTCTATAACGCGGTGATCACGCCGAGGGATGACGCCACCAGCGGGGACGATCTGATCGAGGGCGAGTATCACGTCCGCTTCGAGGCGAGAACGATCGACGACATTCGCGCGCTGTGCGCCAACAGCCCCGAGGACGACCGCAAGTTCGAGACCGTGTCTCGCATATCCAAGATCAACCTCGACCTCTATCGGCTGCTGTGGCAGCCCTGGGTGCGGAGTTTCGTGACCGAGGCCTTCGCTGAAGGGAGCCGCAGGCTTCACCCGTCCCGGGTTCAGTTCGAAATGTTTGCGCCGTCCAATCCCTTCGTGCCGACTTTGGAGAAAGTCGCGGATCTGGTCCACAGCAACCGGCAGGCTGTGCCGGCGACCAACGTGTTCTGGCAGATGCAGGAGTGCTTCTCGCATTACATGGAGACGTCGCTCGAAGCATATCGCAAGATGCGAGACGATGCGTCAGAGGCGATTTTTCATCTTGTGTACGGATCTCCCCTTCTCCAGGCGTTCGTCGGGCTCGGTCCGTCCGACGTCGACTGGCGTACGGCAAAGGACCCTGCCCATCTCTCGCGTGTGGCGGAGCGTGTCGAGGAATTACGAGATCAGATTGATGAAGGCGGCGCGCGCGAGGCCATCATCCGCGCGTTGATCTACGTGCGGATGCCGGAAGGCGTCGTCGATGAGCGCGGCTTCAATTTCCTTCAGCGCGTACGGGATGAGGCCGGCAGCGGACTGAAGCTCGCCGAATTCAAACGCATCCTGCGCGAGCAGTACTTCATGCTTTTGATCGATGAAGCGCGCGCGGTCGCAGCGATCGGCGGCATGCTCACCGCCGAGCCCCGGCTCGCCTCACGATTGAAAGCGGTATTCTCTCATCTGATCGACGCGGTCGGTGTCAACACGGAATTGGCCAAGACCCGCCTTGCCGAGATCGAGGCCATATTCGCAAATCCCGATGCGCAGGGCAGTCCTTCTGCCGAGGACAAGGTTTCATCATTGAGGACGGCGCGGCATGGAGAACTCCGGCCCGTCCGCAAAGCATGAGAGCCGAGATTTCAATCAGGAGACATGCGCTATGGCTGGCTTGTTACGTCCTCAAGATCTCAATCTCATAAGCTCCGAATCCGAAGCCGAGAAAATGGATGAAGAGCGGCGCTTGAAACAGCGAAAGGAGCAGCAGCAGGCCGAGCTGCGTGACGCGTTCCTCTCGCGAGAGATTCATCCCGAGGCGATCGACCGGATCAACAGTGCTGTGAGCATTGCCGCCAAGCAAGGCGTTCACCAGATCCAGGTCATCACCTTTCCCTCCAAATACTGCACCGACGGCGGCAGGCGCATCAATATCGCGGATCCCGAGTGGCCCAGCACGCTCGATGGCTTCGCGAAAAAGGCCTACGACTTCTATGTGAAGGAGCTCAAGCCGCTCGGCTACAAAGTGCATGCGGAGATCATCAGCTTTCCCGAGGGCAGGCCGGGAGATGTTGCGCTGTATCTCAAGTGGTAAAGCATGAGAAAAAAGCATGAGAAATATGAGCGCCTCATAGCCGCCGCCCGGGAAAAGGCGCCGTTGGCGACGGCGGTTGCCCATCCCTGTGATGAAACCTCGTTGCAAGGGGCGCTGGAAGCGGCCGAGGCGGGCCTTATCGTTCCTATCCTCGTCGGCCCCAAGGAAAAAATCGCCGCGGTCGCCAGATCTCTCAAGGCGGACATTTCGCGTTTCGAGATCGTCGATGTTTCTCACAGCCATGCCGCTGCCGAGAAGGCGGTGGAGCTCGTGCGCCTGGGAAAAGCCGAGCTCCTGATGAAAGGGAGCCTTCACTCGGATGAGCTCCTGAGTGCCGTTGCGAACCGCGAAACGGGATTGCGAACGGCTCGGCGTATCAGCCACGTGTTCGTCATGGATGTGCCGGCGCATCCGCAGACGCTCTTCATCACGGACGCGGCCGTCAACATTGCGCCCGACCTCATGGCTAAACGCGACATCATCCAAAATGCGATCGATCTTTTCACCGGGCTCGACCTTGGCACGCCCAAGGTCGCGATTCTCTCTGCGGTCGAAACCATAAACCCGAGCATCCCCTCGACCATCGAGGCCGCGGCGCTGTGCAAGATGGCCGATCGCGGACAAATCACGGGCGGCGAAATCGACGGCCCGCTAGCGTTCGACAACGCGATCAGCATGGAGGCTGCCCGCATAAAGGGCATCAAATCCCCGGTGGCCGGACAGGCGCAGATCTTGGTCGTTCCCAACCTGGAAGCCGGCAACATGCTGGCAAAAAATCTGTCGTTCCTTTCGAAGGCGGACGCTGCCGGCATCGTCCTCGGCGCCCGCGTCCCGATTATTCTGACCTCACGCGCCGACAACGTGCGCACGCGCATGGCCTCATGCGCCGTCGCCATGCTCTTCGCTCATAGGCGCAGAGTGACCGAACCGGTTCGCGTCTGAGCCATGAGCGATACCATTCTCGTCATCAACGCCGGCAGCTCCAGCATCAAGTTTCAACTTTTTGCCGTAGCTGCCGAAGGCCCGCCGGATCGGCAGCTCAAGGGACAGATCGACGGGATCGGCACGCGCCCGCGGCTGCGCGCGACGGACGCAAAAGGCGAAAGCGTTGCTGAAGAGAGTTGGTCAGGGACGGACGTTGCCGACCTGCCGAAGGCCTTCGAAAGGCTGATCGCGTTCCTGAGAACGTATATCGACGACAAATTGCCGGTGGCCATCGGCCATCGCGTCGTCCACGGCGGACCGGATTACAGCGAGCCCATCGCTGTCGACGCGCAAATCCTGGCGAAACTCGAGCGTCTCTCTCCTCTCGCACCCCTGCACCAGCCGAACAATCTTGCGCCGATCCGTATCGCGCTCGAGCGCCAGCCGCAAATGTTGCAGGTCGCCTGTTTCGACACGGCGTTCCATAGAGGTCACCCCGAGGTCGCCGACCGCTTTGCCATCCCGGAGGAGCTCTACGTCAAAGGCATACGGCGCTACGGCTTTCACGGCCTCTCCTACGAATACATCACCCGTCGCTTGCACGACGTCGCACCGGAGGTCGCGGATGGGCGCATCGTCGTCGCGCACCTGGGCAGCGGCGCGTCCATGTGTGCCATCTCGGCCGGAAAAAGCATCGACAGCACCATGGGCTTCACGGCCCTCGATGGGCTCCCGATGGGAACCCGTCCGGGTCAACTCGACGCCGGCGTCGTTCTCCATCTCGTGAGCGAGGGGATGAGCGCGAAGGATATCGAAAGCCTGCTTTACAAGGAATGCGGTCTCAAGGGCCTCTCCGGCATCAGCAACGATGTGAGGGAGCTGTTGGAAAGCGCGGATCCCCGGGCGAAGTTTGCGATGGAGTACTTCACCTACCGCATTGCGCTCTTCGCCGCCCAGCTGACCGCCGCGATGGAGGGGATCGATGCCCTGGTCTTCACGGCTGGCATCGGCGAAAATTCACCCGTCATTCGCGAGGCGGTTCTCACGCGCCTGTCGTGGCTTGGACTCGACCTGGCGATCGACGCCAATCGACGCAACGAGCTCTGCATCACACGCAAGGACTCGCGGGTTCGCGCATACGTCGTGCCGACCGACGAGGAGCTCATGATTGCGATCCATACACGCGAGCTGATGCGCAATCCCGGTACAACGAAACTCGCGGAGAAACGCGCATGATCGACGTCTCATCGCTGGCCCTTCTCAAAGGGAAAAAGGCTCTCGTCACCGGCATTGCAAACGACCAGTCGATAGCGTGGGGATGCGCGAAGGCATTCCACGCGTTCGGCGCGGATCTGGCCATCACCTACCTCAACGAAAAGACCAGGCGCTTCACCGAACCTCTCGCGAAAGAGGTCAATGCGTCTCTCTATCTGCCTCTCGATCTCCAGCATGACGGCGAGCTCGAGACGGTCTTTGAAGCCGTGAAGAAGAAATGGGGAAAGCTCGACATCGTCCTCCATTCCATCGCCTTCGCGCCGAAAGAGGACCTGCATGGACGCGTCGTCGATTGTTCGAAGGAGGGCTTCTTGCAGGCGATGGACCTCTCCTGCTGGTCCTTTATCAGGATGGCGCATCTCGCCGAACCGCTGATGAAAGCCGGCGGCACGCTGTTCACGATGACCTACCATGGCTCACAGCGGGTTGTCGAAAATTACAACATGATGGGCCCGGTGAAGGCCGCGCTCGAATCTGCAACGCGCTACATCGCGGCGGAACTGGGTCCGAAAGGAATTCGCGCGCATGCCATATCGCCCGGCCCCTTGAGGACGCGCGCGGCCTCCGGGATCAGCGAGTTCGATCGGCTCCTGCGAAAAGTAGAGTCCAAGGCACCGAGCCGCAGCCTGGTATCGATCGACGATGTCGGCGTCGCCGTAGCCGTGCTTGCAATGAACGGCGCGAAGCTGATCACCGGCAACACGCTCTATATTGACGGCGGCTATCACATCATGGACTGAAGCAAGCCAGGAACGAGCTCTGCGCCGGTCATTCCGGAAGCCGTCCTAGTAGAGCTCGGGGATCAGCCTCAGGCGTGCGTCGGTGCTTTCACCGGCGTGGACCTTGCGCTTGGGAAGCTTGACCTTTTTGCGCTCGACATCCTCGTAAGGGATCTGCGACAGCAGATGGCGAATGATATTGAGCCGTGCCCGTCGCTTGTCGTCGGAGCGTGCAACGTTCCACCGCGCCCAGGAGGTGTCGGTCGCTGAGAACATCTCATCGCGTGCCTTCGTATAGTCGTTCCATCGTGTGTACGACTTCACGTCCATATCCGAGAGTTTCCAGATCTTGCGCCCGTCGTTGATGCGCTCCTCGAGGCGTCGCGTCTGCTCCTCGGCAGAGACCTCGAGCCAGTACTTGATCAGGATCACGCCGGAGTCCACGACGGCCTTTTCGACGCTCGGAACGACATCGAGGAAACGGCGGGCCTGCTCGTCCGTACAAAAGCCCATGACCCGCTCGACGCCGGCGCGATTGTACCAACTGCGATCGAATATCACGACCTCACCGCCGGCCGGCAGGTGAGGCAGGTAGCGCTGGACATACATTTGCGATTTTTCACGCTCGGTCGGTGCCGGCAGCGCAACGACGCGGAAGATGCGAGGGCTCACCCTCGCTGTTATGGCCTTGATCGTTCCACCCTTTCCGGCTCCGTCACGCCCCTCGAAAATAATGCACACCTTGCTCGACGTGTGGCGCACCCACTCCTGAAGCTTGACCAGCTCGACGTGCAGGTCGCGCAGTTCGCGCTCGTATTGCTTACGTTTCAGCTTCGCTCCGGAAGCCTGCGCATCCGCTTCCTCGTCGGGTGCCGGCTTGCGGCGCTTGACGTCGCCTCGATTGCCCATTTTGACGCTCCACGCTTTTCGTTCGAGTTATTCAGAGGGCCTCACCGTCCGATGAAGTTCGGGCTTCTCTTTTCCAGGAACGCCTGGATGCCTTCGGCATAGTCCGCGCTGTCGTAAACGATGCGGCGCAGACCCTGAACGCGCTCGAAACGCCGCGGACTCATGGGATTTGCGCCTGCAAGCATGCGCATCTGCTCTTTCATGACCGAAATCGAGAGCGGGGCATTCTTGCTGATGTCCGCGGCCAAAGCGTCGACGAACGCCTCGATTTCGCTCGCTTCCACGACGTGGTTGATCATTCCGAGCCGCTCGGCGCGTTCGGCCGAAATCGGCTTGGCCGTGAACAGCATCTCTTTCACGATACGAAGCGAGCAGGCATTCATGAACGTCTGCATGCCCGACACGTTATATGGCACGCCAAGCCGCGCCGGCGTCACCGCAAATGTCGCCGTGGGCGATGCGATAATCAGATCGCAGGCAAAGACAAGCTCGCAGGCCCCACCCCAAACGCCGCCTTCGACAAGCGCGATCACGGGCGCCGGCAGCTCCTCGACGGAGCGAACGAGATGGCGGAGAGGGTCATTCCAACCGAGAGGATCGCGTCCGCCCTTCGGCAGCTCGCTCACGTCGTGTCCGGCCGACCATACCCTGACGCCGGCTCGCGCCCGCAGGACGACCACACGCGCATTCTCAGACGCGCACCGGGACAAAGCCTCGATAAGCTCTTCGATCAGCGCCGTTGACAGCGCATTGCGCTTAGCAGGTTGATCAAGCGTTATGGTAGCAATTGCACCCGAAAAATCGGTTCGGACGAGAGACATGCGCGACCCACGCAACCGGGAGAAGTTATTCTAGCGATAACAGCAAATTGGGCGTAACGTAACACGAAAAGGATAAAAAATGCAGGGTCGATTGTTCCGGACATTTTCCGGATAACACCTGCGTTTTTCGAACGTCGCAAAAGAGCGTTCATGCCGGATATTTCAGCCTACCGGGCCGAATGTCTTCTGAAAGGGGGCGCGCCGACGATCTTGCGGGCGATCCGGCCTGACGACAGGCGGAGCATCATCGACGCATTCAAGGATGCCGCGCCCGAGTCGATCTATACCCGCTTCTTCACTTATAAGAAGAGCCTTTCTGACGCCGAGCTCTCTGACCTCACGGACGTCGACTTCGATCGGGTCGTCGCACTGGTTGCAACGACGCGCGTCGGCGATCGGGAAAGCCTGATTGCAGGCGGCCGCTATGTCGTGAGCGAGAGCGCCAGCGGCAACCGGACTGCGGAGCTTGCCTTCATGACGCGAGGCGACTATCGCGGGCAAGGCGTCGCCCGTCTACTTCTCGCGCATCTGGCAAGCATCGCGCGCCAACACGACATTCAGCGTTTTGAAGCCGTTGTCTTGCCGGAAAATGCTGCCATGCTCTCGGTGTTTCGAGGCTGTGGACTTCCGGTCGAGATGGTGATGGAGGATGGCGTAGTCCACGTCCAAATCCACTTGCGCGAGAGTGCAGGGCCGAAAGTCCCGAAGGCAACCAATGGCACCGATTGATCGCGTTGCGCCCGGCTTGGCCGCGCTCATGCGGTACAAAGCGACGGATGCCCCTGCCGATTTACGGGCGGGCCTGGCGGTTGCAGCCGTCGCGGTCCCGGTCGGGATCGCCTACGCGCAGTTAGCGGGATTTCGACCGGAGACCGGACTCTACGCGACCATTTTGCCTCTGGTCGCCTATGCGATATTTGGCAGCTCCCGCCAGCTGATCATCGGTCCTGATGCCGCAACGTGTGCCGTGGTGGCGGCGGCTGTAGCGCCTCTCGCCGCGGGAGACCCGGCAAGCTATGCCGCGCTCTCGGCCACGCTTGCGGCTCTCGCCGGAGCGATGTGCATAGCGGCGAGCTTTCTGCGCCTCGGCGTCATTGCCGATTTCCTTTCGAAGCCCATTCTGATCGGTTTCCTGAACGGCGTCGCGCTCTCCATCATTCTCGGCCAAGCCGACAAGATTTTTGGGTTTGCGCTGCATGAAGATCGGGTCTTGCCGCGCATCATCGAAATCGCCGGGGGATTAGGGGGCACCCACTGGCCCACGCTCGCCGTCGCGGCAGCAACACTCGCCACCATGGTGATCCTGCCGCGCATCACCGCTTGGCTGCCTGCATCGCTCGCCGGAATGGCGTGTGCGGGTCTGCTCGTCCATCTCTTCAATCTCTCGGACCTCGGAGTGAAAACCATCGGCGCGGTGCCAGGCGGGTTTCCGCTACCGACATTGCCGAGTGCCGCCCTGACCACGGTTCCGTTGCTCCTGGCGGAGGCCGCGGGTCTCGCCCTCGTATCTTTTTCCAGCATGATGCTCACGGCGCGGGCCTTTGCGTCCAAAAACGGCTACGACGTCGATCCTGATCAGGACTTCGCGGCGTTGGGCGCGGCAAACATCTCGTCGTCCCTTTTGCAGGGGTTTGCCGTAAGCGGCGCGAGCTCACGCACCGCTGTGGCAGATGCCGCGGGTGGCAGAACGCACGCTGTCGGCCTCGTCGCGGCGGCAGCGGTGACGCTCGTCCTCATGTTCCTGACCCGTCCCCTCGAATATGTGCCGTTGGCGGCGCTCGGCGTCGTGCTCGTCATGGCAGGCCTGGCGCTGATCGACGTCGGAAATCTGCGTCTCATCTACCGCATCGATCCGGTCGAGGCGTTGCTCTCCATTCTCGCAACGCTGGGCGTCCTCGCCGTGGGGCCGGTCAATGCCATCCTGTTTGCGGTCATCCTTGCGACCCTGCGATTCATAAAGCTGATGTCGCGGCCGCGTGTCGAGCTGCTCGGCAAGGTGGCCGGATTTCCGGGGTTGCATTCCCTGGAGCGACATCAGGCCGGGCAAGCCATCCCTGGCCTGCTTCTCTTCCGATTCAATGCGCCGATCACGTTTTTCAATGCCGGGTATTTCAAACGCGAGCTGATGCGCGCCGTCGACGATGCGGGGCCCGGCTTACGTCATGTCGTTGTCGATATGCTTCCCGTGACGAACATCGATGCAACGGGGCTTCTCACCATTCTCGAGGCTGAGGACGCTCTCGATGCGCGCGGCATCCGCTTGAACGCCGCCGGCCGGGCGACCGAGTGGGGAGGGTGGGCGCAGAGCCGGGGCTTCGAGGGCCGCCGCATTCGTCTTTTCCCGACCTTGAGGCAAGCCATCCGAGAGCTCTCGGGCGATACGGGAGCGTAAGTGTCGGCGCAGGCAACGGGTGAGCGAACTCACAGTTTGCGGCGCTTGCGTAAAGAAATCGGCGTTCACCAGCCGGATCTGGACCGGCGCGCCATAGCGGGCAAAGCTGACGCCGACGTCCTCGAGCCGACAGTGATTAGCGTCGCGTCGAAACCGACTTTGCGGCGCGGCAGATCAAAACTGCTGACCGCGTAGAGGGGCGAAAAGCCGCTCGTGCAGTTCGTTGTAGAGCTCGAGAGGGTCACACCGATACGCCGCTTTGACATCGGGAGCAATCGATCGAGGTATAGAGCGTCAACGGCGATACCGGAGCGTTTCCGTATGTCGCGCGCGTTGACCGGCACGGTTCTCGCTGCCCGCCGGGTCATCCGAAGAGCGCCGAGAAGCCGTTTCTCGGGAGCGGTGAACCTTTCGAAAAAGTAAGGCAACCGCCAAGCGGTCTCGATCGTAGGTGTGGCATGGCAGCTTGAAGCCTGCTTGTGGTGAGCGCCGGGCGCTCCCGATCGATGCAGAAAGGAACATCTCCATGACAGTCAAAAGCGCCGCTCTGACGGTGGCAGCGGCCCTGTGCGCCGCGACGCTGGCAAGTGCCGCAGAGGCGAGGGGCCCGAACGTCGGTGCCGGTCCCGCAGGCGGACACGTCGGATCGATGGCCCCCATGGGACATGCCGCAGGACATGCGGGCCACGGACCCGGCCACATGGCAAACCATATGGGCAGCAGCCATATGGGACATGTGGTCCGCGGGCATGACGGCCATCACCACCACCACGGTTTTTTCCCGGTGTATGGCTTCGGCATCGATGATGGCTATTACGATTACGATTACTACGGCGATGACGACTGCTACCGCGTTTATCGCCATCACCGCTGGCGGATTGTCTGCGAGGATTGATGACAGCGAAGGGATGCGGCGGCTTTCTCGTTGAGGGTCATCGAGCGGGCCGCGCCGAGGAGGAAAAGGGCCGGCGGAACGAAGTTTCGGGCGCCGCGTTGTGTCGGCGATCGCGATCCCTCATCGAACCGTAGAAGGAGCCGTCCATGGCCCAGTCGTATCAGTCCTACCAGTCCGCCGCCGAAGCCCGCGCGCGGGACAGCGAGGATACCTTCCATGAGCTCCGGCAGAAGGCCGACGCCGTCGCCGACGGCGGCGCCAAGGCGATCGAGGCCGCCGGCGAGAAGGCCGAGCACGCATTCGCCGCGACGAAGCGCTTCGTGCAGGACCAGCCCTATGTCGCCATCGGCGCCGTCATCGTTGTGGGATGCGCGTTGGGTGCGCTCTGGAAGCTGACGGCCGGACGCCGTGATCCGGCCCTTCTCGATCGCCTCTCCGATTATGTCGAGCCGGGCTACCGCGCCCTGCGCCGGCGCATCTAGAAAAAGCGAAACGAGCGCAAAGAGGAAGCCCGTTCGCCTGTTGCGGATGGGCTCTTGTTTGAAAAGACCGAGGGAACCCGCCCGTGGACTTGTGCGTTCACGCTCCCAGGAATCCGGGAGGATCAGTCCATGACCGCGAGCAAACGCAAGCAGAAGGCCGAGCTCGAAAAGGAGCTCGACAAGGCCCTCGAAGCGACGTTTCCCGCCAGCGATCCGGTTGCCATCGAAGGCAAAACCTCGGATCGTCCGGATCGCCCCGTCGATCGACGCCCGCCCAGGATCGACAAGAACCTCGTCGAGGCGCTGGCAAAAAAGGTGGCGAAGAAGAAAGGCGCAGCCTGAGGCGGCCGCGCATGCGGTCCGCTCGCGGCCCATCCGTGCCCGAAGCGCGGTCCTGAAACCCTTCAAAAGCCGGAAACGATGGCGGCGGCCTCTAGAGCCATGCTCGAGAGGCCGCCGCTCGACACCAAGGTACGCGGGACCCAATCCCTGGCGTGTGACAGCGATTAAACCGCGAAATCGTTTCAACTCTGCAAACGAGCGGCGCGGGGCGACGAATTTCGTGCCAGCCGGTCGTGGCGTCAGTCCCTGCCCCGGCCGTCCGCAGGCCCCGAGACCCAGAGCAGCGCGCCGACGAGGGGCACGCTGAGCGCGTGTGGCAGGAGCTTCACCGCAAGCGCCGCGAGCGACGGCATGAGGCCGGGCACGATGACCGTGCGCCCGATCCGGTAGCCGAGGAATGCGCTCCGCGCCACGGCCTCCGCGCGCATCGCCGGAAGGAGTGTGCGATAGAGCGCGCCCTCGGCTCCCATTGCGCTATGGAAGGTCGTGTCCACCGGTCCCGGCGCGATGGCCGTGATCCTGACGCCGCGCCCGCGGGCCTCGTGTGCCACCGCTTCCGTGAGCGACACGAGGTAGGCTTTGCTCGCGTAGTACGCCGCCTGATAGGGGCCGGGCACCAGTCCGCCGAGAGAGGCGACGTTGAGGATGCCGCCGCGCCCGCGGGCGAGCATCGCCGGCAGCGCGTGATGCATGAGGCGCGTCGTGGCCGCGATGTTGAGCGCCATCAGCCGCTCGAGATCCTGGGTCCGCTGGTCTGCGAACGGACCGGCGAGCCCTGATCCCGCGTTGTTGACGAGCACGTCGGCATAGAGCCCTGCCGCGCGAAGCCCCGCTTCGAGCCGGTCCGGTGCATCCGCGTGCGCGACGTCGAGCGGAATCGGAACGGCCCTGACGCCGGTCGCGCGCCGGATCTCCGCCGCCGCCTCCGTGAGCGGTCCTTCATCGCGCGCGACCAGCACGACATCGCACCCCGCCTCGGCAAAGCGCCGCGCCAGCGCCCGCCCGATCCCGCGCGAGGCCCCCGTGACGACCACGGCGGGCGCGCGCCCGCTCACGGCCGCGAGCGCCTCCGGATCGGGACGTGCTGACCGGCCGATCCAGAGGTCGGCGAGAGAGGCAAGGGATCCAAGGGCGTTGGGCGGCATCGGTGCGGATCGGATCGGGGTTTCGGCCGGGACGAGCGAGCGGATTGGATCGAAAGACACCCCACTACCGCATGGATCGTTTTGATTTTGAAGGGCGAATGCGCGAAAAGTCCGCACGCCCTCGGTGCCGGCGCAGGCGCTGCATTCGCGCATCCGGCACCGGGCTGAGGGGCCTCAAATGCGCCCCGATCCTGTGGATATCTTTGAAGGCGCGCGGCGTTGGCAATAAAGTGGCGCGACAGAAGCGCCGCCGGCGTGAACGGAGCGGCCCCCGCGCCCAAGGTTGGGTGCCGCCATCGGACCAGCAGCGAGAACACCGACCGCCCTGGTCCGGGTCTCGAAATGCGCCAACGAGGACGTTGGCGTGCGTGCCAATCGTGCTCGATTTTACAATGGATTGGCCCGCAAGTCGGATGACTGGTGGAGGAGCGTACGATGAATGCAAATGCATCAAGATCGCTGGCCGACCGGGGTCTGGACAAGAATCCGGGTCTCGCCTCATTCGAAGCCTGGCTCGGCATGAACCGCCCCATGTTCGCGGCCATGTCGGAGCTGAACGGCCGCTTCCTCGAGCAGATGTCGCGGGCGAACAACGAGTGGCTGGGGTTCGTCAACCGGCGCCTGAACGAGGACATGGCCGCGTCGCAGCGCTTCATGGAATGCAAGACCATGCAGGACTTGTTCGCCGCGTACTCGGACTTCTTTGAGCGTGCCCAGCAGCAGTATCAGGCCGAGTTCCAGTATTTCGCCCGGCTGAACCAGAAAATCGCCGATGAGACGGCGTCCGTGATCAAGTCCCACATGGACGAGATCGAAGCGGAGGTCCGCCACTAGGCTGCGCACGCCCCCGATGCGTTTCTTCGAAGCCGGCCGCAGGTGTGGCGCCGGTTACGCGGCGTCTTTGCGCGCTCCGCGCCCCGTTCGCTGCGCCAGCGGCGAAAGCAGGACGATCACCGCCACGATGGCCAGTCCGAACACCAGCGCCACCGAAATTTCGTCGGCTCCCGAACCGAGATAGCGCACGATAATCGACACCAGGATGTCGTACTTGAAGACCGCGATCGTGCTTGCCGCGACGCCCGCGAGCTTGGCGGCGAGCTCCAGATCGTGATCGTGCTGGCGGAACGAGAACAGGAGCAGCAGCATCGCCCAGGCGCCGAACAGGAAGCTCATGAGCGGCACGATGGCCCGGAAGCCGCCCTTCTGCTGCACGCCGAACAGCGCGTCCGCCGACTGTACGTAGGCTTGGCTCATGAGCGGGAAGAAGATCATCGCCGCGGCTCCCACCAGGACGCCGATCTCGATGCGCGCGATCTTATCGGGGTAGTGTTCCTTGACGCCCGAGTGACGGACCGTCAGCAGGACGCTGATGGCAAGCAGGAGGAACAGGAAGAACACCTTGCCCGGCAGCAGCAGCCTGTGGATGCGGCCGGTGACCGATTGCTCTGCGGGATCGAGATAAAGGCGGTCGATCGCCGACTGGTAGTGCTGCTGGGCCTGGCAGCATTCGGCGTCCGTGCTGAGCGGGGGCGCGTCCGAGAGCGGCGTCGAGGCGAAGCAGAACCGCCTGGGCTCTTCGGTCCCGTTGCGCGCGATCAGCGGCTCTGCCCGGCACGAGCGGTAGAACTCGTGCACGCCGAGCCGGTTGCGGCTCACCGTGCGCAGATTGCTCACCCCGTCGATGAGCGCGATGCGCGCGCAAGGCTGCGCGGCGTCTCCGCAACCGGCAGGCTCGCTGGTGTCCGCGGCGAGGGTCGCGGGCTTGAGATCCCAGACCGAGCGATGCGGATTGGACGTGAGGCCGGCGGCCACCTGGAGCGCGAGCGCGGCGAGAAGCACGAGCCCGGCGAGGAACCGCATTGGCCCGAGGCGGACGTGGCGCCAGTACATGTCCACGAAGGCGCAGGACGGCAGATAGAACGCCGCGAGCGCGACCAGGCCGAGCGTCGGGAAGAACAGGAAGAGATGGCTGTCGAAGGTGACGAAGGTGAGGGCCTTCTCTGGGCCGAACTCCCAGATGAGGAGCGCCGGGACGGCCACGAACGACGCGCCGAGCAGCACATAGATGACGAACACGAACGCGCGCGCACCGAGAGACATGAGGGAAGACCTGCCTGGCAAAGGATCTCCATTTCGCGGCCGCAGTATGCCGGGCCCGGCCGGGCCGGCCTAGGGTTTCCCGGCCACGCCCGGCCGCGAACCCGCACGGGCCCCGCGGCCCAAGACGTGGCCCCCGGCGGAGGAGGCGGCCCGTAGCGGGGAGGCGGCCGACCGGCGCCCGTGCTAGGCCATGACTTAGGCCGCCACCGCGAGGGGCTGATCCGGCCGGGAGCCTGCGACCGGAGCGGGCCCGGTCGCGCGGGGACGCGCGACGCGCTCGCAGGGAATGCCGTGCCAGTGCGTGCTGGCCGGGAGCGTCTCGCCCTTCATCAGCACCGACAGCGGACCGAGCGCGGCACCGGCCTCCATCTCCGTGCCGTAGAGCACGACGGCCATGTTGCCGACCGTGCAGCCGTCGCCGATCTTGAGGTGGTCGGCCTTGAAGATGCGGTCCTCGAAGAGGTGCGTCTGGATCGTCGCGCCGAGATTGAGGCACGCCCTGTCGCCGATCTCGACCAGGTCGAATTCGGAGAACAGCGTCGTGTCGATGAAGCACCACTTGCCGATCTTGCAGCCCATCATGCGCAGGCAGGGAGCGATCAGCGGCGTGCCCATCAGCGGCTGCATCGCCGCCGCTGCGATCGTCTCGTAGAGGCCGTTCACGAGCTCGTTGTGCCAGACGTAGCGCGACCACAGCGGCTTGACGACCGGCCCGTGCGTGCCGGTCAGGATCTCCTTCACCATGGCGGTGATGATGATCGCCACGTAGGCGAGCGCGAGCGCGACCGCAGGCATGAGCGCCAGCACCCCGAGGAGGCCGAGCGACCGGTAGCCGGCGACGAGGAAGGCGACGAACGCCACGGCGCAGCCGATCGCGATGACGCTCGGCAGCAGGATGCGCACCGCGTCCGTGAGCGCCCGCTCCAGCCGCGCAAGCAGGCTCGGCTTGAAGATCTGGGCTTCCGCGAAGCAGCTGTCGCGCTGCGTGTTGGGGAGCGCGAAGCTCGGCGAGCCGAGCCACCGCGTTCCGTTCGGCACCACGGGCATGTCCGCAGGCGGCGTCGAGCAGACGCCGATCAGAACGTCGTCGCCGATGGTGTGGCCGCCGGTGACGACCGCGCTGTTGCCGATGAACGTCCGCGATCCGATCTTGACCGCACCGACCTCGAGCATGTCGTTGTGGATGCGCTCGCCGCCGACGAGGCAGGCGTCGGCAAGGAAGCTGCCCTCGCCGATCTCGAGCACGTCGGGGCAGATCTGCGAGACGGTCGAGATCTCGACCCCCTTGCCGATCTTGGCGCCGAACGCGCGCAGGAGGCCGGGCAGGTAGATCGTCGCATACACTGGCATCAAGAGCGTCTTGGTGTTCTCGAGCAGATAGGCTGCGAACCAGTGGCGCAGGTAGCGGAAGCTGTAGAGCGAGGTCATGCCAGGCTTGAGCGGGCCGATCAGGCGCTTCAGCATGATCGCGCCGCGGATGTAGGTGAAGAGCCCGACCGGGATCGAGGCGAACGCCGCCGCCACGCCCCACCACGGACCGCCGAGGTAGAGCGCTCCGAGCACAAGCGCGATCGAGGGAAGCGCGGTCAGGAGCAGAAAGTAGCCCATGGCGTAGATCAGCGTCAGGTGCATGAGGCCGTAGAATGCGCGCGTGAGCTTGTGGCCCATCCGGCGCAGCGGCGTGGCGTTCTTCATGTTGCGCCGGCGCTCGGGCACGTTGACGACGGCAGGGAGCGCGGGGATGCCCCGGCGCGCTTCGCCGGCCGCCATGTCGATGCCGTCGGCAAGCAGCGACATATCGTCGAGGCGCGATCCGTCGCCCATGCGCGAGCCGAGGCCGAGCGCGCACTGCATGCCGACGAAGCAATCGTTGCCGATGCTGACCGGCGCGATGACGAGATAGCCGTCCTCGATGCGATAGCCGAGGATCTGGGTTTCCGCGCCGACGCTCGCGTTGTCGCCGATCGACACCATGTCCCACGCACTCGAGAGGTTCGTGGAGATGGTCACGTCGCGTCCGATCTTCGCGCCCATCGCGCGCCAATAGAGGCTCATGAGCGGCGTGCCCTTGAACATCTCGGCCCAGGCCAGCGCCTGGAAGCGGTTGGCGATCCACCAGCGCAGGTAATAGCCGCCCCACAGCGGATAGCGCCCGGCCTGGTAGCGTCCGATGACGATCCACTTCACCGCGATGCTGAGCAGGACCAGGAACGGCCAGGCCACGAAGCCGACCACGGTCGACAGCGCCGCGGCGACGGTCCAGTGCATGTTGCCGTCGATGGTGGCCGTGATGACGAGCACCACGTACGTGAGCGGCAGCGCGAGCACCGCATAGTAGGCCGTCGCCACGAGGGCCTGTACGGTCGCGGTGGTCCAGCGGACCAGCGGGTGCACGCTCGCGAAGGCGGTTTCGCTCGCCGTCGGGCCGCCGCGGGCAGCTTCGTCATCGGCTCCGTCCTGGCGGTCGTCCTGCCGCCCGTTGTTCGTTTGAGTGAGATGCGCGGCGAGGCCGCGGACGGTGCGGTGCTCGTAGATGTCGCGCACGGAAAGGAACATCGAGCCCGTGCTCTCGCGCATGCGCGCGACCGCCTGGGCAGCCAGCAGCGAGTGGCCGCCGAGGTCGAAGAAGAAGTCGGCTTCGACGGAAATCTCGGGCAGGCGGAAAGCCTGCTGCCAAGCGTCCGCGATGCGCCGCTCGAGGTCATTGGCGGGCGCCACCACGGCCCCCGTGGCCGCGAGCAGCGTCTGCGGCGGCGGCAGCGCCTTGCGATCGATCTTGCCGCTCGACATCATCGGCAGCTCCGCCACCACGTCGAGATACTGCGGCACCATGTAGGCCGGCATCCGCTCGCGCAGGAGCGTGGTGAGCGCGTTGCGGTCGAGCGCCTTTTCGCCGCCCTCGACGACGACGTAGGCAGCGAGCTCCTTGAGGTCTGTCGTGTCGACGACGGTGGCGGCCGCAGCCTTGACCGCGGGGTGCTCGAGCAGCACTGCCTCGATCTCGCTGAGCTCGACGCGGAACCCGCGGATCTTGATCTGGCCGTCGAGCCGTCCGAGGAAGTAGAGCTCTCCGCCCTCGCCGAGCCGCACGTGGTCGAACGTCCGATAGAGACGCTCTCCGCCGTCCGCATCGAACGGGCTCTCGATGAAACGCTCGCTCGTGAGCGCGGGGAGGTTCATGTACCCGCGCGCGACGCCGGCGCCGCCGATGTAGAGTTCGCCCGTCTCGCCCGCCGCCACGGGGCTGAGGCTCTCGTCGAGGACGTAGGCGGTATAGTCGGGCAGCGGCACGCCAATGCTGACGGCCTCGCTCGGCACGCATTCGCTCCAGGTCGCGACCACGGTCGCTTCCGTGGGCCCGTAGGTGTTGAGCATGCGGCGGCCGGGGATCGCCCAGCGGGTGACGAGCTCATTGGAGCAGGCTTCGCCGCCGAGCACGAGCGTGTGCACGCTCGGCAGATCGCGGTCGATCATCGCCAGCATCGTCGGCACGGTGGAGAAGTAGGTGATCTCCTGCTCGTTGATGAAGAGGGCGACATCGGACGGCGACCGCAGGATCTCTTCGGTGGGCACGACGAGCGTGCCGCCGAGCGAGAGCGCGGCCCAGATCTCCTCGACCGACGCGTCGAACGCGGTCGAGAAGCCCTGATAGACGCGATCGTCCGCGGTGACTTTGTAGATGCTCTTGAGCGAGCGCACGAACGCCGCCGCGTTGCGATGCTCGATCATCACGCCCTTGGGGCGTCCGGTCGAGCCCGACGTGTAGATCACGTAGCAGAGATCCGTGGGCTCGATCTCGCGGGCGAGCGGCGGAACCGTTGCGGGCAGCCGCGAGATCGCCGTGTGATCGCCGTCGAGGTTGAGGATCGGCGTCGGGATCGCGCCGTCGACGGCGGCAGACAGGGCGTGCTCCGTCACGAACGCCTTGGCACCCGAATCCTCGAGGATCGCCCGGATCCGCTCGAGCGGGAACTTAGGATCGATGGGCACGTAGCCGGCACCCGCCTTGAGGATGGCAAGCATTGCCGCATAGAGCCGGGGCGACTTCTTGAGATAGAGCGCGACGAGATCGCCGGGCCGGACGCCGCGCGAGATCAGGCGGTGCGCGATCTGGTTGGCGTAGGCGTCGAGCTCGGCGTAGGTGAGGCTTTCGTCCGAGAACTCGACCGCAGCCTTGTTCGGGCGCTGGACGACCTGTGCCTCGAAGTAGAGGTGGAGCAGGCGCGGCTTCGATGTCGTGTAGGATCGCCGTGTCTGTGGTCCGCGGCCCGGATTGAGCATTGACGTGCGCCTCGGTGGGACGAGGCGAGGCACAAATCGATCCCGTTGCCGCCGTCGGGGTCCGACGGCAGCTTGAGGCGGCTTCGATTGTTCGATCGGCTAGGCTGCGAACCGCATTCCGGAGTCTTCGGGACGCTTGTGTCGCGAACTCAGACGCTCTTCCTCGCTTCGGCTTCTAGTTTCGAAGCGACGGTCGCAAGGCGCGTGCCACGCATTTTCGAGGCGAGTGTGTCAGGATGCCGGGGCGCGCTCCGGCGCCCGATGGGGCCGATTAACTCACTAATATTGCCGACATTTGTGAGATGTCCTGCGGTTGAGCGAGGTTGTGCGCGCGGGGTCCGGGATCGCCCCGCGCGACCGCGCGGGGGACGCGTCGCTTCGAAATGCTCCACGTGTCCTGGTCCCTGTCCTAGACTGGAACGATCCGCCTGGTGATCGTTTCGAGCGCGGGACGCGCCGCCCGCGGGGCCACGGCGGGGCGCGCATCGCCCCTCCTCATCGTCCCTCCATTGTCCCTGTGGCGATCGCCCCCTGGGCCCCCTGCGGGGTAACGTTAACGCATGCCGCCGGTTGCGACCCTTAAGCCATTTTCGGTCATGCGCTTACGGCCGAAGTGGGATATGGAACATGAGAAATTGAGCGGGACGGACGGCGTGCGGCGTTTACTGGCATCCTCACTCTTTATTGTCGGACTGGGCGTTTCGTGCGTCCCTGCGATCGCACACTTTCTCGAAAGAGGGTCGGGCGACGTGAAGAAGGGCTACGACATCACGCGGAGCGCGCTCGTGCCGGTCTATCCGAAGGGGCACGCGTGCTCTCCGTTGACCTCGCTCTACGCGAGCTGGCGTGACGTCGACGGAACGCGCCGCAGCGAGGCGCACTCGGGCGTCGACGCGGGACGGCTCGGCGAGGACATCATCGCGCCCGCCCCCGGCATCGTGAAGGCGGTCTGGGAGGCGAACTGGGGATGGGGCAAGGAAGGCGCGCTCCTCATCCAGCACACCGCCTCCGAGCTCAACCTGGACGACGGCGCCGCCTATTACCTCACGGCCTACGACCACCTGAGATACGATGACATCAAGCACTTGAAGCCCGGCCAGCGTGTCGCGCGGGGCGAGCGTCTGGCGCGCGTCGACAGGCCGGGCGGTCACGCCCACTACCTGCCGGAGGTGCATTGGGAGGTCTGGGAGGCGGAGACCGATGCGCTGCGCTGGGTCACCAACCAGCACGGCGGCCGGGAATGGCGCACCCCCGGGGCGCGCCTGATCGATCCCCTGTACATGCTCGGCCTCCACGATCCGCCAAAGGACGGCAAGTCGGTCAGGATCGTGCCGTTCGACGCCGAAGCCGACTACACGCATTTCCGGGGCTTCACCTACATCCTGCCCTGCCCCAAGGCCGCGGCGTAAACCCTGACGGCCGTTTCCCGGGCGGCAGAGAGCGGGCGGCGCGCAGGTGGCATCCGCCTTGCAGTCCCGTGTTTCAGTTTCTCATTCCGACAGGAGCTGAACATGCGCCGCCCTCGCCTCGCCTTCGCCCTCAAGCATGCACGTGCCCCCGCCCTCGCCGTTCTCGCCGCGCTCGCGTCGGGCCCGGCCGGTGCCGAGAACGGGTCCGGCGCCACCGCGAGCGCGGACAATGGCACCGTCTGGTGGTCCGAGATCGTGAGTGCGGATCCCGCCCGGACCCGCGATTTCTATGCCAGCGTCGCCGGCTGGACGCCGAGGACGGTCGCGGCCGTTGATACAACGCGGCCTCCGATGACCGGCGAGGCCGAGTACACGCTCTTCATGCACAACGGCGTCGAGGTCGCCGGCGGCTCGAAGCTCGAGGCCGACGATGCCGCCGAGGTTCGCCCGGGTTGGATCACCTACATCCAGGTCGCAAGCGTCGACGATGCCGTCGTCGAGGCTCTGAAGAAGGGCGGCCGCATCCTGAAGGCGCCCTTCGACGACGCCAACACCGGCCGCCTGGCGATCGTGGCCGACCCCGACGGCATCCCGGTCGGGCTCGTCACGCCGAGAAGCGGGGCCCCGGTGAACTGACGGGCGGGCTGGCGGCTGAAATTGCGGTCGAGCCGACGGTCTCGATCGCACCGGTGCCGCGGGCGGGCTGAGCCCGCTGGCCCGGCTCAAGCGTTAAGAAAACGTGTCAAACCAACACCGAGGTTGCGCCATCGACACCTTTTTGCACCTCATGCGACGGAAGCGTGGCATTCGCGCATGCACGCCCACGGAAAATCGCCTTTAGGGCTTGCCGTCCCTCGACAGGGACCCAGCGAATCGGGTGTTTGATCACCTCATATATTGTTCTGTCGGGACTGTATCGCGTTTTTCCCGCACCGTTTTTGGGGGCATTCAGGATGGGAAAGCGCACCGTTACGTCCGTCGTAGGTGGTCTTGCTTTGGCGCTGGTAGCAAGTCCGGCACTTGCTGACGGCATGGTCTCGCTGAAGGATACCGTGGTGGCGCCTGCCGCGCCAACTTGGACCGGTATGTATTTCGGCGGCAGCGTCGGCTACGGCTGGAACGATTCGAAGAATATCTACCGAGACAACGATGGCGGCAATCGGACCGTCAGTGAGGACGCTGACGGCGGCCTCGTTTCGCTTGTTTGGGGTTATGACTGCCAGTGGGATCGTATCGTCGTCGGCGTGTTCGGCGACATCGACTGGTCCGACATCAACCGCGGCCGCACCTTCGACGGCATGACGATCGATCGCTCCTACAACATCGGTGCCCGCATCGGTGTGCTCCTGAGGCCCGAGACGCTGGCCTTCGTGACCGCCGGCTACTCGCGCGCCCACTTCGACAACGACGGTTGGTGGGATTACGATTCAGGATTTAACGGTCGAGGATCCGTAGATTTTGATGGTTATTTCATCGGCGGCGGCCTTGAGCACATGCTCGGCAACGGCTTCTTCCTGCGCGGTGAGGTTCGCTACGCTGACTACGGATCCGAGATCACAAACGCCGGGTCCTCTGGTGGCGTGACCTGGGTTGACAAGGAAGACCCCGAAATCTGGACCGCCAGGCTCGGTATCGTCTACAAGCTGAACCGTGACCATGGCGCCGAAGGCTTCTCCGACGGCAACATCAAGGTCATCAGCTACACCGGCGTCGATGTCGCCAAGGACATCTGGACCATCTACTCCGGAAGCCTGTTCGCCCTGAACGGCGACTTCACACGCAATGGCTTGGTGGCGCGGACCTTCGGCTGGTACTCGAACTACGACTACAATGCCGGCGGCACCTCCATCGATGCGGACGACCGCGCCATCGATGCGATGCTCGGCTACCTCTATTATTTCGGGACGACGAGCGCCATCGGCTATGTCGGTATGGAAGTGCGCGACGTCGACCTATCTCCGGATGATCCGGACAATCCGGTCCGCGGCACCGAGACCGGATTCAAGGTCGCCCTTGAGGTCGAGACCGGGGACGAGAACCCGTTCTACTTCGCCTTCGATACCAGCTACTCGACGGCATTCGACACCTACTACGGCAACCTGCGCCTCGGCTGGAACCGCAACGGCACCAAGTTCGGTCCCGAAGGCGAGATCTGGAGCGAGGAAGGCGACGTGACGTCCCGCCTCGGTGCCTTCGTGGTGCTGCCCTTCAACCTGAGGCCGACCCTTCCGGCCGAGGTCTCGCTCAGCGGCGGCTACCAGTGGGTCGACGAAGACGACACCGATGGCTTCGGCGGCAACCGTGGCGGCGAAGGTGCCTACTTCAACTCCTACCTCAAGGTCATGTTCTGATCGGCGCGCCCGCGCTGGCAGGACGGTCGAACGACAAGCGCTCCGGACCAAGGTCCGGAGCGCTTTGTTTTCAATAGCCGCGCGCGACGTCGAGCCCTTGGTCCGCCAAACGGGCCGCAAACCGGATCAGAAGCGGAGCGCCAATTCGGCGCAAGAGGATCCTCTCGCCTTGGAGTCGTTCCGACTTATGTGGAACCATGGTCATGCGAGCAATTGGCGTGTCTGGATCCCGGCCGTCCATGCGGAGCATGGCTCCGCCATGATGCCGGGATGACGTCATTTGTATGCAGGCCGGCTACGCAAACTCAACGTCACTCCGGCGAAGGCCGGAGTCCAGACAAGCTTGCGCATGTCGAACCGCTGTTTCCATCTGAAACGGAAACTCTCTAGGGAGCCGGCGCCGGTGTCCGCTCGCGCGTGATGCGTCGGGCGGAGGGCGGCGTCGGCGTGAGGCCGAGCCATCCCTGCATGCGGATCAGCGCTTCGGGAAGCACGACGAGATTGAGGAACGTTGCCGTGGTGAGGCCGCCGAGGATCGCGATCGCCATCGGCGCCTCGATCTCGTGCCCCGGCCGGCCGAGGCCGAGCGCCAGCGGAACGAGACCCAACGCCGCGAGAAGGGCGGTCATGAAGACGGGCGCGAAGCGCTCACCGGCCGCAAGCCGTATCGTGTGATCCGACCAGGGGTGGCCTTCGCGGTCCACCAGATGCTCGACGTGCGCCAGCATCATCACGGAGTTCCGGGCCCCGATGCCGAAGACGGTCGCGAGTCCGACGAGGCTGCCGAGCGTGAGGCCAATTCCACTGGCGACCGTCGCGGCCATGCCGCCGATCAGGCAGAACGGCACGTTGATGAGCAGCACGGCCGCAAGCGCCCGCCGGGTGAACGCGGCCGTCAGCACGAGCACGACGAGCGTGACGCTCAACGCCGCAAGCAGCGCGAGCCGGATCTGACCCGCCCGCTCCTCCTCGGCCTGGCCGGCGAAGGAGACGTAGATGTCCGGCGGCAGCCCGAGGTCTGCGACGCGCGCTTTCACCTCCGCAACCGTATCGCGGAGCGAACGCTCGGACGATCCGTTGAAGTTGACGTTGACGCGCCGCTCTGCGCCGTCGTGCTGGATGTTCACGCGCCCGTCGGTCATCGAGATCGAAGCCACGTTTCCGAGCAGGACGCGCGTGCGCGCGTTGCCGACGAGCAGGTTCGAGAGCTGCTCGACGCGGCTGCGTGCTTCCGGCGGCAGGATCACCACCACATCCACCGTCTCGGCGCCCGCGTACGTCTGGCCGATGGTGGTGCCGGCGAACGCCGTCTGCATGGTGTCGAGCGCATCCCGCGCCGTGAGCCCGTAGTTCGCCAGCGCCGCGTGATCGAGCTTGACGGTGAGCGTGGGCACTCTGGCGGCCTTCGGGATACGGAGATCCTCGACGCCCTCGATTCCGGCGATGGCGCTGCGGACGGCCTCGCCCGCGGCCTCGAGCTTCTCGAGGTTGGTGCCCGTGAGGTTGATCACCACCTGGGCCGTCTCGCCGCTGAGGCTCTCGCTGATGCGGTCGCCGAGGAACGTCATGGTCTCGCTGCGCACCTCGGGGAAATTCTCGAGCACGTCGCGAATTTTCTCCTGCGCCTCGCTCTCCGTCTCCGCGTGCTCGTCCGTGAGCTCGATATGGAACTCGCTCTTGTCCGGGCTCCAGGTGTCCTCGCCCAGATCCGCCCGCCCGATCTGGTGGCCGACGGCAAGCACGAAGGGCAGCTTCAGAAGCTCGTTCGACACCCGCACGCCGGTCGCCGTCACGTCGCCCACCGACGTTCCCTGGGCGGCCATCGCCATCTGCACGACGAAATGCCCCTCGCGGAACTGCGGGATGAGCTCGCTGCGCAGGAACGGCGCGACCGCCACCGCCGCCGCGGCCGCCGCCGCAAGAACGGAGACCGTGAGACCCCAGTGCCGGCGGACCTTCTCCATGCACCACGCCTGGAACGCCTTCATCACGTCGAGAAGGCGCGGCGTCTCCTTGGTCTCCTCTCCGGTGAGCAGAAGTGCACAAAGCGCCGGCGTCACCGTCATCGCCACCACCATGGAGGCGATGACCGCGAGGATGAAGGTCAGTGCCATCGGTGCGATGAAGCGTCCCTGCACGCCGCCGACGAACAGGATCGGCAGGAACACGAAGATGACGGCCAGCGTGCCGTAGAGCATCGAGCCGCGGATTTCGATCGAGGATTCCTCGATGGTGGCGAGATCGTCGTCGCGGCCAGCCGCTTTCGCAAGCCGGAGGCGGCGCATGATGTTCTCGATGTCGATGATGGCGTCGTCCACCAGCACGCCGAGCGCCAGCGCGAATCCGCCGAGCGTCATGGTGTTGAGCGTCTGGCCCATTTCGGCAAGCACGAAGATCGCCGCGAGCAGCGACAATGGAATGGCGAGAAACGAGATCAGCGCCGCCCTCCAGCTCCGGAGGAAGGCGTAGAGCACCGCCAGGATCAGCGCCGAGCCCAACGCCAGCGCATGCGCGAGGTTGCCGAGCGCGCGCTCGATGAAGGAAGCGGGCCGATGCAGGAGGATGATGTCGATGCCACGTTGCGCGAGCGTGGGTTTCAGGTCCTCGAGCGCCGCCTCGACTGCCTGCGTGGCTTCGAGCGTGTTGGCGCCGAACTGGCTCGACACGGTCACGAGCACGCCGGGCTTGCCCATGATGGTCGCGTCCCCGATCGGCACGGCCGGTCCGATCGTGACGTTCGCGACATGCCCGATCGTGATCGGCATGTTGTCCTGCATCGCCACCAGCCCCTGGGCGATCGCCTGCGGATCGGGCGCGGGCGGCGCCGTATCGAGCGTGATGCGCTGCGAGGCAGTGTCGATGGTGCCGCCGCCGCGCAGCGCCAGGGCCCCCTTCCCCGCCTCCATGACGTCGCTCACGGTGAGGCCGAGGCCGGCCAGCCGGTCGAGATCCGGCTGGATCTGCACCTGCCGGATGGCGCCGCCGTAGACGGTGACGCGCGCGATGCCCGGCAGCGACAGGAGATGCGGATGGATGGTCCAGTCGGCGATGTCGCGCAGCGTGTAGGGATCGACGGTGTTGGATAGCAGCCCGAACTTGATCACGTCCATGGTGCTGGAGGTGAGCGGCGTCAGCGTCGGCTGCGCGACGCCGGCCGGCAGCTCGCCCGCGAGCGTCGACAGGCGCTCGGAGATTCCCTGCCGGATGGCGACGGGATCGACGGTCTCCTCGAACGTGATCAGCACGACGGAGAGGCCGTAGACCGATTCGGAGCGGATCGATTCGATCCCCGGCGCGCCGTTGACGGCGGCCTCGATCGGCCGCGTCACGATCTGCTCGACGTGCTCGGGCGCGAACCCGGGCGCCTCGGTTTGGATCGTGACCTGGGGCGGAACGAACTCGGGAAAGACGTCGAGCGGGGCGTGAAGCGCGAAGAAGACGCCGGCGACGAACCATACGACAGAAAGGGCGGCGACGAGCGAGCGGTGCCGGATCGACCATCGGATCAGGGTGTCCATGGCGCAGGGTCTCAGTCGGGATCGGGATCGGAGCTGGCGATCGGCGCAGCGTGGAGCCCGGTCGCGCTGTCCGTATCGCCCGGCCGACGCCGCGTCGGGCGCGGCCGGTCGTCGTCGTCATCATCGTCATCGAACGAGCCGGGCTCCGCCTCGCGGGCAAGGAGCGCTGAGGCTCCCTTCACCACCACTTTCGTTCCGGCGGCGAAGTCGTTCGTCAGATACCCCGTTTCGACCGGCGTCGTGAGCGAGATCGGTTTGCGTTCGAACGCGTCGGGGCCCGTCTCGACATAGCACCACGAGGCGCCCGCATGGACGACCACCGCGTCGGCCGGCACGATCACGCCGGAGGCAGGCGTGCCGCGCTCGGCCGTTGCCTTCGCGCGGTCTCCCGGTTTGAGGCTGGGCCCCGTCGGCATGATGCCGAAGAAGGAGGTGCCGGGCATGGCGAGATTGCCGGAAGGGGCGGGCCACACCTTGTCGACCGCGATCTCTTCGCCGCCGCCGAGCGGCGTGATGCGCACGTTTTGAGGGTTTCGCTCGACCGAGCGTGGGAAGTCGACGCGCACGAGCGTCGTCTTGCCGGAGGAAAGCTCGTCCACGAGCCGCAGCCGGTTCTCGGCGGCGAGGAACGGCGCCGTGTCGCCCCAGGCATTCCGGAGGCGCAGCTCGAGCAGCGCCACCTGCGTGGCGTCGGTCGCGGCCTGCCGCTCGGCGTTGTCGAGGCGATGCTCGCCAAGCGAGCTTGTGCCCTTGAAGCGCGCCACGGTCCGCTGGCTGAAGGCCGACGCGATTTCGGCGGCGCGGATTTCGGCGTCGAGCTGCGTCAGCGGGTCGGGGCTGACGAGCGTGGCGATGCCGTGGATCCTCTGGGCTCCCTGGGCCGGCGCGAGCGCCACGGAGACGGGCCTGAAATCCACCTCCTGCTCGGGGGAATAGGCTTCCGAGCGCGGCTCCTCGCACGCCCCGAGCGCCAGAAGGAGGATGAGTGCAGCCTTCCTCATGATTGAGATTCAAGCACCAGGGGTAAAATCCTATAACTTACTGGGAAGAATGCCCTATTAGGCGTGCCGTCGCCAGCCTTTAGCGAATCCACGAATTTACGATGTGTTGTCAGGGCCTTGGAGCCAATGGCTCTCCATCGCCCCGCGACGCCGCCGGGCCGGTGCGTGCGGTTAAGGTTCTCGATGTCGAAGGGCTCAGGCGGCGGAGCGGTGAGGATAGAGTTCGCCGCGGATGCCCCGGAAGCCGGTGCGGATGGTCGCATCGATCCCCATGGCATCGCCCCACGCCGTGGGGCATCCGGATGAAAGAGACCGCGGATGCAGCGTTTCTTCTCGCCCCTTCCCACTCCCGGCCGGTTGGTCTATGAAGGCCGCCTCCACACGCTCCCCTCCCAAAAATGCATTGACCCGTAGGTGTTATCTTGCTGCACATCGACCTTCCGACCCGCGTTGAGATCGAGAAGCTGGCCGCGTATCGGCAGAGCCCTGCGGTTTCGATCTACCTTCGGACCACGCCTCTGACCCAGGACACCGATGCCAACCGCATCGAGCTCAAGAACCAGTTGAAGGCGGCGGTGGCCGAGATGACCGAGGCGGGCATCGACAAGCGGTCGATCTGGCCGATCGAGGAGAGCGTCGGCGCACTGATCGAGGACGATGATTTCTGGGCGTACCAGGCCAACAGCCTGGCCATCTTCGTCACTCCCGAGAAGATCCAGACCTTCCGCCTCGCCAACAAGCTGACCAGCATGGTGGAGGTCGCCGACCGCTTCCACCTGAAGCCGCTGATCCGCGCCGTCACCTTCCCGCACAATGCCTATGTGCTGGCGATCGGCATCGGGGCGGTGCGCTTCATCGAGGTTTCGGCCGACCTTCCGCCGCACGAGGTGAAGGTGCCGAACCTGCCGCGCGACGCCAACCAGGCCATTGGCCGGCGCAGCCATCTGGAGCGCTCCGGCGACATGCGTTCGGGCGAGGCCACCAGCGAGAACGCGCTGCTCACCCGTTACGCCCGCGCCGTGGACGAGGCGCTGCGTCCCGTCCTCGCCGGTCACGGCCGGCCGCTGATCATCGCCGCCACCGAGCCCCTGGCCTCGATCTTCCGCTCGGTGTCGAGCTACCCGAACGTCGCCGACGTGACCATTCCCGGCAGCCCCGACCATGTGCCGGAGCATGAGCTGGCGGCCTCAGCCCGCACCGTCCTCGACGGTGTCTATGCGGCCGAGATGGCAGCCGTCGCCGCCCTTTACGCCAAGCGCGAGGCGCAGGGCCGTGCCACCGCCGACGTGGCGCAGGCCGCGCGCGCCGTCACCTTCGGCGCCGTGGATACGCTGATCGTCGACATGGACAGCGCGAGCCCCGGAACGGTGGACGACGAGACCGGCGCCGTGACCTTCGCCGAGACCGCCGATGCCATCAATTACGGCGTGGTGGACGAGATCGCCCGGCGAGCGCTGGAGACCGGCGCGCGGGTGATCTCCGCCCGGCGGTCCGAGATCCCCGGCGGCGGCGAGTTGGCGGCGATCCTGCGCTATCCGGTCTGAGCGACCGTTTGAAAACGCGAACGGAGCGGCGTGGGGACCTACCTCATGCCGCTTTCCCCCGCACTGCGCTGATCGCCAGCGAGATCGCAATCGGCCTCGATTGAACTTCTGGCCACCGATCAATGGCGGCCCTTACGAGAAAACGTCGGGCCTCCTGGCAGACGCGTGCGTGCGCCGAGGCCGCGGTCGTCCAAGCCCCTCTTCAGGCTGACAGGACCGCCTTGGGTATGGCGATCGTGGCAACGAGGCCCGTCGGGCGCCAGTGACGCTCGATCGTTGTCTTCAACGCGCATGTCACGCTTCGTTCCAATTGGCTGCCAAACCCTTGAGGCCCGCCTGTTGAAGGCACCGGCCCGCCGGTTTCCCGCCAGACGAGGCGAACCAGGTCGCCATCGGTTGCGACGCTCACGTCGAGCTGTCCGCTCGCAGCCGATAACGATCCGAATTTGGCGGCATTGGTGGCCAACTCATGCAGCAGCAGCGACACATAGGGGACAGCGTTGGCGCCGACATCGCAGTCATGGCCTCCGATCACAACCGGGCCGTCCGCCGCCGCATAGGGATCGAGAATCCGGTGGATGAGCGCGAGGAGCGACGAGGCCTGCGGGGTCCCGGCATCGTGTGGCCGGCCCGCCATCGTCATGTCATGCGCGCGCGCCAGCAATGACAGCCTCGCGCGGATATCGTCGACCACCACCCTCCCGCTTCCGGACGACCTTGCGCTGATCGACACGATCGCGGCCGCCAGCGCAAACAGGTTCTTCACCCGATGACCCATCTCGCCCAAGAGAAGCCGTTGCTGCTCCTGCGCCCTCAGTCTCTCCGTAATGTCGCGGGCGATCTTGGAGACGCCGACAATAACGCCGTCCTCATTGCGAATGACGGAGGTCGTCAGCGATATGTCGACCAACGATCCGTCCTTGCGGCGTCGTTTCGTCTCGAAGCGCCCGACACGCTTGCCGCATTGGATCTCCGCCAGGATCGCCGAGTCTTTCTCCAGCCGGTCCTCCGGGATCAGGATCGCGATCGGCTGGCCGATCGCCTCGTCCGCCGAATACCCGAACAGGCGGGACGCACCATGGTTCCAGCTTTGGATGATGCCATTGAGGTTTCTGCTGAAGATTGCATCATCCGATCCGTCGATCAGCGCAACCCGCCAGTCTCTCGGATCCGGTGCGCTACCGCTATTGCCTGAGTTTTGTTTGAGCAGGTTCCCGGCTGCACCCGTGGCGCAAGGACCGGTGCTGTGTGTATTAAATTTACGCATACCCGCTCCAACTCCGTAAGCATTATCGAACGACAGCATGCGGGAATCATCGGTGTGGCCCGGCGACAAACAAGGTCGGCATTGGCCAGAAACCGGAGACATCCGGCCAATCCTGGAAATTTCATAGGCGCGTCGCGTAATTACGAAAGAGTTCGCTTCATGCCATTGCAGAGGCACCGTTACCGGCTCGAATTGGTCTGTGACCTCATTATTCGATGCCCATCCAATAATGAGGTTACAGCCTAGGTTTCGCGCGTCCCCTTGCGATAGTCGTGAGGGGCAGCGTTCGTCCAGCGGCGGAACGCGTGGCGGAACGAGGAGGCATCGCTGAAGCCCAGGGCGAACGCGATATCCTCGACGCTGAGGTCGGTTTCGCGGACATACTTAATGGCGACCTGGCCCCGCAACTCGTTAGCGAGACTTCGGAAGCACGTTCCCTTCTCCTGCAGCTTGCGCCTGAGGCTGCGACCGCTCATGTTGAGGCACTTGGCGACCTGCTCGAAGCTGAGCGGCCGGGACAGGTTGGAGAGGATGAGTTCGCGGATCTCGCCGGCGATCCCTGCGCTCAACTCGAGCTCCTTGAGCAGGCCATTGCAAAGCTGCCTGAGCTCGGCATGGGCGAGCTTGTTGGCGAAATCCGGCTGCCGGTCGAGCCAGGCGGCATCGAAGGCGAACCTGTTCTCGGATTTGCCGTAGAGAACCGGGCAGCCGAAGAAGGCCGTCCCGCGCTCGTCGCCATGCGGTCGCTCCAAAGCATAGTCCACTAGCGTGGGCTTGAAGGTCGGTCCCATGATGTTGCGATGGAGCGATAGGTGGACCGCCATCTGCAGCTCGACGACGAATTTATAAAGCACATCGTCGAGTTCCAGATGAGGCGCGGGAGTGACGATCCAGACAGCCGCGCGCCCGTCTTCCCGGAAGTCGATATCCATCATCGGCGTCGCCAGCTGATGATAGGCCATGGCGAAGGCCATTGTCTCCCGGAAATCAGGGCTGCTCAGGATGGAAAATCCATATATTCCATAGGTCGACACGCAGGATTTCAAGCCGGCACGGTATGCGAGCTGGGCATTCCGCGAGAGTTTGATGGCGTTGCGATAGGACTGCAGAACCTGCGCCGCCGAGACCTTCGTCGCCGGTGAGTCCAATTGCTCGCGCGACAGAGAGACATCAGCGAGCGCCTCTTCTGCGGGAATGCCTTCATCGGCCAGCAAGTCGACGATTACGGCAATCTTTGCGACGGAATAAATTTTGGCTGCGGTCGATGAGTTCATGGATAAAAAATAGACTTAGGGAGCATGATTTTATTCTGTCGGAATTCGTCCAGAAGCCATCTCCGGCGCAACGGGGACGATGGCATCGGTTCGCACCAACGCAAGGCGACCAATGTCGCCGAATACTGCCGCGGCCAATCAAAACAACATACTATAAGAAAAGGCGTACTGCAGAGTCCACGCCGGCTATTTTCGATGGGCCATGCTGCCGGTGAAGACGCCGGAAGCAATAGTTTCTATTGTTACCTCGTTTGGTAAACTGCCCTTTGAATCCATAAGAGAATTAATTATTTAGCGCGGTGATCGGCGAGAGAAATTTCGAGCAGCCCGCAGGGCTCAGGAGCAGGGCGACCCGGTGGTCTTGGCGAAGCCAAGCTCCGCTTGGACCGCCGCCCCCGCGGAGCGCCTTCGGCGCGTGAGCTAAAAATGGCGGGCTTGGAGAGACCAAGTTCGAACTCTGGTCCAAGCCCGAAGGGCTCGGGAGCAAAGCGACCCGCGGCGAGCCGCGCCCCCGCGGAGCGCCTTCGGCGCGTGAGCCATATAATGGCGGAGAGAGTGGGATTCGAACCCACGAGACGGTTGCCCGCCTACACGCGTTCCAGGCGTGCGCCTTCAACCACTCGGCCATCTCTCCTGCGCGTCGGGATCCGGATCGTCGCGAACCCCTTGGGTTCGGAGCGGTCATCGGTCCGTCGAAATTCCGATGTGGAGCCGCGCACTATACCGATAACGCCCTCGGAGGCAACACGCCCGCAGGGGCCCCCGTCCGGTCCCCTTTTGCCTGACCCCGCTCGGGCGAATATGTTAATCGAGAGGCGGCTTGGCTGGCCGCAGATGCAGGCGGACCCGCCGGCCCGGGCGCGGCCTCGGAGACCGCCAATGTCGTGAGCCTCGCATGATGGTCGTCTTTCGCTTCCTGGCCGCCGTCTTTCTTCTGGCGGCCACCATTGCTCTGGTTGTCGATGCCACGCCGCCGCTCTACGGGGCAGCGGCGTTCAAGGCCACCTCCCTCGCTGCCCATTGGCAGGAGCTGGCGCCCAGCAGCTTCGAGGCCTCCCGCGAGGCCGTGACCGGTCTCGGCCCCTGGATCTGGAACGGCGTGATCGCCCCCCTCCTTGCCGTGCCGACGTTCGTGACGTTCGGCGTGCTGGCGCTGCTGAGCGGTTACATCGGGCGACGGCGCCGGTCGGTGCGCATCTTCGTCAACTGAGCGGCGCGGCGAGGGACGCTTCCTGTCCGCCCCGGTCGCCTCACTTCTTCTGCGGCGCGAGTGTGCCCGAGGCGGCGAGGCCCGCCGAAGCCGTCTGGCCGATCGGCGTTTCGCTCGCTAGGTCGTCGACGATGCCGACGACGATGAGGAGCGCGAGCCCGCCCACAAGGCCGATCACCATATTGTGGTGCGACCTGTTGAGCTCGGCGATCTGCGCCTCGTCGACGAGATCGACCTCGTTCACGCGGCTGCCCTTGATGCCGAAGAACTTGCGGCGGAACGAGCGCCGCACGTTGCCGCGGTCGATCAGCGGCAGGCGCGCGCGGTCGGCGATCTTCTTGGCGATCTCGGGATAGGGGAATGCCGGGTCGACGTTGGCTTCGCTGACGTAGCCGATGGGGATGGACTTTCCGTCCTTGGTGATCAGCCGCGCGCCCTTGAGCAGCACGGGCACGAGCGAGCCGCCGTAGATCTCGCGCCGCGTCTCGACCGTCTGCACCTCGTCGTAGGGAATGTCATAGCTCTTGTAGAACAGCATCGGCGTCGGGCCGCGGCCCGAGGGAAGCGTCATCTTGACCGAGGTCTCGCCGAGCTCCACGCGTGCGCGGAGGGAGAACAGGAGCTCGACCACGACCAGGAACATGAGGATGGCGAACGCGACCGCCATGATGCCGAGGCCGGCGGCATCGAAGAAGAGGCCGTTCTTGACCCGCATGTAGATCATCGCGGGCAAGCTCGCGAAGAACGGCAGCAGGATCAGGAACACGAACGAGAAGAATGTCTTGCGCCCGCCGCTTGCGGCATACACGGTCCGCTCGCGCTTGCTGTCGGGGCTTGCGCCGCTCGCCGTCGCCGACTGCGCCATGCTCGGAACTCCCCCACACCCGTCGTGCCGTCCGATCTTTACCCGACCTCCGCAGCCGAGTCACGTGGGGGCGCGCCTTGCCGGGCGGCGCTTTTTTATCGCGCGCCGGTGGGAAAGCGGCACCCGTCCCCAAGGGGCGATTGGGAAGCGCGCCGGGGCCATGCTAGGGTGCCTCCCTAGGGGAAGTCAGGACTGGAAATGAGCGGCCTCGAGGCCGCGGGAAACGTGCATGCCGATGCCCGGGCAAGGGCCGCGGCATCAGGGGTGGAGCGTTGATCGATGGCAAAGTTTTGGAAGGCGGCGGCTCGTTTCTGCATGCTGTCCTGCGCGGCGCTGGCGCTCGCCGCCGCACCAGCGGGCGCGGCGGGCAAGGACTTCACGTTCAGCGAGAAGGCCAATGACCGGCTGGCGAAGAAGCTCAACATCCCGATCTTCTTCACGCTGCCGAAAAGCACCTGGGCGCCGCTCGCAGGACCATTCGACACCACCGACGTTCTGGTCGACTTCAAGCATCCGGATGCGTTGAAGTCCGGGAGCGATGCCGGGTTGCGCCTCGTCGTGACCCCGCGCGCCGGCATGTCGGCCCGGCTCGCCAAGAGCGGCATCTTCCAGACCGGCGACATCCTGCTCACCTTCCGCTCGGAATGGGGCGGCGCCGGCGCATACCCCAACATCCAGATGGGCATCAGCCATACCGGCGTCGCCTACATCAAGGACGGCAAGCTCCGCAACATCGACAATCCGCTCAACGAGGAATATCTCGGCAAAGGCATGAGCGCCGACCTCACGAGCGAGCACTACCGCACGCTGAGCTTCATCCATGTCATCCGCCCGCGCGGCCTGACGGACGCGGAGCGCGCCAACATCGTGGCCTGGGCAACGCGCCTGAACAGCAGCGCGCCGAAGGTCTATCCGAGCCAGATCAAGTTCAACGACGACTACAACGCGCCCAAGTACAAGCCGAACCACACCCTGAACTTCGTGCAGCATCTGGGTCGGATCGCGCTTGGCCAGAACCCGCCCGGCGTGCTCGACCTCTACTGCTCGGAATTCGCCTGGTCGCTTCTGTCTCTGCGCGGCTGCGATCCCGCGACGACCGCCGGCGACTTCAAGGGCAGCCGGGTACCGTCCTGCATCAAGCCGCCGATGCGGCCACTGGTGGCGACCGGCAACAACGTGCCGAAGGAAGGGCGCTCAACGAGGATCGGCCTCGCCGACGGGCCGCTGACGGTCATCGACGATCTCAAGGTGCCGATGGCGGAGCGCAGGGTCCTCCTTGAGGGGCTGTTCGTCGAGAACCCGGCCGGCCTGAAGAAGATGTCGGAAGGCCACCGCAAGGTGGCCGAGGCCATGCAGCCCAGGTTCGAGAAGCTCAAGGATTATTATCTCGGCATGGCGGGCGGCACCGTTCTCGAGCGCACGCGGGCCGGGATGATCCGCGCGGCCTTCAATATGACGGTTCCGGAGAACTATTCGCCGACGTCATACCTGCTGAACACGTTGTTGCCGCCGGACAACGTCAACCGGACGATGGACTACGTGGCCACCATCGTCATCGAATAGAGAAGCGGCGCGGCGAAGCCTGCCGCCGCCCGCGCTCCGTTGCCGCGTTTCTCCGCAGGCGCGCGCCGTATCACGCCGGGTCGGCCGTCCAGATGTGGACCTCTGCCGGCTTGGCGAGATGGCCCAGGAATTTTTGCAGCACGCCCGTCGACTCGCGCCAGGCCATGTAGGCTTTCTGGTCCGCGGCCGAATCCCATTCCTGGATCAGCAGGAAATCGCCTGCGTCACTCGTATAGGTCTTCGAGAACCGGCAGCCGCGGGCCTTGCGCGTGTCGGGAAGGATCTCGGCGAGAAAGCTCTGGAACGCTTTCGGGTCGGACGGCGTCAGGCGCAGGGTGACGACGATCGGTGACTGTGACATGGAGGATCTCCTTTCGGAAGGCCGGGAAAAGCTATATGTTGACCGAATGGTAATTAGTGACGCTTGTTGGAATGACCAAGTGGTCAGTAAGTCGCATCGCAGCGTCACGGAGAGAAATGCGGATGCAAGATCCGGGATCCAAGCCCTCGCCGGCGAGACGCAAGCGCCTCGACCCGCGGCAACGCGAGCGGGAGATCGTGGACGGCGCCGTCCTCTATTTTTCGGAGGTCGGCTTCGGCGGCGGCATGCGGGACCTCGCCGGACGGCTCGGCATCTCGCATGCGCTCTTGTTTCGCTATTTTCCCACCAAGGACTCGCTGATCGATGCCGTTTACGATCGCATCTTTCTCGCCCGGTGGAACTCGGACTGGGACGCGCTCCTCGACGACCGGACGCTGGACGTGTCCGAGCGCCTGTCGCGCTTCTACGCGCAATATCTGGCAACCGTCGACAATTCGGCGTGGGTGCGCACGTTCGTGTACGCGGGCCTGGCGGGCGTCAATATCAACCGGCGCTACCTGAAGCTGATCGAGCGCAAGGTGATCGCGCCGGTGGCACGCGAGCTTGAGAGCCTGGCCGGCACGCCGAACGCCTCCCCGTCTCAAAAGGCCCTCGACCTATCATGGGGGCTGCATGGCGAGATCTTCTATCTCGCCATCCGCCGCTGGATCTACGGCGCCCGCGTCACGGCCGACACCGAAGGCTTTGCGAGGGCGATGGTGGCGGCGTTCCTCGAAGGCGCGCCGGCGACCCTGCGGAAAGGCTGATGGAACCTGCGGAAAGGCTGATGGAACCCCGCCGACGGCGCGGCCCGCGGTTCCGGCTATTGCGGATCCCCGGCCGTCTCCTCGCTCGCGACCAGACGCCAGAACGCTGCCATCTTCGCGGCGTCGTGGTATTCCTCGATGCGCCAGATCTCGTTGCCGCGATAAGTCACGACCTGACGGTACGAGCCGGCCAGCACATGACCCGTCCGCCGGTGGCGCACGTAGGTGTCGATCTGCGCGCGCGCGATCCTGCCGTCGAACTGGAAGAGATCGATGACGGACCGGCTCTCGGCGACGGAGGAGACGTTGCGCAGGAAGTCCCGAAACGCCGGCTTGCCCACCAGCATGAACGGCGATCCGTCGATGGCGCCTGCATTGCACCAGTAGAGGCAGTCGTCCGCGTAATAGCTGAGCAGGCGGTCGATGTCGCCGTTGCACCATGCGCCGTGCGAGGCGTCGAGCAGGCTGCGGGCTCTGTATGCGTCGAGCTCTCTCAAGGGCGCTTCCCCGTCCGCTACCCTGGCGTGACTTCCGCTCCAATCCGTGCGCGGGGGTGGATTGGATCATGGCACTTTACAGGGCGCCACGTCGGAATTCAATCTAAAGTGGCAGCCGGCCTGCGGGAAGAAGTCCCGTCACGCTCAGGCGACGGCCTCCCGCTCGGCCTCCCGCTTGCGCTCCTGTTTCTTGCGTTCGTTGGGATCGAGCCAGCGCTTGCGCAGCCGGATGGATTTCGGCGTCACCTCGACCAGCTCGTCGTCGGTGATGTAGCTCATGGCCCGCTCGAGCGTGAGCTTGATCGGCGGCGTCAGCAGCACCGCGTCGTCCTTGCCCGAGGCGCGGACGTTGGTCAGCTTCTTGCCCTTGACGACGTTGACCTCAAGGTCGTTGTCGCGCGTGTGCTCGCCGACGATCATGCCGATGTAGACCTTGGTCTGCGGCCCGATGAAGAACGGTCCGCGGTCCTGCAGGTTGAAGATGGCGTAAGCGGCGGCCTCGCCGTCGGAGTTCGAGATCAAGACGCCCGTGTGCCGCCCGGCGATCTCGCCCTTGTAGGGCGCATACGCGTGGAACAGCTTGTTCATGACCGCCGTCCCGCGCGTATCCGAAAGCAGCTCTGCCTGATACCCAAGCAGACTGCGGGTCGGCACGTGGAACACCATGCGCGTGCGTCCGCCGCCCGAGGGCCGCATCTCGAGAAGCTCGCCCTTGCGCTCCGAGAGCTTCTGCACGATGACGCCCGTATGCCCCTCGTCGACGTCGATGATCACCTCTTCGATGGGCTCGAGCCTCTGGCCCGTCGCTTCGTCGGAGATGAACACCACTTTGGGGCGCGAGACCGTGAGCTCGAAGCCCTCGCGCCGCATGTTCTCGAGCAGGATGGCGAGCTGCAGCTCTCCGCGGCCCGCGACGTCGAACGAGTCACCGCCCTCCGTCGAGGCCGTGACACGGATGGCGATGTTGCGCTCGGCTTCCTTGAGAAGACGGTCGCGGATGACGCGGCTCTGCACCTTGTCGCCTTCCTGCCCGGCGAAGGGTCCGTCGTTGATGCGGAACGTCATCGACAGCGTCGGTGGATCGACGGGCTGGGCGGCGATCGGCACTTCGACCGCGGGATCGCAAAGCGTGTCGGCGACGGTCGCCTCGCTCATGCCGGCGAGGGCCACGATCTCGCCGGCCTGCGCCTCGTCGACCGGCACGCGCTCGAGCCCGCGGAAGGCCAGCACCTTGCTGACGCGGAACGTCTCGACCAGCTTGCCGTCGCGGTTGATCGCCTTGAGCTGCTGGTTGGGCTTCAGCGTGCCGGACGAGATGCGTCCGGTGAGGATGCGGCCGAGGAAGTTGTCGGCTTCGAGCGTGGTCGCCAGCATCCGCGTCGGCCCCGGCTCGACGGTAGGCGGGGGCACATGGCGCACGATGAGGTCGAACATCGGCGCGAGGCTCTCGCGCGGCCCGGCCGGATCGAGCGCCATCCAGCCGTTGCGGCCCGAGCCGTAAAGCACCGGGAAATCGAGTTGCTCGTCGGTGGCGTCGAGGTTGGCGAAAAGATCGAAGATCTCGTTCAGCACGTCGAGATGCCGCTCGTCCGGCCGGTCGATCTTGTTGATGGCGACGATCGGGCGGATGCCACGCTTCAGCGCCTTCGAGACCACGAATTTCGTTTGCGGCAGCGGCCCCTCGGAGGCATCGACCAGCACCACCACGCCGTCGACCATGTTGAGGATGCGCTCCACCTCGCCGCCGAAATCGGCATGACCCGGCGTGTCGACGATGTTGATGCGCGTCTCTTTCCAAACCACGCTCGTGCACTTGGCGAGAATGGTGATGCCGCGCTCGCGCTCGAGGTCGTTCGAATCCATCGCCCGCTCGGCGACCTTCTGGTTGTCGCGGAAGGAGCCCGATTGCTTCAGAAGCTCGTCCACCAGGGTCGTTTTGCCGTGGTCGACGTGCGCGATGATCGCGATATTGCGAATATCCATGGATGTCCTGACGAGGGAGCGGTGCAACCTGAAATAGAAGAGTGTGCGCCGCAAAAATCTGGCGCGGAGGTAGCACAACCCGGCCGCCGCCGCCAGTGAGAGGTGTGCCGAAGAGGTTCGCCCGGAAGCCGGCGGCGCAGAAACCGCTTCGGCAGAGCCTCGCGCCGGCGGCCGTCCGCCTCAGCGCCCCCCCGGTGTCGGCCCGTTCTGGCCGTTCTGGGCCGCCTGCTCGGCCTCGGCGAGACGGTTGAGGAACGCGTCCACGTCCGGCCTGGGGGCGCCCCTCCCCTCTTGCCGCGCCCGCTGGCGGTCCTGCCGTGTCCGCGCCCGTCGGGCGGCGCCCGGCTGCTTGAGGCGCCGCCCCGCCGGGATGAGGAGCGGATGCGTCGGCTCGTCGAGGTCCAGTTCCTCGAGCATGGTTTCGCGCAGCGCGGAGAACGACTGCAGGACCGCGTCGCGAGCGAGCGTCTTGTCCTCGGCCGGAATCTCTGCCCGCTTCCGGGGGTCGAGAGACTGCAGCGCGCGGCGCATGTCGTGCAGCGGCGCGTAAGGGTAGAGACCGACGAGGCTCTCCGTCTCGCCGGCGTTCGCATAGACGATCCGCATGTTGTCGATGGTCTCCGAGATGCGGCACAGCGCGGCGAGATAATCGTCGGTCGAGACGTAGGGCTTCTCGCAATAGGTGAAGAGCGCCGATTTCGTGCGCACGATGCCGCGCCACTCCTCCTCGAGGCTTGCGACGAACTTTGAGCGCTTCTGGAACACGTTCGCGAGATAGGCTGCGACCACCGTCACGAACACCAGCGCCATGTCCTTGAGGTAATCATAGAGATCCGCTGCCGCCCGCTCGACGGGCGTGCCGGCGAGGCCGGGGATGCGGCCCGCGAACTTCGCGGCCAGCGACAGGGCGAGCACGAGGCCGAGCCAGAGGTAGGCACGGCGGAGCGTGCGGTCGAGCGAGGCGCGGGTCATCGGGTCTCTACCTGGTCACTCACGTCGTCGGTGGGAGAATAAGATCATTCGACCATAGCACGGGCCAAACACGGATGGCGCGGTGGCGCGTCCGTTTGCCGGGGTGCCGCGAACGGCCCGGAACGAACGGAGCGCGCCGCCCCGGGAGGAGCAGCGCGCTCGAAAACGGGCTCGGTCGCCCGCGGTCTCATGACTGTCCGCTTACGGACAGAACCCCAGTTTACGGGCAGAACCACACGGGTCCGACGATGATGCAGCCGCGGGTCTGCCAGTAGCTCGGGCGCGACGAATAGCGGTGCCAGCCCTTCGGCGCATGCTTGTAGCGATGCCCGGCACGATAGCCGCGCCGCGGCCCGTCATAATTGCGCCGGGGACCGTCGTATCTCCGTCTGTCGTATTTGTCCTTATACTGAACGAGCGTGAGGCCGTCCGCGTGCGCGGCCGCACGGTCAGGAGCCGCCAACGGCGCGGCCGTGGCAGGGGTGAAGCTCGCGAGCGCGAGCATCGCGGCGGAAAGCGTCAGAGCAGAGATCTTCAAGGCAGTCTCCCGTTTTGCGTGCGGCGTGATGGAAAGCAAACGTCGCGCCGCGGCGCGAGGTTCCAATCCCGGCCGTGGATGGGAGACGCACTCGGGAGCCGGCCTCGCCGTCTATCGCTTCTTGCGCTGGCTGCTGTGATACTTGCGCGGGATATCGCCGGCGTCCGCCAGCGCATCGAGACAGCGGCTCGAGATGTTGCCGCCAACCGAGCGCATGCAGGATCGGAGCTGAGGCGTATCGACTTTGTAGGATGGGCAGAACTTGTAGAAGTCGGATTTGCACGCGGACTTGACGCGGCCGCTGTAAGCATGCGCGCTTCCGGCGACGGCGAGCGCACCAACACCGATCACGAGCGCCGCAAATACCTTTGTCCTATGCATGCTCTTCACTCTCCTCCCACGCCCTTGTGCAGCCTGGCTGTTGCCCGCTGCCGGCAGTCCGAGTTTCATCCCGGACTGCCTACTGCCTACTGCCTACTGCCTACTTCTTGCGATTCCGCATCTCGAGCGTCCTCAGCCTCAGCGCGTTGAGCTTGATGAAGCCCTGAGCGTCCGTCTGATCGTAGGCGCCCTTATCGTCCTCGAATGTGACGAGGTTGGGGGCATAGAGCGACGTCGCGCTCTCGCGGCCGACGACGATGACGTTGCCCTTGTAAAGCTCGAGCGTCACCTCGCCCTCGACATGCTCCTGGCTCTTGTCGATGGCCGCCTGCAGCATCTCGCGCTCGGGAGAGAACCAGAAGCCGTAGTAGACGAGCTCCGCATAGCGCGGCATCAACTCGTCCTTGAGGTGCATGGCGCCGCGGTCGAGCGTCAGGCTCTCGATGGCGCGGTGCGCCTGAAGCAGGATGGTGCCGCCCGGCGTCTCGTAGACGCCGCGGCTCTTCATGCCGACGAAGCGGTTCTCGACGAGATCGATGCGCCCGATGCCGTTGTCGCGGCCGAGGTCGTTGAGGGCCTTGAGCAGCGTCGCGGGCGAGAGCCGCTGGCCGTTGAGCGAGACGGCGTCGCCCTTCTCGAATCCGATTTTGATGGTCGTCACTTTGTCGGGTGCCGCCATCGGCGAGATGGTGCGCTGGTAGACGATCTCGGGCGCCTTCTTGGCGGGGTCTTCGAGCACCTTGCCCTCGGACGAGGAGTGCAGCAGGTTCGCATCGACCGAGAACGGCGCCTCGCCTTCCTTGTCCTTCATCACCGGGATCTGATGGTCGCGCGCGAACTTGAGAAGCTCCTCGCGGCCCTTGAACGCCCACTCGCGCCACGGCGCGATGATCTTGATGCCGGGCTCGAGCGCGTAGTAGGCGAGCTCGAAGCGTACCTGGTCGTTGCCCTTGCCGGTCGCCCCGTGGCAGACGGCGTCCGCGCCGGTCTTCCGCGCGATCTCGATCTGCTTCTTGCCGATCAGGGGGCGCGCGATGGAAGTTCCGAGCAGGTAGATGCCCTCGTAGAGGGCGTTGGCGCGGAACATCGGAAACACGTAGTCGCGGACGAACTCCTCGCGCAGGTCCTCGATGAAGATGTTCTCGGGTTTGATGCCGAGCATCAGCGCCTTCTTGCGGGCGGGCTCGAGCTCCTCGCCCTGGCCGAGATCGGCCGTGAAGGTGACGACCTCGCAGCCGTAGGTCTCCTGCAGCCACTTGAGGATGATCGAGGTGTCGAGCCCCCCCGAGTAGGCGAGCACCACCTTCTTGATGTTCGGCTTGCCGTCTTTCGTGCTCATGACCCCGACCTCATCCCTCTCCAGTCCGCGACTGCCTCGCATGGCGGAAGTGCCTTACAATCCCGTTCGATGCGCTGCAAGGCGCACTCCGTCTCAGCGGCCCACAGGTCATGCACCGGAGGCGGCTGCCCTCGGATGGGCACTGTCCGAGCCGTGGAAACCTCGGCCGGTCAAGGTGCTAGCGACCGCGAGCGCCCGCTCGCGCGTCGGCTTTAGGGCATCCGCGGGAAAATCTCCATCGTCCCGCCGTGTTTTTTGACCCTAGAATCATCGTTAGGTTGGGCGGCAAGCCCGAAGCGCGAGCGCGCGAGCCTGCCGAAAGAGCCAAGCGTTCCGAGCGTTGACCGACAATCCGGGGTTGGGGGGAACGACCGTGAGACGAATATCGGCCTTGCTGTGCCATCTGGGGCTCGCGCTGACGGCTGCGCTCGCGGGCGCCGGGCCGTCCGCTGCGCAATCGCCCGCCCCCGCGATCACGGTCGAGACCGTGCCGGCCGCTGGCGAGGCGGACACGGGCAAGGCTCCGGCCGCGAAACCGACCGCCGCCGCACCCGCCAAGAAGAAGGGCGGCGAGGTTCTCCCATGGGCGAATAAGCCGCTGACACCCGTCGCGGCCGCGACGGGGGGCGATCAGGCCGCGGCTGAGGCTGCCGCCGCGCAATGCGGAGGCGTGTTCGAGGCCGCCTGCCGGGATCTCAAGGCGTGTGCCTGGATCGCCGATGTGGCGCTCGAGGACGGGACGACGATTCCCGCCCGCTGCGTGGCGCGTCCGCCGGCCCCGCCGAAGAGCGCCAGGAAGACGTCCAATCCGCCGAAGAAGACGGCCAAGGCCCCCGCTGCCGAAGCGCCCGAGAGTACGGCGACCGCCAAGGCCGTGAACGCATCCCTTACGCGCATCGAGGACGAGAAGCCGGCCGACGCGCCGGAGGCCGCAAAGGCACAGGCTGCCGTTGCGCGCTCCGAGCCCGAAGCACCGGCGCCGGCCCACGAAGCGGCGTCTCATGACGGCGCGGCTCTAGAGGAGGCGGCTCGCCGCCCGCAGGCCGAGGCGCCCGCGCCGGACGCGGAAGCCACACCTCCGGCGGCCGCCAGCAAGCCGCAGGAACACGCGGAAAACGCTGAGGAAACCGTCGAAGCCAAAGCACCGATCGTTGTCAGGCCACCGCCCGAGTCCGAAGCATCTTCGATGCCGTCGTTCAGCGCGGTATCGCCGATCATACCCGGCGCGGACGCGATCGTGGTCACGGTGCCGCCGCCGGGCGAGTAGCAAGGCATGGGGCTTGGACCCGAGACCCTGGCTCAGGGCCGCTTGAACGGGGGCGTGAAGGGCGCGACGAGGAGCGCATCGACCCAGGTCTTGGGTGAAAGAACCTGCGTCGCGGCAAAGCCGCCATCCGTGCGGTAGGCGGAGAACGCGCGGTCGAACGACGCCTTGGCCGCGTCGGCGGCATCCATGGCGGCCAGATTGGCTTCCGCAGCCGGCATGGCCACGGCGCGCGGCACCCCGGCCGACATCATGGTGTAAGCCATCGGCCAGCTCGCGGGAGGGCCTTGCAGCGGAAACAGGCCCCACCAGGCCCGCATCGGCGCGAGCATCGGGGACGCGGCCCAGGCGTTGACCATGCCCGCGAAGTCGATCGACAAAGAGGTGTCGGTGGAGGCGGCGGACGGCACATAGGCGGAGCGGAACGGCTGAGGCCCAGAGACGAGCTGCAGACGCGGCGTGCGGGGTGCCTCGGTCTTCATGCCCGCCCGCGCCGCGTTGCTCCAGAAATCCAGGGTCTGGTCGGCGAGTGCCGCGTAGGCGGCGGAGGCGGCGCGCGCATAGCCGAACGCGGCCGCAGCGCAGCTCTTGGCGAAGCGTTGGGAGAGGTCGCTCTGAAGGGGGTCCATCACGGCGCTCCTTGGATCATGGGTGTGCAAAGCGATTGTGCACTGCAGCAAGATAGGCGTAAAAATACGGCCGTGCAATGCACGCCGAGAAAAATTAACTAAAAGAAATGGGACGATGCCTTAATTTAGATCGCTCAACCGCTTTTTCGGCACTGCCACAAACCGGTACGCCAGACCGGCCGCGAGGCCGGAGACTGCATAGGCGGCGAGCGCGTAGCGGTTGAGAGCGGCCTCCACCCCCGCCGCGCGCACGGACTGGGCGAAGAACCCGGCGACCGCGATGGCGACCCCCGCGATGGCGAAATAGAGCGCTGACCGGATTGTCAGCCGGGCGGCGGCCCAGGCAGCGAGGAGGGCGAACGGCGCCGAGAAGATGGCCGATTGCGCGGCTGCCAGGAGCGCGAGCGCCCCCAGGCGCTCGAGGCGCCCGCCGGAAGTGCCGGCGAAAAGCTCCCCGCCTGCGACGAACGCCACCTGCACCGCCCCGGCCACGAGCGCGGCCGCCGCGAGCCCCAGGACGAATCGGACGAGCGAGAGGAGCATTTGAGCCCGCAGCCTAGGGGAGGCGCCAGGAGCGCTCAAGCGTTGCGGCCGGCGAGCAGCCAGTAGACGAAGCCGCCGGCGAAACCTGCCGTCGCAAACACGTGCCAGAGCGCAGGGAGCGCATACGTCATCGTGCCGGGATCGACGCGCGCGATGATCGGGATGGCCGACAGCGCCACGCCGCCGCCGACGAGATAGTAGAGCCACGACCGGATGCGCGCCACCTCGCCGATGATGACGACGAGCAGCGCCGGGACGATCGTCGCGCCCGAGGCGATGAGCGAGCCCTGCCAGGCCACGTCCAAGGCCGCCGAGATCGCTTCGTCCCCGTCGAGAGAGTGCACCGCGTGCGTGAGCGTCTCAAGCCCGAGCGTGACCAGCACGAGCATCGTCGCCGCGGCCGCGATGAGGAACGCGATCGGAACCCAGATCAGCCGTCCGATGGCCTTGAGCACCATGGCCCCTCCAAGAGTGTTCCCGACAACCGCCAGCTTCGGCGCGCAAGATACCGATCAATCTTTGACGGTATCCGTCAGAGTCCGCTCGCGCGCCCTGAGCCGCACGCTCTCGCTCTTGAGCTGTCCGCAGGCCGCGAGGATGTCGCGGCCGCGCGGCGTGCGCACCGGGCTCGCATAGCCCGCCCTGTTCACGATGTCGGCGAAACGCTCGATGGTCTCCCAGTCCGAGCACTCGTAGCGCGAGCCCGGCCACGGGTTGAACGGGATGAGGTTGATCTTGGCGGGAATGCCGGCGAGCAGGCGAACGAGCGCCTTGGCGTCCGCCGGGCTGTCGTTGACGCCCTTGAGCATCACGTACTCGAACGTGATGCGCTTGGCGTTCGACGCGCCGGGATACGTGCGGCACGCCTCCAGAAGCTCGGACAGCGGATATTTTTTGTTGATCGGCACCAGTTCGTCGCGCAGCTCATCGCGCGTCGCATGCAGCGAGATGGCGAGCATGGTTCCGGCGAGCTCGCCCCACCGTTTGATCTCCGGCACCACACCCGAGGTCGAGAGCGTGATGCGCCGCTTGGAGAGCGACAGCCCCTCCCCGTCCGACGCGATCTCCATCGCCTCGCGCACGTTGTCGAAGTTGTAGAGCGGCTCGCCCATGCCCATCAGCACGACGTTGGTGATCTTGCGGTCTCCCGCAGGCAGCAGCCCGTCGTCGGCCGGCCGCTTGGCGCCCGGCCAGTCCCCGATGCGGTCGCGCGCGAGCAGGATCTGCCCGACGATCTCGGAGGCTTCGAGATTGCGCACGAGGCGCTGGGTGCCGGTGTGGCAGAAGCTGCAGGTGAGCGTGCAGCCGACCTGGGACGAGATGCAGAGCGTGCCGCGGTCGGCCTCGGGGATGTAGACGGTTTCGATTTCGGGCGCCCGAGAGTCGTGCCCGCGCTTCGGCAGCCTGAGCAGCCACTTGCGCGTGCCGTCCACCGACACCTGCTCGGCGACGATCTCCGGCCGGTCGAGCGAGAAGCGCGCTTCGAGCGCCGTGCGCAGCTCCTTGGAGACGTCGGTCATCTGATCGAACGACGTAGCGCCGGTAATGTAGAGCCAGCGCCAGAGCTGGATCACGCGCATGCGGAGCTGCTTTGGGGGCACGCCGGCAGCGGCCAGCGCCTCGCGCAGCCGCTCGCGGCTCATGCCGGCGAGCGTCGGCCGGACGGCCTCAACGTCTGCGCTCCTCGCCTCGCCGCCCTGCGGCTGCCTCTGATCCAGAACTAGTGTCATCGCCTTCATTGTAAAGCTTGATGCCGACCGCACCCTTCACTTCGTCATGCCGGCGTAGGCCGGCATCCAGACACGTTCCACTGGAGGATGGCGCTTAGCCTACCCGAGACGCAACCGGATCCCGGCCTTCGCCGGGATGACGTTGAGGGGAGGCCATCGGCGGGGCCTCTCGTACGGTCCTTCTAGCGACTTTGCCTCGGCTTCGGAAGCCCGCGGGGCTGCGGCCCACTGGTAACCTTTTGCGACTTGAGCCCGATCCGCTATAAGGCGGCACGTTTTCTGTGAGCGACAGGATCAGCCCGTCCGGCACCTCCCGCCGCACCCCGTCCTCGTCACGTCGAAGGTTGGCCTTCGACGTGACGAGGACGGTCTCCAGAAGCGGCTCCGATCTTAGAGCGAGAAGTTCATCCGCATGGCCAAGCCCGACAAAAACGCGCCCTCCCGGCCGGTCGCACGCCTTCCCAAGGGCCTGCGCGACATCGGCGCCGACGAGCTGCGCCAGACCCAGGCCATGATCGAGACGATCCGCGCCGTCTACGAGCGCTACGGCTTCGAGCCGCTCGAGACCCCGGCCTTCGAGTACACCGACGCGCTCGGCAAGTTCCTGCCCGACCAGGACCGCCCGAACGAGGGCGTGTTCTCGTTCCTGGATGTCGCGCCGGAGGCGCGCGACTCAAAGGATCGCGAGCAGTGGCTCTCGCTTCGCTACGACCTGACGGCGCCGCTCGCGCGCTACGTGGCCGAGAACTTCCAGGACCTGCCGAAGCCGTTCCGGCGTTACGCGACGGGCTCCGTGTTCCGCAACGAGAAGCCCGGCCCCGGCCGCTTCCGCCAGTTCACGCAGTTCGACGCCGATACAGTGGGCGCCGAGAGCGTCGCGGCGGATGCCGAGATGTGCATGCTCGCCGCCGACACGATGGAGGCCCTCGGCTTCGCGCGCGGCCAGTACGTCATCAAGGTCAATAATCGCAAAGTGCTCGACGGCCTGCGCGAGGCCGTCAGTCTCCAGGGACGCGAGCACGACGCGCGCTGGCTCATCGTCATGCGGGCGCTGGATAAGTTCGACCGTCTCGGCCTTGACGGCGTCACGGCGCTTTTGGGAGCAGGCCGCAAGGACGAAAGCGGCGACTTCACCAAGGGCGCCGAGCTCGACACGGCCGCGATCGCCGCCGTCACCGCGATCTTTGCCGCAACCGGCGGCATCGACGAAAAGCTCGCGCAGCTCGGGGAGCGCCTGAAGGCAAGTGCGGTCGGCCAGGATGGCCTCGCAGAGCTGCGGACCATTTGGTCGCTCGTTTCGGCGGCAGGCTATGGAGACGGCCGGATCGCCATCGATCCCTCGGTCGTCCGCGGCCTCGAATACTACACCGGCCCCGTGTTTGAAGCCGAGCTCCTGATCCACGCGGCCGACGACAAGGGCAACCCCGTCCGCTTCGGCTCCGTCGGCGGCGGCGGGCGCTACGACGATCTCGTCGCGCGCTTCACCGGCCAGAAGGTCCCCGCCACCGGCTTCTCCATCGGCGTCTCGCGTCTGCAGGCCGCGCTGAACCTCATCGGCCGCGCGTCGAAACCCGCGCCCGGCCCCGTTGTCGTGACGGTGATGGATAAGGATCGCATCGCCGACTACCAGAGGATGGTGCAGGCGCTGCGCGAAGCGGGCATCCGCGCCGAGCTCTATCTCGGCAACCCGAAGAAGTTCGGCCGCCAGCTCGAATATGCCGACAAGCGTGGCGCGCCCGTCGCCGTCATTCAGGGCACGAACGAGCGCGAGGCAGGCGAGGTGATACTGAAAGACCTGATCGAGGGCGCCAGGGCCGCCCAAGCAATCACGGACAACAAGGAATGGAAGGCGACACGCCCGGCGCAGGTGTCCGTGCCGGAAGAAAAGCTGGTCGAAGCGGTTCGGGACATTCTGGCCCGGCATGGCTGACGCTCCCGGCACGCCGTGGCCGCCCTACAACTTGACGATGCCCTTCTAACCCTCTTCGAGATTGACGATTGCCACCGCCCGCGAAATGCGGGACGGCATAAGCGACGCTCACCACCGCCCGCCGGCCCGGCGGCGCGAAGACCCAGGCCCCCGATGCCCGCTGAGACGGCGAGACAATTCGAGGCCCTCGAAGCCTCCGCGCAGACGTTGCTCGGCGTATTCACGCGCGCGGGCTTCGAGGGCGTGTCGCCGGCCATCATCCAGCCGGCCGGCGTCTTCCTCGACGTGGTCGGTGAGAAGCTGCGCGCGCGCACGTACGTCTTCTCCGATCCCGACGGCGACGAGCTCTGCATGCGCCCGGATCTCACCGTGCCGACCTGCCGCCTGCACCTCGAGCGCCATCCGGACGCGAGCGTGCACGCGAAGTACAGCTATAACGGCCCCGCCTTCCGCTTCCAGCCGCAAGGCAGCGGCCGCGCCCACACGCGCGAGTTCCGCCAGACCGGCATCGAATCGTTCGGCGAGGAGGACCGCGAGCACGCCGAAGCCGAGATTGTCGCCACCCTCGTCTCCGGCCTCGAGGCGGCGGGGCTTTCGTCCTACACCATGCGCTTCGGCGATCTTGGCATCCTGCGCGCCATCCTGCGCGCCGTCGACATGCCGTCGCGCTGGCGCCAGCGCCTCATGCATCTCTTCTGGCATCCGCCGGCCTTCAAGGCCGAGCTCAATCGCCTGACGCTGGAGCCGGGCGCGGCCTCGGCGCAGATTCCGAAAGCGCTGCGCGATGCCATCGACCCCGACGATCCCGAAGCGGCCGAGGCGGCGGTGGCGGGCTATCTCGAGGAGAACGGCATCGAGACCGTCGGCTTGCGCACCGTTGCGGAGATCACTGACAACCTGCTGGGCCGCGTCGCGGATGCACGCTCCGAGCCGCTCTCCGCCAAGACGGCGCAACTGATCGCGAGCTACGTGGCCATCGTCGCGCCGGCGCGCGCCTCGGCGCGGCGCATCCGCGAGCTCGCGACGCTGATGGGCGTCAACGTCGAGGAGGCGCTCGGCGCCTGTGAGCGGCGCCTGGAGTTGATGGCACGCTCGGGCGTCGACATCGACCGCGCGGAATTCTCGGCCGACTTCGGCCGCGCGCTCGAGTACTACACGGGCTTCGTCTTCGAGGTCGTGACGCCCGAGCTGGGCCGCAGGAGCCCCGTCGCGGGCGGCGGACGCTACGACAGCCTGCTGAAGGCAGTCGGCGCGCCTCAGAACGTTCCGGCTGTCGGCGCCGCCGTGCACACGAACCGCCTCCTTCCCGCCCTCAACGGCAACGGAGGCGCGTCATGATCCTCGATTGCCGCAGTGCACGCCCTCTTCTCCTCCCCCCTTGTGGGGGAGCCCGGGAGGGGGGGAACCCCAAACGCCAGCGTTCAGGAGGCTCCCCACGTCCGACCTCTTTCCGCGTCGAGTCGAAGACTCGACTTCGGCGAGAGGGGAATGCGGGCGACCGGCCGCGACGGGAGGCCGCCGATGTCTGACAGGCTCGTTCTCGGCGTCCCGTCCAAGGGCCGGCTCATGGAGCAGACGGCGGAAGCCTTCGCGGCTGCCGGCCTGACCCTGCGCAAGATCGGCAACGAGCGCGGCTATCGCGGCGAGATCGCGGAATTGCCCGAGGTCGACGTGGCGTTCGTCTCGGCCTCCGAGATCGCCTGGCACCTGAAGACCGGCCGCGTGCATCTGGGCGTCACCGGCGAGGACCTGATCAACGAGCAGATGTCGGATGCGGCCACCCGCGTCACGTTCCTGAAGAAGCTCGGCTTCGGGAATGCCGACGTCATCGTCGCGGTGCCCGATTGCTGGATCGACGTGCGCACCATGGCCGATCTCGCCGAGATCGCCCTGCCCTTCCGGCGCGCCCACGGCCGTTGGTACCGCGTGGCGACCAAGTACGTGAACCTGACGCGCCGCTTCTTCGCCGCCAACGGGCTTGCGGACTACCGCATCGTCGAAAGCCTGGGCGCGACCGAAGGCACGCCGGCCGCAGGCACCGCGGAACTGATCGTCGACATCACCACCACCGGCACCACGCTCCGGGCCAACGGCTTGAGGATCCTGGACGACGGCCTGATCCTGCGCTCGGAGGCCAACCTGATCGCGTCGAACACCGCCGCCTGGACACCGGCCACCGAAGAGCTCCTGCGGACCATCGCGGCCCGTATGACGGCCTGAGACGCCTGGCACGAGGCGCACGCGCGCGTCCCGGCCGACATGCACGGGCCACATTCACGGGCCACGAAAGGACGCCGGAACAAACGGGAGCGCCGGCTGGCGCCCTGGCAGAGGAGGATCGAGGTCGCCCGTGCCCACGTTGCCAGCGCCCATGTCGCCAGCGTCCGTGTTACCAGTGCCTTTGCCGCGTCTTTCGACACTGGTCTGTCTCCTGGCTCTCGCAGCCGCGCCCTTGCTCGCCTCCCGGGCTGGCGCTGAGACCGGTTGCGAGATGTATGGCAGGCTCGCCCTCCAGCAGCAGCAGGAGAACGTCGCGGAGAAGTGCGGCTTCTCCGGCCCCGCCTGGAGCCCGGATCTCAAGGCGCACATCGCCTGGTGCGGAAGGGTCGGCCCCAATCAGTGGAAAGCCGAGCTCCAGAAGCGCAAGCAGCAGCTCGACGCCTGCACGGCGAAATAGCTGCCCCTTTCCTTATGACACCCTGGCATCGCGACACCGAGGCCGCCCTCGGTGTCGTTTGGGTCCGGCCGCAAAAAAAGAAAAGGGCGAGCCCTTTGCAGAGGACTCGCCCTTCGCGTTCGGTACGGAAACGCAGGGATCAGTGCACGCTCGCGATCTCGAGCTCGCCGTCCATGGCATGGCTGAGCGCCGCCTGGCGCGTATCCGTGAGCGCAATCGGCGTGCCGTCCGCCGCGTGCAGCGCGAAGAGGTTGATGCCGCGCGGCAGATCCTCGATTGCCGGGAACATGGCGAGCGCTTCGTCGGAGGACAGGGTCTTGATATAGGCGATCTGACCGCCGCCGAGCCTCGCAAGCTCGATCTCGCTCATCACCGGAGCGATCGCGGGGCGCGTTTTGCTGCGCCGCTTCGTGGTTTTCGTAGTCTCATTCATGACGCAACTCCTCCTCTCTCGAGGTATTCCAACGTCATGGAAACGGGGCAGGCTTGGGATTTCCTTCGCCACCTTTTTCCATGATCTGACGATTCGACGCGCATGGCTGTAGCGGGCAGGCACCTGAGGGACGAAATATAGCCGCCTTGCGTCCGTGTGTTGGTGCCCAATCGCCGCATCAGTCCGGTCCGGAGCCGATCTCGATCTTTCGTACGAGACGATGGGGCTCGTGCCGGACGAGATCGATGGCCAGAAGCCCGTTCGAAAGCTCTGCCGACTGCACTTCGATCCCGTCCGCCAAGACGAACGTGCGCGTGAACTGGCGTGCCGCGATGCCGCGGTAGAGGTACTCGCGCGCCTTGTCGTCCTGCTGGCGGCCGCGCACGGTGAGCTGGTTGTCCTCGACCGTGATCTCGAGCTGGTCGCGGGTGAAGCCGGCGAGCGCAATCGTGATGCGAAGCTTCTCCTTCGCGTCGTCGCTGGGGCCGATACGCTCGATATTGTAGGGAGGGTAGCCCTCGTTGCCTTTGCCCGTGCGATCGATGAGACGCTCGATCTCCTCGAATCCCAGAAGCAGCGGGTTGGACAGCACGGATAGTCTGCTCATAATGGCGAAAGTCCTTTCAAAAGCGACCTTCTTCTCGTTTGAACGCGGCGGCACCGCTTTGGATCACCGCCGTCCCGGCCCCGTCACGGGCACCGGATCTTATGCACGAGATATGGGATTGGGCGGCCGCCGTTCAAGCGCCGGCGCCGAGGCGCGGCGCGCGCTCGAGCACGGCCTTGAGTAGCGTCGCCTTGCGCTCGAGATGGCGGGTGACGGCATCGAGCTCTCCGACGTCCTTGAGCCGCCCGCTGATGGCGGCGACGAGCACGCCCTTGAGCTCGGTGAGCGAGCCGCGAAGGGCGGCTTGCGTGCGGGCGAGCGTCTCGCCGAGAAGCTCTGACGGCTCCCGGCCGGGAAGCACCGCGCCGCGCGCCGGCCGCGTCCAGCGCACGGGTTTGCCGCCTTTGAGAAAGCGTCCGTAGGCGGCGAGCACGAAGCGCCCGAGCTCGGTGAGCTCGACGGTGGCCCGCAAAGGCCCGGCTGCCGATTGGCGCGCCCCGCCGCCGTACGGCGCGACCAGCCCCGCCTTGCCGAGCGAGAGGGCGGCCCGGCGCCGCGCCGCGCTCACCGAGCGCGACATGCCGGGCTCGGTGACGCACAAGGGGCCGCCGGCCTCCGCCGCAAGCAGGATCTCCCGCTCCCGTTGCCCGAGCCGCAGATGGCGCAGCGAGGCATGCCCCGCCGCAAACGACACCCGACAGTGGGTGCAGGGCGCGAGCCCCGAAAGCCAGGCCCGGGCCTCGTCCTCGGGAGGTGCGAGAGGGCCGAAGAGGCCGGCCAGCGCCGGGCAGGGGCGGCCCGAATGCGGGCACGCCAGGGCGGCTCCCGGCGCGTCGCAGGCGACGGGCGGACGGGCATCGTACGGCGCGGCGGGGCCCGGCACTCCATGGTGCAGGGCGTCCGCAACGCCTGATGCCTTCGGCACGATCTGGTGCATGGCCTCGCCTCCGACGCCCACAAGGGGCACCATCCATTGCGGACCACGGCACGAAATGATGGAGACGCGCTGCATCGACAGGTGCCGGGCACGAAACGGTATATAGAGTCAGAGGCTTAGTGGCATTTGCTGATGCGAAGCTTGCGGTTCTGGCGCGCGCAGGAGAGGGCGTATCTCATGAGAGGTGCCTGGATCCCGGCCGTCCACACCACCTCCTCCGTCACCCCGACGAAGGTCGGGGTCCAGACACGCATGTTGGAGGCGCGAAACTGGGGACCTTGCTGGCTGTGGCTGCTGCCGGTCGCTTATTTGAACCGGCTGCCCTTCTCCAGCACCTCGATCTTGTAGCCGTCCGGATCCTCGATGAAAAAGAACCTCCCGAACGGTTTCCCGTCGTGGGTCATTTGCTTGATATCTTTAGGAGAATACCCGGCCGCCGCGATCTGGTCGCGCGCGCTTTCGAGGTCGTCCACCACGAACGCGACATGCCCGTAGCCGTTGCCGAGGTCATAGGGCTCCGTCCGCCCCTTGTTGACCGTCAGCTCCACCTCGAAGTCCGCTTCGGGGTTGCGCATGTAGATGAGCGTGAAGTCCGGGAAGTCGACACGGTCGGCCACCGCGAGCCCGAACGCCTGGCCGTAGAAGGCGACGCTCTTCGCCTCGTCCAGCACCCGCACCATCATATGGATCGCCTTCGCCATGGCGGCTGCCTCCCTGGACGTATGGAAGGGCCCGCCCCGTCTGCGGCGGCGCCCAACGCGCATCTGCTCCTTTACACGGTCCATTGGCTGCCGGCCAAGGCCCGTGCTATCCCACGGCGCTTGGATCGGGTCATCCGGCGTAAATACGTTAAGAAACGGGGTCGAACGCAATGAAGGAAGTCATCGAGGAGCTTGAGCGTCGGCGCGACAATGCACGTCTGGGCGGCGGCATCGCGCGCATCGAGGCGCAGCACAAGCGCGGTAAGCTGACCGCCCGCGAGCGCATCGAGCTTCTGATGGACGAGAACTCCTTCGAGGAGTTCGACACCTTCGTCGAGCACCGCTGCGCCGACTTCGGAATGGAGAAATCGAAGACCCCCGGCGACGGCGTGGTCACCGGCTGGGGCACCATCAACGGCCGCGTCGTTTACGTCTTTGCCAAGGACTTCACCGTCTTCGGCGGCTCGCTCTCCCAGGCGCATGCCCAGAAGATCATGAAAGTCCAGGATATGGCGCTGAAGAACCGCGCCCCCATCATCGGCCTCTTCGATGCCGGCGGCGCGCGCATCCAGGAAGGCGTCGATGCGCTCGGCGGCTACGGCGAGGTGTTCCAGCGCAACGTCATGGCCTCGGGCGTCATCCCGCAGATCTCCGTCATCATGGGCCCGTGCGCCGGCGGCGATGTCTATTCGCCCGCCATGACCGACTTCATCTTCATGGTGAAGGACACGAGCTACATGTTCGTGACGGGCCCCGACGTCGTGAAGACGGTGACGAACGAGAGCGTCACCGCCGAGGAGCTGGGCGGCGCCAAGGTGCACACCACCAAATCCTCGATCGCCGACCGCGCTTACGAGAATGATGTCGAGGCGCTCTTACAAATGCGCCGGCTGATGGACTTCCTGCCATCCAATAACAAGTCGGGCGTGCCATCGCTGCCGACCGTTGACAGCGCCGATCGCGTCGACCACTCGCTCGACACGCTGATCCCCGACAATCCCAACAAACCCTACGACATCAAGGAGCTGATCCTGAAGGTCGTGGACGAGGGCGATTTCTTCGAAATCCAGGACGCCTACGCGAGGAACATCGTCACCGGCTTTGCGCGTATGGAGGGGCGGACGATCGGGATCGTTGCCAACCAGCCGATGGTGCTGGCCGGCGTGCTCGACTCGGATGCCTCGCGCAAGGCGGCGCGTTTCGTGCGCTTCTGCGACTGCTTCGAGATTCCGATCGTGACCTTCGTCGATGTTCCGGGCTTCCTTCCGGGCACGGCGCAAGAGTACGGCGGCCTCATCAAGCATGGCGCCAAGCTGCTCTTCGCCTACGCCGAGGCGACCGTGCCGAAGGTGACGCTGATCACGCGCAAGGCCTACGGCGGGGCCTACGACGTGATGAGCTCGAAGCACATCCGCGGCGACGTGAACTACGCCTGGCCCTCGGCCGAGATCGCCGTCATGGGCGCCAAGGGCGCAGCCGAGATCCTCTACCGCGCCGACCTCGCCGACCCGGAGAAGATCAAGGCCCGCATCGACGAGTACCAGAAGCGCTTCGCCAACCCGTTCGTCGCCGCCGAGCGCGGCTACATCGACGAGGTGATCCTGCCGCACGGCACGCGCCGGCGCATCTGCCGCGCCCTCAACATGCTGCGCAACAAGACCCTCGAGAACCCCTGGAAGAAACACGACAACATCCCGCTCTGAGGGCGCGTCGCACGCAGGCCCGTCCGGAGGCCGACTGGAATGCAAGGAGGCGAGCCAGGTGGCTCGCCTCCTTTTTTATCCGATTTCATTCTCGGATCATGGCGCAACGGAGGGCAGCGTCGCGTAGCGGGCGAGATAGGCCGCGCCCAGGCCATTGAGATGCCCGCGGTCGCGATAGAGCAGGATGTCGTCCTTGAACGCGCTGCATCGGTCGCGCGTGCAGAGAAGATCCACCATGTCGAGGAAGGTCACGCCGGGATCCGAAGCGGCGATCGCGCGGAACGCGGTCTGTGACGGATCGAGCTCCCGGTCGACCTGCGCGCGCGGGATGGTGCAGTCCATGGCCTCGGTATCGAGGCGGGCGGCGTTGACGAGGCAGCTGAGCGAGAACGTCCGGAAGTGCGGAACCTGCCCGATCACCAGCACCTTGATGCCGCGCCGGCGCAGGGTGTCGATGGTGTGCCTGGCGAAGTCCGCAAACGGGCGCGGCTCGCCGGAAGCCGCCTCGGGAAAAAGCTTGTTTGCGGACGCCTTCGTATAGCTGCTCCACGCCGACGACAGGACGGCGATCTTGAGATTGGGATTGCGATCGAGGAAGTCGAGGATCGTGCGCTGGTAGGCCGTACAGGCGCGCTCCACGTTTTCCGCTCGCATCCGCTTTGCCCCGATCAGCGGGCCGCACATGCTTTGCGTGACCTGACGTCCCGGGAGCTTCGCCCGAGCCGCGAGCTTGGCGATCATCGGCACGAAATGATCGGCATTGGAATCTCCGAACACGGCGATCTCATATCCGGTCTTGCCGAGGGGCGCGCCGAACGTGCAGGCGTCCTGATGGCTGAAGGCGAGATCGTAGCCGTCGCACGAGTGGCGCAGCGGATTGGACGACGTGGCCGCGCGGTAAACGAGTGCTGTGGGTTCATCGAGCCGTTGCGGCCAGCCTTCGCCCGCGAGCCCCGCGAGCCCGAAGACGACAAACGCGCCGCTGGCCGCAAGCGTGCGGCCCATGAGCGAAAGGGGCGAAGCGGTGTAGAGCCCGATGGCCCGCGTGAGCTTCTGCTCCACGAAAAGCCACGAGAGCGCCGCGAGGCCCATCGCGAGGGCCATGAGTGCCGCCGCTTCGGCCGGTTGCGGCGCCCGTCCAAGTGTGTAGGTGGCGAACGCCAGGATCGGCCAGTGATAGAGATAGATCGAATAGCTCATGCGGCCGATGAGCACGACCGGCCCGAGCGACAGGAGCCGCGACACGGGTGTCGGCGCGGTGAGCCCCGGCGCAATGAGCAGGACCGAGCCGGCGATGGCGGGCAAGGCGGCAAAGCCCGGAAAGGGCGTCGCCGCGGAAAGCAGGAAGGCCGAGGCGATGACCAGCGCGAGCCCCGCAGCATCGAGGAGCGCCCGGCCGCGGACCGGCCTCAGATAGGGAAGCGCGAGCGCCAGTCCGCAGCCCGCGAGCAGCTCGAAGGCGCGCGACATCGGCAGATAGAAGGCCATCTCCGGGCGGGTGTGCGCGGCGTGCTCCGAGTGAGCAAGCGACAGGAGGGCGAGAAGCACGATTGCGCCGAGGATCCGCGGACGCGTCCAGCGCCACTTGAAGAGCAGAAGCAGCAACAGCGGCCAGGTGAGATAGAACTGATCCTCGACCGCGAGCGACCACATATGCAAGAGCGGCGCTTCCGCGGCCGGGGCGTCGAAATAGCCGGTGCTCCGAAAGAAGTAGACGTTTCCGATCATCGCCCAGCACGCCACAAGGCTGCGGCTGAAGGCTTCGAACGCATCGGGCATCAGAAGGATGAGCGCCGCGACCGTCACCAGCACCGAGCACACGAACGCCGCCGGGATCAGCCGGCGGGCGCGCCGTCCGAGGAATGCCGCGTAGGAAAACGTGCCGGCTTCCATTTCGCGCGCGATCTGGCTCGTGATGATGAAGCCGGAGATGACGAAGAACACGTCGACGCCGACGAAGCCACCCGGCGCGAGGTGCGGCCAGGCATGGAAAACGACGACGAGCAGCACGGCGAGCGCACGCAATCCGTCCACGTGCGGGAGGTACGGAAGATGCTTTGGATCGGGGGAAGGCGCAGCAGGGAGCAAGCTCATCTTCCACATGGGTCGGACAACGCTAAGGAGAGCATCGGAGCAATCGTATGGCATCTCCATGGCACATGAGCCCGACGTTTTGCCGGCGACGGGATGGAGCGCCCGTCCGTGACGTGCGTCTTGGTTTGATGAGGCTACCTCGGCAGGACGACGGACGGGTCGGTGCGATGCCTGGATTGCTCACGAGCACGTCCGCGCGCTTGATCGTGAGCAATGCCAGCCCTCAGGTGAATAGGCAACCGTGCCTTTGAAAGCGACGGCCCGGGCCCATATATGACATAATAAGGCCAGCAAGCGCGGCAAACGAAATCGTAGACGGATGGCGGATCCAGTCATCCGTAGGCGGTCGGATTATTTATGTGATCCGGAACGCCGCGGAGCCGTAGCAGGTTTTGAGCATCACCGGGGACCAACCAGAGAAAGGAAATCGAGCCATGCGGAAGTTTATTGCCATGGCCTTGCTCGGGGCGAGCGCGGCCTTTTTCGCCGCCAACGCGCCTGCTCAGGCCATGACCGTGGGCAGCGTGGGGGTGGCCAAAGCGGCGGCTCCTGCGGATGTCGGCAACGTGCAGGAGGTCAGGCACCGTCGCTGGCATCGCCATCGTTGGCATCATCGCCATCGGTGGCACCACCGCCATCGCTGGCATCGTCATCATTGGCACCATCCCCGTCGCTGGCACCGCCGGCATTGGCACAGGGGCCCGCGCGTCGGCATCTATTTGATGTTCTGAGGCGTGCGAACGGGTGGTTCTGAAAAGCTGCGGCCGCGGACGATCGTCCGCGGCCGCTTTCATCAATGCTCCATCGAACCATAACGGTCCTCGGCCCGGCGATGGGAGCGGACGCCCAAACCAAACCCTCACGCGCGCGGGCGCCGCGCCTGGAGCCGCGTCTGGCGGATCTCGGACGGGCCGCGCCCGTAATGGCGCCGGCAGAGCGTGGCGAAGCGCCCCGGATTGGCAAATCCCCATTTGCTCGCGATCTCGGCGATCGACACGGTCTCGGGCGCGTGCATCAGATCGGCGTACGCGGCCTCGAGGCGGATTTGCCGTAGATGCTCGAACGGCGAGGTTCCGACGAATTTCCTGAAGCCGTAGTGGAGCGCGCGGACGCTGATATCCGCCGCGGCGGCGATGTCCCGCAGCGTGAGCGGGCGCTCGGCCTCGGCGCGCATGTAGTCGATGGCTTTCTTGACGTGCCTCGGCTTCAGAGCCGGCGTGTCGGTCGAGAGCGCGTCGGAATAGGTATGCCGGAAGCTCTCGAGGAGATGCAGCGCGACGCCCTCGGAGAATTGGGCCGCCGCGAGCGGCGACGTCGAAAGAAACGCGCTGCCGTTGATCGGCGTCAGCGCAATCCGGGCCATGGCGGCAAGCGCCTTGGCCGGCGCCGTTTCGAGATCGATCCGGGGATCGAACGCCGGCGGACCGGCGATCGGCTGGTCGAGCAGATGCGAGAGGGTCCGTGCGAGCTGGTCGTTCGGGACCTTGAAGGCCATATGCCCCCATCGGCCCGGGCAATCCATGGTGTCGCTTTCGTAGAGCGGTCCGAGAAATCCGGACGCCGGCCCGCAGACGATCTCGCGGCCTCGCGTGGTCCAGCATGCGCGCTCGCCGCCGGTCGTGAGCGCGACGATCACGCCGCCGAGATCCTCGGCCTGGCGGAAGCGCGCGCCGGAGGCGACATGCACCTGGACGGCGACCGCCGGCCCGAGCCGGATTGCGCTCGCGGAGACCGCCACGCCGCCGGCCGGAGAGAACGGCGCCACCGTCACTTTCGACACGCATTCGGAGAAATAATCCGAAATCTCGTCGCGATCGCTGCTCTCGATCGTGAGCAGATTTGAAGAGGCTCGGTTCGGACTGTCCATCGCCTGATCTTCCGCGCCGCTTGGGAAGCGAAACTTCGATTCCGTGTCCGTGACGGGTCCCCGTCGGGCAAAACGTGCGTCGAGCGTCGTAAACTTGACGGAAGTACATCAACTTATGTGGAAACGCCACCGGAGAGGCGTGTGTCGGGGCCACAGCACCGGAGGCCGGGCCACGCGCGGGAGAGACGAAAACAGCAATCGCCAGACATTGCGTGCAACAAACTTGACTGTGGGCGTAATAAATTATTGACGCAATCAGTCAACTTACGACCTTCTACGTCAGTGTTTGGGGGTAGGAAAGCCAGGCATCGTCAGCAACGCCAAGCCATTCGAACCTGCACTGACGACAACGCTGATCTTTTCTTGGGGGTTTTTGTATGAGCTTGGGGGATGAAGTCTCCCGCGGATGGGGATCCGCGGGAACCGAGGGCGCGCAGCTTGGCGCGGTCTCGCTGGGATTGGCCTCGGTCGTCTTTGCGACGGGTGCCAGCGCGCAACAGGCCGCAGAGCCGGCCGCGGAGCTGCCACCGCTCGAGGTGACGGCCAAGAAGGCCGCGAAGAAGAATACCGTGGCGAAGAAGTCGCCTCAGCCGGTTTCCTCGCCGACGCCGATGGCCGCGCCGCAGGCCACGCCGGCCCCGGCGGCCGAGAATCCGACGGCCGCCTTCACGCCGTCGACCGGCAACACGTTGCAATCCGGCACCGGCATCGGCCGCCTGCCCGGCACGGTCCAGGACCAGCCGCAGGTCGTCAACGTCATTCCCCAGCAGCAATTGCGCCAGCAGAACACCACCTCGGTGGAGCAGGCGCTGCGCAACGTGCCGGGCGTGACGGTGGCCATCGGCGAGGGCGGCGGCGGTTTCAACGGCGACCAGTTCCGCATCCGCGGCTTCGAGGCCAAGGGCGACCTCTATATGGACGGCCTGCGCGACTTCGGCGTCTACGTCCGCGATAGCTTCACCACCGAGGAGGTCCAGGTCCTGAAGGGTCCGTCCTCGCTGACCTTCGGCGCCGGCACGACCGGCGGCGTCATCAACCTGCGCCAGAAGACGGCCCACCTCGGCGATGCGTCGAGCTTCGACTTCAGCATCGGCACCAACAACCTCTATCGCGGCGTCATTGACGTCAACAAGCAGGTAAACAGCACCACCGCGATGCGGGGCGTGGCCCTCTACCACGACCAGGACATGGCGGACCGCGACCACGTCGAGTCCGAGCGCTGGGGCTTCCTCGGCTCGATCGGCCTCGGCCTCGGGACCGACACCACCTGGACCCTCAACTACATGCACCAGTCCGGCGAGCGCACGCCCGACTATGGCGTGCCCATGATCCTCGGCGCCGGACAGACGCGCGGCCAGCCTGTGACCGAGCTCGGCGTCGATCGGTCGTCCTTCTACGGCCGTATCACCGATCACGACGAGACGGACGTCGACATGATCACGTCCAAGCTGCAGCATCGCGTGAACAGCGGGCTGACGCTCTACAACGACACGCGCCTGGCCTTCTATCAGCGCGACTTCGCAACCACCGTTCCGGGCTGCGACGTCACCTGCTCCAACACCTTCCTGGCCGGCGGCAACCCGAACGTATCCTTCGGTGGCGGCAACCCCACCATCAGGCAGGACAGCTGGGGCCTGCAAAACGTCTCGAGCGCGCTGCTCAATTTCAACACCGGCAGCCTGAAGCATGAGGCCGTGGCGGGCATCGACGTCTTCTATCAGGAGGATGACCGGCCCGGGTACACGCAGGTGGGCAAGGTTGCCAACAGCCCCATCCGCAACCCGGGCATTCGCTATCGCGATGGCTACGACATCGTCCGCAATCCCGCCAACGACCGCGATAGCGACGGCACCGAGATTGGTCTGTTCGCGAGCGACCGCGTCTGGTTCACGCCGGAGGTGTCCGTTCTCGGTGGCATCCGCTGGACGAGCTTCGAATACAACTTCAATTTGAACGGCGGCACGCCCCCTACGCCTCCCGGCGGCGCCGCCGTCACGCCGATCGACGGGACGTCCGAAGGCGACTACTGGAGCCCGAGGGTCAGCGTGATCTGGGAGCCCACTAGCGCCCAGACTTACTATGCCGCCTGGGCCCGGTCGGCTTCGCCCGTCGGCCAGTTCGTGACCAACGCCCTCAATCCGATCACGCTCACGGTCCCGCAGGGCGCCGTCGAGGAGAACGAGAGCTACGAATTGGGCGCCAAGTGGAACGTGCTGGATGGGCGGCTCAGCCTGACCGCCGCGATCTTCCAGGTCGATAAGAACGGCGTTATTGCGCAGGATCCTGCCAATCCGACCGTCGCCATTCAGACCGGTGAGTCCCAGCGTGTCCGCGGCGTCGAGTTCGGCATCGCGGGCCAGGTGACCAATGCCTGGGTGGTGCAGGCGGGCTATACGTATCTCGACGCGGAGATCACGGGGTCCACGACCGCGGCCAATATCGGCCATGACGTCGGCGGTGTGCCGGACAATTCCTTCAGCATCTGGACCACATATAACCTGTCGGAAAGCATCATCTCCGGCCCCGGCAAGTGGACCGTCGGCGGCGGCATCCTCTACCAGGCCGAAATGTTCTCAGCCAACAACAGCGCCAACACGTACGTCGTTCCCGAGCTGTTCAGCCTCGATGCGATGATCGCCTACGAGCTCGACGGGTGGCGGTTCGCGGTCAACGGTTACAACCTGACCGACGAGCTGAACTACGACCAGTCGTTCAACAACCGCGCGACGCCGTCGGCCGGCACGACCGCTATCTTCTCGGTCGGCAAAAAGTTCTGAGGCGCTTTGCTGCGTCTCTTCGATCACCCGGAAGGGCGCGCGTGCGCGCCCTTCCGTCTTTCGAGGGTCTCTGTCCGGGTCCCTTTTACCCCGGGCACGGGACCGTGCCCCGCGGTCGGCGCCGCGCTGACTTCTATCTTGAAAATTGGGGTCAATATTGCTCAATGTCGTCGCGGCCGGCAGCGGTCGCCGGGAGCGCAGCACGGGCATGGGCACGGACATCAGGATCGAGGACGACTTCGAGCTCGCCGTGGCCGAAGGTACGGCGTTCCGCACGCTCTACGTCCGCGTGCTGGAGGAGGGCGCGTGCGATCCCGAAATCCCGGCTGACGAATTGCGCCGCCGCGCCGTCGAAGGCGCGGTCGAGGCCCAGATCGGCTGGGCGCTGAGACTGCTCAACGGCCATGGCGTCGCGCGCGATCCCGAGGCCGCGGTCCGCTGGTTCAGGCTCGCGGCCCGCGACGGAGACGCCGACGCCCTCAACATGCTGGGGCGTTGCTACGAGCTCGGCCAGGGTGTCACGGCCGACCTCGCGGAAGCGGCCGGATGGTATCGCCGGGCGGCCGACAAGGGCCACGCCTGGGGCGAGTTCAACCTCGCCAGCCTCTACGCAAAGGGAAGCGGCGTGCCCTATGACGAGGCGAAGGCTCTGGGCTTGCTCGTGCGGTCGGCCCGCCGCGGCAACCCCAAGGCCATGAACATGCTGGGCCGTTTTCGCGAAGCGTCCGCCGTGCCGCGCCGGAGCCAGCGCTCCGCGGCGCTCTGGTATCGCTGGGCGGCCGAGCGCGGCTGCTTCCGCGGCCAGTTCCACCACGGGCGCTATCTTGTCGCGGCCGGTCGGGTCGGCGACGGAATTCCATGGTTTCGCGCGTCTCTGGCGCACGCGCCTTGCGATTTCCGCCGCGAGGCGCTCGCCATGCTGCGCGCCGATATGCATCCAGAGCTGAGGGAGCTGGCCTCTGAGGCGGAGGCCGGCGAACGGGGATCCGCCACGTGAACGTCAATGTCCGTGATCTTGCGGCAGACCGGGCCGCCAAGGCCAACCGCCGCGCGGAATGGATGCGCCAGCTTCGGCAATGGCATTGGATCAGCGGCGCGATCAGCCTCGTCTCCATGCTGCTGTTCGCGGTGACGGGCATCACGCTCAACCACTCGGCCGCGATCGAGGCCAAGCCCCGTGTCACGACGCGCGAGGGGACGCTGGCCGCCCCCATGATCGAGGCACTGGCCGGCGAGCCGCGCACTGGGCGCGCGGGGCTCACGCCGCGCCTCGCGGAGGCCGTCGGCGCCGCGCTCGGCGTCGAAGTGGCCGGTCGCGAGGCCGAATGGTCGGAGAGCGAGGGCTACATCGCCCTTCCGCGCCCCGGCGGCGACGCCTGGGTCTCCATCGACCGGGAGAGCGGCGCGCTCACCTACGAGAGAACCGACCGGGGTTGGATCTCCTATCTCAACGATCTCCACAAAGGCCGTCACACGGGCGCGGCCTGGAGCCTGTTCATCGACGCGTTCGCGGTAGCGAGCGTCGTCTTCTGCATCACCGGCCTTCTGCTTCTCCAGATGTACGCGCGGAGCCGCACGTCCACCTGGCCACTCGTCGGCGTGGGGCTCGCCGTTCCCGTGCTCCTGGCCCTGTTCTTGATCCACTAACGAGGAAACCCATGCGCATTCTTCTTTCAGTCGGCCTTTCGGGGCTCATGGCGGCGCCGGCCCTGGCGGCCGACATGGAGATCTCGATCGAGATCCCGAAGCTCGACGTCGCCGAGTATCACAAGCCCTATGTCGCGGTGTGGCTCGAGGGGCCGGACAAGAAGGTCGCTGCGAACCTGGCCGTCTGGTACGACGTCGCCAATGCGAAGAAGGAAGGCGACAAGTGGCTCAAGGACCTGCGCCAGTGGTGGCGGCGCACGGGACGCGAGCTCACGGTGCCGGCCGACGGTCTGACGAGCGCGACGCGCGCGCCCGGCACGCATGATCTCAAGCTCGACGCCGGCCACCCTGCTTTGAAGGACCTCGCTGCCGGGCAATACGAGCTGATCGTCGAGGCGGCCCGCGAGGTCGGCGGCCGCGAGGTGCTGCGCATCCCGCTGCAATGGCCCCCCAAGGAAGGAACGTCGCTCAACGCCAAGGGCGAGCATGAGCTTGGCGCCGTCGCTGTCAACGTGAAGCCGTGATCGAAGGAGATCGACCATGAAGCCGTTTGTTCGCACCCTGGCCGCGCTGGCGCTCTCCGCAAGCCTGCCCGTCGCCGCCCACGCCCACAAGGCGTGGCTCTTGCCCTCCTCGACCGTGCTCTCGGGCAAAGAGGATCTCGCCATCACCGTCGATGCCGCAGCGTCCAACGACCTGTTCTATTTCGACCATCGCCCGCTGCGCCTCGAGAGCCTCGCCGTGACCGGCCCGGACGGTGCCGTGGTCAAGGTGGAGAACGCCAGCACCGGCAAGTATCGCTCGAGCTTCGACGTGCCGCTCAAGCAGGCGGGCACCTACCGGATCGCGCTCATCAACGAGGGCGTGTTCGCGCGCTACAAGGAGGACGGTAAGGAGAAGCGCTGGCGCGGCCCCGCCGCGAAGCTTGCCGAGGAGATCCCGCCTTCCGCGACCGACCTCGTGGTGACGGAGAACGTGCGCCGCATCGAGACGTTCGTGACGTCCGGCAGCCCGGGCGGCGCGGCCCTGAAGCCTGTCGGCACCGGCCTCGAGCTGGAGCCGGTCACCCAGCCCAACGACCTCGTGTCGGGGAGCGAGGCGGAGTTCAGACTGCTGCTCGACGGTAAGCCCGCGCCGGGCGTCAAGGTCGAGATCGTGCGCGGTGGCATCCGCTACCGCAACCAGCTCGGCGAGACGACCGTCACCACCGACGACAGCGGCGTCTTCAAGTACACGTGGCCCGAGCCCGGCATGTACTGGCTCGAGGCCAACGTGACCGACGACAAGGCGACCATCAAGGACGCCAAGGAGCGCCGCGCCGGCTACGCGGCGACGCTCGAGGTTCTGCCCGAGTGAGCTGGAGCGCGCCGGCGCGGGCGATGCCGGACGAGCGGCGTGTGCTGATCCCGACGCGGATCACGCCGCCGCCGTTCTTCGGCGCGCTGCGCACGCTCGCCGTGAAAGAGCTCGGCGGCGAGACCATGGGAACCTCCTGGTCGGCCACGCTCGCCGTCGTGCCCGGCACGGACCTTGCGCCGCTGAAACGCGGCATCGAGGTCGTGCTGGCCCGCGTCATCGACGAGATGAGCCCGTGGGAGCCCGGCTCCCACATCACGCGCTTCAACACCGCGCCGCCCGGGACGCGCCACCGGCTTCCGGATGGCTTCTTCGAGGTCCTCTCCGCGGCCCTCGGCTGGGCCGAGCGCACCCGAGGCGCCTACGATCCGACGATCGGCGCCGCGGTGAACCTCTGGGGCTTCGGCCCCGAGCCGCCGCGGGGATGCGTTCCCGATCGGGCCGCGCTCGACCGCGCGCGCGATCTCAGCGGATGGCGCCGCCTTACGCTCGACGCCGAAAGCCGGAGCGTGGTGCAACCGGGCGGCCTGCGGCTCGACCTTTCGTCCATCGCCAAGGGCTTCGCCGTCGATGCGGTCGCCCGCTTCCTGCGCGGAGAGGGCGTGGCGAACCTCTTGGTCGAGATCGGCGGCGAGCTGAGGGGCGAGGGGCTGAAGCCCGACGGAACGCCCTGGTGGGTCGCGCTCGAGCGGCCGCGCGGCGCGCTGTGCGCCGATGCGCTGCCCGAGACCCTCCTGGCGCTCACCGGGCTGTCGGTCGCGACCTCGGGCGATGAGCGGCGCTATTTCGATGCGGCCGGCCGCCGCTATGCGCACACGCTCGATCCCGCCACCGGCGCGCCCGTCACCCACGATCTGGTGTCGGTCACCGTCGTTGCCGAGGCGTGCATGACGGCCGATGCCGCGGCAACCGCCCTGACCGTGCTCGGCCCTGAAGCCGGCCCGGCCTTTGCGGCCGAGCATCGCATCGCGGCCCGCTTCGTGCGCCTCGAGGGAGCCCGGTTGATCGAGCATCTGAGCCCGGAAATGGCGGCCATGCTTGACTGAGCGCCCCGGAACGGCCACGTGTGCGGGCGACAATGCCGCCGCGGCGCGGCTTGACCGGCCGGGGCACTTCGGGTTTTTCTTGCGCATGCGCCAATTGGCTCGCCAGGTTCTGCGGATCGTCGTGGTGGCTCTCGCCCTGAGCGCGAGCGGCCTCAACGGCTATGCGTCGGTGCTGGCGGCGTTCGACGCGCACGCCCATGGGCACGGCCATGGGGCCGTGGCCCATGAGATGACCCATGGGTCGCACGGCCATGCGGCCCACCGCGGTCACGATGTCGACCCCGGGCTGGAGCTTCACGCTGACCGCGCGATGCAGGACGAGGATCCCGCCTCGGGCGACCTGCCGTGCTGCAAGCACGTGCACATGCACTGCTGCAGCATCATCGCCCTGGCCGCCGTTGACATCGGCTTCACCCTTGTCGCCGATGCGCCGACCGTCCTCCCGGTCGCGGCGGCCCACCTCCCGCCGGGAGAGCTCGCCGCGCCGCTCTTCCGTCCTCCACGCGCCGCCGCCTGATCCGGTCCTTCGTCCGCGGTATCGGCGGACGCGAGGCTTCGTATCAGGCAACCGACGGGCGCGATGAGGTTTGCCGCTGGCCGCCGGAACGGCCGCGCAGACCCGAGACCCCTGAGCGCCGGTCGCGTTGCTCGAGATTCCTCAAGGATTCCGAGGCGCACCTCATGATTCGTCTTGCCGTTACGGCGTTCACCGCACTCTCGTTCGGCCTCATTGGCCTCTCCGCCATTAGCGGCGCGCACGAAGGCCATGGCGAGGCGGCAGACCCCGCCGCCGCGATCCCAGCTACGCCACGGCTCGCCGCCGAAGGCGCCGACCTCGCGCTCGTTGCCACGGCGCACGAGCACACGCTCACCCTCTACCTCGACAGGATCGCGACCAACGCACCGGTCGACGGGGCGACCATCGACGTGATGGGCGAGGGCATCCCGCGCCAGACGGCCAAGGAGATCGGCAACGGCACCTACGCGATCGAGGCGGACTGGGTGCACGAGCCCGGCATCCGGGCGCTGACGTTCGTCGTCGCCGCCGACGGCGCGGCCGACCTCCTCGCCGGCGTGCTGACCATACCCGAGGCCGCGGAGGAGCACGGTCCGGCGTCCCCGTGGGCGGCGCTGCTCGCTGAGCCCGTGCTGTGGCTCGTCGCTCTGACCGTAGCGCTTGTCGGGTTTGTCCTGGGGTTTGTGGTCCGGCCCGTGCGCCTACCGCCGGACGACGCGGAGGACGAGGCCGGGGCTCCGTCCGCAACGACGGCGCGCTCCCTCGGGAAGGCCGCGGGGATCGCCGTCGTCGCGCTCACCATTGCGTCCGCCGCGCCCCGCCCCTCTTTCGCGCACGAAGGTCACGACCATGCCGGTGAGGCCGCTCCCGTGCGCCCGGCCGGCGGCGCCCCGCTCAAGCTGCCGAGCGGCGAGGTGTTCCTGCCCAAGGCCTCACAGCGCCTGCTCGAGGTCAGGACCGTCCCCGCCGCCTCGGAGAAAACCCAGGCCGGCGCCGAGCTGGTCGGTACCGTCATTGCCGATCCCTCCCACGAAGGGCGCGTCCAGGCGCCCATGGACGGACAGATCGAGCTCGCCTCGGGCGAAGTGTCGTATGTCGGCAAGGCGGTCGCGGCCGGCGACGTGCTGGCCCTCCTCGCACCCGCCATGCCGGTCTACGAGCGCGGTACGCTCGCCCAGGTCACCGCCGATGTCGAAGGCAAGCTGCGCATTGCCGAGCAGAAGCTGCAGCGGCTGACCCGCATCTCCGGCGACTACATCCCGCAGCGCGAGATCGAGGACACCCGGACCGAGATCGAAAGCCTGCGCGAGCAGAAGCGCGTGCTGGCGCCGAAGAACACGGAGCGCCTGGAGCTCAAGGCGCCCGTCGGCGGCATCATCTCCCTTGCCGACGTGCGCGCCGGGCAGGTCGTCTCCGCGCGCGATACGCTGTTCGAGATCGTCGATCCTGCGCGTCTCTGGATCGAGGCCATCGGCACGCAGGGAACCGACGATCGCAGCGCGGTGGCGACGGCCGTCGCCGTCGACGCCGAGGGGCATCGCATTCCGCTCTCCTTCGTCGGGCGCGCCCCCGCCCTGCGCCAGCAGGCGTTGCCGCTCCTGTTCAAGGTCGACGAGCCCCACGCCTCGCTCGGCATCGGCGCCACCGTCAAGGTGCTGATCCGGCACGGCGCGCCGGTGGACGGCATCGTCGTCCCGGAGGGAGCCGTCGTGCGCGCGCCGAACGGGCTTCCTCAGGTGTGGGTGAAAGTGGCGCCCGAGCGCTTTGCGCCGCGTCCGGTCCGCACGCTTCCGCTCGACGGCGAACGCGTCGTGGTGACGTCCGGTCTCTCCGCGGGCGATCGCGTCGTCGTCGAGGCGGCCGCGCTCATCAACCAGGTTCGCTGAGGCGGCGAAGCGTCCGAGGCCGGGTCTCCGGCGAGGTGCGCGACACAAAGGGAAACACCGATGTTCAATGCCATCGTCCGCGGCAGCCTCGCGAACCGGCTGCTGGTCGTCGTCGCCGCCGTCGCTATGAGCGTCTACGGCCTCGCCACGCTGGCACGCCTGCCGGTCGACGTGTTCCCGGACCTCAACCGCCCGACGGTGACGCTGATGGCGGAAGCGGAGGGCCTCGCCCCCGAGGAGGTCGAGCAGCTCGTGACGTTCCCCATCGAGACGGCGATGAACGGCATGGCCGGCGTTTCGCGCGTGCGCTCGGTGTCGGGCGTCGGCCTCTCGATCGTCTACGTCGAGTTCGACTGGTCGGCCGAGATCTACCGTGCGCGCCAGCAGGTTTCCGAGCGGTTGCAGCTCGTGCGCGAGCACTTGCCGCCGGGCGTCGCCGTGCAGATGGGGCCGATCTCCTCCGTCATGGGCGAGATCATGCTGATCGCCATGTCGACGTCAGAAACGTCGACTTCGGGGCTGTCGGCGTCGGGCGACGGGTCCGATCTCATGCGGCTGCGCGAGATCGCCGACTTCACGGTCCGCCCGCAGCTTTTGACCGTGCCCGGTGTCTCTCAGGTGATCCCCATCGGCGGCGAGGTGCGCCAATATCGTGTCGTGCCCGATCCTCGCCGCATGACCGGCCTCGACATCGGCTTCGAGGCCGTCGAGCAGGCCATCAAATCCTTCGGCGCCAACACCGGCGGCGGCTTCGTCGACCAGAAGACGCGCGAGTTTCTGATCCGCAACATCGGCCGCTCCTCGAGGATCGAGGACCTGCGCAACCTCGTCGTCGCCTACCGCAGCGGCCAGGTCGTGACGCTCTCCCAGGTGGCGGACGTCGATTTCGCGGCCCGCACCAAGCGCGGCGACGCCGGATTGAACGGCAGGCCCGCCGTCATTCTGGCCGTACAGAAGCAGCCGGGCGCCGATACCGTCACCATCACGCGCGAGATCGAGCGCATGCTGCCCGAGCTGCAGCGCGTCATGCCGGAAGGCGTGAAGGTCACGGACGTGCAGTTCCGCCAGGCGACCTTCATCGAAACCTCCATCGGCAACGTCAAGCGCGTGCTGATCGAGGCGCTCGTGGTCGTGGCCGTGGTGCTGTTCCTGTTCCTGCTCAACTGGCAGACGACGTTCATCTCGCTCCTGGCCATTCCGCTGTCTGTGCTGACGACCGTCGTCGTGTTCGAGATCATGGGGCTTTCGATCAACACCATGACGCTCGGCGGCCTCGCCATCGCCATCGGCGCGCTCGTAGACGACGCCGTCGTCGACGTCGAGAACATCTACCGCAGGCTCGGCCTGCATCGGCGGGCGGGAGGTCGCGATCCGCGTCCAACCTTAGAGGTCGTCGCCGCAGCCTCGATCGAGGTCCGCACCGGCATCCTCTATGCGACGGCCATCATCGTGCTCGTGTTCCTTCCGCTGTTCGCGCTGTCGGGCATCGAGGGGCGCTTGTTCGCGCCGCTCGGCGTCGCCTTCATCGTCTCGATCCTGGCGAGCCTCCTCGTCTCGATGACGGTGACGCCGGTGCTCGCCTCCTGGCTGATCCCGCGCATGACGCATCTGGCCGAGCGTGAAAGCCCCATCGTGCGCGTCCTGAAGCGCTGGCAGCGGCGCGGGCTCGCCTGGTGCTTCGAGCACCCGTTGTTCGTCATCGTCATGCCGGTCGCAGCCGTGCTGGCGGCGCTGATCGCAGGCGCCATGCTGCCGCGCGCCTTCCTTCCGCCCTTCAACGAGGGCACGGTCCTCGTCACCGTTTCGCTCGAGCCCGGCATCAGCCTCTCCGAATCCAACCGCATCGGCAGGCTTGCCGAGACGCTCGTCGCCGAGGTTCCGGAGGTGCGTTCGGTCGGCCGCCGCACCGGCCGCGCCGAGCTCGACGAGCACGCCGAGGGCGTGCACGTGAGCGAGCTCGATGTCGATCTCCGCCGCTCCGCGCGCGGTCGCGAGGCGGTGCTGTCCGACATCCGCGGGCGCCTCGCGATGCTGCCCGCCTCGATCACCGTCGGCCAGCCCATCGCCCATCGGCTCGACCACATGCTCTCGGGCGTTCGCGCCCAGATTGCGCTCAAGATCTACGGTGACGATTACGACACCCTGCGCGCCCTGGCCGCCGACATGGAGACGCGGCTGCGGCGCATCCCCGGCGTCGTCGATCTCCAGACCGAGCGGCAGGTGCGCATTCCCGAGCTCCAGGTCCGCGTCGACTACGAGAAGGCCAAACGCTATGGCCTGAACCCGAGCGCGATCACAGCATCACTTGAGGCGCTGTCGAACGGCCGCGTCGTCTCCGAGATCGTCGACCAGCAGAAGCGCTTCGAGGTGGTGCTGCGTCTCTCGGATCGGGACCGCACCACGCGCGCGCTCGGCGACATGCTGATCGAAAGCCCGGCCGGGCGCATCCCGCTCGGGAGCGTCGCGGACGTCATTGAGACCGACGGGCCGAACCAGATCCTGCGCGAGAACGGCCGCCGCCGCATCGCCGTGCTGGCCAACACGGACGGCTCCGACATGGCGCGCATCGTCGGTGCGATCCGCGCTGAGATTGCCGCCGCGCCGCTGCCGCGCGGCTACTTCACGCACCTCGAAGGCCAGTTCCAGGCCCAGGAGGAAGCCTCGCGGCTGATAGCCCTGCTCTCGGCCGTGTCACTCGCGCTCATCTTCGTGGTGCTCTACACGCGCTACCGCTCGACCGCCCTCGCCCTGATCATCATGGGCAACGTGCCGCTCGCGATCATCGGCGGCGTGGCGGCGCTCATGCTTGCCGGGCAGCCGGTCTCGGTCGCAAGCGCCATCGGCTTCATCACGCTCGCCGGCATCGCCACCCGCAACGGCATCCTGAAGATCAGCCACTACATCAACCTGGCTCTGTTCGAAGGCGAGCGCTTCGGACGCGGGCTTGTCATGCGCGGCACGCTCGAGCGCCTCACGCCCGTGCTGATGACGGCGCTCGCCGCCGGCATCGCGCTGGTCCCGCTCATGATCGGGGCCGACGCGCCCGGAAAGGAGATCCTGCATCCGGTCGCCATCACCATCTTCGGCGGCCTCTTCTCTGCAACCGTGCTCGACGCCTTCCTCACGCCCGTCCTGTTCCTGCTCTTCGGAAGGAAGCCGCTTGAGCGCCTCATCGCGGCGCGGACGTCTGCCGTCCCCGCCGAAGCTTTCTGACCTCACGAAACCTGACTTAAAAAAAGGAGACCACCGATGATCAGACGACTTGCGCTTTCGGTCGCGGCTTTCGTGCTCGGGGCGGGCATCGCGCTCGCCGACGACAGCCACGAGCACGTCCACGATCATTCCGCCAAGCACGGCGGCATGATCGAGCACACCACGCACCATCACCTCGAGCTCGTGGCCGAGGGCGCGACGCTGACGGTCTACCTCACGCACGAGGACGGCACGGAGCAGGACGCGAGTGCCGCCAAGGCGTCGGCGACGGTGCTGGCGGACGGCAAGGCCGAGCAGGTGGCGCTCGCGCCCGCGGGCGGCAATGTTCTCAAGGGGTCGGGGCACTTCAACGCCGGCGCGGGGACCACCGTCGTGGTCTCGCTCACCCTGCCGGATCATGCGCCCGCGCAAGTGCGCTTCGAGCTGGAGTGAAGACGCGGCGCGGGAAAGCTAGGGCGAAGCGTGCGTTGCGCTCCGCGCCGTCTTCGTATCGCCCGATTTCCGCCGCAGGATTGTCATCGCGCCGGGCGTGGAGGAGAGTGCTCCGCTCCGGCGCACCTTGCATTTCCGTCGCGTGTGCAACTACGATTTTGGGAGCGATAGGCTATGCGTCTGAACTCGTGAATTCTTTTGCTGGTGCGGTGCGCATGGGACGCGTCATGGCGTGTTGCGCGCGCGGATTGCGTTCAGTAAACAGGAAAACCTGTCGACCCGAGGGATGTCGGCAGTCTCCCATTTTAGCTTTCACGCTTGAAGCCTCCACTCCTGAAGCCTCCATGTGCGGGACAGCAGCCTGATGACCGGCAGAGCTGACAGGCGTCGCCCATTGGTCGTTGCGATCGTGCTGATGGCGGCGATCGGGATCGCCCTCGTCGCCCCCGTCTTGATCGGCGCTCGGAAGGGCGAGCCGATTCCCGGTTCGACCGTGCGCGCCGACTCCCACGAGATGGTCGCCATCACGACGCCTCTGGCGCTGTTCACATCCCCCTCCATCGTGCTCGAGGCGGGAACTGTGGCGCTCGTCGGTCCCGTCTCGGGCGATAGTCACGTCAGCGCCTTGATCCGCACGCTGATGCGCGGCGACGGCGCGGATCTGGTGCTCGATCGCGCGCGTCTCGTCGTGGACCGGCGCGGGGACGCAGGTCCCGCGCTCGCGCCGGCGCAGGGCGGCGCGGGTGTATCCGAGGAGCTTCGCCCCGTTATCTCTTCGCTGTCCGGCTTCAGGTTCCGCAGCCTCACGATCCTCGACACGGTCGTCGCCTTCGAGACGGGCCAGGGGCCGTCCGAGGTGGTGTCGGTCTCCGAGATGGAAATCAAGCCAGGGAGCGACGGGCTCGTGGCGGCGAAGGGCCGGATCGAGGTCCGCGGAGAGCCGCTCGACATCGACGTGACTTTCGAGCGGCAGACGGAAAGCGCGATGGGCGCGCCGTTGCGTGTTCGCGCCACCGCAAAAGGAGACCTTCTCGCGGCCTCGTTCGAGGGCGTCCTGACGACGGGCGAGCACGCGCAGATTTCAGCTCAGAACGCGGAGCTGTCGATTTCCGACCTGCGCCGTTTCGCGGGTTGGCTCGGGGCGTCATGGCCGGGCGGCTCCGGGCTCGGGCCGTTCAAGGCCAACGGGCTTCTGACGCTCGACGAGCGCACGGTGTCGTTCGAGCACGCGGAATTTGCGCTCGACGGCAACCCAGCGACCGGCGCCCTCGCCGTCAGGATGGGGCGCGAGCGCCCGTCGATCGAGGGCACTCTGGCCTTCTCCACCTTCGACATCGCGCCCTACGCGACATCCTTCCGGCGCCATGCGCTCGCGCTGGCATCGGACTGGATCGTCGCGCTGCGCATCCCCCGTTTCGCCTCTCCGTCGTTCCTCCGCGACATGGACGCGGATCTCCGCCTCTCGGCCGCCAGCGTGACGAGCGGGTCGAGCCGGCTGGGGCGCGGTGCGGCAAGCCTCTCGATCAAGAACGGCGTGCTCTACGGCGAGCTCGCCGAGCTCGAGCTCGAGCAGGGCGGGCGCGGCGAAGGCCAGTTCACCGTGGATGCGACCGGGAGAGATCCCCGCTACACGCTGCTGGGAAACCTTCAGGACATCGATCTCGACACCCTTGTCACCCCGCACCTCGGTCCTGCCGCCATCGACGGCGCGGGAGACATCCGCCTCGATCTCGCCGCGGCGGGCGCGACCGAGGACGACATCGTCAAATCCTTGTCCGGCAAGCTGTCGCTGGACATGACCGACGGCGGACGTGTCGGTCTCGATCTCGATGCGCTGCCTGCCGCCGCGGCCGCCGCCACGCCGGTCGCGGGCTGGGGAGCCGTCGGCGCCGGCAAAACGGCAGTGAGCGAGCTTGCCGCGCGCCTGTCGGTGGCGCGAGGCGTTCTGACTGTGGACACCCTCGAGGCAACGGCCGGTGCCCGCACGGTCACTGCGTCGGGAACGGTCGACATCGGTGGACGCGCCCTCGACCTCCTGCTCTCGGTCGCCCCCACGTCCGGCGGCGCGCGGGCGCTGCCGGCCGGCAGTGCGCCGGGCGATGCGTCCGATGATGCATCGAACGCCGCCTCGGGAGCATATAAGCTTCACGGACCCTGGTCCGATCCAACCATCACCCGCGCCGGGTCCGGACGGGCGGCGGGCACCAGCCCCCCGGACGGCAGAGATCCGGGCTGACGGCGGGGGGCGGTAAGGGCGAGACGCCGTGGGCGGCCTGGACCCTGATCGCTTCGGACCCTATCTGTCCGAAACCTCACGGCGTCGGTCTCATCGAAGCGCGCAGCACCGGGTGAGCGCAGCGGATCGACGTGAGTCCCGGGCAAGCGAGACACATGGCACGAAACACATGGCACTGACGCCCGAGGAGATCCAGCGCTACAAGCGCCACCTTGTCCTGCACGACATCGGCGGCCAGGGTCAGGCGAAGCTCAAGGCCGCGCGCGTGCTCGTCATCGGCGCGGGTGGTCTCGGCAGCCCCGTCCTTCTCTATCTCGCCGCGGCCGGCGTCGGGACGCTCGGCGTCATCGACGACGACAGGGTCTCGCTCGACAACCTGCAGCGCCAGATCGTGCACACGACGGAGGCGGTCGGCGTGCCGAAGGTCGAAAGCGCCCGCGCGACGATCGCGCGCCTGAACCCGCACGTCGCGGTCGAAACGTTCGATACGCGCCTCGATGCAGGAAACGCAGCCGACATCATCTCGCGCTTCGACGTCGTCGCCGACGGGTCCGACAACTTCGCCACACGCTACCTGGTCTCCGACGCCTGCTATTTCGCGCGCCGCCCGCTGGTGCACGCCGCCGTCGGTCCCTTCGACGGCTACCTGACGACGCTGAAGCCGTACGCGGCGGGGCCGGACGGGTCTCCCTATCCGAGCTACCGCTGCCTCTTTCCCGAGGCCCCGCCGCCCGGCACGGTGCCCAACTGCTCGGAGGTGGGCGTGCTGGGCTCGGTCGTGGGGGTCGTCGGCGCCCTGCAGGCGACCGAGGTCGTCAAGGAGCTGACGGGCGTCGGCGAGGGCCTGGCCGGCCGTCTCCTGCTCTACGATGCCAGGGAGCCGCGCTTCGAGACCGTCCGCGTGGCATGGGACCCCGAGAACCCGCTGACCGGCCGCGCGCCGAGCATCGTCGACCTGTCGGTGCATGAGCACGCGCGGCCGGGTGTTCCCGCCGGAACAGATTAGGTCGTCGATCCCGGCCATGACGTGAGCGATATGGTCTGCGCCGCGGCGGAAGCCGCGCCGCATGTCTCGAGTCGCAAAAAAATAAAGAACCCGGCAATGACCCTGATCGCCGATCTGCTTTGGAGTCTCTATTTCCTCGCGCAAGGCGTCGTCGATACGATACTGGGCCGCCGCCGCAAGCGTTACGTGACGTCGGTCGATATAGCCGCGCCGCGCGACCTCGTATGGGTGACCTCCTCCGCCCACGAGATCGTCTTCGAAGGCCCGCCGCGCATCGAGATCGCAACCGCGCTTCGCGCCGGCACCCCTGACGTTTACGAGGGAACGGTAAGTGTCGGCGGTACGGTCGTTCCGATGGTCTACCGCGAGGTCGAGAGCCGCCCGCAGGAGGCGTTGATGATTGAGGTGCTGCGCGAGGGAACCGCGCCGAGCATTGCGCCCGGACACGACTATTTCGTCGCGTGCAAGTTCGAGGATCGCCGGGACGCCACGCGCCTCACCATGGTGCACGAGCTGACGCACGACAATTTCATGGGCCGCGTGCTGATCCCGCTCAGCGCACGCCACAACGGCCGGCGGATCCGCCGGCACTGCGAAACCCTCGCTGGTACCGCGACGGCTTCGTCCCGCATCGGCGCAGCGCTCGTGACCGGCGCGCTCACCTACGCGAGCTTCATGTATCTGTTCGACTGGATGTTCGCCGCCGTTCTGCTCGTTCTGCTCCTGGTTCACGAGGCGGGGCACGCGCTCGCCATGCGCTGGGTCGGTCTGCCCGTGCAGGGCATCTATTTCATTCCGTTCCTTGGCGGTGTCGCCGTCTCGGCCGCGCCGCACAAGAACGAGGCCGAGCGCGGTTTCGTGGCGCTGATGGGGCCGGGCTTCAGCCTGCTCACGACCGGTATTTTCGTCGCCGCCGCGTTCGCCACGAACGAGCCGCTGTTCGAGATGCTCGCGCTCGCGAGTGCCATCCTGAACGGCTTCAATCTCGCACCTGTCCTGCCGCTCGACGGCGGCCAGGTGGTCGATGCGGCGCTCTCCCGCTCCGATCCCGAGTTCGTCGCCATCATCAACATGCTGGCGCTGATCGTCGGCATCGGCGTGTCGGTCTATCTCGAGTGGTACCTGCTGACGGGGCTGCTGCTTCTGACGGCGCCCGTGCTGTTGAGGTCAGGCAAGCAGAAGCGGCGCGCAGAGCCGATCTCGAACGCCAGCCGCAACTGGCTGGTCGCCGGCTACCTGGCGACGCTCGCCTTCTACATCGCCGTTGCCACCCATTACCTGGTGTGAGCTCCCACACAACAAACGATAACACCATGGCCGGGCTTGGCCCGGCCATCCAGGGCGGCCTGATTGAACGTTGGCGTTGGATGGCCGGTCAACTCTGGCCGCGTCGAGTGCACGCTAGAACATCGCCGGGTGAACCTTGTCCGGCGGAGAATGCCCGTCGAGGAATGCCTTGATGTTGATGATCACCTTCTCGCCCATGTCGATGCGCCCCTCGATGGTGGCGCTGCTCATATGCGGGAGCGCCACCACGCGCTCGGAGGCGAGCAGCTTGGGGTTGATCGCCGGCTCGTGCTCGTACACGTCGAGGCCTGCGCCCGCGATCGAGCCCGACTCGATGAGGCGCGCGAGCTCGTTCTCGTCGATCACCTCGCCGCGCGCGGTGTTGACGATGTAGGCCGTCGGCTTGAGCAGCTTGAGGCGCCGCGCCGAGAGCAGGTGATAGGTGGCCGGCGTATGCGGGCAGTTGACCGAGACGATGTCCATGCGCGACAGCATCTGGTCGAGGCTTTCCCAGTAGGTCGCCTCCAGCTCCTGCTCGATCGCATTCGAAACGCGCTTGCGGTTGTGATAGTGGATCTGCAGCCCGAACGCCTTGGCGCGCTGCGCAACCGCGCGTCCGATGCGCCCCATGCCGACGATGCCGAGGCGCTTGCCGAAGATGCGGTGGCCCAGCATCCACGTCGGCGACCAGCCGACCCACTTGTTTTTCGGGCCCTTGAGATAGGCCGCCCCCTCGGGCAGGCGGCGCGGCACGGCGAGAATGAGCGCCATCGTCATGTCGGCGGTATCCTCGGTCAGGACACCCGGCGTGTTGGTCACCGTGACGGCGCGGTTGCGCGCCGTATCGAGGTCGATGTTGTCGACGCCGGTTCCGAAGTTGGCGATCAGGCGAAGCTGCGGCCCGGCTTGCGAGATGATGGCGCGGTCGATGCGGTCCGTGACGGTCGGCACCAGCACGTCGGCGATCTTGGCCGCTTCCGCCAGTTGCACCTGCGTCATGGGCGTGTCGTCGGTGTTGAGTCGCGCATCGAACAGCTCGCGCATGCGCGTTTCGACGACGTCGGGCAGCTTGCGCGTGACGATGACGACTGGCTTCTTTTGCGGGTTGGGCATATTTCTCCACCGGGCGGCGTGATCTGTATGGGGTGTGTCTAACAGAAGGTCATGTCCGTGACAAAGTGATGGATTGTCTGGGTAATGGATTGTCTGAGCGTCGGGAAGCGGCGGGGTGAGGGCGGTGCGGGAGCGGGCGATGCGATGGGGGAGCCGGAAGGGCTCCGGGTGGCTGGCGGCGCTGGCCGCTCTCCTTATTGCAACGGCCGCACTCGCCGGTGGAGCCGAGGCGCCCCGGGCGGAGACGCCGGCCGCAGGGCCCGCGGCGTCCGGAACGTCGGCGAGCGGTCTGCCGCTGCCGCGCTTCGTGAGCCTCAAGGCCGATCGCGTCAACCTCCGGTCGGGACCCGGCACCGATTATCCGACGTCATGGGTCTACCGCCAGGCCGGCTTGCCCGTGGAGGTCCTGAGCGAGTTCGAGGGCTGGCGCCAGATCCGCGATTCCGAAGGCGCGACGGGCTGGGTCCTGCAATCGCTGCTGTCGGGCCGGCGCACGGCGCTCGTCACGCCCTGGGACGCCAAGGCGGGGGCGCCGGTGCCCCAGGTCCCGGTGCGCAACAGCGATAGTGAGCGCGCGCGCGCGGTCGCTATCGTCGAGGCCGGCGTCATCGCCAACGTCCACACCTGCGATGGCCGCTGGTGCAGCATCACCATCGATCGCTTTCGGGGGTTCATGCCTCAGAAGCAGCTCTGGGGCGTCTATCCGAACGAGGTCGTGAAGTAGCCGTTCGCAAGGAGGCTGGTCGCGAGACGTCGGCCAACGCGCGCCAACGGCGGCTCCGCCGGATCGAAAGAGAGCCTCAGTCCTCGGGCACCAGCCGCACCACCACGTCGATGTGGCTCACCTTCATGCCGCGCGGCGGCTCGGGCAGGCCGTCGACCCGGATCGAGTCGCCGGGGATGTCCATCAGCTCGCCCGCGCTCTCGATGAAGAAGTGGTTGTGGTTCGACGTGTTGGTGTCGAAATAGGCTTTGCCGCCGTCGATGGCGAGCTCGCGCAAGAGCCCTGCGCCGGTGAACTGGTGCAGCGTATTGTAGACGGTCGCCAGAGAGACGTGCTCGCCGGCCGCCAGCGCTTCGGCATGCAGGATTTCCGCCGAGACGTGCCGGTCCTCGCCGCCGAGCAGAAGCACGCCGAGCGCCACGCGCTGACGCGTCGGACGCAGGCCCGCGCCCCGCAGCCGGGCGGCGATCCGGGAATGCTGCGCACGGTCCGCCGTCGGCACGGGCTCTCCGCAGCAGGGATCGTCCAAGCAAGGATCTTCCAGAATGTCTTCGCTCATGAACGGTCGACTCGATAAGCCTCAACGCCCCGGACACTTGATCAGTCTGGCAGCCGCTGAAGCCGGATTCTTTGATTTCATTAGTATAGGAGCACTTAGGGGTGACCGCAACCCGGTGCCAAGGCGCTGTTTTCGGCGGAAATTCCCCATCTCGCGGCCGCGGGGGCGCCGAAGCCGCATGGGACTCCCCAGCGCGGCGGCCCTCGTTGGACAATACGTCACCTTACGTCACCTTTTCCAAGCCGCGACTTGACGGGTCTCGCGATTATCGTTTGAACGGCGGTCGGATGTGCTAGGACAACGCGGTTTGTGTGTGGTGGAAGGCGTCGTTCTCGGACAATGGACCGGATCGCGCTCCGCGGCATCCGGCGGGCAGCAGGCACGCTGAGCCGTCAAGGGACTGACACCGGTGAGAGGGACGAAGCTGACCGATGGCCGAGCGCCGTTCTAGCTATGATTACGAGGATCTGTTGGCGTGCGGGCGCGGCGAGCTGTTCGGCCCCGGCAACGCGCAACTGCCGCTGCCGCCCATGCTGATGTTCGACCGCATCGCGCTGATCTCCGACACCCAGGGCACGCACGACAAGGGACAGGTCGTGGCCGAGCTTGCCGTCGAGGGCAACAGCCGGCTGGACTGGTTCTTCAAGTGTCATTTCGAAGGCGACCCGGTGATGCCGGGCTGCCTCGGCCTTGATGCCCTGTGGCAGCTCACGGGCTTCTTCCTGGGCTGGCTCGGCGCGCCCGGCCGCGGCCGCGCCTTGGGCGTGGGGGAAGTGAAGTTCACCGGCATGGTGCTCCCTTCGGTCAAGAAGGTCGAGTATGTGGTGGATATGAAGCGCGTGATTCTGCGCCGGCTGAAGCTGGCCATCGCCGATGGCGTGATGAAGGCGGACGGCCAGGTGATCTATACTGCGACCGACCTGCGCGTCGGTCTGTTCGAGGCAGGGGAAGCGCCGGCCGCCGGGTGAGCCGAAAGGCCACGATGCGGCAGTCGGCAAGTCTCCAGGGGCGGGCGAGGAAGGGGTTCTCGATGAGACGTGTGGTCGTCACCGGCATGGGTGTCGTGTCCTCCATCGGGAACACGACCCAGGAGGTGCTCGCCTCCCTCAGAGAGGGCAAGTCCGGCCTCGTGCGCGCCGACAAGTACGCCGAGCTCGGCTTCCGCTGCCAGGTGCACGGCGACCCGCGACTCGATTGGGAATCGCAAGTGCCGCGCAAGCCGAAGCGCTTCATGGAAGCCGGCGTCGGCTGGAACTACATCGCCATGGATCAGGCCATCCGCGACGCGGGGCTCGAGCCGGGCGACGTCGTCAACGAGCGCACCGGCATCGTGATGGGCTCGGGCGGCCCGTCGACGCGCGCCATCGTCTGGGCGGCGGACACCACGCGCCAGAAGGACCCCAAGAAAGTGGGCCCCTTCGAGGTGCCGAAGGCCATGTGCTCGGGCCCCTCGGCAGCCCTCGCGACGAGCTTCCAGATCAAGGGCGTCAATTATTCGATCTCCTCGGCCTGCTCCACGTCCGCCCACTGCATCGGCAATGCGGCGGAGCTGATCCAGTGGGGCAAGCAGGATGTCATCTTCGCCGGCGGCTGCGAGGAATTGGACTGGACGCTGTCGGTCCTGTTCGACGCCATGGGCGCCATGTCCTCGCGCTACAACGACACGCCCGCGACGGCGAGCCGCGCCTACGATAAGAACCGCGACGGCTTCGTGATCGCGGGCGGCGCGGGCGTGCTGGTTCTCGAGGAGCTCGAGCGCGCCAAGGCGCGCGGCGCCAAGATCTACGGCGAGATCGTGGGCTACGGTGCCACGTCCGACGGCCATGACATGGTGGCGCCGTCGGGCGAAGGGGCCGTCCGCTGCATGCGCCTTGCGATGAAGGGCCTCGCCGGCAAGGGCGTGGGGACGATCGACTATATCAATCCCCACGCGACCGCGACCCCCGTGGGCGACCAGAAGGAGATCGAGGCCATCCGCGAGGTGTTCGCGGGCCGGGAGATCCCGAAGATTTCCGCGACCAAGTCCTTGACCGGCCATTCGCTGGGCGCCATCGGCGTGCAGGAGAGCATCTTCTCGCTCCTTATGATGAACAACGGCTTCATCTGCGAAAGCGCCAACATCGAGGAGCTGGATCCTGCGTTCGAGGATATGCCGATCGTGCGGACTCGCATCGACAACGCGAGCCTTAACTGTGTCATGTCGAACAGTTTCGGGTTCGGCGGGACAAATGCCACTTTGATTTTCGAACGATACAACGGCTGATGTTCTGCAAGGTCCCCTCGGAGGTCTTGCCTCCTGAGCGGTGACCGGCATGAAGGTTCATAGAAGCGGACGCGGCTGGTTCGATATCGGCCGCAGGTTTGATGTGAGTGTGAGGTCGCCCATGACCGAATTCGATGTCACGAAACCCGGACCGTTGATGGCGGGCAAGCGCGGCCTGATCATGGGCGTCGCCAACGATCGCTCGATCGCCTGGGGCATCGCGCGCGCACTCCACGGGCAAGGCGCCGAGCTGGCGTTCAGCTACCAGGACGGCGCTTTCGGCCGCCGCGCCGTGCCGCTCGCGAAGTCCATGGGCGCTGAGATCGTCGAGCCCGTCAACGTTCTCGACCTGGCGACCGTCGACAGCATGTTCGCCAGGATCAAGGAGGTCTGGGGCAGCCTGGATTTCGTCGTCCATGCGCTCGCTTTCTCTGATCCGCGCGAGCTCTCCGGCCGCTACGTGAACACCACGCGCGACAACTTCACCAACACCATGGTGATCTCCTGCTTCTCGTTCACCGAGATCGCGCAGCGCGCCCGGGCGCTGATGCCGGACGGCGGCGCGCTCCTGACCCTGACCTACGGCGGCGCCACCCGTTCCGTCCCCTCCTATAACGTCATGGGCGTCGCCAAGGCCGCGCTCGAGGCCTCCATGCGCTATCTCGCAGCCGACCTCGGGCCAGAGAACATCCGCGTCAATGCGCTCTCCGCAGGCCCCATGCGCACGCTCTCCGGGGCCGGTGTGTCGGACGCCCGCGTCATCTTCAATTTCCAGAAGGAGCACGCGCCCCTGCGGCGCACGCCGAGCCTGAACGACGTCGGCGGCTCCGCGCTCTATCTCCTGTCCGATCTTTCGGCGGCGGTGACGGGGGAGGTGCATTTCGTCGATTGCGGCTACAGCACGATTTCGATGCCGAGCCTCGACGCATTGAAGGCCGCCGACCAGGAGGCCGCCACGGCCGGCCGCTCGCCGTCCGAGGCTGCGGAATAGGGGGCGCGCCGGCTCGATCCGTCGCACGCGATCGGTCGGACGGTGCGCGAGGGAAACGAAAAGGCTCCATGATCGGCGTCTTCGATTCCGGGCTCGGGGGGCTCACCGTCCTGAACGCTCTCACCCGGCGCTTTCCCGGGCAATCGTTCGTCTATCTCGGCGATCATGCGCATGTGCCCTACGGCAACCGCTCGTCGGAGGAGATCATCGATCTCACGCGCATCGCGGTGGATCGCCTGTTCGGGCTCGGCTGTGGGCTCGTTCTCCTGGGCTGCAACACCGCGACCGCCGTTGCCGCGCGACGCCTGCAGACGGCCTGGCTGCCGGCAACCCCTTGGAAGGCGCAAGGCCACAACGTCGTCGGCATCGTCGCGCCGACCGTCGAGGCGGCCACGCAGACGCCGTGGGCCGTCACCACGCCGCAGTATCCGCAGAAGTTCCTGACCGACCGCATCGCCGTCTTCGGCACCACGCGCACCGTTGCCTCCAACGTCTATGCCGAGGAGATCAGGAAGCGCTGCCCCAAGGTCACGGTCATCCAGCAGGTCTGCTCGGAGCTCGCCGGCGCCATCGAGGCCGGTGCGGCGGAAGCCGAGCTGGACCGCCTCGTCGAAGCCGGCATCGCAGGCGTGCTGCGTCAGGCCGGCGGCGAGCCGCCCCATCGCGCCATTCTCGGCTGCACCCACTTTCCGCTGGTCGAGCATCTGTTCCGGCGCCACCTGCCGCCGGCGACGCGCATCCTATCCCAGCCCGAGATCGTCGCCGACAGTCTCGAGGACTATCTCGCGCGTCATCCCCGCTACCGGGGAGACCCCGCGTCGCTGCCGCGCCTCGTGCTGCTGACGACGGGTGATCCCGAGGAGGCGAGCGCGCGCGCGCGCGTCTTTGCCGGCGACGCAGCGCGGGGCGGCTGGCGCAACGCCTTGAGTTTTGAGCGGCTCGGCGCTTGACTGGGCGCGCGTGGCCAGCCCGCGTCCGGCACCCGCCAAGGGGAGTCGCAGGGTGGGCGACGGGCGGCCTTGGACACGGAGACTTGGAGAGATCTCGCCATGGCGGAAACCACGCCCCTGTGCGACTTCGGCTGGACGGCGCCGCACTTCCGCCTGCCGGCCACCGACGGCAGAACCTATACGCTGGATGAGCTCAAGGGACCCAACGGGACCCTGGTGATGTTCATCTGCAACCACTGTCCCTACGTGCAGGCGATCCTCGACCGGCTGGTCCGCGACACGAAGGATCTGGCCGCGCTCGGGATCGCGTCGGTCGCGATTTCCTCGAACGATGCATCGGCCTACCCCGAGGACAGCTTCCCGCGCATGAAGGAGGCCGCCGAGGCTCACCGCTTTCCCTTCCCCTACCTCTACGATGAAAGCCAGGAGGTCGCGCACCGCTACGGCGCCGTCTGCACGCCGGACTTCTTCGGCTTTAACCGTGATCTCGCCCTGCAATACCGGGGACGGCTGGACGAGAGCGGCCGCAATCCCGGCCCGGCCGGCGCCCGTCGCGAGCTCGTCGAGGCCATGACGGCCGTGGCCAGGATGGGCCGCGGCCCCGAGCACCAGGTGCCCTCCATGGGCTGCTCGATCAAATGGAAGGACGCCTGACGGCCCGCCCGGGGTGAAACCGGCCAAATCCGTTGACCGCGGGCGGCTCCCGCCGCTATAGACCCGCTCTAGTGCCGCTCGGAACGCCTGTTTCGGGCGGTCGACGCATTGGAGCGTGCGTTCGGAGAGCCGGGATGCGCTGGCCCGCCTTGGGGCGGGGCGAAGCCGGGTCGGATCGCGGGCGCGTCATCGCGGACACGAATGTCAGCACGTCATAACACTGTCATGGCGCCATCCCTTGATCCGGTGGCCCGAAGAGAAGGATAGTTTGGATGGCCAATACGAAGTCGGCAAAGAAAGCCACGCGCCAGATGGTGCGCCGCACGGACGTCAACAAGAACCGCCGTTCGGCCGTGAAGACGCAAGTTCGCAAGGTCGAGGAAGCCATTGCCTCGGGAGACAAGGCCGCTGCCGCTCAGGCACTGAAATCGGCTGAGCCCTCGCTCGTCCGCACCGCCCAGAAGGGTGTCATGCATCGCAAGACGGCCGCCCGCAAGGTGTCGCGCCTCGCGCACCGCATCAAGGCGATGGCCTGAGCCCGACGTTCTCCAACACTCTTTTGAATTTTGAACCGTCAATCACGAGAGTGTGTTCTGTTCGCCACAGGGAAGGCCGCGCGATGGAATCGCGGACCTTCCCTTCGGCTTCCTAAGTGACGGATTCTTGAGGGTGTCCCGATGCCGCCCTCCCTCGCGCCTCCCGCTCGCCCCGAGCCCGCGCCCCCGCACCAAACAAAAAAGTGGCCTTTCCCCGCGCGCCACAGGAAAGCCGCAATTTCAAACCGGCGGCCGGCATCTTTTTGTGAATTGGCTTTGCCCTCAATGAGTTTCCTCACCGCGCTTGTGGAGAGGACTCAAGTTTTCCACGTTGCACCCACCGCTCGTCCCGCTGCCCTTGGGTCCCTTCTCCACCCGTTGCGCCGCTTGATAAAAGGTTACCGACCCGTTAAAAAGATCCCCGTCACCACGGCGGGGGTTGGTCTTGCTGTAATGTTTCAGTAGCACCCCGCCCGGACTCAGGATTGTCAGTGCAGCATCGTCCTGATTTTCTTCAGTATTTCAGTTAAGTAAATATATTCCACAGGGCCTGTGGAATGCGAAACGGTCTTTACTGAGCCAATACTGGTCTTTACTTGCGTTAACTGTGTCGGCTCGGGCCCAGCAACCCGGTCCGATCGGTGGGAAGACGAGGGCTAAAGGGTTGGCCGATCGCGTCAATATCGAGGATGTCCCAGTCGCGGAGACGTGGACGCACCTCAAGGCTGACGCAGGGGCTGTTCTGGTCGATGTGCGGACGCGAGCGGAATGGACCTTTGTCGGACTTCCCGATCTGAGCACGCTCGACAGGCGTGTGGTGACCATCGAGTGGCAGACGTTTCCCGATAACCGGGTCACTCCCGAGTTCGTGGGCACGTTGAGCAGGCTGCTCGAAGGGGCCGGTGTCGCGAAGGATGCTGAGCTGTTCTTCGTGTGCCGGTCGGGGGGACGCAGCCGTGCGGCTGCGGCTGCCATGGCGGGCGCGGGCTATACGCGCTGCCGCAACGTGGCCGATGGCTTCGAGGGACCTCTCGACGCCACCGGAAAAAGGGGGCGGGTCGCGGGCTGGAAAGCAGCCGGATTGCCCTGGCGGCAGGGATAGGCCGTCGCGAAGGGACTGGTCGGGCTCGTTTGGGCGAACGGGCGCGGCTCTGGAAGATCTGCCTTTCCGAAGGCGGATGCAACAAAGTGCGGGGTACAAGATAATGCAAGCCATCTCGAAAGCGGAGCTGTCCTATACGTCACCCGATCGCATCGGGCGGGCGCCGTCGGGCGATTATGCGGTCAACGGCAAGCCGGCCGGCATGGAAGCCGCCGAGGCCAAGGGAGGCGACAGCCGCGTCGCGGACGGGGCGGGCGCCAAGGTGCGCGCGATGCTGCGCTCGCAGCTCGGCGAGGACATCTACGCGAGCTGGTTCAAGGCCCTCGAGTTCGACGAGTTCGACGGCAAGACCGTGAGGGTCTCGGTGCCGGTCGTGTTTCTGCGCAAGTGGATCCAGTCCCACTACATGGATGAGCTGCTGACCTGCTGTCGGGCGGAGTTCAAGTCCGCCGAGGAGGTCGTCGTCTCGGTCCGCCAGCCCGGCGCCGGGGTCGCCCGTCAGATGGCCCGCGACGCGGAGCCCGCAACGAAGTCGCGCGAGGCCGCGGCCGAGCCCAGGGCCCTGGGAGCGCTCGGTGCCGCCGAGCCGGCCCGCAGCCCCGTGATGCGCCCGATCGCCGGTCGCACCAGCATCGGCGGGTTCGAAGGCTCGCCCCTCGACCCGCATCACACCTTCGAAAATTTCGTCGTCGGAACCTCGAACCGCATGGCCCACGCCGGTGCGGTCCAGGTCGCCGAGACGGTCCTGACGGACAGCCCGGCCTTCAATCCGCTCTACCTCTATTCGTCGGTCGGCCTCGGCAAGACGCACCTCCTGCAGGCCATCGCCTGGGAGGTGAAACGGCGCGCCGAGAACGCGCAGGTGCTCTATCTCACGGCCGAGCGCTTTCGCTACCAGTTCGTCGAGGCGCTGCGCGCGCAGGATCCGCTCTCCTTCAAGGAGAAGTTCCGCGGCATCAATATGCTCCTGATCGATGATCTCGAGTTCATGCAGGGCGAGAAGACCGAGCAGGAGTTCGATCACATCATCAACGCGCTCCTCGACGGCGGGCGTCAGGTCGTGGTGGCGTCTGCCCGCCATCCCGCGCAGATCGAGCGGCTCAACGAGCGCATGCGCTCGCGCCTGCAGCGCGGCCTGGTGGCTGAGATCGGCGGGTTCGACCACGAGCTGCGCCACCGCGTGCTCGACCAGCGTCTTGCCGAGAAGCGCGCCGCCGATCCGAGCTTCGATCTCTCGCGCGAGGTGGTCGAGATCCTGGCCAGCCGGCTGACGGAAAGCGGCCGCGAGCTCGAGGGCGCGGTGAACCGCCTCTACCTCACATGGCAGCACATGCGCGCCCCTGTCACGCCCGACATCGCCGAGACCGTCGTGCGCGACCTCTTCCAGGGCGTCGAGCCGCGCCGCATCAAGATCGAGGACATCCTGCGCATCGTCTCGCGCCACTTCGGCGTCTCGAAAGGCGATCTGCTCTCGCAGCGCCGGCATCGCTCGGTGGTCTGGCCGCGCCAGATCGGCATGTACCTCGCCAAGCAGCTGACCCACCGCTCGCTGCCCGAGATCGGCCGCCGCTTCGGCAACCGCGACCACACCACAGTGCTGCACGCGATCCGCAAGATCGAGAACGTCATCGCCGGCGACGCGAACCTGCGAGACGAGATCGACGAATTGAAGAAGCTGATCAGTCATTGAGGGGCAATCGACTGATAGAATTGAGAGTTCGAGCAACGGGCATGGCGTGACGAGGGAGATCGGCGCCATGCCCAAGCGGGGCGGGAGCGGTATCCAGCGATGCCGCTCCCGAAGTCTTTGGGGGTGGAGCTGCGAAAACCGCCGGAGGGAAGGCGCGAAAGCGCCCAAAGACCGCCCCGCCCCCTTGAAATCGGGCGCCCGATCAGGGCAAGTTGTGGCTCGCACGCCAGGACTTCCATCCAATACGAGAGCTGAGTTCTTCATCCCTCCGGCTGTTGGAGGACGGACGGGCCTACCATTTGTTCCATCTGCGGTTTCCCGCTCCGCTCCGGAGCAGGATCGCGAACTTCGAGGCGACCGATGCGGCTTGTGATCGAACGCGGGGAACTTCTGAGGGCGCTCGGACACGTGACGAGCGTCGTCGAGCGCCGGACGACGATTCCCATTCTCTCCAACGTTCTCCTGAAGGCGTCAGGCCAGGCGCTGGAGTTGAAGGCAACCGATCTCGAGCGCGAGGTGATCGAGGAGGTCCGCGCCGAGGTCGCTCAGCCCGGCGCCGTCACCGTGCCCGCTCACATCCTGCACGACATCGTGCGCAAGCTCCCCGACGGCACCCAGGTCGATATTCGCCGCGACGCCGAGAAGGAGCGCCTGACGCTCGCCGCCGGACAGGCGCGCTTCGCGCTGCAGACGCTCGGACCCGAGGACTTTCCCGATCTCAACGCCGGAGACCTCGGCCACACCTTCGAGGTCGCAGCCAAGGACCTGAAGCGCCTGATCGACAAGACGCGCTTTGCCATCTCGACCGAGGAGACGCGCTACTACCTCAACGGCATCTATTTCCACATCGCCGAGACCGGCAAGGCGCCGATGCTGCGCGCCGTCGCGACCGACGGCCATCGCCTCGCGCAAGCCGAGCTACCGCGTCCTCAGGGCGCCGAGGGGATGCCCGGCGTGATCATCCCCAGGAAGACGGTCCACGAGCTCTTTCGTCTGATCGAGGAAAGTGCGGAGGCCGTGAGCGTCGGCGTGTCGACCTCCAAGGTGCGCTTCGCGATCGGGTCGGTGACGCTGACCTCGAAGCTGATCGACGGCACCTTCCCCGATTACGGGCGCGTCATCCCGCAGGCGAACGACAAGGAGATGCGCGTCGCCAACGCCGACTTCATGAGCGCCGTGGACCGCGTGTCGACGATCGCGAGCGAGCGCGGGCGCGCCGTGAAGCTCAACCTCTCGAACGGCAAGCTCGTGCTGTCGGTCAACAACCCCGAAGGCGGCAGCGCCACCGAGGAGATCGCCGTCACCTATGCCGCAAGCCCGCTCGAGATCGGCTTCAACGCCAAGTATCTCCTGGACATCGCCGGTCAGCTCGAAGGTGAGGAGGCCCGCTTCCTCTTGGCCGATCCCGGCTCGCCGACCATGATCCGCGGCGCCGAGGACCAGAGCGCGCTCTACGTCCTGATGCCCATGCGCGTTTAGCGCCGTTGCTTTTGCCCGTCTCGTCCAGGATAGAGCGCTGGGTAAGGCTCTGCCTACCGGAACGCGTTGAGGGATCGCGGGGCGGTGACATCCGGCAAACGTATCTGGGCACCGGCCTCCGCCGGTGTGACGGAGTTTAAGGATCTACCCGTCCGCCAAATAAACGTCATCCCGGCGGAGGCCGGGATCCAGACACGTCTAACGGCGCGGGACGGCATCGGTCGAACGAAAGAGATGCAACGCTTGGCGTCCGCCACCGAACATGACGCGACCTCAGCGCCGCAAGCCGCGCCCCGCCTCTGGGTCGAGCGGCTGACGCTGACGCACTTCCGCAGCTACCCGTCGCTCACCCTCGAGCTTGCGCCCGAGCCGGTCGTGCTGACCGGCCCCAATGGCTCCGGCAAGACCAACGTGCTCGAGGCCGTCTCGCTGCTGGCGCCCGGCCAGGGCCTGCGCCAGGCCCCGCTCGCCGATCTCGCGCACGCCGCGGGAGACGGAAGCTGGTCGGTCTCGGCCCGCGTGCATACCGCCATCGGCCCCGTCACCATCGGCACCGGTCAGTCGGCAGCCGAGCCCAACGGCGAGCGCGCTTCGGGCCGCATCGTGCGCATCGACGGCGAAACCAGGACCGGCTCCGGCGCCCTCGGCGACTACGTGGAGATGGTCTGGGTCACGCCGGCGACGGATGGGCTCTTCACCGGCCCTGCCTCCGAGCGCCGCCGTTTTCTCGACCGCCTGATCGTCTGCTTCGATTCCGGTCACCGCACGCGCGCCGGCCGCTTCGAGCGCGCCATGGCGCAGCGCAATCGTCTGCTCTCCGACGGCGTGACGCGAAGTGCCCAGCTCGACGGGCTCGAGATCGTCATGGCCGAGATGGGCGTGGCCATGGCCGCCGCCCGCGCCGAAGCGGTGGCGGCGCTCCGCTCCCTCATTGACGCCCGTCGCGTCCGCGATCCCGAAAGCCCGTTTCCGTGGAGCGATGTCCGCCTCGAGGGCGCCATCGACCAGGATCTCGCCCATCGCGCCGCCATCGATGTCGAGGACGCCTATGCACGGCGCCTCAGCGAGGTCCGCGACCGCGACCGCGCCGCCGGCCGGGCGCTCGACGGGCCGCACAGGAGCGATCTCGTCGTCACCCATGGCCCCAAGGCGACGCTCGCCAGGCATTCGTCCACCGGCGAGCAGAAAGCGCTCCTGATGGGCCTCCTGCTCGCCCACGCCGAGCTGGTCGCGGCCCGCCGAGACGGCCTGGCGCCGCTGCTGCTGCTCGACGAGGTGACGGCCCATCTCGATGCCGACCGCCGCGCGGCCCTGTTCGACGAGCTGCTGCGCCTCGGCACGCAGGCATGGATGACGGGGACCGACAGTCAGTCCTTCGCGAGCCTCTCCGGAAAGGCGCAGTTCTGGCGCGTCCGGGACGGCAGGGTGACGCGATCGGACGCGGCGTGATCGGCCGCCGCGGACCCTTGCTGGCCGGCTCAGATAATGTATTGATCCAACAAGAAAAATAAGCGTGCGTCAGAGCGCATGCGGCACGCTTTTTTGCGCCGTTGTCCCGCGCCTTATGGTAGACTTTGTTTTAACCAGCAGAAAACGCAGCCACAGGCCCCGAATGAGCGCTCAGCCCGCCAGGAAGATACCCGCGCCCGACGATTACGGCGCCGATAGCATCAAGATGCTGAAGGGCCTCGAGGCGGTGCGCAAGCGCCCCGGCATGTACATCGGCGATACCGATGACGGCTCGGGCCTGCATCACATGATCTACGAGGTGGTCGACAACGCCATCGACGAGGTGCTGGCCGGCCACGCCAAGGTCTGCGAGGTGACGTTGAACCCGGACGGCTCGTGCACCGTGCGCGACGACGGCCGCGGCATTCCGACCGGCATCAAGCAGGACGACGATCACGATCCGAAGCGCTCCGCCGCCGAGATCGTGTTCACCGAGCTGCACGCGGGCGGCAAGTTCGACCAGAACTCCTACAAGGTCTCGGGCGGTCTGCACGGCGTCGGCGTCTCGGTCGTCAACGCGCTTTCGACATGGCTGCGCGCCCGCATCTGGCGCGAGGGCAAGGAGCATGTGATCGAGTTCCGCGACGGCGCTGCGGCGGGCCCCCTGAAAGTCGTCGGCGATGCCGGCGACAACCGCGGCACCGAGGTCACGTTCCTGCCGAGCCCGGTGACCTTCTCGAAGGTCGAGTTCGACTACGCGACGCTCGAGCATCGCCTGCGCGAGCTGGCGTTCCTGAACTCCGGCGCCAGGGTCGTGTTGACGGATGCCCGTCATGCCGATGTGAAGCGCGAGGAGTTCCTCTACGACGGCGGCACGTCCGCGTTCGTGCGCTTTCTCGACCGTTCGAAGCAGGCGCTGATCCCCGAGCCGATCATGATCCGCGCCGACAAGGACCGCGTGAGCGTCGAGGTCGCGCTGTGGTGGAACGACAGCTACCATGAGAACGTGCTGTGCTTCACCAACAACATCCCGCAGCGCGACGGCGGCACGCATCTCGCGGGCTTCCGCGCCGCGCTGACGCGCGTCATCAACAAGTACGCCACCGACAGCGGCATCGCCAAGAAGGAGAAGGTGGACCTCTCGGGCGAGGACGCCCGCGAAGGGCTCACGTGCGTGCTCTCGGTCAAGGTTCCCGACCCCAAGTTCTCGAGCCAGACCAAGGATAAGCTGGTCTCGTCCGAGGTGAAGCCGGTGGTCGAGAGCGTGGTCGCCGAGACGCTGATGGCCTGGTTCGAGGAGCACCCGAAGGAGGCGAAGGCCATCGTCGGTAAGATCGTCGAGGCGGCGCTCGCGCGCGAGGCGGCGCGCAAGGCGCGCGAGCTGACGCGCAGGAAGAGCGCGCTCGACGGCCTGCGGCTCCCCGGCGGCCTCGCCGAGTGCCAGGACCGCGACCCGGCCAACACCGAGCTCTTCATCGTCGAGGGTGACTCGGCCGGCGGCTCCGCCAAGCAGGGCCGCAAGCGCGAGTATCAGGCCGTGCTGCCGATCCGCGGCAAGATCCTCAACGTCGAGCGCGCGCGCATCGACAAGATGCTCTCCTCCGAGCAGGTGACCAACATCATCGGCGCCCTCGGCACCGGCATCCGCGACGACTTCGATCTCGGCAAGCTGCGCTACCACAAGATCATCATCATGACGGACGCCGACGTGGACGGCGCCCACATCCGCACGCTGCTGCTGACGTTCTTCTATCGCCAGATGTCCGAGCTGGTGGAGAAGGGCCACGTCTACATCGCCCAGCCGCCGCTCTACAAAGTCCAGCGCGGCAAGAGCAGCACCTACCTCAAGGACCAGCGCGCGCTCGAGGACTATCTGATCGACAGCGGTCTCGAGGACAACGTGCTCGTCGCCGGCGGCGAGGAGCGCGCCGGCAAGGACCTGCGCGACATCGTCGATCAGGCGCGCGGCATCGTCGGCCTCATCGATCAGCTGCATTCGCGCTACGCGCGTGCGGTCGTCGAGCAGGCGGCCATCGCCGGCGCCTTCGATCCCGCGCTGCTTCAGTCGGCCGCCTCCGCCAATGCTGCCGCCGCAACCGTCGCCGCGCGCCTGAACGAGGTCGCCGAGGAGACGGAGAAGGGCTGGTCCGGCAGCTACGGCAACGACGGCTTCCTCTTCCGCCGCGAGGTGCGCGGCGTCACCGAGGTCCACGCCCTCGACCGCGCGTTGCTGGCGTCCCTCGACGCGCGGCGCCTGAACGAGAAGCGCAAGCATCTCTCCGAGGTCTACGGTCTCGGCACCAAGCTGCGCCGCAAGACCGAGACGCTGACCATTCACGGCCCCCGCGCACTGCTCGACGCCATCTACGAGGCCGGCCGCAAGGGCCTCTCGCTGCAGCGCTACAAAGGCTTGGGCGAGATGAACCCCGAGCAGCTGTGGGAGACCACGCTCGACCGCGATGCGCGCACGCTTCTGCAGGTCAAGATCGGCGACGTGTCCGAGGTCGATGAGATCTTCTCCAAGCTGATGGGCGATGTGGTCGAGCCGCGCCGCGAGTTCATCCAGGAGAATGCGCTGACCGTCGCCAATCTGGACGTCTAGACCGTGGACGCGCACCGGAACCCATGACGACGCACACCCCGGCCGAGGTGCCAAGACCGCTCGACGCCATCATGCTCTCCGTCGGCGACGGGCATTGGCTCTACGTCGAGGAGGTCGGAACGCGCGGCGCTGTTCCCGCGCTCTTCCTGCATGGCGGCCCGGGCAGCGGCGCACAGCACAGCCACAGGAGCCTGTTCGATCCCGAGCGCTTCCACGCCGTGCTGTTCGACCAGCGCGGCGCCGGCCGAAGCCATCCCTACCTTTCAACGCACGCCAACACGACCCAGCACCTCGTCGCCGACATCGAGCGCATCCGCGAGCATTTCGGCTTCGAGAGCATGCTGGTCGTCGGCGGCTCGTGGGGCTCGACGCTGGCGCTCGCCTATGCCGAGACCCATCCCGAGCGCGTCTCCGGGCTCGTCCTGCGCGCCGTGTTCCTCGGCACCGACGCCGAGGTCGACTGGGCCTTCCGCCGCGCACCGTCGCAATTGCGGCCGGACCTTTACGAGAACTTCGTCGCCGCGCTTCCGGAGGCCGAGCGCGCCGATCCGCTCAAGTCCTATGTCGCGCGCCTAACGAGCGGCGATCCCGCGTGCCGCGATCCGGCCGCGCGCCAATGGCTTGGGTTCGAGCGGGCGCTTTCGGAGTTTGCACCCGCCACAAGCGTGCTGCCGGACACGCTCCCCGCCACGGGACGCGTTCCGCCGACGCCGATCGTCGAAGCCCATTACATTGCCAACCACTTCTTCTTGCGGCCGAACGCGCTGCTGGACGGCGCCTCCCGTCTCGGCGCCATTCCGGGCGTGATTGTACAGGGTCGCTACGACCTGCTCTGTCCGCCGCGGGCCGCCTACGAGATCGCCAAGCGCTGGCCGGGCTCTCGTCTCGAGATCGTGCCGGCCGCCGGCCATGCCATGACCGACCCGGGCGTCTTCGAGGCCATGAAGCGCGCGGTCGAGACGCTCGCGCCGAGAGAGAAACCGCTCCGAACCCGATGCCCGTAACCGTCACGGCTTTTTACAAGTTCGTCGCCATCGACGATCCGCCAGCCTTGCGCGGGGAATTGCTCGGCCATGCGCGCACCTTCGGCCTCAGGGGCACGATCCTGGTTGCGCCCGAAGGCATCAACGCCACCGTGGCCGGCCCCGACGCGGGCATCCGCCGGCTGCTGTCGCATCTGCGCGCCGACCCGCGTTTCGCTGATCTCGTGAGCAAGGAGTCCTTTGCGGACGAGGTCCCGTTCGGCCGCCTCAAAGTGAGGCTCAAGCGCGAGATCGTGACGCTGCGCCGGCCCGAGGCGGATCCCACGCGTCGCGTCGGAACCTACGTCAAGCCGGAGCACTGGAACGCGCTGATCTCCGATCCCGAGGTGCTCGTCCTCGACACGCGCAACGCCTATGAGGTCGGCGTCGGCACCTTCAAGGGCGCCATCGACCCCGTGACGCGCTCTTTTACCGATTTCCCGGATTTCGTCGCGGCCCACCTCGACCCTGCGCGCCACAAGCGCGTCGCCATGTTCTGCACCGGCGGCATCCGCTGCGAGAAGGCCTCAGCTTACATGCTCGCGCAGGGCTTCCCGGAGGTCTATCACCTCGAAGGCGGCATCCTCAAATACCTGGAGACGGTCCCGCCGGAGGCGAGCCTGTGGCAAGGCGAATGCTTCGTCTTCGATGAGCGCGTCGCCCTCGGGCACGGCGTGACGGTCGGTTCGCACGTCATCTGCCGGCGGTGCGGCACCCCGATGGCCGCCGACGTCCCGCACTGCCCGAGGTGTCCCGCAGCGGAGGAGCCGCAGCATCGCGGCGGCGATGATACGGCCGCCGACGGCGCAAGCCATCCCGCAGGGCGGACGGCGCCACCCTTCGTCAGAGGATGAACTTCGACAGGTCGGCGTTCTTGGCGAGCGCGCCGACGCGGCTCGTCACGTAGGACGCATCGACGGTCTGGGTCTCGCCGGTGCGGTCCGAGGCCTCGAAGGAAATCTCGTCGAGCACGCGCTCCATCACCGTCTGCAGCCGCCGTGCGCCGATGTTCTCGACCGTGGAGTTGACCAGCACGGCCGTATCCGCGAGCGCGTCGATGGCATCCTCCGTGAAGGTGAGGGTGAGGCCCTCGGTCGCCATCAGGGCGGTGTACTGCTTGATGAGGCTTGCCTCGGGCTCGGTCAGGATGCGGCGGAAGTCCTCGCGCGTCAGCGCCTGGAGCTCGACGCGGATCGGCAGCCGCCCCTGCAACTCCGGCAGGAGGTCGGCGGGCTTTGCCACATGGAACGCTCCCGAGGCGATGAACAGCACGTGGTCCGTCTTTACGGGCCCGTACTTGGTGGAGACGCTGGTGCCCTCGATCAGCGGCAGGAGGTCGCGCTGCACGCCCTCGCGCGAAACCTCCCCGCCCGAGCGCCCCCCCGTCTCGCCGCGCGAGCAGATCTTGTCGATCTCGTCGAGAAACACGATGCCGTTGTTCTCGACCGAGCGAATGGCCTCGCTCGTGATCTGCTCGTTGTCGATCAGCTTGTCGCTTTCCTCGGCGATCAGCAGCAGGTGGCTGTCCTTGACCGTGATGCGCCGCGGCTTCGTGCGCCCCCCCATCATCTTGCCGAAGATGTCGCCGAGATTGACGGCGCCGATCGACCCGCCCGGCATGCCGGGGATGTCGAGCATCGGCAGGCCGCCGCCCGTGTCGGCG
>NZ_DAITQL010000005.1:0-98961 GCF_036833075.1 Hyphomicrobium sp.
CGGCATCGCGACGGGCAAGCTGCACGCGCGCGGGCCGGTCGGCGTGGAGCAGCTCACCAGCTTCAAATACCTCGTGCACGGAACCGGCCAGACGCGGCCGGTGTGACTTCGGCCGGCGTGAGACGCGCGCTCAGGCGCGAGCTTTCGCGATCGTGTCGGAGAGGATCACGCGACGGCGAGATTAACGAAGCCGTTGGCGGCGAGAACGCCCTCGAGCGTCCGCTCGAGCACATCCAGCTTGAACGGCTTCACGAGATAGCCCGTGGCGCCGGCCGCCTTGGCGGCGAGGATGTTCTCGCGCTTGGCTTCGGCGGTTACGAGGACGAAGGGTGTCTGATGCGTTCGCGGATCGGCGCGCACGACCTTGAGCAGATCGAAACCACTCATGCCGTCCATGTTCCAGTCGGAGAGGATCAGATCATAGCGCTTCTCGCGGATCATCCCGACGGCCTGGCAGCCGTTCGCAGCCTGGTCGATGCGTACGAATCCGAGCTCGACGAGCAGACGACGGATGATCTTGAGCATCACCTCCCGGTCCTCGACGATCAGGAGCTCGAGATCTTTGCGCCGGTCCATGCATCCCCCGCCAGGACGACCGGCTCTATCGGCCGCCCTCCTGCCCGGCCTTCACCATTCCCGACAGCCGTTACGAAATCGTGTGCGCGGACGCTCGGCATCAGTTGCAGGACCGATCGGCGCCGATGCCGCATCCGACACCCGGTGTCTTTTGTGCCCGATCTCGGCGATGCTGGGCGGCTGTCCTTAGAGCCTTTTTCGCCTCTGAAAGAATCAGGGGCGAGGCTCCATGCTTTTGCTTTGACGCGCTTTCTTAACGCGAAGTGGGCACCACTTCGCGTTAAGAAAACGCTCTAGGGGAGACGACGTGAGCACCGGCATCGACATGGCGTCCGCAGCCCCTCCGCAGGGGCGGGCGGAGCCATGAGCGGCCGCGACCGCATCCGGCGCCTCGTCCGCTACACGGGCGTCAATCTCGCGAGCCTTGCGGTCGACTATGCCGTGTTCCTCTGGCTCACCTACGCCTTCGCAATCCCCATCATCGCCAGCATGGCCGGGTACGCGGTGGCGTTCGCCCTCAACTACAAGCTCTCGCGCCGGTTCGTGTTCGCAGGCCACGGCGCGCACAAGAGCGAGCGGCGGCTCTTCACCGAGTTCATGGCCTCGGGCGCGTTCGGGCTCGTGCTCACGGCCGTGGTGACGGGCGGGGGGATTCACCTTCTCGGGCTTTCACCGGCTATCGCCAAGACCGCAGCCGTGCTCCTGTCGTTCGTCGCGCTCTACCTCATCCGCAGCCGGCTGGTGTTCACGCGGCTGGAACAGAACGTGACGTTCCCACGTCCGCACGTCTCGATTGGACCGATGCGCGCCCGCCATACGACCAGAAGCTTCGGATCGCTTGCCGTCCGCCTCCCCCCCGCCGTCAGGGGCCAGCGGATCGGCCTGCTCGGCGGCTCGTTCAACCCGCCGCACCGGGCGCATGTCGCGGTCTCGGAAGCGGTCATGAAGCGGCTTGGGCTCGACGAGGTCTGGTGGATCGTGACGCCGGGAAACCCCCTCAAGGCCCATGGAGACCTCGCCCCGCTCACCGAGCGGCTCGAGGCGTGCCGGCAGCTCGTGACCAATCCGCGGATCCGGATCACGGCGTTCGAAGCCGACCTCGGCTCCACCTCCACCATCGTCACGCTGTCGTTTCTCAGGCGACGGCTGGCGGGCGTCCATTTCGTGTGGATCATGGGCGGCGACAATCTCGCGGGGTTTCACCGCTGGGCCGCCTGGCGCGAGATCGCGTCCCTGATGCCGTTCGTGGTTGCAGATCGGCCGCAATGGCGGCTCCGGGCGCTCTCGGCCCCGGCCGCGCGCGCCCTCGGGCGGTTCCGGCTTGCGGACGACGACGCAGGGGCGCTGGCGCTCGCCAAGCCGCCGGCCTGGTTGTATCTGACGCTGCGGCTCTCCCCGGAATCCTCGACCGAGATCCGCGCCCGCCAGGCCGCACGCAAGCCCGTTTGACGGCCCGTTTCCGGGATATTCTCCCGGCGCCCTCTCCCCAACGGGGTGCGACACTCCGGACTCGCCCCTATTGCTGGCGCCCCCTCCGACCGCTATCCTCTTCGTGCCGTCAGCGTGATGAAACGCCGCGGTGGTGGAGGGCACCGGCCAAAACGTGCGGGTCGGCCGGGTCCGCATACCTGTCGCCAGGCGGCCGCAGTCGGGCATGGCCGCAGGGAGCTCGAACGGAAAGGATATTGAGCCAAAGATGCGAACCGCCATTGAGGGTATCCGCAAGGGTGCGCCTCCCGCCGAGATCGCGCGAAAGCATGCGAGCTCGGAGCCGCTTCTCGAGAAGGTCGTGCACTGGCTCGATGAAGCCAAAGCCGAGCAGATCGTCACCATCGATCTCAAAGGCAAGTCGTCCATGGGCGACTTCATGGTGATCGCCACCGGGCGGTCGGACCGCCACGTCGGCGCGATCGCCGATCAGCTTCGCAAGCATCTCAAGGACAATGGCGTCGGGACCGTGCGTGTCGAGGGTCTCGAGACCTGCGACTGGGTGCTGATCGATGCCGGCGACCTCCTCGTGCACGTGTTCCGCGCCGAGGTCCGGGATTTCTATAATCTCGAAAAGATGTGGTCGCGGCCCGGCGAGCAGATCTCGCACTGACGCCGCCGGTCCGAGGCGGCATCGCACCAGGGCAGCCCTGCGCCCCTCCGTGAGGGCTCAGGGCTCGCGGGCTGGCATGTTTGGCCGGCACGCTCGAATGATCAGGCGCTCCCCAAGCGAGCGGAGCGGGGTCGGATGCGTCTTTCCATCATCGCCGTGGGGCGCCTCAAGGACGGCCCCGAGCGCGACCTCTATCTCAAGTATGCCAAACGGATCGACGAGGCCGGACGCGGTGTTGCGCTCGGCCCGCTCACGCTGTCCGAGCTTCCCGAGGCGCGCCAGGCGAGCGCCACGCAGCGCCGCTCGGACGAGGCCGCGCGGATTGTCGCCGGTGCGGGGGCTGCGGATTTCGCCGTGGCGCTCGAGGCGGGCGGCACGTCTTTCGGCAGCGAAGCCTTCGCGCGTTTCCTCGCGGCGCGGCGCGACGAGGGCCTGCGCACGATGGCCTTCCTGATCGGCGGGCCGGACGGCCACGGAGATCAGGCGCGCCGGCATGCCCGGCTCACGCTCTCGCTCGGCCCCATGACGCTGCCGCACGGCCTCGCGCGCATCGTGCTCGCCGAGCAGCTCTACCGCGCGGCGACGATCCTCGCGGGCCATCCCTACCATCGCGCGTAACGGACGCTCCCAAATCCGGGCGCGGCCGGGCTTCGTCAAATTGCTGAACCAGGCGCGCCCTAGGCTTGATTTCAGGCGCGGCCCCGCGATGGCGCGCGGCTCGGGATTCTGGCGTGGCGATCCCGGTAGCGATCCCGGTCTGGACCATTGCCGGCCCGGGTCGTATCACTTCACCATTCGAGGGGAGGGTTGGCGATGGCGGTTCAGGACGTTGCGATGCCCGAACGACAATCGCTCTCTGCTCCGGAAGATCCTGCCGTCCTCGCGATGCCGTCTCAGGATCTCGTGGCACCCGACGCCGCCCGTCCGCGCGAGCGCTTCATTCCCGTTACGACCTATGCGCTGATCGATCGCCTGACGGTGCCCCACGTGTGGCCCAAGGGACAGGCGCGTCTTGCGCGGCGCTTCTTCCGCTACCTCGAATACTGGCGGCGTCAGCAGCACGGCGTCGGTCTCAGCAACCTCATGCAAGCCTACGAGACCTTCAGCCCGGACAGCGATCTCCTCATCACCCGCGCGTTTACGAGCGAGGAGCGGGCGAGGCTGCAGAAGCGCGTCGTCGCCGAGGTCGAAGCCATCCTCAAGCAGGCCAACTACGTCCGCATCGATCCTTCGGACGTGGAGATGATCCTGACCAAGGAATCGCACTACGGCCTCGACCTCAACGTGGATTTCACGGCCTTCGAGGAGATCCTGATCTATTACCGCGGCGCCTCGAGCCGCCGCGACCAGCGGCGCAGCCTCAGCAAGTTCATGCGCAAGGAAGAGTTCGACGTGCCGATCTTCCAGCGGCTGTTCCTGCTGTTCAAGCTCAAGCCGTTCGAGACGCGCGTCGTCGAGGTGATGCGCAACGAGCGCGTGCCGCGCCGCGAGGCCGAGAAGATCGTGAAGGCCCTGCGGGCGCATGTCCCGCCCCAGGTCAACGACAGCAACATCTATCTCAAGCTGTTCAAGAACATTCCACGCAACGACGTCGAGATGGTGTTCCCCAACACGCGCCTGAAATTCCGCCTGATGGACAAGCTGCGGCTCGGCATCACGAGCGGCGCGGGCCTCGGAATGGGAACGTTCGGCGCCGCCGGAAAAATCGCCGTCGCGGCCACCAACCCGCTCGTGGCCGCGGGCGCCGCGCTCGGCCTCGGCGGCATCGCCTTCCGCCAGGCAATGAACTTCCTCAATCAGCGGCAGCGCTACATGGTGGTCATGGCACAGAACCTCTACTTCCACGCCATGGCCGACAATCGCGGCGTCCTGATCAAGCTCGCCGACCGCGCGGCGGAGGAGGACGTCAAGGAGGAGATGCTGCTCTACAGCGTGCTCGCGAAAGAGCCCGCCAACCGATCCGATCTGCCGGCCATCGACGCGGCCATCGAGCAGTATCTGCATGCGAGCTTCGGCGTCTCAGTCGATTTCGACCTCGAGGATGCGTTGGACCGTCTTCTCAGCGACGGGATCGTGTCCGAGGAGGCGGACGGCACGCTCCACACGCTCGGCCCGCACGAGGCGGCCCTGCACCTCGACGCCAAATGGGACGTGTTCCTCGACAACTTGCCGGACCCGGCCGGCGAGGAAGGGACCGAGGTCGAGCGGACGGTCGCGGCCGCAGGCAGCGACGCGCCGGCTTCCGCCGAAGCGCCCGATACCCCGGCGGCTCAGCCTTCGCCCGAACCGGCCGCAGATCCCCCAGCGGCCGGCGCGCAGCAAACCTGACGCCGGCCCCGCCTTGCGCTACTGTCGCGCGCCCGGCAGACCGGCCGGCCTCTTTGCATGCCTCGATCTCGAACGGACGTCATGACCCCCCACAAACTGATCGCCGAGGTGGACGACCGCGGGCGCGCCATGCGCGTCGCGGGCGCGCTGCAGGACCTCCTCGAGCCGCCGCCGGATGCGCTCTCGATCTTCGAGGACAGGGAGGCCGGCGACGCGGCCCCGCCGACCTGGCGCATCGAAGCCTATTTCTCGGAGCCCCGCACGCCGGCGGCGCTTGCGGCGGAGCTCGACGCGCTGCTCGGCGAGCCCGCGCCGGCCTTCCAGGCGGCGGAGATCCCGGATCTCAACTGGGTGGCGCTCTCGCAGGCGGCCCTGCCACCGGTGCGCGCCTCGCGATTCACGGTGCACGGGAGCCACGACCGGGACCGCGTGCCGCAAGGGCCTCATGCGATCCTGATCGAGGCGGGCGAAGCGTTCGGGACGGCGCATCACGCGACCACCTACGGCTGTCTCGTCGCCCTCGACCAGCTCAGCGCCGTGCGCCGCTTCCGCAACATCCTGGACCTCGGCTGCGGGTCCGGCGTGCTCGCCATCGCGGCGGCGCGCGCCTGGCCGCACGCGGCGCTGCATGGCGTCGACATCGATACGCAATCGGTGGTGGTGGCGCGCGAGAACGCGGAGGTGAACCGCGTCGGGGGGCGCATCGCCTTCACCTGCGGGCCGGGCGTCTCCTCGCCGGCGGTCCGCAACGCGGCGCCGTTCGACCTCATCGTGGCCAACATCCTCGCCGGGCCGCTCGTCGCGCTGGCTCCCGACGTGCGGCGCGTCGCCATGCCCGGGGCCACCGTCGTGCTCTCTGGGCTGCTCACACGCGAGGCGGCCCGCATCCTCGCCGCGTACCGGGCGCAGGGCTTCGCGCTCGCCGCGCACCGCCGCTACGACGGCTGGTCGACGCTCACGCTCTCGAAGCGTAGCTAGGAGATCATGGCATGTTCCAGACCTTCGCCGCGCCGTCCGACGCGTCCGCGATCCCCGAGCGGATGAAGCGGCTGCGCGCGCTCATGGCCGAGGAGAATTTTCAAGCGCTGCTGCTCCCGCGCGGCGACGAGCACCAGGGCGAATACGTGGCACCCTCCTCCGAGCGGCTCAAGTGGCTCACCGGCTTTTCCGGCAGCGCGGGGTTGGTGGCCGTCACGCGGCGGCACGCGGGCCTGTTCGTCGACGGGCGCTACACCGTGCAGGCGCGCGCCGAATGCGGCGGCGGGCTGTTCGAGCTCCCCGGCATCGCGCAGGCACATCTCGTCTCCTGGCTCAAAGGCAAGCTCAAGAGCGGCGACGTCGTCGGGTTCGATCCCTGGCTGCACACGATCGCGCAGATCGAGCGGATGCGGACGGCGCTCGCGGCGCAAGGCATCGCGGTGAAGCCCACGCGCCGTAACCTCGTCGACGTGCTCTGGGGCAAGGACCGGCCCGCTCCCCCCGACGGCCCCGTGGTGGCGCACCCGATCAAGTATGCCGGACGCTCGGCGGAGACCAAGATCGCCGCCGTGCAGAAGGTGCTGAAAGAGGCCGGCCACGATGCCGTGATCCTCACCGCGCCCGACTCCGTCTGCTGGCTCTTCAACATCCGCGGGCAGGACGTGGCGCACAATCCGGTCGTGCTGGCTTTCGCCATCGTGCCGGCGGCCGGAAAGCCGGAGCTGTTCGTCGCCGCCAAGAAGCTCACGCGCGAAGCCCAGGCGCAGCTTGACGGAACCGTCAGGATCTCGCCGCCCGGCGCGCTCAAGGCGCGCGTCCAAGCGCTGCGCAAGGCCCGGCGTCGCGTCCGCATCGACGGCGACCGGGCCGCGTGGTGGTTCCTGCGCGCGCTCGGCAAGAGCGCCCAGCGCGGCGACGATCCGTGCGTGCCGATGAAGGCCGTCAAGAACGCGACCGAGATCAAGGGCGCGCGTGTGGCGCACGTGCGCGACGGCGCGGCCATGGTGCGCTTTCTCGCCTGGCTCGACCGCGCCATCGCCGCCGGCGAGACGGTCGACGAGATCGGCGCCGCCGTCGCGCTCGAGGCGCAACGGGCCGGCAGCCAGGCCCTCAAGGAGATCTCGTTCGACACGATCGCGGGAAGCGGGCCGAACGGCGCCATCGTGCACTATCGCGTGACGGACGCGACCAACCGCCCGCTCGGGGCGGGAGAGCTGTTCCTGCTCGATTCGGGCGCGCAATATCTCGAAGGCACGACCGACATCACGCGCACCGTCGCCATCGGCACGCCGACGGAGGAGATGCGCGAGCGGTTCACGCTCGTGCTCAAGGGGCACATCGCCATCGCTACGGCGCGGTTTCCAAAGGGGACGCGCGGCATCGACCTCGATCCGCTGGCGCGGCGCGCACTCTGGGCACATGGGCTCGACTACGACCATGGCACCGGGCACGGCGTCGGCAGCTATCTCTCGGTGCACGAGGGCCCGCAATCAATCTCGCGCGCGGGGCTCGCCGTGCTCGAGCCTGGCATGATCGTCTCGAACGAGCCCGGCTACTACAAGGAGGGCGCCTACGGCATCCGCATCGAGAACCTCGTGCTCGTCTCAGCCGCCGCACGGCCGGACGGCGGCGACCGGGACATGCTCGGCTTCGAGACGCTGACGCTCGTGCCCATCGATCGCCGGCTCATCGTCAAGGACCTGCTGACGGCGGAGGAAGTGCGCTGGATCGACGGCTATCATGCAAGCGTCCGCGCGCTCATCGGGCCCGAGGTCGACGCGCCGACGTTGCGCTGGCTCGACGCGGCGACGCAGCCGATCTGACCTCTTCGATCCTGCTGGCGGAACACGTTCTCCGCCTCTCTGCCCGGGCGGATGTCGTGGGCTAGGCCGCCGTTTTTCGTATCCGTTGCACATACGCGCCAGAGCCCCGCTACCGGCTTCCTCGTTTTTATTGATTTTTCTCAACGCCTCAGAGCGATTTTCTATTATTATTTATCAACTGTGATTCGGGCGTGCCGCGGCCCAGCGCTGCATAGCCCCTCTGCATCATCTCGGTCGTGCGCAGTCCCGTGCGATTTTCCGCCGGGCGCCCGAAGGGCGTCACCGGTTGAGTCTGGACGTTGAAACCTTTGGAGCGTCTCATGACCGCGAGCAGCCTTCTGCCCGCTCCAAACCTCATGCCCTTGATCCGCTACCGCGACCTCGCGGAAGCGATGGGCTGGCTCGAGCAGGCCTTCGGGTTCGAGAAGCAGATCGCCGTCTCCGACAACGATGGGGCCGTCATCTACGGGCAGATGACCTATCGCGGCAGCCTGATGATGATGGGCGCCGTGCGCGACACCGATCTCGACAAGCTGATGCGCCAGCCCGACGAGGTCGGCGGCGTCGAGACGCAGAGCTGCTATCTCGTGGTCGAGGACGCCGACGCGCATTATGCCCGCGCGCGGGACGCCGGCGCGGATATCGTGCTCGACCTCAAGAGCGACGGGCTCGGGCGGCGCGGCTACTCGTGCCGGGACCCCGAGGGCCACATCTGGAATTTCGGCACCTACAATCCCGGCAGGGGCGTCGCCGTACCGGCCGCCGCTCCGGTCCTCGACGCGGCCGAGGCGCCGCGGCGCAGGCCGCGCTTGCTGATGGGTCTCGCGGGGCTCCTCCTTGCCCTCGGCGCCGCGGGCTGGTGGTTTGCGGATACGATCCGAACGGATCTCTCGTCGCGCATTGCCGTCTATCAATCGGACGAAACCGAGAAAGCCTATGCGGCGCTCGTCCAAGTGCGGGCGGAGAAGCGCAAGGCGGACGAAGCTGCGCGCGATGCGACCCGGGCGCTCGAGGCCGAGCGCGCGCGCCGCGCCAAGCTCGAAGCCAGCTCGGGGCAGGCGAGCGATGCGCTCGCGCAGGAGGTCAGCGCGCGGCGCACGGCGGAGGCCGCGGTCGACACGCTCCGGGAAGAGCTCAAGCGCAAGCAGCAGGCACTCGAGGCCGCCATCGAGGCCAAACGCATCAGCGAGGAGAAGCTCGCCGTCAAATCGGCGTCCGTCGAACCGCCGCAAAAGGCCACGGTACCCGCGGCCCAGCCGGCCGCGCCCCCGCCAGACGCGAGCGATATCGAGACGTCCGCCACGCGGCCGGACGCCACGCCGGAAAGCCCGGAGACCACAAAATCCCAGGCACGGGCCGACAAAGACGACGACACGGAGCGCCCTGCCGCCTCCCGCCGCACCAAGCCGGCGCGGCCGGCGCGATCCACGCAGCAGGCCCCCGCCGTTCCCGCCAAGCCGAGATATCCGCTCTACGTCACGGACGTGGGGCAGACCTGGCCCTATAGCGACTGGTCCACGCGTTAGGTTGCGTACTCATTATTCGGTGGGCATTGACGCGAGGACTTTCGTGCTGCCGGCAGGAGCGGAAGCGCAGCAAACCTCCATGGTTTGCGAGCTTTCGCGCCATGCTGGAAGCATGCCTCCGGCATGAACCGGAGGCGCGAAAGGACCGCGCCCCTTCGGGGTGAGCCAGGACAAGCCAATGGCGGCGTCGTCGTGCCGGAGGCACGCCTTCGGCATGACCCGCTTGCCCGATGCATAGGCATCGAGCTGCGCGATTTTCCTGGCCCTTGGCGTGTCTTGGCTCATCAATGTCCCACCCAATAATGAGTACGCAACCTAGGCGCACGCCCCTCCGCCCCTGTTCCGGAAGGAACAGCGCCGGGCCGCGGCCCGGGCCATGCTCCCTCGGGATCGACCGCTGACGGTCCGTCGCGAGACGGGCCGGCGACAGCCCGATCATCCGGGCCCGCGCGCATGCGCGACCTCCCTCATGCATCACCCTCGAAGAGAGAAAGGGGTACGGCCATGCCTGCCAGGACTTCCCTTGTTTTCGTCGGACTTCTCGCCGGAGCCATGAGCCTTCCGTCTACATTCGCGGCCGCCAACTCGCGCGGCGCCGTGGGTGCCCTCACGACGCATGCCGACGCCGCCTCGCACAAAGCCTCCACCCTCTCCGCAACGAAGGCGCGGAAGACGGCAGCCCTCAAGAAGAAGACATTGCGCCACCCGCACCAGGCCGCCGCCGCCACGGCCGCCGGGGCGAAGACGGCCGGGGCGCTCAAGGCCGGTCCGGAGCAGCCGAAAAAGACATGGCACGCGGACGACCGCGACCGTGGTCTCGACATCGCGTCCGAATACGCGCCGAAGGCGATCGCCCGCGTCCGCAAGAAGACGTCGATCACCACAGGCGACAGCATCCACACCGGAGCCGGCAAGAGAGGCTGGCGGCACTACGTGGACATGTACGCCGCGCGTTGAGCCGACCCGGGCGAGAGGAGCTGCAGGGCGGCTCCGCTTCGTCATTGCGCGGGCGGCGGCCAGCGCAAGACCGGGGCGGCCGCGGGCCTTAGAGCCTGTTCGCCTCTGATAAACTCAGAGGCGAGGCTCTCTGTTTTTAGTTTGACGCGTTTTCTTAACGCGAAGTGGTGCCCACTTCGCTTGAAAACGCTTCAGTCCTTGATGAGAGCGAGCCATTCGTCCTCGGTCAGCACCGCGACGCCAAGCTTGCGGGCGTTGGCGAGCTTCGAGCCCGCGTCCGCACCGGCGACCACGTAGTCCGTCCTCGCCGACACGGATCCAGCGACCTTGGCGCCGAGCCGCTCGGCCTGCGCCTTGGCCTCGCTGCGGCCGACGCGCTCGAGCTTGCCGGTGAACACGACCGTCTTGCCGGTCACGGGCGATTGAACGGCCACCGGACGCTCGAAGGGCGTCACCGTCACGTGGGCGAGGAGATCGTCCAGTGCCTGAGTATTGTGCGGCTCGGAGAAGAAATCGACGAGCGCATCCACGACCGTCTCGCCGATCCCCTCGATGTCGTCGATGTCTCTGTATGCCTCGCTCTCCTTGCCGCCCTCGGCGGCGGCCTCTGCGGCCTTTCGGAACGCGTCGATGGTGCGGAACGCCTTGGCGAGATCCTTGGCCGTGGTCTCGCCGACGTGGCGGATGCCGAGGGCGAAGATGAAACGCTCGAGCCCGATCGTGCGGCGTGTATCGATGGCCCGGAACAGGTTCTCGACCGACTTCTTGCCAAAGCCCTTGCGTTCGGCGAGCGGGCTCGCGCTCGCCGCGTCCCGCGCCTCGAGCGTGAAGATGTCGGCCGGACGGCGAATCAGCCCCTCGTCGAAGAAGGCTTCGACCTTCTCCTCGCCCATGCCCTCGATGTCGAACGCGAGACGCGAGACGAAATGCTTGAGACGCTCCTTGGCCTGGGCCGGGCAGATGAGCCCTCCGGTGCAGCGGCGCACGACGCCGCCCGCTTCGGGATCGTTGTCCGCCTCGCGCACCGCGTGGCTGCCGCAGACGGGGCAGAGCTTGGGAAACGCGTACGGCCCGGTGCCGTGCGGACGCTTCTCCTCGATGACGCGCACGATCTGCGGGATGACGTCGCCTGCGCGCTGAACGACGACCGTATCGCCGATGCGGATGTCCTTGCGCGCAATCTCGTCCTCGTTGTGCAGTGTCGCGTTGGAGACGACGACACCGCCCACCGTCACCGGCTCGAGCTTGGCGACCGGCGTCAGCGCGCCCGTGCGGCCGACCTGGATCTCAATGTCGCGCAGGAGGGTCGTGGCCTGCTCGGCGGGGAACTTGTGGGCGATGGCCCAGCGCGGCGAGCGGGAGACGAAGCCCAGGCGGTCCTGAAGATCGAGGCGGTTCACCTTGTAGACCACGCCGTCGATGTCATAGCCGAGGGCGGCGCGGCGCTCGCCGATCTCGCGATAGAAGGCCAGCATCCCGTCGGCACCATCGCAGAGGCGCATCAGCGGGTTCACGGGCAGCCCCCAGCCGGCGAACGCGGCCACCATGCCCATCTGCGTCTCGGCGGGCATTTCCGACATCTCGCCCCAGGCGTAGGCGAAGAAGCGCAGCGGACGCGCGGCAGTGATCGTGGGATCGAGCTGGCGCAGCGAGCCCGCGGCGGCGTTGCGCGGGTTGGCGAACACCTTGCCGCCGCTCCCGACCTGGGCCGCGTTGAGGGCCGCGAAGTCGGCGTGGCTCATGTAGATCTCGCCGCGCACCTCGGCGACGGCGGGGACGGCCTTGCCTTGGAGGCGTGCCGGGATCTCGCGGATGGTGCGCACGTTGGCGGTCACGTTCTCGCCCTCGGCACCGTCGCCGCGGGTCGCCGCCTCGACAAGGCGGCCCTTCTCGTAGCGGATCGAGATGGAGAGGCCGTCGATCTTGGGCTCTGCGGTTACGGCGAGCGGATCGTCGGCCTTGAGGGAGAGGAAGCGGCGGACGCGAGCGGCGAAGTCGACCACCTCCCCGTCGTCGAACGCATTGCCGAGCGACAGCATCGGCACGCGGTGGCGGACCTTGGCGAAGGTCTCGACGGCCGGAGCGCCTATCCTTTTCGAGGGGCTATCGGCGCGCACGAGCTCTGGAAAGCGCGCCTCGATGGCCTCGTTGCGCCGGCGCAGCTCGTCGTAGTCGGCGTCCGAGATCTCGGGCGCGTCGGACTGATAGTAGAGCCGATCGTGATGGGAGATCTCGGCGGCAAGTCGCGCGAGCTCGGCCGACGCCTCGTCGGCGCTCAGATCCTCAACCGGGGGAGGTGCAGGCTTCTTTCTCGCCATCGCGGCTCGCGGCGGGCGACCTCTGCGATCGCGGTTCCGCTCTTTCTCTGGACCGATGCCTCATCGCTTCGGACAGATAGTGGTGGACGCGGCCGTGGTCCAGTCGAAAAGCAGGCGCGACGCCTCCGGGCTCAACCCGGGCCGCCGAGGCCGAGCTTGGGGACCGCCTTCCAGGCTTTCGTGATCCAGGAGTCGTTGCTCTGCTGGGGCGCGAGGCCGTCAGACTTCAGGAGCGCATAGGCGTCCCGATACCACTTCGACTGCGGGAAGTTGTGGCCGAGGACGGCGACCGCGGTCTGCGCCTCATGCGTGACGCCGAGCGCCATATAGCATTCGGTCAAGCGCATCAGCGCCTCTTCGACATGGGCCGTCGTCTGGAAGTCGGACACCACCACCTTGAAGCGGTTGATGGCGGCGACGAAGTTCTTCTGCTTCATGTAGTAGCGGCCGACCTCCATCTCCGAGGCCGCGAGCGTGTCCTCGGCAATGCGGATGCGGTTGTCGGCGTTCTGGGCGTAGGTGCTGTCGGGATAGCGCGACTTCAGGATCTTGAGCTGCTCAAGCGCCTTGCGCGTCGCGGCCTGGTCGCGGTTCGACGGGTTCATGTCATCGAAGTAGGCGGATGCGATGATGTGATGGGCGAGCGGCGCGTCCTTGGTGCCCGGATGCATGACGGTGTAGCGCTCGGCGGAGGCGATGGCCTCAGGCGCCTTGCCCGCCTTGTAATAGGCGTACGCCGCCAGAACGATGGAACGGCGCGCCTCGGGCGAATAGGGATGCGAGCGGTCGAGGTCCTCGAACTTGCGCGCTGCGTCCTCGAACTTGCCCTTGTTCATCAGCGCATCGGCGTCGGCATACATCTTCTCGGGCGGATCGGCATTGAGGATGCTGGTGGCATCGGTCGACGACGCGCACCCCGCAAGCGCCAGCGCGACGCCGCCCATGGCGCACCACACAATGGCTGCGGCCCAATTTGGCGTCTTGCGCATCGAATGCCGTACTCCCCCAGCCCACCGTCTTACTTCTGAGCGCTGCCGCGAGCGCGGTCGTCCGTACCCGAATCGGAACCGCGCGCGATGAGACCGTTGAACGACGCTGCGGACGGATAGGGCCTCAAGCGCTCAGGGTCTAGCACACTTCGCCACCTGCCTGAAGGCGACACCGCCCCGTCTTCCCCCGCCGTCCACGCTTGCGCGCGAGGCTAGGTTTACATTGTGGTTGATGTGAGGCCCGGCGACCGATCCAGCACTGGGGAAAAGATCCGAAGTGGCTTTGCCGACAAAGGCTTGGCCCGGACGCTTCAGGCCCCGTTCGAGACGGGGCCCGATCGCCGCCCTCAAGGGGTGGCGCAGAGCGGATGAGACGGAAACCGATGCCTACTCGGCTGCGACCGCAACAGCGGCGGTCGCGCGCTCGAATGCGACGGCGCGCGGCTCGCGCACGCGGGGCGCCTGCACGATGGACCACGCCGAGCTGTCCTCGAGCAGCTTCTGCAGCACCAGCGCGTTGAGGCGATGGCCGCCCTTGACCGAGCGATAGGCGCCGAGCAGCGGATGGCCGGACAGGCTGAGGTCGCCTACGGCGTCCAGCATCTTGTGGCGAACGAACTCGAGCGGATCGCGCAGACCTTCGCGGTTCATGATGCGGTCGTCGCCGATGGCCACCGTGTTGGTGAGATTGGCGCCGAGCGCAAGGCCCGCTTTCCACAGCCGCTCCACATCGCTCATGAAGCCGAAGGTGCGGGCGTGGGCGATCTCGTTGCGGAAGACGCCGGGGCTCATCTCAAGCGACAGGCGCTGCTGGCCGATGATCGGCGACGGAAAGTCGATCTCGACATCGAGATGGAAGCCGGCATGAGGCGAAAGCTCTCCCCAGCATCCGCCTTCCTCGACGCGAACCGTTTTCAGGATCTTGAGGAAGCGGCGCGGAGCGGACAGCTCGCGAATGCCGCCCCGATCAATCGCCTCGACGAACGGCGCGGCGCTGCCGTCCATGATCGGGGCTTCCTTGCCCTCGATCTCGATGATGCAGTTGTCGATGTGGAGGCCGCGAAGGGCGGCGAGAAGATGCTCGACGGTGGAAACAGTGGCGCCGCTTTCGTCGCCGATGACCGTGCAGAGCGTGAGATTCTTGACGTTACAGACTTTGGCGGGAATTTCTGCGGTCACCCGACCGCGCTTCATAACCACGAAACGGAGCCCAGTGTCGGCCCCTGCCGGATGCAGGCTGACCGAAACTGGCGCTCCGCTGTGCACCCCCGTGCCGTGGACCTGGATCTCTTGAGCAATCGTCGTCTGTCGCGCGCCGATGAAGCGATTTGACATGCTGCGCCGTCCCTCGATGCCTTCCTCGGCTCCGCCCCCACGGACGGTCCGCCACCCCCGGCCGATGTTCGCTTGCCGCCACTCCGTTCCCCGTCTTTCGTCTGCCCCGGCCAACTCTAAAACGGTGGCTCGCGCCTTATCGGGCGCATGGGCAGATGGGTGGTCGGTTGTCCTGCGAACCGGTCGTTAAGAAACGATAGTCTTCGTCTCCCGGTGGGACAAATCACGCTTTCTTACGTTGTGTTACGTACCGGATACCTGTCGACACACGGCTAGATCCCGTCCCGACCTACCGGCGTTTCTCTCTGAAAAACACAGGTATATCAGTCTCTTGTCGTTCATCCTTATACGGATGCGCGGCATGCGGATAATGCGGGTGGCTTTCGCGACCGCCAGGCATGCCCGCGCTCCCCGCGTCGTCGCCTGCGCGGGCGCCTTCCGAATCACGCGGACGCGCATCCGAATCAGGCGCGCCGCGTGCGCGGCCCGTGATGCGCTCGAACAGTCCGAGGCGCCGCCGCGGCTCCGCATGCTGCGGAGGGCGCTGCATCGGCTGCTGATGACGGTGCGCCACGTCCTCGGCGTAGGATTCGGCCGGTGTGCGGTAGGCGGGCTGACGAGGCGCCTCGGCGGCGGCCTCGGGCAGGGGCGGCAGAGCCTGACGGCGGACCTCCAACGGCGGCTGCGGCGCGAACGCGCCCTGATCGTAGGCGGGCGCATGGGTTTGCGGCAACGGCGGCGGCGTGGCGCCCTGAAGCTGGGGAGGTCCGCTCTCGATCATGACGTTGCCGGGGCCTCGCCACGGCTCGCCGCGGCCGCGCGGGTCGTGCGCCGGCGGCTGCGGGGGGCGACCCGCGGTGGTCGGGACACCGGGCTGGGACTGCTGAAGCGCCTCGGTCAGGCGCTGCTGAAGATCGTGAGCCCCGCCGCGATGGTCGCGCGGGTCGACGGGGATGAAGCCTCCTCCCGCCGGGGCGCGGCTCGCCTGGGGCGGATGCACGGCCTCCTGAGCAGCGGCGGCCGCCGCCTTGGTCCCGCGAACCCAGTTCTCGGCCGGCGCAGGCGGAGCGCGCTCGGCTTCGCCCGAGCGGCTCATGCCCGAGGCGACGATCGAGACGCGGATGCGATCGCCGAGCGAGGGGTCGTAGGTGGCGCCGACGATGATGTTCGCCTCCGGGTCGACCTCCATGCGCACGCGGCTCGCGGCCTCGTCGACCTCGTAGAGCGTCAGGCCGTTGCCGCCCGTGATCGAGAGCAGAAGCCCCTTGGCGCCGCGCAGCGAGACGTCGTCGAGCAGGGGATTGGAGATGGCCTCCTCGGCCGCAACGGTGGCGCGGCGCTCGCCCTCCGCCTCGCCGGTGCCCATCATGGCTGTGCCCATGCCGGTCATCACGGTGCGAACATCCGCGAAGTCGAGGTTGATCAGACCTTCCTTGAGAATGAGATCGACGATGCAGGCGACGCCCGAGTAAAGCACCTGGTCGGCCATGACGAAGGCTTCGGAGAAGGTGGTCTTCTCGCTGGCGATGCGGAACAGGTTCTGATTCGGGATGACGATCAGCGTATCGACGTAGTTGCGCAGCTCGGCAACGCCGGCTTCGGCAATGCGCATGCGCCGCACGCCCTCGAAGAGGAACGGCTTCGTCACGACGCCCACCGTCAGGATGCCGAGCTCGCGCGCGGCGCGCGCGATGACGGACGCCGCGCCGGTCCCCGTGCCGCCGCCCATTCCGGCGGCGATGAAGACCATGTGCGAACCCTTGATCTGGTTGCGGATGTCCTCGATCGCCTCCTCGGCCGCCGCCTCGCCGATCTCGGGGCGCGAGCCTGCGCCCAAGCCCTCGGTGAGCTCGACGCCGAGCTGGATTCGATGCTCGGCGGTGGCGTTGATGAGCGCCTGGGCGTCCGTGTTGGCGACGATGAAATCGACGCCCTCGAGACCCGTCGCGATCATGTTGTTGACGGCGTTGCAGCCGGCGCCGCCGACGCCGATCACCGTGAGTCTGGGTTTTAGATCCGAAGGATCCGGATGTGCCGCCATCTCGTCCTGCCCCATTCCCGCGCGGGAGATGCCTCCGCAGCGCGGCTCCCCGGCATGTTACTGGCCCTGCTCCCGCCAGGCTGACCCGTGCTGGCGCCTCCGCTCATGGGGGCTCAGAACCCTTCGCGCAACCAGGAGCCGACGCGCTTCAGATAGCTCTCCGCCTCGCCGTCGCGGCTGCGATAGATCCGCCGGCCAGCCGCTTCGTGCGTTTCCGCGACAAGCAGCCCGACGGCGGTCGAGAATGCCGGACTCGAACATGCGGGCGGCAGGCCGGCAACCGCCTGCGGACCCGCTACGCGCACCGGCCGCCCCAGCTCGGCGGCCATGAAATCAGCCAAGCCGGTCAACTGGCTCGTGCCCCCCGTGAGCACAAGACAGCGGCCGGCATATGCCGTCATCTCACACTCCTCCAAGCGCTGCCGGATGTGGTGGCACATGGCCGTGATACGCGGCCGGATCACCTCGGCAAGCTCGGCTTTCGTCATGTGATACAGGATGCCGTCGTCCTCGCCCGCAGACGAGTAGGTGAAGGCATCGTGCTCGTCCGACGGAGCGCAGACGACTGTGCCATAAAGCGCTTTGATTCGCTCGGCTTCCGCAAGGGGCGTATGCAACGCGCGGGCGATGTCGAAGGTGATCTGCGTGCCGCCGATCGGCGCGGCGCAGGCATAGACGAAGCGGTCCTCGGCGAACATGGCGAGGCTCGCCGTGCCGGCGCCGATATCGACGACCGTCACGCCGAGACGGCGCTCGTCCTCGGTTGCAACGGCGATCGCGCTCGCGAGCGGGGTCGGGACGTGGGTCGCGGGCTCCAGATAGCAGCGCCCGACGACCATCAGCAGGTTGCGGAGCGGCGCCTCGTCGGCCGTCACGGCATGGAGGTCGAAGGCCAGCTCGCGCGCGGCGAGGCCCCGCGGATCGCGGACGCCCGGCGCGCCGTCGAGCCTGAGCGCCACCTCGTTCATGTGCACGAGCGCGCGACCACCCTGCTCGACGTACGCCTGGCCCGCCGTCATCAGGCGGCGGACGTCGTCCTCCCGGACAACACCGCTTGCGATCTCGGCCCGGGCGGAAAAATTCTGCGACTTGAGGCGGCCGCAGGAGACGGCGACGTGCACCTCGGAGAGCTCGACGCCGGCCATGCGCTCGGCCGCGGCCACGGCGGCACGGGCCGCCTGCTCGGCGCGGTCGAGGTCGATCACGACGCCGCCCTTGACGCCTTCGGCCCGCTGGTGGCCGACGCCGATCACGCGCACGCCTGCGGGCCCTGCCGCGGCGATCAGGCACGCGATCTTGCTGGTGCCGATGTCGAGCACTCCGGTGACGCCCTTCGATCCGCTATGCGGCCTCGCCCTGTCCCGCCCCATGGTGTCCTCCCTCAAGAGCCGGGAGTGGAGGCTGAGGCGGACACCGCCACCGCGGCCTCCGGCTCGGAGCGGACGGCTGCGCGGCCGGGGCCGCGGAAATCGAGCGTGGCGCTGCCGGCGGCGACGCGTTGCATCAGCGCGCCATCGCGCGTGAGCTCCTCCAGCGCCGCCACCTCGTCGTCGGCCGGCAGCTCGATGGTCGCCTTGTTGGCGAGCTTCAGGCGCCAGCGGCGGTCCGAGACGCGCTCGGCCTCGACAAAACGCGCGGCAATCTCGGGGTAGCGGGCGAGCGTGGCGAGAAAACCGGCCGCTTCCGATGCGGCTCCCTCGCCAGAAACGCGCGGCAGATCGGGAAGAGCCGTGCCGTTGACGGCCGCCAGCACGCGCCCCGTGCGGTCGATCAGGTAGACGCGATCGGCGCGCGACCAGACGGCGTAGGGCTTGCGCTCCGTGACGCGGATGTCGAGGCGTCCCGGGAAGACGCGGGTCAGCTCGGCGGTATCGATCCAGGACAGCCGCTCGATGCGCGCCTTCACGGCGGCCGTGTCGAGCGCGGCGAAGGTGCGGACGTTGGCGAGGTCGAGCGCATCGAAGACATCGCGGTCATAGGCGTAGCGATGGCCGACCAGCGCCACCTGATCGATGCCGAAGCCCATGAGACGCGCGAGACGCTCGAGCTTCGGGGCATGTCCGGCGTGGCGGGCCGCCTCCTCGACGGCGCCGAGGGCAAGGCCGATGCCAAGCGCCGCGAGCAGGAGGCGCGCAAGGCGCGGCGTGCGGGGGGCGGCTTGAGGGCCCGGGGCTGCCTCGAGATCGGCGTCGACCTGGTAGGGTTCCTTGGCCGTGAGGCGGGGTCTCTCGTCGGGAGGCGCCGGGGCGTGAGCGCGGGAGAGCAGAAGCGCATCGTGCGCCTGCCGCCGGTTCGTTCCGCTCTGGCCTACCTCGAACAACTCGCGTCCTCGACGATCCATCGGACGAGCTCGCCAAACGACCAGCCCGCGTATGCCGCCAGCTCCGGAACCAGAGAGGTCCCGGTCATGCCCGGCTGCGTGTTCACCTCCAGGCAGATCAGCTCGCCGGTCCCCCCTGCCGTGTCGTCGAAGCGGAAATCCGCGCGCGAGACGCCACGACAGCCGAGCGACGCATGGGCCGCCAGGGTGTATTTCCGGATCAATCGGTAAACATCCGGTAAAATGTCGGCCGGAAGCTCGTGGCGGGAGCCGCCGGGAGCGTATTTCGCCTCGAAATCGTAGAAGGCGAGGCCCTTCTCGGGGACGATCTCGATCACCTCGGTCACGAAGTCGCCGATGACGGCGCAGGTCAGCTCGCGGCCGGGGATGAAGCGCTCGACCATGACGATCTGCTCCGCCGGGCCGCCGTCGCGGATAAGCTTCGCCCAGTCGTTCGTTCCGGCGCGGATGATGAGCACACCCACGCTCGAGCCCTCGTCGACGGGCTTCACGACATAGGGCGGCGGGAGCGCGTGGGCGGCGGCGTCCGCGCGCGAGAGGAGCTTCGCCTCGGCCACCGGCACGCCGGCCGGCTTCATGATCGCCTTGGCCTTCTCCTTGTGCATGGCGAGCGCGGAGGCGAGGACACCCGAATGCGTGTAGGGGATGGCCATCGTCTCGAGCACGCCCTGGATCAGCCCGTCCTCGCCGAAGCAGCCGTGCAGGGCGTTGAAGCAGACCTCGGGGCGGATCTCGTCGAGGCGCCGCGCGATGTCGCGCCCGACGTCGATGCGCGTCACGCGATAGCCCTCGCCTTCGAGCGCGGCCGCCACGGCCTCGCCCGAGCGGAGGCTGACGGCGCGCTCCGCGGAGAGGCCGCCCATCAGCACGGCGACGTGACCGAACGTGCGCGGCGGGGCGGCGGGAAGCTTGTCGGTCATGATATTGCGGTCTCTGCCAGTGCCTCGCCCACGGGGCGGCCGTCCAACGGGCGCCCGAGGCGGATGATCTCCCATTCGAGCGTCACGCCTGCCTTGGCCTTGACGCGCGCGCGTACAGTTTCGCCGAGGCGCTCGATGTCCTCGCCGGAGGCGCCTTCAGTGTTGATCAGAAAGTTGCAGTGTTTCTCCGACACCTGCGCGCCGCCAACGCGAAAGCCGCGACAGCCCGCGTCGTCGATCAGCTTCCAGGCGCTGTGACCGGGCGGGTTCTTGAACGTCGAGCCGCCGGTGCGCTCCTTGATGGGCTGGTTCTGCTCGCGGTAAGCGGCGACGGCCTCCATGTCGCGCAGGATGTCGGCGGGGTTGCCGGGCGTGCCCTGGTAGGTGGCTTCGGTGAAGATCCAATCGCGTGGCACGGCGCTGTGACGATAGGTGAAGCCCATGTCGGCGAGCGAGAGCACGTGGATGTTGCCTTCCGGATCGACGGCGCGGGCCTCGATCAGCACGTCCTTGGTCTCGCTGCCATGGGCGCCGGCGTTCATGCGCAGCGCGCCGCCGATGGAGCCCGGGATGCCGCGGTAGAACGCGAGGCCGGCGATGCCGGCGTCGGCCGCCGCGCGGGCGACCTTGACGTCCGGGCAGGCGGTGCCGGCGCGCAGGCGATGGTTCGGCTCGACCTTGATCTCGGCGAAGCCACGGCCGAGGCGGATGACGATGCCCGGCACGCCGCCGTCGCGTACGAGCAGGTTCGAGCCGAGGCCGATGACGAACACCGGCAGGTCGCTCGGCTTGTGCTTCAGGAAATAGGCGAGGTCGGCTTCATCGGCGGGCGTGAAGAGCACCTGTGCGGGGCCGCCGGCGCGGAACCACGTGATGTCGGCGAGCGCGACGTTGGCGGCGAGGCGGCCGCGCAGCTCGGGCATGCGTCGGGTGAGGTCAGCCGTGATGTCGAGGAAGGTCATGGCTTCCCCTCACCCTTGTGGGGAGGGGTTAGGGGTGGGGGGAACCACGACAATAGCCGTTCTGCAATCCCCCCCTCCCGACCTCCCCCACAAGGGGGGAGGAGAAGTGGGATCCGGTGCGTAATGTCGACGCCGAAAGAGATCACAGCGCGCTCCCGGCGCGGCGGGGCTCGGCGGCGGCGAGCCACTCGGGGAGTGCGTGCGCCCATTCGGTCGAGTTGCCGGCGCCGAGGCAGATCACCATGTCGCCGGGGCGGGTCAGACGCTGCACGATGCCGACGAGCTCCCGCGGGTCACCGATGGTGGCGACGGCCGCATGTCCAGTCGCGCGAATGCCTTCCGCCAGCGCCTCCGGATCGATGCCGTCGATCGGCGCCTCGCCGGCGCTATAGAGAGGGGCCACGACGACGCTGTCGGCGGCGCGGAAGCAGGCCGAGAACTCGCCGAAGAGGTCGCGCACGCGCGTATAGCGGTGCGGCTCGACGACGGCGACGACATTGCCCTTGGCGCCGGCGCGGGCCGCCGCGAGGACGGCCGCGATCTCGGCCGGATGATGGCCGTAGTCGTCGAAGATCTCGACGCCGTTCCAGGTGCCGGTGAGCTGGAAGCGGCGCTTGACGCCGGAAAAGGCCGCGAGCCCAGCGCGGATCACCGCGTCGGAGAGGCCGGCCTCGGCGGCGACGGCGATGGCGGCGAGCGCGTTCAGCGCGTTGTGCTGGCCCGGCATGGGCACGACCCAGCCTCGAATGGCGCGCGGCCCGCCCTTCACCCGCTTACCCAGATCCGCATCCATCACGATCGTGTGCCCGTCGCTCACGATCTGGCGCAGCACGAGATCGGCATCCTCGCGCGTGCCGTAGGTCAAGAGGCGGCGGCCGTCGCGGCGAAGGTGGAGCCGCTCGACCATCCCGCGCACGACCGGGTGATCGATGCAGGCGACGGTCAAGCCGTAGAAGGGGATGTTGCGCAAGAAGGCTTCGTACTCGCGATGCATGGCCTCGACGGTGCCGAAGTAATCGAGGTGCTCGGCATCGATGTTGGTGACGACGCCGATCTCCGTCGGGAGGCGCGTGAACGTGCCGTCGCTCTCGTCGGCTTCGACGATCATCCAGCGGCCCTTGCCGAGGCGCGCGTTCGATCCCCAGGCGTTGATGATGCCGCCGGTGATCACGGTGGGGTCGAGCGCGGCCTGCTCGAAGATGGAGCTGACAAGCGAGGTCGTCGTCGTCTTGCCGTGCGTGCCGGTCACCGAAACGGTCGCGTAGAGGCGCATCAGCTCGGCCAGCATCTCGGCCCGGCGGATGATAGGAAGGCCCTTGGCGCGTGCGGCTTCGAGCTCGGGGTTGGTCTCCTTGACGGCCGTCGAGATGACGACCTGGCCGGCGCCTTCCAGGTTCGCCGCGTCATGGCCGACCGAGACGCGGATGCCCTTGGCGCGAAGGCGGCGCACGTTCGCGCTCTCCTTCTGGTCGCTGCCCTGGACCCGATAGCCTTTCGCGAGCAGGATCTCGGCGATGGCGCTCATGCCGATGCCGCCGATGCCGATGATGTGGAATGGTCCGATGTCGCTCGGCAACTGCATGCGTGGTGCTTCCTGTCTCTGGCGCCCGGCGTAACGGTGCGATCGAGCCTGCGTTCGGCCTGCCGCAACAGGCGTCCCGCGCGGCCTTCCGTCAGCGCCGCAACGCGCTTTCGCCGCCGATCACGTCTTGCACGAGATCGGCCAGCAAACCCACCGCCTGCGCCTGGCCCTGGGCTTTCGCGCGGGCGGCCGCCGCGGCGAGCGTTTCAGGCGCGCCGAGCAGCCGGCCGATCTCCGTCGCCAGCCGCGCCGGCGACAGATCCTTCTGCTCGATACACCAACTACCCCCCGATTCGGCAAGATTGGTCGCGTTCTCAAGCTGATCACTGTCGAGAGAATGCGGCAAAGGTACGAGGATCGACGGGCGGCCGATGACGGCCAGCTCCGCGACCGAGGAGGCGCCAGCCCGCGCGACGATCAGGTGGCTCTCGGCCATGATCTCTGGCAAGCCTTTGAAAAACGGCGCGATCTCGGCGTCGATGCCGGCGGCCGCGATCGCGGCCCTCACCGCGTCGATGTCCTCGGGGCGGGCCTGCTGCACGAGCTTTAGGCGCCGGCGGAGCGGCTCGGGAAGCATCGCGAGCGCGGGGGGGACGGCGTCCGAGAAGAAGCGGGCGCCCTGGCTGCCGCCGAACACCAGGAGCCGGAGCGGGCCCTCGGGCGCGAGCGGGGGATAGGGGATCTTCGCCGCCTCGATGACGGCGCCGCGGACGGGGTTGCCGGTGAAGCGCGCTTTCTCGGCCAGCGGCCCGTCGAGCTTCCGGGTCTTGCGGAACGACGTGGCGATGGCCGCGGCCGGGCGCGCGAGCGCGCGGTTGGCGCGGCCCAGGACCGCGTTCTGCTCGTGGATGATCGACGGGATGCCCAGCATCCACGCGCCGACCAGGGGCGGAATGGTCGGATAGCCGCCGAAGCCCACCACCGCGGCGGGCTTCAGCGTGCGCAGGAGGGCTCTCGCTTGGCGGATGCCGCGCAGGAGCGTCAAGCTCGCCTTCGCAAGCGCGATCGGATTGCGCTTGCTGCCGGGTGTCGCGGCGGGGAGCCGATAGACCGCGCGCGCGGGAAAGCCGGTGCCGTAGCGGTCGCCGCGCATGTCCGTCACCAGATCGACGGGGAAGCCGCGGCGGCCCAGTTCCTCGGCAAGCGCGAAGGCGGGGAACAGGTGTCCGCCGGTTCCGCCGGCGGCTAGCAGGATCGAGGGCGGCTCACGCGTCACGTCGGAGTTCCGGCGAAGGGGAAACGATCATGGTTTGAGGCTCGGAAGGCTCGGCATCAATGGGGGCTTTTTGAGGCGGTCCGCATCCGGACGACGGCGAGTGAGCGCCAGCAGCATACCGAGCGTCAGGGAGATCGCCAGCATGGACGAGCCGCCGGCCGAAAGGAAGGGCAGCGTCATGCCCTTGGCCGGCAGCAGGCCGACGTTGACGCCCATGTTGATCAGGGCCTGGAAGCCGAACATCAGGGCGAGGCCGATGACGGCGAGGCGCGTCGGCGGATCCGGCTCGCTCTCGGCGTGGCGGAGCGCGCGCAGGACGACGAACGCGAACAGCGCGAGAAGCGCGAGGCAGGCGAGCGCGCCGTACTCCTCGGCGACGACGGCGAAGATGTAGTCGGTATGGGCGTCGGGCAGCGAGGTCTTGATGGTGCCCTCGCCCGGCCCGCGGCCGAGGAAGCCCCCTTCGACGAAGGACTGGATGGCGCGTGCGCCCTGGCTGTAGTCGCTGCTCGTCTGGGGGCCGAAGAAGCGGTCGATGCGGAAGGCGACGTGCGGGAAGTAGAGATAGGCGCCGTAGAGGCCGACCGCGCCCATGACGGCCGCAAGGGCCGCCCCTTTCAGCGCCAGTCCCGAAACGAATAGCATCGCGGTCCAGACCAACGTCACGAGCATGGTCTGGCCGACGTCCGGCTGCACGACGAGGAGGCCGGCGAAGACCGCGAACAGCGCCAGCGCCAGCGCCGAGGCCGGCATGTCGGGGCGGCGGCGCGCCTCCGCCAGGAGCCAAGCCGAGACCACCACGAAGGCGGGCTTGGCGAACTCCGACGGCTGGATCGAGCGGCCTTCGATGGAGAGCCAGCGGCGGGCGCCGTTGATCTCCTCGCCGACGAGAAGGACGGCGACGAGACCGATCATCGAAACCGCGAGCACCGCGAGCGAGAGGCGGCGCACGGAAGCGGGCGCCAGCAGCGACACGGCGAGCATGAGCCCCATGCCGATCACCGAGAAGACCACGTGGCGCTCGACGAAGTAATAGGCCGGAAATCCCTTCTTCAGGGCGACGGCGGGGCTCGCCGCAATGGACAGCACGAGCCCGGTCGCGACCACGATCAGGATGGCGTAGAGCAGCACATGGTCGACCGTGAACCACCATTCGGCGAGCCGGCTCCTGTCGGCGCGCGAGAACTTCATGCGCTGGCCCTTCCGGCGACACGCTCGGCCACGAGGTGCCTGAAGGCGTCGCCGCGCTCCTCGAAGTTCCTGAACTGATCGTAGGAGGCGCAGGCCGGCGAAAGCAGCACGACGCTTCCCGGCCGGTTGGCGGCAAGCGCATCGTCGGCGGCGCGGCGGACGGCGGCGCCGAGCGTGCCGCAACGCTCGAAGGGAACAGATTCGCCGAGAGTGGCCGCGAACGCGTCCGTCGCCTCGCCGATCAGATAAGCCCGGGCGATGCGCGGGAAGTAGGCGGCAAGCGTGGCGATGCCGCCGGCCTTCGGCCTGCCGCCGAGGATCCAGTAGATGTCGCCGGCGAAGGACGCGAGGGCCTTCTCGGTGCTGTCGGCGTTGGTCGCCTTGCTGTCGTTGATGAAGTCGACGGGGCCGATTTTGTCCACCACCTCGAGGCGGTGCGCGAGACCGGGAAAGCTTCGAAGCGCCGCTTGCAGATCGCCGCCGGCGTGGAACCTCTCGGGCAGTGCCTCGACGGCGGCGACGGCGGCGGCCGCGTTCTGCCAATTGTGCGCGCCGCGCAGCGTGGCGATGCCATCGAGGGCTGCGCGCTCGCGGCCGTTCTCGTAGAGCTTCGCGTCTTGCGCGTAGATGCCGTCTGCCACGGCGGCGCGCACGGAGATGCGGCGCACCTTCGTCCGCCCGCGCGCCTCGAGCGTATCCGCGATGCGCCGGCACCAGTCGTCGTCGACGCCGATCACGGCGGTCGCCCCGGCGTTGGCGACGAGGCGGCTTTTGACCTCCGCGTAGTGCTCCACGGTGCCGTGGCGGTCGATGTGGTCGGGGGTGACGTTCAAGAGCACGGCGACGGTCGGGGCTGCGCCCGGCGCGAGGTCGATCTGGAAGCTCGACAGCTCGAGCACGTGGATGCGGTCCGGCGCGGGCGCCTCCAGCGTCAGCACGGCGCGGCCGATGTTGCCACCGAGTTGCACGTCGTTGCCGAAGCTGCCCAGGATGTGGGCGATGAGCGCGGTGGTGGTGGACTTGCCGTTGGTGCCGGTGATGGCAATGACGGGCGCCTGAGGGCAGGTTGCAGCCCGCTCGCGGAAGAACAGCTCGACGTCGCCGATCACCTCGATGCCGGCGGCTTTTGCCTTCTCCACCGTCCAATGCGGCTCGGGATGCGTCAGCGGAACGCCGGGCGCCAGCACGAGCGCCGCAAACAGGGACCAGTCGGCGGAGGCGAGGTCGACGAGTGGCACGCCTGCTTCCTCAGCGGCAGCGCGGCCCGCGACGCTGTCGTCCCAGGCGGCGACACGCGCGCCGCCCGCCTCGAGCGCGCGCACGGTGGCGAGGCCCGAGGCGCCGAGCCCGAACACCGCGACCGTCCGATCCTTGAAGGCCGTCACGCGAATCATGGAGTGAGGCTAATGCCTTTTTGAGAGCGGTTGAATCGGGTGCGCGGCGAACGGGGCCCTGTTTGCATCATTCGGATGGGTGTCTGGATCCCGGCCTGCGCCGGGATGACGGCGCGTGTCAGTCTCGCCGCACGCCTCAAAATGGTGCGTCACCCCGACGGAGGTCGGGGTCCAGATGCGATGCCGCATTGCGGTGCCGGGCATCAGCGCAACTTCAGGGTGGCAAGGCCGATCAGGGCCAGGATCACGGCGATGATCCAGAAGCGCACGACGACAGTGCTCTCCTTCCAGCCCTTCTGCTCATAGTGATGGTGCAACGGGGCCATGCGAAAGACACGCTTGCCCGTGAGCTTGTACGAGGTCACCTGGATGATGACCGACAGCGTCTCCAGCACGAACAGGCCGCCGACGATGGCCAGCACGACCTCGTGCTTGGTCGCGACCGCGATGGCGCCGAGCGCGCCGCCGAGCGCGAGCGAGCCGGTGTCGCCCATGAAGATCATGGCGGGCGGCGCGTTGAACCACAGGAAGCCCAGGCCCGCGCCGATCAGGGCGCCGCAGATCACCGCCAGCTCGCCGGTGCCGGCGACGTGGTGGATCTGCAGATAGCCCGCGAACTTGTAGTTGCCGATCAGATAGGAGATGAGGCCGAAGGTGGCGGCCGCGATCATGACGGGAACGATCGCCAGTCCGTCGAGGCCGTCGGTCAGGTTGACCGCATTGCCGGCGCCGACGATCACGAACATGCCGACGATGATGAACATGGCGCCGAGATCGATCAGCGCTGTCTTGAAGAACGGCAGCGCGAGCTTGCCCGAGAGCTCGGGCACGGACAGACCCATGATGACGTAGACCGCGAGCGCCGCCACCAGCATCTCGAGCCCAAGCCGTGCCTTGCCGCCGAAGCCGCTCGACTGCTGCTTGGTGACCTTCAGATAGTCATCGTAGAAGCCGATGCCGCCATAGGCGAGCGTGACCAGAAGAACGACCCAGACGTAGCCGTTCGAGAGATCCGACCAGAGCAGCGTCGCCACGGTGACGCTGGCGAGGATCATCAGGCCGCCCATGGTGGGCGTGCCCTTTTTCGAGAAGTGCGACTGGGGGCCGTCCTCGCGGATGGGCTGGCCCTTGCCCTGCTTCAACCTCAGGAGGTCGATGATGCCGGGGCCGAAGAGAAGCACGAACAGAAGCGCGGTGAAGACGGCGCCGCCGGTGCGGAAGGTGATGTAGCGGAAGACGTTCAGGATGCCGATCTGGTCGCTGAAAGCCACGAGCTCGTACAGCATGTCACCCCTTCCCCCGGCCTCGGCCGTCCCCCGGACCCGACATTACCCAACTCGGCGTCCTCACTTCAACGTCCGGCGCAGGAGATCGGCGAGCGGCCCCATGCGGCTGCCGTTCGAGCCCTTGACCATGACAACGTCGCCCGGTCTCAGCTCTTCCAGCAGCCGCGCGCCCAGCGTGGCCGAGTCCGAGGCCCAGGCGCCCCGCCGTTCGGGCGCAAGCGCCTCGAAAAGGTGAGCCATATTGGGTCCACAGGCAAAAACCAGATCCATGCCGGCAGCGTCAACAGCTTCCTTGAGCGCGACGTGGAGGCTTTTCTCCTGCGGGCCGAGCTCCAGCATGTCGCCGAGCACGGCGATGCGGCGTCCGAAGGCGGATCGCGGCACGGTGCCGAGCACGGCGAGGGCTGCGCGCATGGATGCCGGGTTGGCGTTGTAGCTCTCGTCGATCAGAAGGATTTTGCCGCCCGCGAGCGGCAGCTCGGTGCGCACGCCGCGCCCCGGCGGGGGCGGCAGTGCCGCAAGGACGGACAACGCCTCCTCCACGTCCGCGCCTGCCGCGTGCACGGCCGCGGCGACGGCGAGCGCGTTCAAGGCGATGTGGACGCCCGGCACGGCGAGGCGGACGCGAACGTCGCGGCCGCCGAGGGCGAGATCGATCACCGTCCCCTCCGACGACAGCTCCAGCGCCTTCGGCCGCACGTCGGCGCGGGCATCCTGGCCGAACGACACGACACGGGCGCCCGCAGCCTCGGCGCGGAGGCGCAGGATGTCGAAATGCGTGTTGTCGCGGTTGATGACGGCGGTGCCGCCGGGCTCGAGGCCGAGGAAGATCTCCGCCTTCGCTTCCGCAATCGCCTCGACGTTCGGGAACTGCGCGAGATGCACCGGCTCGACGGTCGTGACGATGGCGACATGCGGCCGGACCAACCGGACCAGCGGCGTGATCTCGCCGGGGTGGTTCATGCCGATCTCGAACACGCCGAAGCGCGTTGAGGCCGGCATGCGCGCGAGCGTCAGCGGCACGCCCCAGTGGTTGTTGAAGGACTTGTCGGCGCCGTGCGTGGGTCCGATGCGGGAGAGGGCCGCGCGCAGCATGTCCTTTGTGCCGGTCTTGCCGGCGCTGCCCGTGACCGCGATGACGCGCGCCTCGGGCGCGAGGCGGGCGCGGGCGGCGCGGCCGATGGCTTCGAGACCGGCCAGCGTATCGGGGACGCGGATCAGCGGGCCGTCGTCGGGCCGGGCCTCATAGCCCTCCGACACGAGCGCGGCAGCGGCGCCCGCAGCGAAGGCATCGGCGACGAACGCGTGACCGTCGCGCTGGTCCTTGAGGGCGACGAAGAGATCGCCGGGCGCCAGCGTGCGCGTGTCGATGGAGAGACCGGCGATCGGGGCGCCGGTCGCCCGCTCGGGGCGGGCCGCCGCGGCGCGCACCAGCTCGTCAAAGGTCCACAGGGGAGCGTCCGACATCGATCATGCTCCACGCGTCTCGACGACGCCGTCTTGCTGTTTATGCTCAGGGGGTTTGCAACGCCTGGCGCAGGCAGTCGTGATCCGAAAACGGGACTACCCTCTGGCCGACGATCTGGCCCGTTTCGTGGCCTTTTCCGGCGACCAGAACGACGTCTCCGGGCCGCATCATCGCCACGGCGGCGCGGATCGCCTCCCCGCGGTCGCCGATCTCGGCCGCACCGGGCGCGCCCGCCAGGATCGCGGCGCGGATGGCGGCCGGATCCTCGTTGCGCGGATTGTCGTCCGTCACGATCGTCACGTCGGCGCGTTTCACGGAGATGGCGCCCATGATCGGGCGCTTGCCGCGGTCGCGGTCGCCGCCGCAGCCGAAGACGCAGATGAGCTTTCCGCTCACAAACGGGCGCACGCCGTCGAGCGCCGCCTCGAGCGCCTCGGGCTTGTGGGCGTAGTCGACGACGGCGAGGCCGCCGTTGCGCTCGCCGACGATCTCGAGACGTCCCTTGACGCCGGAGAGGTGCGCGAGCGCGGGGATGACGACGGCGGGATCCTCGCCGACGGCAAGTGCGAGCCCGACGGCAACGAGCGCATTGGCGGCCTGATAGGTGCCGATCAGCGGCAGACGGACATCGTAGGTGCGGCCGGCACGCGCGATGATGAGTCGTTGCGCGAAGCCGTCGCGGTCGAGCTTCGCAAGGCGCACCGTCTCGCCCGCCGCGCCGACCGTGATCAGGGGCAGCCCGCGTCTCTCCACGACGCGCACCACATCCCCGGCGCACGGTCCGTCGACGTTGACGACGGCGGGCGCGCCGTCCGGCAATAGCTCCTCGAAGAGACGCAGCTTGGCGGCGAGGTAGGCTTCTGTGGTCGGGTGATAGTCGAGATGATCGCGGCCGAGGTTCGTAAAGGCAGCCGCGGCGATCCTCACGCCGTCGAGGCGGTATTGATCCAGGCCGTGGGACGAGGCTTCGAACGCGAGATGGGTGACGCCTTCGCGCGCAAGGCCGGCCAGCGTCTCGTGCAGCGTCACCGGATCGGGCGTGGTCAGCGACCCGTAGACCGCGCCGCCTGGCTTGACGACGCCGATGGTGCCGAGGGAGGCCGCCTCGTGTCCGGCGGCGGCGAAGAGCTGGCGCGTGAACTCGGCGACGGAGGTCTTGCCGCTGGTGCCCGTGACGGCGACGGCGGTTTCGGGCTGGGCGCTGTAGAAGCGGGCCGCCATCCGCGCGAGCGCGCGGCGCGGCTCCCTGGCGCGCAGCACGGGGACGGCGAGACCTTCGGGGACCGCGGCGCCTTCTCCCGCCAGCACCACCACGGCGCCTTTCGCGACGGCATCCGCAATGAACCTGCTGCCGTCCGCCTTGGTCCCGGCGAGGGCGACGAACAACGCGCCCGACGACGCCTGCCGGCTGTCGGCGGTGATGCGCGCGATATCGATCGCATCAGCGCCCGCCGGTTCGGCGGCGATCCCGGTATCCGTCATCAGTGAGGAAAGGCGCATGTCGTCTCGGCCGCGGCGGAGGACTTCGACGCTTCTAAGGTCGGATGCGCGAGCCGTCAAACGCGGCGCAGGTGATTGTCGAACTCCGTCCCGGGAAATTCCCGCACGCTCGCGCGGCCGTCCCGATCCTCGACGCGCACCACACCCTCGCCCGTGCTCATCGCGAACTCGCCCGCTCCCCCGCCGACCGTGATACCGGAGCTGTCCTTGATCGCGATCTCGTGCGCGATGCGGCCGGTTTCGGTGTCCAGGCAGACGATCCGGCCGGCGAGGGGCGCCGATGCGGCGAGCAGGCGGCCGTCGCCACTCACCGCCACAGCGCCGATATAGCCCTTCAAGGCGATGCCCATGGGATCGGTCGTCTCGAGCATGGCGATCGGTCTCTCGAGACCGACGCGTCCGAGCAGCGCCGGGGCGTCCTCGAGGCCGCCCAGCCATTGTGCGCCGAACCAGATATCGCCGCTGGGCGTCTCGGCGAGGTGGCGCAGCGACAGGAGGTTGATGGCGGCCGGCACGCCGTGACGCGCCTTGAGCGCGCCGGTCGAAAGGTCGACGAAGGCGACGTTCGGCTGCATGTCGGCGACGCCGATGCTTTCGCGCCCCGTCGCGGGATCGTTGCCGAAGCCGCCGTTGGCGACCGCAAGCGTGCGGCCATCCGACAGCAGGATCGCCTCGTGGGGGCCCACGCCGTAGGACGGAAACTCGCCGACGCGCCGCCAGCTCCCGGTCGCGTCGTAGATGCCGATCACGCCCTCGCCGGTGTCGACGTCGTGCTCGGTCGCGTAGACGAGGCGACCGTCCCCGGAAAACACGCCGTGTCCGTAGAAATGCCGGTCCGGCGGAGGCACGAAGACCTCCGGCGCGCGGCGCCCCGCGACGTCGAAAGCGAGCGCGAAGAGGCCCGGCCGCCGCGCGAAGATGACGGCGCGGCGCGCCACACGATCGACGGCGATGTCGTGGCCGCGCGCGGACATCGGGATCTCGCGCAGGATGCGGCCGTCGTCGCCGACGACGAGCACGGCATACGTGCCATCGGCCAATCGCGCGCCGGATGCGTAGAGGCAGGGCGCGGCGCCGGCCAGGTCCTCGGAGGACGCCCACGCCTCGCCGGCGGCGGCGAGCGTCACCAGGGAGCCGACCAGAAACTGGCGCCGATCAATCACCATCGAGCTCGTTGAACCCCATGACGATGTCCGCAGCGGGCGCCAGCTCCTTGACGACGATCTGGCGGATGCCGGAGAGGTCGAAGCGCATCTTGCGCAAGGCGTGCAGGTGAGCTTCCGATCCGCGCTCGTCCGCGCGCAGGCCGTCGAGCCGCTCCACGTCGGCGAGCAGGCTGTTCCACGACGTGGATAGGAAGCTCGTCATCCACGGCTTGTCTGGGGGGACGTAGGCGTCGAGGCCGATCGCTTCGTAGAGCTCCTTCAAGGCGACGAGGGAGGACTTCAGGTAGGCACCGGTGAGGCCGGAGGTCTCGAACGCGAGGCGCACGCGCCGCGGGGGCGTGGCGGTCACCGCGGTCAGCTCGGGCAGAATGAACCGGTCGCGGCCGAGCTCGATCCCCGCGACGAACGCCTTCAGGACCTCGCGCACGGTCTCCGAGGCGTCCTTGTAGAGCGGGTTGTCGGAGCCCGGGGTCAGCATCTTAATGCGGAACCCGTCCTCGCCGATCCAGCCCGCCTGGATCTCACCTGCGACGGCATGGATGTTGGCCGCCATGGCGCCGGCCATCGCGCAACGGTAGCGCGCCGCCTCGTCCGCGCCGGAGCCGAGCGGCATCTTCTCGTCGAAGAGCAGGATCTCGAGCGGCGTCAATCCCTGGACGGCGACGCTTTGCGACGCGAGCGCGCCGGGCGCGATGAGCTCGGGCTTCCGCGCGGCCAGAAGCGCGTTCAACTGCCGCGACGTGAACCCGCGCGGGTCGGGCCAGAAGAAGATGCGCTCGAGGCGGTGGGCGCGCGCGGACGGGCCGAATCGGATGAAATCGAGCGCGCCCCAGGCGCGGACGGTGTCGGCGAATGCCGCGCGGGCCGCCTTGCGGGACGCCTCGTCTCCCGTCTTGCAGACGGCCTCGACGGCGGTCGCGAGCGTGCCCGTCGTCTCGGTCAGCGTCTCGAAGCGGGGCAGGAGAAACGTGTCGATGGCGTCGAGCACCATCGTGGCGTGGGTCTTTCGGACGGGGAGTGCCTCGGCCGGGGCGCCTACGACGGCAAGCATCGCGGTCGCGAGAGAGACCGCCCTCAGAACTCTCGGCAGCAGGACGGAAATCACACGGAACTCCACGGGGTGCGATAGGCCCCGATGCTTATGCCGAGACTGCCGGATGGGAAAGGGATTACGAGCAGCCCGCCGGAGCGGGCTACTCCGCCGCCTCGAGCAGCACCACCCGCTTGCCGCGCGTCTGCTGCTGGATGCGCTGGAGACGCTCGCGCGTCGAGAGGCTGAGGTAGGGGCAGATCAGCCCGCGCGTCGCGAGATCCTCGAGCTTGGCGTAAATCACATCGACGGCCACCGGCGCGCAGCCGCAGCACTGCATGCGCCGCTGCATGTAGCGGTAGACGACGCCGGGCGTCGGGATCGGCGCTTCCGGCTGGTTCAGGATGTCGAGCAGCGCGAGCTCGATGTCGAAATCGGAGACCTGCTGACAGGAACAGACAATCATGACGCGTCCCTGCCCTACTGTCTCAACGCTGCGCCGTGCGACGCGGACGCGTAAGCGGCCGCGTTGACGATCAATGCCGGCGGCAGCACCTGATCGAGACCGCGCATGGTGACGGCGAAGCTTTCGGCGTGATGGACAACCTCGTCGATCAGCGAGCTTTCGATCAGCGCGAAGGCGCAGGCGCGCATGGCGGGGCAGGTGTTGTGCTGGCAGGCGGCAATCATCGACAGCGCCAGGCACTCGTCGCGGCAGAAGCCGTCGCAGTCACCGCTCTTGACCTCGATCTCGCGACGGGCGGCCGCGCTCACGGCGCGAACCCAGGCGGAGAGCTCGGATACCGCCGTGCGGGCCGCGTTGGGACCGAGCGCATGCGCATAGATCCGCCAAGCGTCCTCCCAACGGTCGATGTCGCCGGATTTATAGCCGGCGACCCAGTAACGGAAGCCGAGACCGATCAGGCGCTCAGGCCCCTGTGCAACGGCGACCGTGCCGTCGCGACACGGCCTCTCGACGAGTTCAAGCGCGGGGCTAGATCTGCGCATGGCAAACCTCCCACCGGCACAGCTCTGCAACGGGGTTTAGGGCAACGGGATTTCGAGAAGAACGCGCGAGCGCACGGCATGCGTGCGACACCCGGCGCGGGCGCAATTCGCGAACCATCGGATCAGCCTTCCTATTGTCGGGGTTCAAGGCCCCGAAAAGGACACGGTGCACGACCGCAAGCCTGCGGTCGTTGCGCCTAAGCAACCCTTTTCGATGGACGGAGTCAAGCGTGCTGATGAAGCATCAGCCAGTTGGAATCATTCAAAAATTCTCTTTTGAAGAATTCCAAAGTAAAGAAGCGGTATCAGCCGTGGCTCGCCTGCTGGCGGCGTGCGCCGCTGCCGCTCACGGAGAGCGGCTTGCTGCGACGCTGAAGCTTCGTTTTCGCGCGCGCGGCGGGCGTTTCCTTACGCTGCGCCTTGAGCATCTGCTCCAGCGTATGCTCGTCGAGCACGCTGATGAAGGCGCCCAAAGCGTCGTCGAACAGTTGATCGAGCGCCGCGAGCTGCCCTTGCTCCGCCGAGCCCTGCGCGGTCTCGCGCTCGATCTCGAGGTGCAGGATCTCCACGGCGCGAACGACGTCGCCGATCCGAATCTCGGAGGCGGGCCTGGCGAGCCGGACGCCGCCGTGGCGACCGCGCACGGCGCGAATGAAGCCCGCGCGCGACAGGAGATGCACGATCTTGAACGTATTCTGCAGCGTGATGTCGCAACGTTCAGAAATTTCAGCGACTTTCACGAGGTTCGGCTCTGCGAACGCGCAGTCGAGGAGGATGCGGATCGCGTAGTTCGTGGTTTTGCTGAGGCGCATGATCTGTCTGGTTCTCCACCCGCGCTGGTCAGCCCGAACGCGGGCCTCACGATTATCTTTTTATCATAGCTCGATCTAGACTAATTCCAAACTAGATCCTTCAGCAAGAGATCATCCGTTTTCTTTCAAAGATTTTTCAGATTATCAGCCTGGCCCAAATGATCGGATGGCATGCGGCAACCGCCGTAGCGACCTCACGAAGCCACAATCAGACTATGATCGACGCTCCGCATCGATAAAGAATTCCAGAACAATCGCGGCCCTCTGTACCGTTAAGCATTCTTGACTGCGTGCGTCAATAAGCCTAGTCGATTTGCCCGGAATTGCCAACCGAGGAGACGGTTCTTGTCGAAGGGTTATCCAGCCGCATTGCGGTCTCTCGTGCTCGCGGCCGCGGCCTCGGCGGCGATGCTGGCGTCCGGCCCGGCCGGGGCCGAAGCGCCAGCCGTCAAGGACGTGCTCGCGACCTATTCCGACATTGCGGAGGCGGCCTACGGGGACAGCCTCGCGGCGGCGCGCGATCTCAAAACCGCCGTCGACGCCCTGATCGCTTCGCCGAGTGAAGCGACGCTTGCGCGTGCGCGCGAGGCGTGGCGGACGGCGCGCGTGCCCTATATGCAGACCGAGGCGTTCCGCTTCGGCAACCCGGTCGTCGATTCCTGGGAAGGCCGCGTGAACTCCTGGCCGCTCGACGAAGGGCTGATCGACTACGTGGCCGAAGCCTACGGCACGGACAACCCCGAGAACGAGTACTATGCCGCCAACGTGATCGCCAACACGTCGCTCAAGATCGCCGGCGAAACGGTCGACGCCTCGCGGATCACACCCGAGTTGATCCGGTCGCTGCAGGAAGCGGGCGGCATCGAGGCCAACGTCGCCACCGGCTATCATGCCGTCGAATTCCTGCTCTGGGGGCAGGATCTCAACGGCACCGAGCCGGGCGCGGGAAACCGGCCGGCCACGGACTACGACCTCAAGGCGTGCACCAACGGCAACTGCGACCGCCGCGCCGCCTATCTCGCGACCGTCACCGACCTCCTGATCGAGGACCTCGACTGGATGGTGCGGCAATGGGGGCCCACGGGCGATGCGCGGCGCTTCATCACCCGTGACGAGACGGCCGGGCTGACCTCGGTCTTCACCGGCCTCGGCAGCCTCTCCTACGGCGAGCTCGCCGGCGAGCGCATGAAGCTCGGCCTCATGATCCACGACCCCGAGGAGGAGCAGGACTGCTTCTCCGACAACACGCACAACGCCTACTACGGCGACGTGGTGGGCATCCGCAACGTCTACCTCGGACACTATACGCGCACCGACGGCAGCGTGGTCTCGGGCCCCTCCGCCTCGGATCTCGTCAAGGACAAGTCTCCGGAGGCCGACGCGGCGGTGCGCGCCGCGCTCGAGACGACGCTGAGCCGGATGGCGGCGCTGGTCGAGCGCGCGGAAAAGGTCGAGCGCTACGACCAGATGATCGGACTCGACAACCCCGAGGGGAATGCCGTCGTGCAGGCCGGCATCGACGCGTTGATCGCCCAGGCCAAGGAGCTCGAGCGCGCCATCGCGGTGCTCGACCTCAGAGGCATCAAGTTCGAAGGCTCGGACAGCCTCGACAATCCAGGCGTCGTCGAGAGTGCGCCCTGACCGCCAGGCGCTTCGCGCGCGCGGCTCCTGCTCTGACCCGGCCGCTTTCCTGTCGTCAGAAGCGCTGTGAGAGCCCGACCAGGATATTGAGATCGTCCGCGGCCTCGGTGGCTCCGAAGTTGACGGCGGTGTCGAGCTGCAGGTTCTGCGTTGCCGCATACGTCACGCCGCCACCGAGCGTGACGATGGTCTGAGCGCCGCGCTCGGCACTCCGCTCGACGAACACCTCCGCAAAGAGCCCGATGTGCTCGGTCAGCTCGAACCCCAGCGCCGCCGAATTGACGAAGGCTGGCGCATAGCCGCCGCCGTTCTCGCGACGCAGGATGTCGGCCTCGGTCATCAGGGCGAGATCGAAACCGCCGCCGAGATCGATGGCGAAGGGTACGATCACGCCGCCCTCGATATCGTCGTTGAGATCCGCACGCGTGCCCGCCGGCAGCTTGACGAATGGCATGACGGCGAGCGCGGTCGCCCCGCCATCGTTGCCCCAGACGTTGTGCTTCAGGCGCACTGCGACGTCGCCGGAGCCGCGATCCCGCTCATCGAGGCCGGCAGCTCTCGTGCGCACGCGACCGAAGGTGTCGTAGCCGATCTGGAGATCGGTGCGGTTCGTCAGGCCGACCTTGAGATTGAACGGCACCACGTCGAGCGTGCGTGTGGTGATGCCGTCCGCCTTGTCGCGGGTATAGGCCACGAGGTCCATCTCGATCTGGAAACGGCCTGCATCGACCGTATAGGGGCTCTCGGTCTTGTCGGGACGGTCGGTCGCCAAGTCGCGGAGGTGGGCGTCGGGCGTCGGCCGAAGGAGCGAATAGGCGCTCTTGTCTGCGGCGGTGGCGGTCGCGGGCGGCGCGATCAATAGCGCCGCGCAGGCCGCTCTTCGCGCGTTCGTCGCACACCGCATCCCTGGCCCCTCAGCTCTAGTTGCGAATTATTCCTAGTATTTGATCGCATGGGTTCCCGGGTGGCGCAAGCCTTATTGCGAATGGATTGCAACTGAGTTCGCATGCGTGCTGGATCGGCCACGGCGTTCCTCGGGAGCGGCGGCAAGCCTCGATGAGTCTGACAAGGCCGGCGGTGACCCGTGGTGTCCCCGGGGGGACAACTTTCGGGATCGCGCGGCCTGCCGTAGGTCAGCGCCGCGCGGCGAACGGTCCAAACGACGGCTTTCGCCTTGAAGTCGGCCGTTCGGCGTGCTGACTGGCGCAGCCTCTAGAGCAGCCCGAAGAAGAGCGTCGCCACCATGGTCCTGCGCCCCGGCCCTCACGTCTGGACGATTGCGTTCGCGGCCCTCGTGCCGCTGGTGGCAGGCGTGGTTCGGCCGGCCGCCGCACCCACGGGCGATCCCGCCGTCGGGCTCGAGCCCGGCGAGGACATGCCAGGCGGCGCGGCGACCTCGCGCGAAAACGTCACGGATCGTGACGCGTTCTCCCATTTCTCGCACGGCATCGGCTTCGAGGGCGAAGCGCGCTTCAAGGTCGGCAACGCGATCTTCCGCAAGCTGTGGGTCGCAGCGCCCTCCTCCACGAAGGCCTCCGACGGGCTCGGGCCGCTCTATAACGCGCGCGGATGCCAGAACTGCCACTTGAAGGACGGCCGCGGACGGCCCCCGCTCGCCAACTGGCCGGACGAGACCGCCGTCTCGATGTTCCTCAGGCTCTCCATTCCGCCGGAGACGGACGAGCAGAAGCGGCTCCTCGCCGAGCGGCGCGTGAACACCATCCCCGATCCCGTGTACGGCGAGCAGCTGCAGAACATCGCCATCCAGGGCCACGACGGCGAAGGGCAGATGCATATCGCCTATTCGGACGTGCCGGTAACGCTCGCGGGCGGCGAGACCGTGACGCTCAGGGAGCCCGCCTACTCGGTGACCGATCTCAAGTACGGACCGCTCAGCCCCCACGTCATGCTCTCTCCGCGCATCGCGCCGCCGATGATCGGGCTCGGGCTCGTCGAGGCCATCCCCGAGGCGGACATCCGCGCGCGCGCCGATCCGGATGATGCCGACGGCGACGGCATCTCCGGACGCGTCAACGAGGTCTGGTCGCTCTCGCAGGACAAAGTGATGCTCGGACGGTTCGGATGGAAGGCGGGCGTGCCCACCATCCTCGATCAATCAGCGGCGGCGGCGGCCGGCGACATGGGTCTTTCCACCCCGCTGGTGCCGAAGCCGTCCGGCGATTGCACAGATGCGCAGACGGCGTGCCTTGCGGCACCGAACGGAAACTCGGAGCGCGCCGGCGGGTTCGAGCTTCCCGGCGACCTGCTCGATCTCGTGTCATTCTATTCCCACAACCTCGCGGTGCCGGCCCGGCGCGGAGCGTCGGATGCGACCGTGCTCAAGGGCAAGGCGTTGTTCCACGCGTCGGGATGCGCGGCCTGCCACACGCCGTCGTTCATGACCGGAGACGCGCCTGGACAGCCGCATCTCAGCCGACAGAAGATCTGGCCCTATAGCGATTTCCTGCTGCACGACATGGGCGAGGGGCTGGCGGACGGACGGCCCGAAGGGGACGCGGACGGACGCGAGTGGCGCACCGCGCCGCTGTGGGGCGTCGGGCTCACCAAGACGGTGAGCGATCATACGTTCCTTCTGCACGACGGGCGGGCGCGGAACGTCGAGGAAGCCATCCTGTGGCATGGCGGAGAGGCACAGGGCGCGCGCGATGCCTATGCCGCGCTCAGCGCCGAGGAGCGCGCAGCGCTGGTGGCGTTCGTCAACTCGCTGTGAGGGCGGCGCGCGATCACGGGCGCGTGCGCGGCGGGGTCCAGCCGTAGAGCCAGTCGTAGCTCTTCATGAAGCGGTCGGGCGGGATCTGCGCCAACGCCGTGTTGCGCAGGGACGCCAGCGGGCCGCCGAGATGGTAGATCATGCCGTTCATCCGCGACATGCGGGCCACGCGGCGCACGCGGGATCGCCGGGCGGCGGCGTACGCCTCGAGCGCGCGCGCGGGATGGCCCGGATCGGCGGCGAGCGCATCGGCTGCCACCATGGCATCCTCCAGCGCCATCACGCCGCCCTGCGCCAGGAACGGCAGCACGGGATGGGCGGCATCGCCGACCAGCGCCAGCCGTCCCTGCGCCGTGCGGGGGGCGTGCGGCAGCGTCATCAGCGACCAGCGCCGCCAAGCATCCGGCCGCGCAAGCAGCTCACGCAAGAGCGGGGCGAAGCCTGCCGCCCGACCCGAGACCCAGGCGGGATCGCACGCCGCACTCCAGTCCGAGGCGACGCGGCGATCGTCGAAGATCGCGACCAGCGCCACGGCGTGTCCGGCGCTCACGGAATAATGCACCACGTGCACGTCGGAACCGAGCCAGAGGTGCACTTCGGTGCGATGCAGCTCGTCGGGAACGTCGTCGATCGGCAGCACCGCGCGAACGGCGCACTTGCCAGAATAGACGGGACCGTCACCAGAAAACACGCGGCCACGCAGAACCGACCACGCGCCGTCGGCCGCGATCAGCGCGTCGCCCGGCGCCTCATCGGCATTCGCCGACGTGGCCGTGACCCTGCCGTCAGGCGCCTCATCCACGGCCGTGACGTCGAAGCCCATCCGGATCCGGATCAGCGGCTGGCGCTCGGCGGCCGTCAGCAAGGCGTTATGGAGGTCGCGCCGGTGCGCCACCCAGTAGGGCGCGCCGTGGCGCTCCGCCATCCAGCGGCCCAGGGGAAAGGTTGCCAGCGGGCGGGCGGTCGCCGCATCCAGAATGCGCAGGGCGTCCGGCGCCGTGACGCGCGCCCTGAGACCGTCCGCTACGCCGAGCGCTTCAAGGATGCGCGTGCCGTTGGGGCCGATCTGGATGCCGGCACCATCCTCGCCGAACAGGAGCCGCCTTTCGAGCACGGACGAGGCGATGCCGCGCCGGGCGAGCGCCAGCGCCGTCGCCAAGCCACCGATGCCGCCGCCCGCGACGAGCACCTTCTCGAGGCTCGATAACTGGAAAGGCGGAGATGAAACGGCCATGTTCCGCCGCCGCGCGCGCCTCTATGCCGCTTCGTCTGTCAAGGAAACCAGGCAATCGCGCGGGTCGCTCTCACCGGCCTCGAGGCGCGGATCGTGGACGTAGAGCGTCGAGCAGTAGGGGCACAGGATCTGACTGTCGGCACCCATGTCGAGAAACACGTGCGGGTGATCGAAGGGCGGGCGGGCGCCCATGCACTGAAGCTCCTTCACGCCGACGAAAATCTTCTCGGCGCCGACGTCGTTGGCAAAATGGGGTGTCGCTACGCTCGCCATGGGCGTGCCTCATCCGTTCGTTCAAAGCGGTAAATGCTCGCCGCACCATAGCGATGGCGGCGGCGAAATGGTAGGCGTTCAATCATCGCAGCGCTCCGGCTTTGCCGTGCGCAACCGCGGCCCATGGGCACCGGTTTCCGGCCACCCCGGCCGGGCCCCGTTCGCCCCCTTACCGAAGCGCACCCGACATGCATCCGCGACCGCCCCAGCAGACCTTCAATTCCGACGGCGTCGCGATCGCGTATTTCGACCAGCCGGCGCCCGAGCCGGACGCGGAGCCGGTGCTCCTGATCCACGGGTTCGCGTCCAATGCGGCGGTCAACTGGGTCGATACCGGATGGGTCGCCGCGCTCGCGGCCGCCGGCTATCGGGTCGTGGCGTTCGACAACCGCGGACACGGTGAGAGCGAGAAGCTCTACCGGCTCGAGGATTACGGCGCTCCGCTCATGGCGGAGGATGCCCGCCGTCTGCTCGATCACCTCGCCATCCGGCGTGCGCACGTCATCGGCTATTCGATGGGCGCGCGCATCGCCGCGTTCCTGGCGCTGGCGCATCCCGAGCGCGTCGCGAGCCTCGTGTTCGGCGGTCTCGGGATCAACATGGTGCGCGGAATGGCGGGGACGGGCCCGATCGCGCATGCTCTCGAAGCACCCAGCGCGGACGACGTGAAGAGCCAGGCGGCGCGCACTTTCCGCGTGTTCGCCGAGCAGACCCGGAGCGATCTCAAGGCGCTGGCGGCCTGCATCCGCTCCGCCCGGGCGCCGATCACGGCCGAGGCCGTGGCCTCGCTCACGCCTCCGGTGCTGGTCGCGGTCGGCGATCGCGATGTCGTCGGCGGCTCGGCGGGCGAGCTCGCCGCGCTCATTCCGGGGGCTCGCGCTTTCGTGATCGCCGGGCGCGAGCACATGAAGGCGGTCGGCGATCCGACCTTCAAGGCCGCCGCGCAGGACTTCCTCGCGCGCCATCGTCTCTGACCACCCGGCCCGGGCGGCGAAGCCGGCGCGCATCAGATGTCATTGGAAGGAAGGGAGCGGCGGTAGAACGGAAGGGCCCCGGTGGGACGGAAGGTGCTCGTCGAGGGAACATCGTGGGGGATGCCGAGCGAGCAGCTTCGTCCGCGGGCCGGGGCCTCGACGCACGACAGGGTTCGACGCCGTACGCATCACACTGTCCGTCGCAGCGACCCGGCGCATCCACTGAGAGGGAAGGGATGCCACCGCCGGGCATTGCTCGGTTCGGCGTCTCGAACACTGAACAGTTGAATTGTAGCAGACACTCAAATCGTTGGCGTACGCATTCCTCCACCGAATCTCTGTTCTCTGTGGATAACCGTCGCGCTCCCGTCGGAAAACGGTCACGGGCGCGTCCAACAGGCGCCGCATGGCCGGCTGCAAACCGCCGCGAAGGGCTGAGAAAGATGGTCCGCCGGAGGATGGGACATTCACGGTCCGTTAGCCTTAACCCGCCTAATGTCCTAGCGTCATGCGTTTCAGTCGCGTTCTCGTGTTGCCGGCCCTGGTGCCGGCCCTGATCTCCGGATGCAGCTCCGGGCCCAATTTCGTCGCCAAGCTCGAACCTTGGCGGGCGCAGGAAGAGAATGCCTGCCTGCAATCCGGCGTGCTCGCTCACACCACCTTCGCCGCCAGCCGATCCGCTCTCGGCGGACCCAGCGTCTGCGGGACGGAACGCCCCTTCGAGCTTTCCGCCGTCAACGACGGCCGCGTCTCGATCAAGCCCGCGGCGCTGCTGCGCTGCCCCATGATCCCACAGGTCGAACGATGGATCCGCGAAAGCGTAACGCCCGCGGCGCGCTACTATCTCGGCTCGGAGATCGTCGAGGTGTCGATCGCGGGATCCTATGCGTGCCGGCCGATGAACCATGTGTCCGGGGCCAAGCTTTCCGAGCACGGCTATGCCAACGCGCTCGACGTCTCGGGCTTCACGCTGGCGGACGGCCGCAAGATCTCGGTCAAGCGCGACTGGAACGGCGCGGAGGTCAACCAGGCTTATCTGCGTGCCGTCCACCGCGGGGCCTGCCAGTATTTCACGACGGTGCTCGGGCCCGACCATGACCGGGCGCACAACGACCATTTCCATCTCGACCTCGCGCGGCACGGCAAGGACGGGCTCAAGCGCATCTGCAAATAGGCGGCGTGCAAATCTCGCGCCCGCGCTCAGCCTTTGCGCCGCGCGGACCGTCCGGCCGTCTCCGGCCCCTCGAAGGTGCAGCGCGCCGGAGCCACCACCTTCCACACGAGGCCGCCCGGCGCGTAATCGATGTCGACCGTCGCATCGAGCGACTTCTCGACCATGGCGACCATGATCGTGTAGCCGAAACCGCGCCGCTCGGGCGGTTTGACGGGCGGCCCCTCCGTCTCCGTCCAGACCAGTACGAACTCCCGTTCCTCGCCCGACCTCTGCATGCGCCACGAGACGCAAAGGCGGCCGTTGGAATCGGACAGGGCGCCGTATTTGCTGGCGTTGGTGGCGAGCTCGTGGAGCGCCATGCCGATCGCCTGAGCGGCGGGCGGCTGCAGGCGAACGGGCGGACCCGAGATCTCGATGCGGGTGCCGATCAGCTCACGGAAGAGGGCGAGCTGCGAGCGGACCAGATCGGCGACGCGCACGCCTTGCCAGTTGCTTTCGATCAGCAGATCCTGGCTTGCGGCCAGCCCGACGATACGGTCGGAGAACTGGCGCACGAACTGCTTGGGATCGTTGGACGGCATCTGGCGCGCGATGGCCTGCACCACGGCCAGCATGTTCTTCGACCTGTGGTTGACCTCGCGCATCAGGAGGAGGATCTGCTGCTCGGCCTGGGCACGCAGCTCGGCGGCCTCGACGAGGGCGGTGCCGATGGCGTTCGCCTCGCTGACGAGCGTGGGCTTGAACTCCACCGGACGGCCTTCGCCGAGCGCCTTTGCGGCCTCCTCCGCCATATCGAGAGGCCGGGTGATGACGCGGGCCACGCCGACGGCGCCGGCGACGCCGACACAGGTGAAGGCCGCAACGATGAGCACGTAGTTGAGGAGCGCGTCGCGGGCGGCTGCATCGACGAGGGCTGCGGGAACCGACACGTACACCGTCCAGCCCGTCACCCTGGACGGGGCCGTCTCCCACTTCACGTCGCGGCCCTCGAGATCCTTGCCCTGCTCTCCGCGCTCCCGACTTCTAGCGTCGGTCAGCGTCTTGCCGACGAACCCCTCCTGAAGCCCGGTGCGAGCGATGACGATGCTCTCGCGGTCGGCGATGGTGGCCCGCCATTCCTGGGGCAGCTTCTGCCGGTCCAGCAGCTCCTTCATGAGCTGCGGCTCGAGCGATAGCGAGAGCACGTAAAGCAACTTGTTGTTGCGCAGCACCGGCACGTTGACCGACATCACCGCCTTCTTGGCAACTTTGCCGAGCACGACGTTCGAGACGTACGGGCTTTTCTCGGCGAGCATATGCTCGTCCAGATCGGTGACGGGCAGCGTCGATCCGTAGGGCACGCGCGTATTGAAGAGCTGCTGACCGCTCTTGTCGCGGAGAAACGCGTAGAGGCCGCGCGAACTCAGCGCCGCCTCGGCTTGCCGATACACGGTCGCTATATCGTCCTCGCCAAGGGCCGGCGTCGTCGCGAGCGACTCGAGAATGGCGATATAGCCGTTCAGCGTCTGATCGAGATCAGCGGCGATCCGTTCGGCCGTCAGGCGCGCCTCGCTTGAGAGCCTAGCCCGCTCCGACATCATAAGCCGGGCCGCCTCCACGCCCAGGAGAGCCAGCAGCGGCACCGCAAGCGCAATGATGGACAGGGCCAACAGAAACGAAACGGGCCACGGCGGGCGAAGGGAGAAGGATCGTTCCATTCCGTCGTGGCCATCCAAACCGGGGCTCGGGCCTGCCGGTTGTCCCGACGGCTCCTGCAAGACAGGCGGGATACTGGACCATGTACCGCCCGTTGTGAACAGACGCGAAGGCCCGCAGGAGGGCGGTAGCCTCCCGCCGGAAACGCCGCTGGACCGCTGCGGGAGACCTTATTCGGCAGGCATCTCCATACCCGTTCGGACCACCTGCTCGGTGAGCTTGGGGGAGCAATGCTCAATGAAGCGGAATGCGTAACCCCGCAAATAGGTTCCGCGCCGCACCGCGATGCGCGACGTGTTCGCCTCGAACAGATGGTCGGCGTCGATCAGGCGCAACTGGAGGTCTCGCGCCGGATCAAAGGCGTGGGAGGCGACGATGCCGATGCCAAGCCCTAGCCCGACGTAGGCCTTGATCACGTCAGCATCAAGGGCGGAGAGCACGATGTCCGGCACGATGCCGGCGTTGTGGAACGCCGTATCGATCGTGGAGCGGCCGGTGAAGCCTTCGCTGTAGGTGATGATCGGCAGATCGGCCAATGCCTCGAACGCCAGCTTATTCTTGGTGTCGAGGGGATGGCCTTTCGGCACGACGACGCCATGATGCCACGAATAATACGGAAATGCAGCGAGCTCCGGCACGTCGTGCAGGGCCTCGCTGGCGATGCCGATGTCCGCCTTGCCGCTGCGCAGCATCGAGACGATCTCGCCGGGGCTCGCCTCGTGCAGCACGAGGTTGACCTTCGGGAACTCCTTCTTGAATGCAGTCACGACCGGCGGCAGGGCGTAGCAGGCCTGCGTATGGGTCGTGGCGACGACGAGCTGGCCTTTGTCCTTGTTCGAGAACTGCTCGCCGAGCTTCTTGATGTTCTGCGTGTCGAGCAGGATGCGCTCGACGATGCCGATCAGCTCCTGTCCCGGCTCGGTGAGACCCAGGAGCCGCTTTCCACGGCGGACGAACAGCTCGACGCCGAGCTCGTCCTCGAGGTCCTTGATGTGCTTCGACACGCCGGACTGGGACGTGTGAAGGGCGCCGGCCACGTCGGTCAGGTTGAAGTTGCGCTTGACCGTCTCGCGGACGATGCGCAGTTGCTGGAAGTTCATCTGGAATACCCGCGGTCGCGAAAGGACGGGCAGCCGCAGCCACCCTGGGGATATGAAGGGAAGGCACCCGGAACGCCACCGGGGACCCTGAACGCAGGGGCGCATCGACACCGCTGCATACGTACGATGAAACGCCCTTCCGCGTTACGCCCTTTCGCGCGCTCTCTGCCGTCGATCATCATCTCAATCCGGTCGTTCGAGGTTCCGGCTGTCGCCTGTCGCCGAACCGTCTCCCTCTCACGTGTCGCCAAACAGGCTCAGGCGCCTGCTCCTGATGCGAACGCGCTCTCCCGTCGCAAGACCGAGGGTCGCCAGGTCATTGGGCGTCACCTCGACCTCGAAATAGTCCTTCCTGCCCCCGCGGGCATCCCCGTTCGCGATCAGCTCGACGCGCGTGACGGCACCGCTCGTCAGGATCCTGTTGACCTTCGCGGCGACGCCCTCTCCGGATCCGTCCGTGACGATCTCGGTCTCATGCGGCCGGGCGAAGGCGACCACCGGGCTGCCCTCGCTCAAGTCGGAGCGACCGTGCGCCAGCAGATCGTCGCCGACGCGCACATAGCCGCCTTCGACGCGTCCGCGGAACTCGTTGACGGTGCCGATGAAGCCGCAGGCGAACGACGTCGCCGGCTCGTTGTAGATCTCGCGCGGGGAGCCGATCTGCTCGATGCGCCCCTTGTTCATCAGCACGATGCGGTCGGCGACCTCGAGCGCCTCCTCCTGGTCGTGGGTCACGAACACAGAGGAAATGTGCAGCTCGTCGTGGAGGCGGCGCAGCCAGCGGCGCAGCTCCTTCCGCACCTTGGCATCGAGCGCGCCGAACGGCTCGTCGAGGAGCAGCACCTGCGGCTCGACGGCAAGCGCGCGGGCGAGCGCGATGCGCTGGCGCTGGCCGCCCGAGAGCTGCGAGGGGAAGCGGTCGGCCAGCCAGTCGAGCTGCACGAGCTCGAGGAGACGCAGCACCCTGGAGCGGATCTCCTTCTCCGACGGACGCTCGGACCTCGGCTTGACGCGCAAGCCGAAGGCGACGTTCTCGAACACGGTCATGTGACGGAACAGGGCGTAATGCTGGAAGACGAATCCGACATGACGCTCGCGCACATGCTTGCGGGAGGCATCCTCGCCCGAGAGGATGACCGAGCCCTCGTCGGCATAGTCGAGGCCGGCGATGATGCGCAGCAAGGTGGTCTTTCCGCATCCCGACGGCCCGAGAAGAGCGATCAGCTCGCCGCGCGGAAGATCGAGAGAGATATCGTCCAGCGCCTTGAACGCGCCGAAGGACTTCGAGACGTTGCGGACCTCGATGCTCACGACGCCTTCTCCTCGGTAACGAGACCCGTCCGCCATTCGATGCCGATCTTGATGGCGAGCGTTACGAGCGCCAGCAGCGCAAGCAGCGACGCCACAGCGAAGGCGGCCGCGAACTGATATTCATTATATAGGATTTCCACATGCAGCGGCATGGTGTTCGTCTCGCCGCGAATGTGGCCCGAGACGACCGAGACGGCACCGAACTCGCCCATGGCGCGCGCGTTGCAGAGGATCACGCCGTAGAGCAGCGCCCATTTGATGTTGGGCAGCGTGACGCGCCAGAACGTCTGCCATCCCGACGCGCCGAGCGTGACGGCGGCTTCCTCCTCATCCCTGCCCTGGGCCTGCATCAACGCAATGAGCTCGCGCGCGACGAAGGGGAAGGTGACGAAAATCGTCGCCAGAACGATGCCCGGCACGGCGAAGATGATCTTGATGTCGTGCTCCGAGAGCCATGGCCCGATCCAGCCCTGGGCGCCGAAGATCAGCACGTAGACGAAGCCGGCGACGACGGGGGAGACCGAGAACGGGAGGTCGATGAAGGTGACGAGGACATGCTTGCCCGGAAAGTCGAACTTGGCGATGGCCCATGCGGCCGCGACGCCGAAGACCAGATTGAGCGGCACCGCGATGGCGGCCGCGAGCAGCGTGAGCCTTATGGCCGCGAGCGCGTCCGGCTCGACCAGGGCGGCGATGTAGGCCTCCCAGCCCTTGCGGAACGCCTCGGCGAACACGGCAACCAGCGGCAGAACCAGAAAGAGCGCGAAGTACGTCAGCCCGATCGCGAGCAGCGTATATTTCGCATAGGGCCGGTCGCGCGTGGCGACGTTGGCCTCGAAGCGGGTTGCAGACCCCGAGTGGGGCGCAAGGCGTGCCGCCGCGCCTGCCATCAGACGGTCCTCCCCGTGCGCCGTGCGGTCCACGCCTGCAGGCCGTTGATCACGAGCAGCAGGGCGAAGGACACGATCAGCATTACGGATGCGACCGCGGTGGCGCCCTCGTAGTCGTATTGCTCGAGCTTGGTGATGATCATCAGCGGCGTGATCTCCGAGACGAACGGGATGTTGCCGGCGATGAAGATCACCGAGCCGTATTCGCCGACGGCGCGGGCGAATGCCAAGGCGAAGCCGGTCAGAAGCGCGGGCAGGAGTGCGGGAAACACCACGCGGCGGAACGTCTGGAGGCGGTTCGCGCCGAGGCTCGCGGCCGCCTCCTCGAACTCCGCGTCGAGATCCTCGATGATCGGCTGCACCGTTCTCACGATGAAGGGCAGCCCGATGAACGTCAGCGCGACCAGGATGCCCAAGGGCGTGAACGCGACGCGGATGCCCATCGGCTCCAGGAGCTGGCCAACCCAACCGTTCCTGGCGTAGATCGCCGTCAGCGCGATGCCGGCAACGGCGGTGGGAAGCGCGAACGGAAGATCGATCAAAGCGTCCACCAGCTTCCTGCCGGGGAAGGTGTAGCGAACCAGGCTCCAGGCCAGGATCAGACCGAAGACGACGTTGATGGCTGCGGCGAGCAGCGAGGCGCCGAAGCTCAGCCGATAGGAGGCGAGGACCCGGGGCGAGGTGGCGGCGTCGAAAAACGCCTGCCATCCCATTCCGGCCGACTTGATGAAGACGGCCGACAGCGGGATCAGAACGATCAGCGACAGATAGGCGAGCGTGAACCCGAGCGACAGCCCGAATCCGGGCAGAACTCTCTCAGCGCGTGCGTAAGCCATGTCCTCCGCGTCCCGGTCAGTGCGCAATCGTCAGGGCGACAACCACGGCAAGGGAACACAGAAGAGCCGTCCAGGAGATGAGCGTCTCGATATGTGTCAGTTTCGATGGCACGGTCGTTTCTCCGGAACTCATGCTCGCACCCTACGGCCGCGCCTTTCGAACCAAAACGAAGAAGAACTTCGATCCTTATTCGAATTCGTGAAATAGAGGGGGCCGGTGAGGCGGTCCGATCACGACAAGGGCCGCCCCAAGGGGCGGCCCTTCCGCAATCCGATAGATGAGAGACGCGCGGGATCAGAACTTGATGATGGCCCCCGTCTGCACAAGATCGAGATCTTCGAGTGGGACGCCGGCGAGTGCGCCGGTGCTGTTCTGACGTAGCGTCAGATCGCCCTCCACATGGCGATAGGAGAGATAAAGGACCATCGACGCCGCATCGAGCCCCTGAGCGAAGCCGAACCCGTAGACTTCGACGTCGCTGCTGAAAATGGACGCGGACGAGGAGAAGGGATTGAGCGGATCGGGAGACGAGGCGCTCGTTCCGTTGATGCTGCGGGCGATGCCGCCGCCGTCATAATCGTAATACTCGCCGTAGACGGTGGTCTTGCCGAGCGAGAAGAACTTCTTCTCGATGCCCGCCTGGATCGCCCAGAAGTGCGACGTGTCGTCCGGCTTGTTGGCGGCCGCGGCAGAGAACGCCGGGGTCGTTAGCAGAACGTCGTCCTTCACCCGGCCGGCACCGACGTTCACGAAGAGACCTGTCGCCTGGTGCAGGACGCTTACCGAGCCACCGAGGTGACGGCAATCCTCATCCTTGGACAGGCCGGTGCCGCGAGCCGGGCATTCGTGCTTCGTTTCCGGGCCATCGGTGATCTGCAGGTATCCGATACCGGCCGCGACCTCGAAACCGCCGATCTCGCCCGCATAGCGGAGCGCCGCATCCCAATAATCGTCCCCGCCCCAGGACGCCGACGCCGAGAAGCCGGCAAAGGTCGGGCTTTCGTATTTCACCGAGTCCTGACGGCGGTCGCCGTCACCGGGCTGGTCGCCGGAGTCGATCAGGAGGCGACGCCACGACAGCGTCGAGAGATCGCCGGTGACGCTCGACCGCAGGTACAGGCCGAGGCCCGTATCCTCCACGTCGGAATACTTGGCGAAATCGCGGGTCTGCGTGAGGTTGGACTCGGTGATCGCATCCGTGGCGGCCGCCTGCGTGCCGACCGAGACCGCGCCGTACGACTTGCTCTTCAGATACCAATAGCTGTCGCGCAGATCGAGCCCGACATCGTTCGGGTTGTCGTTGCCCGTGGGATTGCTCTGCGTGAAGCGTTTCGAGTTCGCCGTGCGGATGCCGATCTCGATGCGGTAGCCCGCCTCCCAATCGGCATCGATCTTCGCCTTGCCGCGGAAGCCGACGCGCGTACGGGCGTTATCGTTGGTGACGACGTAGGCATTGTCCTCGAAGCCGTCATCCCAGTAGATGATTGATTGATTGATCTGACCGTAGACCTCGAGCGAAAGTTTGCGGTTGCCTTTGCGGGCCGTCGTCGCCTCGAGCTCCGCAATCCGCTCCTCGAGGTCTGCGCAGCAATCTCCCCCGAGATCGGCTGCGAACGACGGCGCCCAGCTTGTCGTGACGAGGAGGCCGGCCGCGATCGCGGCCACCCCTCCGGTCCGTCCCAAATGTCCCCCAACCATGCGACCTTCTCCGTTATGCTCGACGGAAACTCCGTCATAGCGAGTTGAGATTTAATAGATTTTCTTTGTTTTCTACGAAGGCTCACGTCTGGAGCCTTCGTCCTGTCGCAATGAGAAATCGTGACTGCGTTCCACGCTCTTTGGCAACAAAGCCGCGCGCGTTATCCGCCGCCGTGGCCGTCCTGCGACCGGGGCTCAGCTCTTCGAGCTGTAGATCTGGTCGAAGGTGCCACCGTCCTTGAAGTGCTCCTCGTAGGCTTTGGTCCAGCCGCCGAAAGCCTCGTCGATGGTGAACAGCGTTACCGGCACGAGCTGCGCCTTGTACTTTTCAGCGAACTTCGGGTTACGCGGGCGATAGAAGTTTCGGCCGGCAATATCCTGGCCCTCGTCGCTGTAAAGATAGTCGAGGTATGCCTCAGCCACCTTGCGCGTGCCGTGCTTGTCGACGTTCTTGTCGACGACCGCGACGGTCGGCTCGGCCAGGATCGACAGAGAGGGAATCACGATCTCGAACTTGTCGGGGCCAAGCTCCTTGATGGCCAGGTGAGCCTCGTTCTCCCACGAAATGAACACATCACCCACGCCACGCTCGACAAACGTCGTGGTCGAGCCGCGCGCGCCGCTGTCGAGCACCGCCACGTTCCTGTAGAGGTTGGCGACGAACTCCTTGGCCTTCTCCGCGCCGCCGTATTTCTGGTCGGCATAGTGCCAGGCGGCCAGGTAGTTCCATTGGGCGCCGCCCGAGGTCTTGGGGTTCGGCGTGATGATCGAGACGCCGGGCTTGGCGAGATCGTCCCAGTCTTTGATGGACTTCGGATTCCCCTTGCGCACCAGGAAGACGATGGTCGAGGTGTAAGGGGCCGAGTTGTCCTTGAGACGGCTCTGCCAGCCCTCGTTGATCAGACCGCCTTTCTTGCTCACCGCATCGACATCGCGGGCGAGCGCGAGCGTCACCACGTCGGCTCCGAGGCCGTCGATCACGGCGCGCGCCTGCTTTCCGGAGCCGCCGTGCGACTGCTTGATGGTGACGTCCTCGCCGGTCTTCTCCTTCCAATGCTTGGCGAAAGCGGCATTGAACTCGACATAGAGCTCACGGGTCGGGTCATAGGACACGTTCAGGAGCTCGGCCGCGGACGCGGCGGCAGAGAGCCCGGCGAGGCTCACCGAAAGGCTGAGCGCCAGCGCGGTGCGGCGGGTGAAACGGGCGATCGACATGAGACATTCCTCTTCAGCAGGCTTGACTGAATCGACACGGTAAGCATCCGCCCTGCGGGGGCGAACCAAGAAGAAATGCAGAGCTTATGAACGCCTCCGGCACATACTGGCCGGTCAAAGCCGCCCGATCCGGATTTCCGGAGCACCATCCCCCGCCCTCAGGACTGGAAACTCCCGTTGGCCGCGCGGGATCCATCGCAGAAGGCGGGCTATGCCATCCGGATGCAATGCTTCTCAGGTCTTGTTGTTTGACGGCCGTCGGGAAGACGCGTCTTGATGAGGCTGCGACGCGATTGTGCGCCGCCGCGGTGATTTCGAGGTTCGCTTGCGCCGCGTCATCAAACGCTAAGGAGCAGCCGCATGATGGTTTCCCCTTCCATGCCGGCCGCCTCGGCGCCCCGCGCCGAGCCGGCCCGCCACCTGTCCTTCCTCTCGCGCCGGTGTTGTTGTCGCTGATGCGACAGCGGGCCTGCCGCCCGCCCTGCAACCCATTCAGCTTCTGTGCGTTGAGCCCGCCTATACGCGGGAGAAGGATCCATCCATGTCAGACGCATTCGTCATCGAAGTCGCCGACGAGACCGCCGGTATCGTCGTTCGCCTGGGCAACGAGAAGAGCTTCCGCTTCCACGCCTCCCTGCCGCGCTATTTTCCGCTCGACGGGAAGGCCTTCGCGACCCCCCGGGACGCCGAGCGCGCCGCACTCGCGCAAATCGGCCGTCCCGGACGGCAGAAAGCAAGGGCCGCCTGAGAGCGCCCCGACCGCGCGGATGCCTGCCGCGCGGTCGGGTGCCCTGCGGGCTTTTGCGTCCGGTTTTTCCCGCCCCTGCCCCCCGCAAGCATGAAAACGAGGCCTCGCCTCTTCTTTTTTTCCGGCACAAAGAAAGAGCCCATGCGCCGCGCGCGCTTCGAAAAAGCCGTTTTTATTCCCTGAGGGTGCCTTTCCGCCCGCCCGTCTCGCGAATTTTGCCATTATTTGGCCCGAGGTTTCGCGGCGGCTTCTCTCTCGTCCGCGGAGATCTCGGGGGCTTCAGTGCATCTTTCGCGCCCATCTCGCGTTGCCAAGGCAGCGCTCCTCTTGGCTGCAACCGGCGTGCTCGGTGCCGGCGCGCCCACACGTGCTGCGGCCGGAGACTGCGAAACCAAAGCCGGCGTCGCGGTGCTGTCGTCGCCTCTCGCGCCACGGGCAGGGGCTCCCTTGCGCGTCGTCTTCACCGCCGAGCAGCCGGTCGACGGCGAACTTCAGCTCATTGCGCCGGACGGAACCGTTTCGGCCAGATCCGCAGAGCGGCGCGGGGGGCCGCCCTATTCCTGGTTCGCCGAGGTCGAGACACCGGGCGCGGGCATCTGGAAAGCGACCCTGACGCGAAGCGGTGCACCGGCCGACTGCGCCACGCTCACGCACGAGATCGAAGTGCGCCGCAAGCAGGCGGCCGCGCCGCGACAGGCCCAGGGCAGCGTGTGGCCCGTCCGGCTTGCCTGGAACCGGGAGACGGAAAACCTCTACTCCGCCTGGATCGAGAAGCTGTTCGATGCGCCTCTCGACGAGTCGCCGTCGTGGAAGGCTCTGCACGACGTTCTGCGCGACCGCTCGCGCAACGTGCTCTTCAATCACCTTGCGCTCGGCGAGGACGAGAAAGGGCTCGTCATCCGACCCGACTGCGCCGACCTCCCCTATTTCCTGCGCGCATATTTCGCCTTCAAGATGGGCTTGCCGTTCGGCTACTCGAAGTGCACGCGCGGCAGCGGCGGGCGGGCGCCGAAATGCACCCAGTGGTGGAACATCCAGAAGGAGGAGCCGCCTCCGGCGCCACCGCCTTCGCAGGAGGTCGTCGCCTCCAGCGGCAGCCTGTTCGCGATCTTCGATTCCGCGCCGGCCGCGACGCCGTCTGCGGCCGCAGCACCGAAGCTCCCTCAGAGGCCGCAAGGGCTCGTCCCCGGGTTCGGCTACTATATGCGCACCACGATCGCCAACAGCGTCCATTCCGGCAATGGCCGGACGGCGGCCGCGGACGACAACACCGATTACTATCCCGTGGCGCTCACTGAGACCGCGCTGCGCCCCGGAACCATCTATGCCGATCCTTACGGGCACGTGCTCGTCCTGACGCGGCGCATCGCGCAGACGGACGGATCGGCCGGCGTGTTTCTCGCCGTCGACGGACAGCCGGACGGCACGGTCGCGCGCAAGCGGTTCTGGCGCGGCAACTTCCTGTTCGCGCAGAACCCGGCGCTCGGCAGTCCCGGCTTCAAGCGCTTCCGGCCGGTCGTGCGCGGCAAGAGCGGCCTCCGGCAACTGACCAACGCCGAGATCGCAAAGAACCCCGAGTACGGCGATTTCTCGCTCGATCAGTCGAAGCTCGGGATCGAAGACTTCTATGACCGCATGGACGATGTGCTGTCGCCGGCGCCGCTCGATCCCGAACGGGCCATGAAAGAGGCGATCACCGCGCTCGACGAGCAGGTGACCGCGCGCGTGACGTCGGTCGAGAACGGCCGCAAATACCAGAACGACGGAGGCCGGGAGGTCGCCATTCCCGACGGCGCCTCGATCTTCGAGACGACGGGGGCGTGGGAGGATTTCGCGACGCCCTCGCGGGATCTGCGTCTCCTGATCGCCATCGACGTGGTGCGCGGATTTCCCGATCGCGTGGCGCGTCGGCCCGAGCGCTACGCGATGCCCAAGGATGAGAGCGTCGCAGACGTCAAGGCCCGGCTCGACAGCGTGCTCGCAGCGGAGCTTGCGGCGCGCAAGTTTTCCTACACGCGCAGCGACGGCTCGCAATGGGAACTCGCGCTCAAGGATGTCGTCGCGCGCACGCCCGCCCTCGAGATGGCTTACAATATCAACGACTGCGTCGAGCTTCGCTGGGGCGCGACGGAGGGGAGCGACGAGGTCGCGACGTGCAAGCGGCGCGCGCCCGAAGCGCAACGCAAGAAGATGGCTTCGGATTACCGCGCCTGGTTTGCCGAGCGGCGGCGCCCCCCGCGTCCGTAAGGACACTCGGAGCGGCGCGCGGCCGAGGCCAAGCCATGAGGTCTTTGGTGCGGACGGTGGGACTCGAACCCACACGACGTTGCCGTCTCAGGATTTTAAGTCCTGTGTGTCTACCGGTTCCACCACGTCCGCGAGTGTGGGCTCTCCAGGGCGCCCGGGCGGGCCTTTATGCGCCGGGGCGGGCTGCGGCTCAAGCCGCTTGCGTCAAGTGCGAACCTCGCCGCCGCCCGGAGCCGAAGAGTTGGGTCCACCGTGGCGGATGGCGGCTCTCAGCAGAATGAAAAGCATCCACCCGTTGAGACCGTGCCACAGGAAATGACTGCCACGGAGGTGGCCGCCAAAGCGGCTCAGCTCGCATAGCTCGAGATCCAGCGTGCGGACGGTCATCGACATCAGGAAAATGACGGACGCCAGCGCCATCGCACGACCCGCCGGATGGGCTGCGAGCACGACGGCAGCCCCTACCAGCGCGAGCAATGCCGGCGCGTATGCGACCGTCCCGTTCAGGCAGCGCGCGCCGGAGCGCGCCGTGATCGGCAGAAGCTCGCCGTAGCTGCACTGGATCGTGCCCGCGTATCGAGCCGCGGCGTAGAACGCCACCACGCCGAGCCCCACAACGATCCAATGGAGGCCCATGAAGCGGCGCAGCACGAACGCGACATAGGCCACCATGAACAGCGCGATCGGAACCGTGTCGGCCAGCAAAGCCCACCGCGTCGCATAGGTGTGGAAGAGGAAGCTGCCGATGCCGATCACAAACGTAAGCCCGACCAGGGCCGCAGCGGCGGCGGGGCTGCGCCGCTCCGGTGGCAGCGCGGCATACTCTTTCGCCGCGGCCAGGGCCGCAATGACGAACGCCGCGTTGCTCACCGCATTGAGCGGCTCAGCCCAGAATGCGGGGTCGTGGCCGCGCTCGCAGTAGAGATAGATCTTCTCGCCGAGGCTCATGCGCTTCCATCCGGCGCGCCAGACGTCGCGGACGGGCTCAATTCTCGGCGCGCCGGTCCGTGGCGGACGGAGGCGGAGCGCTGCCGGCCGCCTTCAGCATCAGCGTGCGCAACTCGGTCGGATCGTCGAGATCGATCGTGTGCGGATACTCGGGCTCCTTGCCGACGGCATCCTTCATCACATCGCCTTCCGCCGTATAGAAAATCGTGCGCGGAACATACGTGCCATCGGGAGAGAACGCGCCGTTGGCGTCAGGGTCCTTATCGACATCGACGAGGATCATGACGAAGTGCTTCGACGCGGCGACGACCCCCGGATCCTTCCAGACCGCGCGGTAACGCTTGCAGGAGCTGCACCAGGACGCGTGAAAGAGCATGACGACGGGCTTGCCGCTGCGGCTCGCCTCGCGAATGCCCGGGCCCACGTCGCGCCAGGCGATCTCTGCGCCGTTCCACAGCTCCGCCATGTCCGGCTCGCGCGCCGACAGGGGATCGAGCAGCGGGTCGCTCGCCAGGAGCACCAGGGCGAGGCCGGCGGCGGCGAGAGGGGCGGCGGCATAGCGGAGAAAGAGGCGGGCGCGGTTCAGCATCAGAGTTCTCTCCTTGCTCGATGGGTCTTTTTCCCGCGTCCCGGCCACCGACGCAAGATCATGCGCGCCTCACGCGCCGGCACCGATCGGCTTTAACGACTCGGCGACGTTGTTTGCACAAATGTTGCAGCTGCCAGCTCGATCCATTCCTGAGCCGCCGCTGCGCGTCCCCGACCGCACCTGCTGCCCGGAGCGCGCGCCGTGCGTGCGGAAAAAAGAGCGTCCCTTCTCTTGACGGCCCGCCGATCTTCTCCCACATATGTTAATGTGATAAACATTCACATGAGGGGCAGCGTATGCGCGACATGGTTCTGAAGCTCGACGAGATGGGCCGGCCAGCATGGCTCGGCCTCATGGTGATCAGTTTCATTCTCTTCTGGCCGCTGGGACTGGCCGTCCTGGCTTTTCTTCTCTGGAGTGGACGCATGGGACATGGATGGGGTTGTTGCAGCGCCGGCGATCGTTCACGCTGGAAACAGCGGTTCGCGGAAAAATGGGAGCGCCACGGGGCCGAAAGATGGCGCGGCGGCTTCTCCTCGTCGGGCAACCGGGCTTTCGACGAGTACCGGGAGGAAACGCTGAAGCGGCTCGAGGACGAGCAGCGGGAGTTCCGTGAGTTTCTCGAGCGCCTCCGCCTTGCCAAGGACCGCGCCGAGTTCGACCAGTTCATGACCGAACGCAAGAGCCGGCCCGCAGATGAGGCGTCCGGTCGGAGCGGCCCCGACGACGCGGCACCTCCGCCACACGGCTGACGAGCAGCATTCGAACCACACCACATGCGGGCCGGCTTTTCCCAGGAAGAGCCGGCCTCTGTTTTGGGATCACTGGAGGGTTTCCGTTTCAGGTGAAACAGCGGTTTGTATGCGGATGCGTGTCTGGACTCCGGCCTTCGCCGGAGTGACGTTGAGTTAGACTGCCACACGGCATCATGGCGGAGCCATGCTCTGCATAGACGGCCGGGATCGAGACATGCCGATTGCGCGCACGGCCATGCTTCCACCCAAGCCGGACAGAGCCTAGCGAAACGCCTTGTCGAGATGCAGGGCCTGGTCCAGGCCCTTCACGGTGTCGAGCCCCTTCACACCCGCCAGGTTGGCGCCGTCGAAGTCTGCGCCGGTCACGTCGGCTCCTGAGAGATTGGCGCCCGAGAAGTCCACCTGCGACAGGTCCGCTTCGACCAGCCTGGCGCCCGTCAGGTCGGCGCCGACCATGCTCGAGAACGTGAGGACGCTCCGCGTGAGATCGGCCTCGCGCAACGTCGCTCCCGAAAAATCACAGGATTTCAGGACATTCTTGGCCAGCGTGACGAGCGTGCCCTGGCCGGGCCGGGCCTCGAGGGGGCTGAAGTCTGCGCGCGTCAGGTCGGCGCCGCGGAAGTCCGCGCCCGAGAGATCCGCCTGCACGCGAATGCCCGTGAGGTCCGCGCCGGCGAAGCGAGGCGCATCGGCGTGGTCGTTCTGCATGTCGGAGTAGACGGTTGGGCGGAAGATCGTGGCGCCGCTGAGGTTGGCGCCCGAGAGGTCCGCCCGGATCAACACGGCGCGGTCCAGTCGCGTGTTGGAGATGTCCGCGCCCCGGAGATCGGAGCCGGTGAGATCGACGCCGTACAGATCCGAGCGCGCGAGCGTGGCCTGCTTGAAGTCCAGGCCGGAGAGATCGAGATACGTGAAATCGTGGCCGGCATAATCGAGATGATCGCCGGGCTTGGCGTTGAAAAGCTGCAGGGTGATCTCGCGCGCAGTGAAGTCCGCATCCGGAGACACGTTCTCACGCGCCTCCTCCGCCACTGCCGGCGCGGCGAGGCTCATCAGTCCGCACAACACTATCTGCCGCAGAAAAGCAGCCGCCATGACCCGTTGTCCCGCCGCAGCCCGCCAGCCGCGGCGCATAATTGTAGATGATTCTTATTCCGAAGCCTGAGTTCAAGGGGCCGGACCAGATGTCACGCCGCGCCGACGCCGCCGCCGGTCGGTGTCGAGATCAGAACCGCATCGCCCGGCCCGAGCGTGGCGCTCGCGGCTCCGGGCAACTCCTCCGTCCTGCCGTCGCGGCGCCGGATGGCGTTGCGGCCCGTCTCCCCCGGCGCGCCGCCCGCAAGCCCGAACGGCCTTATCTTGCGGAAGCCCGACAGGATCGCGCAGCGCATGGGCTCCAGGAAGCGGATGACGCGCAGCGTCCCGTCGCCGCTCTTCCAGCGGCCCTTGCCCCCCGAGCCGCGGCGGATGGAAAACCTTTCTAGGATAACGGGATAGCGGCTCTCCAGGACCTCCGGATCGGTCAATCGCGTGTTCGTCATGTGGACGTGCACGGCCGCTGCACCGTCGAAGCCGTTGCCCTCGCTGTCGAAGCCGGCCGGGGCGCCGGAGCAGATGGTCTCGTAGTACTGCACGCGGTCGTTGCCGAAGGTCAGGTTGTTCATGGTGCCCTGTGCGGAGCCCAGCACGCCCAAGGCCGCAAACAGCGCGTTGGTCATGACCTGGCTGGTCTCGACGTTGCCCGCGACGACGGCGGCCGGATAGGCGGGCTTCAGCATGGAGCCGTCCGGGATCACGATCTCGATGGGGCGCAGGCAGCCGGCATTGAGCGGGATCGGCGCGTCGAGCAGGACGCGGACGACATAGAGCACGGCGGCGCGGGCGACGGGCTCCGGCGCGTTGACGTTGGTCGGCTGCTGCGGCGAGGTGCCGGTGAAATCCACTTTGGCCGTACGGCGTGCGCGGTCGATGGTGACGGCAACCTCGATCGCCCAGCCGCCGTCGGTCTCGGCGCGGAAATGCCCGTCCCTCAAGCCGCCGATGAGACGGCGCACGGCCTCCTCGGCGTTGGTTTGCACATGCGCCATGTAGCTCGCGACGACGTCGGTGCCGAACTCGCCGACGAGGCGCAGCAGCTCGGATCGTCCGCGCGCGTTGGCGGCGACCTGCGCCTTGAGGTCGGCGATGTTCTGCGCCGGGTTGCGCGCCGGATAACGCGCGCCCGTCAGCAGCGCCAATGTCTCGGCCTCAAGGAAGCGGCCTTCGCGCACGAGCGGCACGCAGTCGATGTAGACGCCTTCCTGCTCGATGGTCGTGGCGTCGGGGCTCATGGAGCCGGGCGCGGTGCCGCCGATGTCGGCGTGGTGGCCGCGGCTCGCGACGTAAAACGCGGGCTTTGCCGCGCCGTCGAGGAAGACCGGCGTGACGACGGTGATGTCCGGGAGATGCGTGCCGCCGGCGTAGGGCGCGTTCAGCATGTCGACGTCGCCGGGCCTGAGGTCCGCGCCGCGCTCGCGGATCACGGTCTCGACGGCGCTCTCCATGCTGCCGAGATGGACCGGCACGTGCGGCGCGTTGGCGACCAGATGCCCCTCGCCGTCGAACACCGCGCAGGAGAAGTCGAGCCGCTCCTTGATGTTCACGGATTGCGCTGTCGCTCGCAGTGCCTCGCCCATCTCCTCGGCGATCCCCATGAAGAGACTGCCGAACACCTCGAGCAGCACGGGATCGGCCTCAAGGCCCACGGTTTCGCGTGCCTTCGCGGCGATGCGCGTCAACACGAGGTCGCCACGCGGCGTCATCATGGAGGACCAGCCGGGCTCGACGACGACGGTCTGGTTGGCCTCGATGATGAGGGCCGGGCCGGCGACGACCTGGCCGGCCGCGAGGGCATCGCGCTGCCAGACGCCGGCCTCGTGCCAAGCGCCTTGCGAGTAGAAGCGCGTCTCTGCGACCGCCTCGGCGGGCGCACCATCGGTGCCTCTCGGGGTCTCCGCCGGCTCGTCGCCGCGGGCTTCCGCCTCCACCTCGACAACGGCAATGACGACGCGCTTTTCCGGCGATGTGAAACCGAAGCGCTGGAGGTGCGCGGCCTCGAAGGCGCGCCGGAGGTCGGCTACCGGAGAGCCGCCTTCGTCCGCATCCACTTCTCCGACGCTCCCCGGAGCGGAGTCGGGAAAAGAGACTGGCAGCGCGACCTCTGTCGCCTCGTAGCGCAGGTGAAGCCGGGCCGTCGTACGCATGCGCTCGAGAGACGCGCCCTCTGCCGCGAGCTCGTCGGCGGCCTCCCCGCGCATCGCCTCGGCGAGCGTTCGGGCCGCCGCCACGCCGAGCGCGTCGAGCGGCCTCTCGAGGGACCGCTCGCGGCTCGCGCGGAGCGCGGAGAGGCCGATCCCGTAGGCGGAGAGAAGCCCGGACAACGGGTGGATCAGGATCTCCCGCATGCCGAGCGTATCGGCCATCAGGCAGACGTGCTGGCCCGCTGCCGACCCGAACCCATTCAGGGCGTAGCCTGTGAGGTCGTAGCCGCGCGCGACGGAGATCTTCTTCACCGCTTTCGCCATGTTCTCGACGGCGATGCGGATGGCGCCGTCCGCCACCTCCGCTGCCGTGCGGCCGCCGCCGATGCGGTGAGCGAGCTCGGCAAAGGCCCGACGCGGCGCGTCCGCATCGATGGGCTCTTCGCCGCTGGCACCGAACACGCGCGGCAGGAACGCGGGGTCGAGCTTGCCGAGCACGACGTTGGCGTCCGTCACGGTGAGCGGCCCGCCGCGGCGGTAGCACATGGGCCCCGGATCGGAGCCGGCGCTCTCGGGGCCGACCTGGAGGCGCGCGCCGTCATAGGTCAGGATCGAGCCGCCGCCCGCGGCGACGGTGTGAATGTTCAGCATCGGCACGCAGAGGCGCACGCCCGCGACCTCGGTCTCGAAGCTCCGCTCATAGCTGCCCGCGACGTGGGCGACGTCCGTCGAGGTGCCGCCCATGTCGAAGCCGATGACGCGGCCGAACCCGGCGCGCCGCGCGGTCTCGGCCATGCCGACGACGCCGCCTGCCGGACCGGACAGGATGGCGTCGCGGCCGCGGAAGTGCGCCCGCGTCCGCAAGCCTCCGGACGACGCCATGAACGTGAGGCGCGTTTCGAGATCGCGCGCGAAGGCGGCCGCCACGCCGTCGGTGTAGCGGCGAAGCACGGGCGAGAGATACGCGTCGGCGATGGTCGTATCGCCGCGCGGCACGATCTTGATCAGCGGCGCCACCTCGTGGCTCACGGAGACCTGGGTGAAGCCGGCCTCACGCGCGAGCGCCGCCGCCTCGCGCTCGTGCTCCGGGAAGGCGTAGGCGTGCATGAAGACGATGGCGAGGCTCGTAAAGCCGTCGCGGCGGGCGGCGGCGAGGTCGGCGGCGAGGCGGGCGCCATTGAGCGGCGTCTCGACCGTGCCGTCCGCGCGCACGCGCTCGACAGCGCCGATCACGCGCTCATAGAGCCTGTCGGGCTTCACGACGCGGCGCGCGAAAATGTCGGGCCGCGCCTGGGTGCCGATCTCGAGCTGATCCTCGAGGCCGCCGGTGATGACGAGCACCGTCGGCTCGCCCTTGCGCTCGAGCAGTGCGTTGGTCGCAACCGTGGTGCCGATCTTCACCGCACGGATCCGATGGGCCGGAATCGGAGCATCCGGCGCGAGGCCCAGCACCCGGCGTATGCCGGCGATGGCCGCATCGTCGTAGAGCCCCGGGGCGACGGAGAGCAGCTTCAGCGCCGAGAGGCGGCCTTCGGGGGAGACGGCGACGATATCGGTGAACGTGCCGCCGCGGTCGATCCAGAACTGCCAGCCACCCTGTCCGTCGCCCATTGCGCCGCTCCTTCGTCCCGCGTGGCTATCGACGCACCTCTCCGGCGTCAATCGCCATCATGAAATTTACTCCATGTGCTTCATCCCGCGTCCGGAAACGGCTATGGATTGCCTCATGCCCCTCGATTGCATCTCCAATTTCATCGAGTCCGCCAAGGACCGGAGTCCGCGCGCGCGGCTCGCGGATTTCGCCGGCCGCTGGTGGCCGGCGCTCGGCGCTGCCCTGCGTCCGAAGCCGGCCCACCAGACGGCCGCCTTCTCGGCTGCGGTCGTCGCACTCGCCGCGAAGATGGCCAAGGCCGACGGCGTCGCGGTGCGCGTCGAGTGCCAGACGTTCGAGCGCTTCTTCGAGCCCCAACCCGACGAGCTTCACCGCATCCGCAGCCTCTATGCGCTCGCGAGCCAGGACACGGCCGGCTTCGAGTCCTACGCCGAGAGCATCGCGCGCATGCTCAAGGACGAGCCGGACCTCAAGGTCAACGTGCTCGAGTGCCTGCTGACGATCGCCTGCGCCGACGGCATCCTGCATCCGGCGGAAGACGCGTTTCTGAGGCGCGTCGCCACGGCGTTCGGCCTCTCGCGCGAAGCGTTCCAAAAGATCCGCGCGCCGTTCGTGCGCGATCCGGACGACCCCTACGACGTGCTGGGCCTCACGCCGGCGGCCTCGCACCAGGAGATCCGCTCGCGCTATATCGAGCTCGTGCAGCGCTTCCATCCCGACCGCCTCACGGCGCGCGGGGCGCAGGCGGCGCTCGTCAAGGCCGCGACCGTCAAGCTCGCGGCGATCAACGCCGCCTATGAGGCGCTCACAAACGGACGACGCGTGCAGGGAGAGAGCGCGTGAGCCTCGATCTCATCACGCGGCCCGACAGCGTCCTGGTCGCGGATCTCCACCCCTCGCCCAATATCGAGCCGCGCAAGCCCGGCTACACGCCCTCGATCCTGATCCTGCACTACACGGGACTGCCCACCGTCGCGCGTGCGATCGAGGTCCTGGCGCGGCCTGCGTGCAAGGTCTCGTGCCACTACGTGATCGACGACGGCGGTCGCATCACGCAAATGGTGGCCGAGGACATGCGCGCCTGGCATGCGGGCGTTTCCTACTGGGCAGGGGAGACCGACATCAACTCGGCATCGATCGGGATCGAGATCCAGAACCCGGGACACATGCTCGGCTATCCCGACTTTCCCCGCGCCCAGATGCGGGCGGTGGCGGCGCTCGCCCGTGAGATCGCGCGGCGGCACGCCATCGCGCCCGAGCGTGTGCTCGCCCACTCCGACGTGGCGCCGGGGCGCAAGATCGATCCGGGCGAGAAATTCGACTGGGCGTGGCTCGCCCGCGAAGGGGTCGGTCGCTGGATAAGCCCGGCACCGCTCGATGACGGCGACGAGGGCCTGGCGCTCGGCAGCCGCGGCCCCGAGGTCGCCAGGGCGCGCGCCTTGCTCGGTGCCTACGGCTACAAGGTCGATCCCGAGGGGGCGTTCGACCCCGATCTGCAGACGGTGCTCAGCGCCTTTCAACTCCATTTCCGCCAGGCGTGCTGCGACGGACGGCTCGACCGCTCGACGCTCGACACCCTGTCGCGCCTTCAAGCGACCGGTCTCAAAGATGACTGGATCGCATGATTAATCGTGATAATTAGTTTTAAGACGTAAACGGCTTCGTCGGTGGCTTTCCCGTACATTCCGTATTGCGCGTCGACCTCCGACAGGGCCCGCTGGCTCTGTTGCGTCTGTTTGTTGCATTGTGGGAGGAAACCTGCCGAAAATAGATCCGGCCGGACCACACCATGAAAGAATAGGGAAACGTCTCATGAAGATCGTCATCGCCCCGGACTCCTTCAAGGAGAACCTGACCTCTCTCGAGGTGGCGAGCGAGCTCGAGACGGGCCTCAGACGTGTCTGGCCGGACGCGGAGTACATCAAGGTGCCGATGGCGGACGGCGGCGAAGGGACGGTGCAGTCCCTGGTCGATGCCACGGGCGGGCGCATCGTCAAATGCGCGGTCACGGGGCCGCTCGGAGAGAAGGTGCTCGCCTCCTACGGGCTGCTCGGCGACGGACACACGGCCGTGATCGAGATGGCGGAAGCCTCCGGCCTGCCGCTCGTGCCGAAGTCCGAGCGCGACCCGCTGCGCGCCACCACTTACGGAACCGGAGAGCTGGTCCTCGACGCGATCAACCGCGGCGTCGACGAGATCATCATCGGGCTCGGCGGCTCCGCCACCAACGACGGCGGCGTCGGCTTCGCGCAGGCGCTCGGCATGCGCTTCATCGATCAGAACGGCGCGCCGATCACGGAGCCGCTCGGCGGCGGACGCCTCGACGAAATTTGCGCGATCGACAGCCGCTGGGTCGAGCCGGGCCTCGCGCGCGTCAAGATCAGCGTGGCCTGCGACGTGACCAACCCGCTGACCGGCGAAACGGGCGCCTCGTTCGTGTACGGCCCGCAGAAGGGCGCGACGCCCGAGATGGTGCTCAAGCTCGACCGCAACCTCGGTCATCTCGCAGCCCTGATGAAACGCGATCTCAATCGCGACATCGTCGAGCGGCCCGGCGCGGGTGCCGGCGGCGGCATGGGCGGGGGCCTCATGGCCTTCACCCAGGCGGAGCTCAAGCGCGGCGTCGAGCTCGTGGTCGCGGCGACGCGCCTCGACGAGCACATGAAGGGCGCCTCGCTCGCCTTTACCGGCGAGGGGCGCGTGGATTTCCAGACCGCCTTCGGCAAGACCCCGTCGGGGGTCGCGGCATCGGCGCATCGCTACGGCGTTCCCGTCATCGCCGTCGGCGGCGGGCTCGCGGACGATGCCAACGGCGTGTTCCAGCACGGCATCGACGCGATCGAAAGCGCGACGCCGAACGCGATGCCGCTCGACGTGGCCATGAAGAAGTCGCGCCAATACCTGCAAGACGCGGCTGAGCGCGTCGCCCGCCTCATCGACATGGGGCGGCACATGGCGATGGGTGGGGGCGCCCCGACCAGCGCGCCTTCCCCCCCTGGCGAGGGGGCCGGGGAGTCCAACGGCTCGGGTCCCGTGCTGCAGCCGATGGCCAAGCGCAACAAGCCGGTGCGCCAGCTCCTGCGCGCCAAGCGGGTCCAGGGGCTCACGCGCGCCGCGGTGGAGCTCGCCCAGCGCCGTCAGCGTCTCGGGCCGACGCCCCCATCGACTTAGGGCACAAAGCAGTCCGTGCCATCCCGAGGGCACGGCTCAAATCCCGCATTTCCTCCGCTCCGTCCTTGACGCGGAGCCCGGGAGCCTCCTTATCTCCCCTTGTCAGCCGGCCGGACGGCCGCTGCCGTCCTCGCGGCGGCAGAGGAAAGTCCGGGCTCCATGGAGACAGGGTGGCGGCTAACGGCCGCCGGGGGCAACCCCAGGGAAAGTGCCACAGAAAACAAACCGCCCGTTCGGCCTCGGCCGGGCGCGGTAAGGGTGAAACGGTGCGGTAAGAGCGCACCGCGCGACTGGTAACAGGAGCGGCACGGCAAACCCCACCCGGAGCAAGACCAAATAGGGGTGGCCGCGTGCGGGGAAACCCGGCACGGAGGCGCGTCTTCACGCCCGTCACCCGGGTTGGTTGCTCGAGGCGCCCAGCAATGGGCGTCCCAGATGAATGGTCGTCCTCGACAGAACCCGGCTTACAGGCCGGCTGGCATCTCTCCTTCTCCTCCCGTCCTGTCACTTTTTGCCTCAGCCTGCCGCTGATGCAGAAACGCCATACTGTTGTTCCAACATGCAATTCTTTACATCTGCAGGCCGCAGCAAACCATCCGCAGCGGCAGGCGTTCCCCCCTCGTCGTGCAACGTGAAGAAGGATGTGAGAGATGAAAGTGATCCTGCCTCTGGCCGCCGCCCTCGTGCTTGGCGCCACGCCGCTTCTGGCCCAGGAGGACTACGTCAAGGAGGGGCCACCACCCGGTCCCGCGCATCATCGCGCGAGCCTCTACGATCGCATCAGCGCCCACTACGGGCCGATGGGTCGTGACGTGAAGGAGGATTTCCGCGATGGGCCCTGCAGGGTCACGCGCGAATGGGAGACCAACGGCGACTATTACGAGCGCATCAAATGCCGCGGCCCGCGCCGCCGCTGATCCTGGCCTCACCGATCGAGACGCCGTGCCGGATCACACCGACATCATCGACGCCGCCCCTTCTTGCAGAGGGGCGGCGTTTTCGCTCTTGGATAGGCTCTACGTATTTTGCCACACGTATCTGGATCCCGGCCGTCCATGCGGCACATGGCTCCGTCATGATGCCGGGATGACGTTCTTTGTTGGATTGCTCCCCTGCCATTATTCAACGTCACCCCCGACGGAGGTCGGGATCCAGATACGCCTCCAACATGAGCGCTACTCAGAGCGGGCGGCCTTTGCCGGTCAGAAGCCACTTGGGGTCGAACCAGCGGTCGGCCGGGCCGTCGTAGGGTAGCCGCGTGATGTCCCAGTGCATGATGAGCGGCGCATAGACGTCCCACACCGGAGGGCCGCCGCCGATAAACACGACGCGGTCCTGGTACTGGGCGAGCACGTCCTCGGGGCGCTCATGGGAGCGGATGGCGCGGATGGTGCGCTCCGCATAGGCGAAGGCAGGCACCGAGGCGATGGTCTTGGGGCCGGCGATCAGGACGTGACCGCGGGTGATCTCGAAGAAGCGCTCCACGTCGGCGCGGAACTCCGGGCGCGGGTCGCCCTCCCAGGGCAACTGGCCGTGGAGACCCAACTGGCCACTGAGCCCGATCGCGCAGATGCAGCGCACGTCCGCCATAGTTTCACCGCGGTCGCCCGCGCTCCTCGAATTCGCATCAGCTCCAATCCCTGGGACTGGTAATCGATCCACAGCCTGTGCTCAAGCCGGCGGCGTTATTTGCGGAGAAACGGAGCCAGCGTCTTCAGGAGCTCTTTCGGGCGCTCGTGCTGGGGAAGATGGTGGCAGCGCTCGAGCACCGCGAGCCGCGCACGCGGCAGGGCCGCGGCGAGCTCCCGTCCGGCGCGCAGGGGCACGATGGGATCCTTCCGGCACCAAACCAGGAGCACGGGCTGCCCGATCGCCTTGTAGCGTTTGGCGATCGCGGCGGAGTCCTTTTCGCTCACGATCGCGCGCGCGGTGGCGAGGAAGGCGCGCGTCGCATCCTGCGCCTCGTAGGGAGCCGCGTAGCCTTTCACGTCCTCCTCGCTCGGGGTGCGGCCGCCCATGGCCTCTTTCAGCAGAAAGCGCACCGCGGGACCCGAGGGCAAGACGGCCGCAACCGTGTCCGCGACGAGCGGCGCCATGACGAGATCGAAACGGCGCGCCGTGGCGCGGGGAAGCGCCGGTGCGCCGATGGCCACGATGCGCCGGATGCGGCCCGTTCCCGCGATCCCCTCTGCGAGCGCCGTGCGGAGCGCGACCGTGCCGCCGAACGAGTGCCCGACAAGCGTCAGATCCGAGAGGTCGCGCTCCAGGATGAAGCGGGCGACGAGGCGCGCCTGATCGTCCGCGGAATAGGCGCCGTCGTCGGGCTTCTCGGAGCGGCCGAAGCCCTTGAGATCGAGCGCAACAACGCGGTGGCCGGCGGCGAGCGCGGGCAGGATGTCGTGCCAGGTGAAGGTGCTTTCGCCAAGCCCGTGCAGCAGGAGCAGGGGCGGGCCCGCACCATGCTCCTCGTAATAGAGGGTCACGGGGGCCTCGCCGGGAGGGGCGAGCGTCACGCGGCGTCCGGGCGTGTCGGGGGCAGGAAGGCCAGCAGCCGGCGTGGCCAAGCTCGGCGCGCCGACCAGGAGCATGCCCGCCAGGGCCAGGCCGATCGCTCGTGACATCTGCCGCCGTCCCCGGTCCCGCCCCCGCTGCGCGCCTGTCTGCATCGCGTGACTATCGGGCGCCGCTGCGGCGGGCGAAAGGCCGGCGCACTGCTTCGTTGCAGGAAAATCAGGGTGCACATGAAAGCCCGTAGAACCTGGCTTTTGCTTCCTGTGAATTCCTTAACGATCCATTGACGCCCATAACAAACCATGGCATCCCATAATAGCCCGACCGCACCGGGCAAGGGCCCGTGGTCGTGGCGCCTGCTTCGAGAGAGGGCCGAAGCACGAGCGACCGCCACGGCCCAGCCCGCGGTCCGGGCAGACGGCGTGTCCCCTCCGGGGACCGCCCGTGAGTTTCAGACAGTCCTGCAAAGCGTTCCTTTGTTGTTTGTCGTTGCGTTGGAGAGCGAGGCTCAAGAAGGGGATGGACCGCTTTGTCTCGACGTTCACCAACAAGATCGACGCCAAAGGACGCGTCTCGATCCCAGCACCTTTCCGCGCCGTGCTCGAGCGCGACGGCTACAGCCAGGGAAGCGTCGGCGGAATCTATTGCTACCCCTCGATCGATGCTCCTGCGGTCGATGCAGGCGGCGAGAGACTTGCGCAAAAGATCGACGGGCTTCTCGCAGGCCTGCCGGACTATTCAGACGAGCGGGACGAGCTCTCTGTCGCACTCTACGGCGACGTCCAGGTTCTCGGCATCGATGGCGACGGGCGTATCGTCCTTCCTGAAGTCCTTCGCCGCCACGCCGATCTTCAGGATCACGTCACATTTGTCGGCCTTGGCGACAAGTTTCAGATGTGGGCGCCTGCCGCGTTCGAGGAACGGCGCGCGCGCGCCCGCGAGAAGGCTCAGGAGCACAGAAAACTTTTCGGCGCGGGGAGCGGCCACCGCGGGGGCGGTGGACCTGAGGGAGCACGGGAATGACGCCCCGGAGCACCGGCGAGGGTCCGGTGGCACGGGACGTGCGGGCACATATTCCCGTGCTCCTCTCGGATCTCGGTTAAATTAGCCGCGGTCTGAACCACGCTACGTGTCGCGAAGTGGCGACTGGAGCAAAACGTGCTCTAAGCTCAACCGATGACCGCGGCCGTTCCTAAGCTATCCTGTTCCCACATCCCCGTCCTCCTGTCGGAGGTGCTAGAGCAACTCCAGCCGGCGGCCGGCGAAACTTACATTGACGGAACGTTCGGCGCGGGCGGCTACACCCGGGCCCTTCTCGAGGCGGCGCCCTGCCGCGTCATAGCGATCGAGCGCGATCCGACGGCCTTTGCCGAGGGCCAGGCGCTCGTTTCCGAATTCAGCGGGCGGCTCACGCTTGTTCCCACCACCTTCAGCGACATGGAGCGCGCCGCGCACGAGGCGGGCGTGGAGCAGGTCGACGGCGTCGTGCTCGACATCGGTGTCTCGTCGATGCAGCTCGACGACCCGGCGCGCGGCTTTTCATTCCTGCGCGACGGGCCGCTCGACATGCGCATGTCGCAATCCGGGCCGTCGGCCGCCGATGTCGTCAACACGGCGGATGAAGAGGATCTGGCAAACATCCTCTATCGCCTCGGCGAGGAGCGACGCTCGCGCGCCATCGCGCGTACCATTGTCAAGGCGCGTGGCGATGCGCCGATCACGACCACAAAGCGGCTCGCAGACATCGTCGAGCGCGTGCTCGGACGGGCGCGCGGCGGCGACAAGCACCCGGCGACACGCACCTTCCAGGCGCTGCGAATCTACGTGAACGACGAGCTCGGCGAGCTCGAACGGGGGCTCGAAGCCGCCGAGCGCCTGCTCAAGCCGGGAGGACGGCTTGCCGTCGTCACCTTCCATTCCCTCGAGGACCGGATGGTCAAGCTGTTCTTCCAGGACCGTTCCGGCAAAACCGCCGGCGCCTCGCGCTACCTGCCGGAGCCCTCTGCCCCAACCCGCACGCCAAGTTTCCGAATTGTTAACACTCGCGGCTTTACACCTAACAAAAAGGAAACGGATGCAAATCCGCGGGCGCGCTCGGCCCGGCTGCGCGTGGGGATCCGGACAGATGCTCCTCCCTGGCACGGCCGTTAACCGGCGGCGCACCGATCCCCGTCGTCTCGTGTCTGTTGCGTTGAGGTCGATCCGATGCACCCGCTTACCGTCTCAGCCGCGTTCCTGGCCATCTCGAGCGCCTTCCTGCTCTACGGACTGAGCTACGATACGCGGCTCATCGAAGCGCGCGTCGCCGCCCAGGAGCGGCTCGCCGAGCGCGCGCGGTCGGACATCTCCGTGCTCAAGGCGGAGCGAGCGCATCTCGCGCGGCCGGACCGCATCGAGCCCCTGGCGCGGGCGCAAGGGCTCGCGCCGGCCACCGATGCACAGATCGGGGATGCCAACGCCGGCCTCCTCACCGGAGCCATCACGCGTTAGACGGAGATTCCGGGGGCTGATATGAGCGGCTTGGCGTGGCGGAAACGGAGGGAGCGCTCCTCGGAGCCCGCATCGTCTCGCGGGCGAGCGCCGCATCGCACAGCCAAGCAGTCGGCCGCGGGTCTCAGGACGCGCCTCGTCATGCTCGGCATGGCCGTGCTCTTCGCGAGCGTAGCGGCCCAGCTCGCGCGCCTCGCGGCCAGCGGCGGGGACGAGATGGTGGCCTCGATCACCGAGCAGGTAGCGCGCACCTATGTGCGACCCGATATCCTCGACCGCGGCGGACGGTTGCTCGCGACCGACATCGAGATGCCCTCGCTCTATGCCGATCCGTCGCTGGTGCAGAGCCTCGACGACACCACGGAGCGCCTCGGCAGCGTGCTCGGCGATCTCGACCAGAACGAGCTGCGCCGCCTGCTGTCGGAGCGCAACCGGCGCTTCATCTGGCTGAAGCGCGGCCTGGCGCCGAAGCTCGCGCAGCAGGTGCACGACCTCGGCCTGCCCGGCCTCGAGTTCCGCACGGAGCTCCGGCGCGCCTATCCCCTCGAGCGGCTCGCAGGCCATGTGCTCGGCTCGGTCAACGCCGACAACAAGGGGACGAGCGGTGTCGAGCGTGCCATCGACGAGACGATCGGGGTCGAGGCGACGCTCGGTGCGCCGGGGAGCGCGGGGCTTCCGGTGCGGCTCTCGCTCGACCTCGGCGTGCAGCACACGCTCAAGGACGAGCTCGAAGCGGCGATGGCGCGCTACGAGGCAAAAGGTGCTGCGGGGCTGGTGATGGACGTCCAGACGGGCGAGATGCTGGCCTCCGTCTCGCTTCCGGGCGTGGACCCGGCCCGGTCGTCGGAGATTCTCGACCCGGCCCGGACCGACAAGATCCAGGGCGGCACCTACGAGCTCGGCTCGGTCTTCAAGATCCTCACCGTCGCCATGGCGCTCGACGGCGGCGCCGCGAAGCCCGACACGGTCCTCGACGTCACCAAGCCGCTCACGGCCGGGCGCTTCACGATCACGGACTCGCATGGTCCGAGGCGCCCGCTCACGGTTTCCGAAATCTTTCTCCACTCCTCGAACGTGGGCTCGGGCATGCTGGCGCTCGCCGAAGGTCCGGAGCGGCAGAGGGCGTTTCTCGAGACCCTCGGGCTCACGCGCGCCATGCGCACGGAGGCGGGGCCGGTGGCAGCGCCCCAGCTCCCGCGCCAGTTCGGGCGTGCGGAGCAGATCACTGTTGCCTACGGGCACGGCATCGCCGTGGCGCCGATCCAGTTCGCGGCGGCGACGGCCGCGATCATCAATGGCGGCACGGCCGTGACGCCGACCTATTTCCGCAATCGGGGAGAGGCGTCCGCAACAGGCACCCGCGTCGTCAGCGAGGCGACGAGCCGCAGCCTGCGCGTGCTCCTCAGGCGCAACGTGGCCGAGAAGGAGGGCACGGGAACGCGCGCGGACGTTCCCGGATACCGCGTCGGCGGCAAGACCGGAACCGCCGAGATGCCCGGGCGCGGCGGCTATCGGGAAAAATCCGTCGTCTCCTCATTCGTCGCCGGCTTCCCGATGGACGCGCCCAAGTACCTCGTGATGGTGCTGATTTTCGAGCCCAAGGGGACGGATGCGTCCGCCGGCGAGATCCTGGCCGGGCGCAACGCGGCGCCGACCACCGGGCGCATCATCACGCGCATTGCGCCCCTGCTCGGGGTCCGGCCCCTGGCCGACGTGGCCCAGATCGCCGATTGATCCTCTCCGGTCTTTCGGGAACCGGATCGAGCGGGCACCTCGCACCGTTTACGCGGACGCAGACGGGACCGCGAACGTGCCTGCAAGGCCTACGCCGGAAACGCTTCGCGCCCCGCCGCGGAGCGTGGGGCGCATTCCATTTCTCTCAAGCCCGGCTGGCTATCCTTTTTAGGCCCGGCTGGCCATGGCGTCGCGGCCGAGGGCGGCAAGGGCGGTTCGCACGATGTCCGGCGCAGCAAGGCCGGCCTTCTCGTACATGCGCGCGGGCGCATCGTGGTCGATGAAGGCGTCGGGCATCGCCAGGGTGCGCACCTTGAGGCCGCGATCGAGCAGCCCGGATTCGGCGAGATGCTGCAGCACGTGGCTGCCGAAGCCGCCGATCGAGCCCTCCTCGATCGTCACCAGGACCTCGTGCTCCTTGGCGAGACGGCCGATCAGATCGCGGTCGAGCGGCTTCATGAAGCGCGCATCGGCAACGGTCGTCGAAAGCCCCATGGCCGCGAGCTGGTCGGCGGCCTTCAATGCCTCGGACAGGCGCGCGCCGAGCGAGAGGATGGCGACGGCGGTCCCTTCCCGGACGATGCGGCCCTTGCCGATCGCGAGCGGCACGCCCTCCTCGGGCCGTTCCAGGCCCATGCCCTCGCCGCGTGGATAGCGGAAGGCTGACGGGCGATCGTCGATGGCGCGCGCGGTCGCGACCATGTGCACGAGTTCGGCCTCGTCGGCCGCCGCCATGATCACGAAGTCCGGCAGGCAGCCGAGATAGGCGAGGTCGAACGAGCCCGCGTGCGTCGGCCCGTCGGCGCCGACGAGGCCGGCGCGGTCGATGGCGAAGCGCACCGGCAGGCGCTGGATCGCGACGTCGTGGACGACCTGATCGTAAGCGCGCTGCAGGAACGTGGAGTAGAGCGCGCAGAAGGGCTTCAGGCCCTCGGTGGCGAGGCCGGCGGCGAAGGTGACGGCGTGCTGCTCGGCGATGCCGACGTCGAACGTGCGCTCGGGGAACTCCCGGCCGAAGAGGTCGAGCCCGGTGCCGTCCGGCATGGCGGCGGTGATGGCGACGATGCGCTTGTCCTTGCGGGCTTCCGCGATCAGGCTGTCGGCAAAGACCCGGGTGAAGGTCGGCGCGTTCTGCTTGGGCTTCATCTGAGCGCCGGTGACGACGTTGAAGCGCGCCACGCCATGATACTTGTCGTCCGATTCCTCGGCCGGCGCGTACCCCTTGCCTTTCTTGGTGACGACGTGGACGAGGATCGGGCCCTGCCGCGTGTCCCGCACGTTCTTCAGAACCGGCAGAAGCTGATCGAGATCGTGCCCGTCGATGGGGCCGACGTAGTAGAAGCCGAGCTCCTCGAACCACATGCCGCCCTGCCAGAGGTGGCGGGTGTATTCCTCCATGCGAGCGGCGCGCCGCTCCCAGCTCTTCGGCAGGCGCTTGGCGAGCTGCTTGGCGAAATCGCGCAGATGCAGGTAGGGGCCGCTCGACGTGACACGGGCGAGATACGACGAGAACGCGCCGGTCGGCGGCGCGATCGACATATCGTTGTCGTTCAGGACGACGATCAGGCGCTCGTCGCGGGCGCCCGCATTGTTGATCGCCTCGTAGGCCATGCCGGCGCTCATGGCGCCGTCGCCAATGACGGCGATGACGTTGTTCTCGGCGCCGTTGAGATCGCGCGCGACCGCCATGCCGAGGCCGGCCGAGATCGATGTCGAGGAATGGGCGGCGCCGAACGGGTCGTATTCGCTCTCGGCGCGCTTGGTGAAACCCGAGAGGCCGCCGCCCTGGCGCAGCGTGCGGATGCGGTCGCGCCGGCCGGTCAGGATCTTGTGCGGGTAGGACTGGTGACCGACGTCCCAGATCAGCCGGTCGCGCGGCGTGTCGAACACCCAGTGCAGCGCCACCGTCAGCTCGACGACGCCGAGGCCCGCGCCCAGATGGCCGCCCGTCACCGAGACGGCCTCGATGGTCTCGAGGCGCAGCTCGTCGGCGATCTGGCGCAGCTCCGATTCAGGGTGCGCGCGCAGATCCTCGGGTGTCTTGATGGTGTCGAGGAGCGGGGTCTTGCTCACGGCGGGGCATCATCCTTCCAACATCGGCGCTCGCGGCGCCGAGCGGACCGGGGCGCGCCTTCCGAGCTTCGGTTGTCCACTTCGCAATCGCGCCGAACGCCCGATCCCTTTCTTCCGGAGCACTTTAGCGCCGAACGTGCGACGGAAGAAGGGCCGAGGCCCGGTAAATCTTCCCGATCCCGATGCGGCACGAAGATTGGCGGCAGTGCCGTCTACTCCGGATCGAGAGGCTCGATGCCCCGCGGGGCACCGTCGGCGCCGACGGTCAGCTTCTCGACGCGGGCCTCGGCCTCTTTCAGCAGGCGGTCGCAGTGCCCGCGCAGGGCCTCGCCGCGCTCGTAGATGGTGATGCTCTCCTCGAGCTCCACGTCGCCGCGCTCGAGCCGGCTCACGATCGTCTCGAGCTCCTTCAGAGCCTTCTCGAAGCTCAGCTCCCCGATGTCGGCGTAGGTCTTGCCCGGCAACTTGCTCATTCCGTCTCGGCCTCGTGATTCTCCGGCCCGACTTTAGAGCTTCAGAGAGGCCGGCGCACGCACTTGTTATTATTATGCAATCAACGGCTTAGCTGCCAAGATCCATGAGGGTCCGGACGTGGACGGCGACCGACTTGGCGAGCGCGTCGAGGTCGTAGCCGCCTTCCAGCATGGAGACGATGCGGCCCCGGCAATGGCGTTCGGCCGCCTTGCCGATCGCCTCCGTCGCCCACATGAAATCGGCCTCGACGAGACGCAGGCCGCCGAGCGGATCATGCTTGTGCGCATCGAAGCCGGCCGAGATCACGATCAGGTCCGGGCCGAAGTTGTGCAACGGACCCAGGATGCGCGACGTGAACGCCTCCCGGAACGCCTCGCCGGCATCGCCCGCGCGCAGCGGCGCGTTCCAGATGTTGCCGACGCCCGTCTCCGACAGGTCGCCGGTGCCGGGGAACAGCGGCATCTGGTGGGTCGAACCGTAGAAGAGGTCCTTGTCGGACCAGAAGATGTCCTGCGTGCCGTTGCCGTGGTGGACGTCGAAATCCACGACCGCGACGCGCTCGGCACCGTGGCGGACACGGGCGTGGTGGGCTGCGATGGCGGCGTTCGAGAACAGGCAGAAGCCCATGGGGCGGTCGGTCTCGGCGTGGTGCCCCGGCGGGCGCACCTGGCAGAACGCGTTGGCGAAGCGGCCCGCCATCACCTCGTCGACCGCATCGAGCCCGGCGCCGACGGCGCGCAGGGCGGCGTCCATGCTGCCGGCCGACATCACCGTATCGCCGTCGAGGTTCATGCCGCCGTTGCGCTTCTTGGCGACCTCGCCCGTCCGCTTGATGCGGTTCAGGTGATCCTCGGGATGCACGCGCAGGATCGCGTCCTCCACGTCGTCGCGCAGCGGCGCCTCGGCGCGAGTCAATGCGTTGTAGCTCTCATGCGCCAGCACCTTGTCGATGGCGCGCATGCGCTCCGGCCGTTCCGGATGGCCGAAGCCCGTGTCGTGGTCGAGGAAATCGGCGTGTGTGATCAGCAGTGTGGCCATGAAGAGATCGGTCTTTGACGCCCCCAGCGAATTTTGTTCCTGCCATGATAGCGGCCGCCAGCGGTCTGGCCAGCGGTATCAAGGCTAACGCGCACAGGAGGACGCGGCGGGAAACAGAGCAGGGGGCGCCCGTTCCGGCCCTGGGTCATGACCTACGCCGGGGCCGCCTCCGGCAGCGCGCCCAGCACGGCTTCGCCACCCGACGTCACCATGGCGGCGAGGCCGGGCGCGGCGACGGAGAGGTTCTCGGCGAAGAACCGCGCCAGAGCGACGGACTCCATGGCGTGCGCCCCGCCTTCCTCCAAGCCCGCAAGGACGCCCTTGGCGAGATAGTGGCCGCCGGCCGCGAGGCCGAAGAGCCGCAAATAAGGCGTCGCGCCGGCGAGCGCGAGGTTGGGGCGGTGCTCCACGGCCTCGGCCATCCAGCCCGTTGCCTCGGTGAATGCCACCACGGTGGACGCAAGGCGCTGGCCCATGCGGCCGATCTCGAGCCGGTTGACCGCCTTCACGCGGCGCGCGACGGTCTCGAACTCGGCGATCAGGTCCTTGATCACCTGGCCGCCGCCCAGCGGCAGCTTGCGCGTCACGAGGTCGATCGCCTGGATGCCGTTGGTGCCCTCGTAGATCGGCAGGATGCGCGCGTCGCGATAGAACTGCGCGGCGCCGGTCTCCTCGATGAATCCCATGCCGCCGTGCACCTGCACGCCCATGGACGCCACCTCGCAGGCGATATCGGTCGAGAACGCCTTGGCGACGGGCGTCAGCAGCGCGGCGCGGTCGCCCGCGGTGCGGCGATCGTGCTCGGTGGCGGCATGGCGCGACCTGTCGATCTCGGCCGCCGTCGCATAGCAGATGGCGCGGGCGGCGCGCGTCAGCGCCCGCATGGAGAGGAGCGTGCGGCGGATGTCGGGATGCTCGGCGATCGGCGCCATGGCGGATGCTTTCGAGCCCACGGTGCGGCCCTGGCGGCGCTCGCACGCGTAGGCCACCGCGTGCTGGGTCGCCCGCTCCGCGACGGCGACGCCCTGGATGCCGACCGCGAGCCGCGCGGCGTTCATCATGACGAACATCGTGTTCAGACCGCGGTTCTCCTCGCCGACCAGCCAGCCGACGGCGCCGTCCTTCTCGCCGAACTTCATGACGGCGGTCGGGCTGCCGTGGATGCCAAGCTTGTGCTCGAGACCGGCGCAAACGACATCGTTCGCTTCGCCGAGGGCGCCGTCGGCGCCGATGAGGCGCTTCGGCACGAGAAAGAGCGAGATGCCGCGCGTGCCTTCCGGCGCATCCGGCAGGCGGGCAAGCACGAGATGGACGATGTTCTCGGTCAGGTCGTGATCGCCGTAGGTGATGAAGATCTTGGTGCCGAACAGGCGATAGGTGCCGTCGGCGGCGCGCTCGGCGCGCGTCCTGATGACGGAGAGGTCGGAGCCCGCCTGCGGCTCGGTGAGGTTCATGGTGCCGGTCCACTCGCCGCTCACCATGCGCGGCAGATAGCGGCGCTTGAGCTCGTCGGCGCCGCCGGTGCAGAGCGCGTCGATGGCGCCTTGCGTCAGGAGCGGGCAGAGACCGAACGACAGGTTCGCCGCGTTCCACATCTCGCAGACCGCCATGGCGAGCGTGCCCGGCAGGTCCTGGCCGCCGAACGCCTCGGGACACGGCAGCGCGTTCCAGCCGGCCGCGCGGAAGGCGTCGTAGGCGGCCTTCCATCCGGGGGGCGTGACGACGCGGCCGTCGATCCAGCGCGAGGGTGTGCGGTCGCCGGTCGCGTTGAGAGGTGCCAGCTCCTCGGACGCGAACCGGCCGGCCTCCTCCAGGATCGCCCGCAGCGTCTCCTCGTCGAGGCCGCGGACGGGGCTCTTATCCATTGCGTCGGAAACGTCGGCTGCCGCCTTGAGCGCGAACAGGATGTCGTCTACTGGAGCCTCGTAGCTCATGGGGTTCCTTTCGAGGGACACGCCCGGACCGGCGCCGCTCGGTGCAATCATCGTGCGGAAGCCCGCCGAGCGCAACGGACCACCCACAGATCATCCAGAATGTCAGTGACAGCGGCGGACAGTGCGGCAATCGAGGAAGCGGGGCAGCTCATCCGTGCGGGCGCGCTCGTCGCGTTCCCGACGGAGACGGTCTACGGGCTCGGCGCCGACGCCACGAACGGACGGGCGGTCGCGGCCATTTTCGAAGCCAAGGGACGGCCGCGCTTCAATCCGCTGATCGTGCATGTTCCGGATCTCGCCGGCGCCGAGCGGATCGGCGTGCTGACGGGCGCCGCGCGCAAGCTCGCAGAGGCGTTCTGGCCGGGCCCTCTGACGCTGGTTGTCAAGCGGCGGCCGGAGGCCGGCATCTCCGATCTGGTGTCGGCGGGCCTCGATACGCTGGCGCTGCGCGTGCCGGCGCATCGCATCGCAGAGGCGCTGCTCCGGGCGGCGGATCGGCCGCTCGCCGCGCCCTCGGCCAATCGCAGCGGGCGCGTCAGCCCGACGTCCGCGGCGCATGTCGCGGACGATCTCGGCGGCGGCGTCGCCATGATCCTCGACGGCGGCCCCACGGCGCACGGGCTCGAGAGCACGGTCGTCGATGCGGCGGACGAAGCCCGCGTGCACCTGCTCCGCCCCGGTGCGGTGCCGCGCGAGGCCATCGCGGCGGTGCTCGGCCGTCCGCTCAGCGATGCGCCGGCGGGCGACACCGCGCATCCCGCTTCTCCCGGGCAGCTCGCGAGCCATTACGCGCCCAACGCGCGGCTGCGCCTCAACGCCCGTGACGTGCGGCCTGGGGAAGCCCTACTGGCGTTCGGCAGCGGCGTCCCGGCGAGCGACGGGCCGCTCATCAACCTCAGCCCGCGCGGCGACCTCGTCGAGGCGGCCGCGGGGCTGTTCGGAGCGCTGCGCGACCTCGACAAGAGTGGTGCGGCGACCATCGCCGTCATGCCGATCCCGGAGCACGGCCTGGGCGAAGCCATCAACGACCGGCTGCGCCGGGCGGCGGCGCCGCGCCCTTCGGACCGATAGGGTCCGAAAGGATCATGGTCCGGGTCTTTGATGGAACCGATGATTCACGCTTCGGACTGATAAGGTCCGAAGCGATCATGGTCCGATCAGCAGCGCGAGGAGCAGTTCATCCGGCAGTTCTGGCGGATGGAGAGGCACTGGGAGGTATTGAGCCCCGAGCACGACATGGTCTGGCAGGCGGATCCGCAGCGGGAGCGGCAATTGGAGGCCGCCGCCGCGTTCGAGCCGGCTCCCGTCGCCGGTCGCTGCACGCCGGGCGACGGCGCAACGCGGGGCTGGCGGATGTCCGGCCGGTCTCCGCCGACGAGCGAGTCTGCGGCGAAGGCCGGCGGGAAAGCCCCCGCAGCGGCACCGGCCATGAAGAGCAGAAGAGCGGCGGCGCAGAGACGAGCAAAGACGCCAGCGCGCGCCATTAACCGCAATTTTTGTAACCGGGATTTTTGCGTCCCGGCGCGAATGCCTGATAATGGCAGTTCAAGGGCGCGATGCCCCGTTCCCGTGTCATATGCCAATAGCAGCCCGTTCATGACCTCGTCCTCCGATCGACCCGCCACGGCGCCCGACGCCCGCCTCATCGCCCGTTTCGCGGCGATCGTGGGCGCCGACCATGCGATCACGGACACGTCCGAGCAAGCTCCGTTCCTCCGCGAGTGGCGCGACCTCTATGTGGGGCGCACGCCCCTGATCGTGAAGCCCGGCTCGACGGAGGAGGTCTCGCGTCTTCTCGCCTTGGCTAACGCCGAGGGGGTCGGTGTGGTGGCGCAGGGCGGCAATACGGGTCTCGTCGGCGGACAGATCCCGAGCGCGGCCGGGACGGAGATCGTATTGTCGCTCGCACGCATGAACCGGATCCGGTCGGTCGATCCGGCCGGCAGCACGATCACGGTCGAAGCAGGCGTCACGCTCGCGGACGCTCAGCATGCGGCGCGCGCGGCGGGGAGGCTGTTCCCGCTGAGCCTCGCCTCGGAAGGCAGTGCCACCATCGGCGGATGCCTTGCGACCAACGCCGGCGGCGTGGCCGTCCTCTCCTACGGCACGGCGCGGGCGCTGACCTCCGGCCTCGAGGTGGTGCTCGCGGACGGCCGCGTCTGGGATGGACTCAAGGCGCTCAAGAAGGACAACACGGGCTACGACCTGCGCGATCTCTTCATCGGCTCCGAGGGCACGCTCGGCATCATCACGGCGGCGACGCTCAGGCTTCATCCGGAGCCTCAGGAACGCGCGACGGCCTTCGCCGCGCTGCCGAACCTCGATGCGCTGCTACCCTTCTTCCGGCTTGCCGAGACGCACGCCGGATCGGCGCTGACCGCGTTCGAGTTCATGAGCGGGCTATTGCTCGCGTTCGTGACGCGGCACATTCCAGGCACGCGTCGGCCGCTCGCGGGCGAGGCGCCGTGGTTCGTGCTCCTCGAAATCTCCGGCCCCCAAGGCAACGCGTCGGCGCTCCGCGACAGCCTGCTCGCGCGCGCGGCGGAGGAGGGCCTCATCACCGACACGGCCGTCGCAGCGTCCCTCCAGCAGGCAGCCGACCTGTGGCGGCTCAGAGAAGCAGCGTCGGAGGCGCAGAAAGGCGAAGGCGGCTCGATCAAGCACGACATCTCGGTGCCGGTATCGCGGATCCTGGACTTCCTCGTCAGCGCAGGCGATGCGGTCGAGCGCATCTGCCCAGGCGCACGCCCCGTGCCGTTCGGGCATTTCGGAGACGGCAACGTGCATTACAACATCTCGCAGCCGCCGGGCATGGCGCGGGAGGCGTTCCTCGCGCTCTGGGACACGATGGCGCGCGCGGTGCACGACGTGGTGGTGTCGCTCGGCGGCTCGATCTCGGCAGAGCACGGCATCGGCCGGCTCAAGCGGGACGAGCTCGTGCGCGTCAAGAGCCCGGTCGAGATCGACCTCATGCGGCGCATCAAAACCGCACTCGATCCCAAGGGGATCTTGAACCCTGGCAAGCTTCTCGAGCTTTAGACGATTGCGAGATCCGCGCCGGGCACCAGGCCAAGCGTTCCACCGTAGGCTGGCGTCGTGGCGAGGCCGCCGCGCTCAGCGGCAGGGGCGGGCCTCGACCTGGCAACTGTAGCTGCCGCCCGAGCCCGAGCAGCTGACCTTCTTGGCGGCGGCCTTGCTGAAGCGGGCCCAGTCGCTGCCGTACTCGAAGTCGGTGAAGCTCTGCCAGGAGGCGATGGCCTCCTTCTGCGCTGCCGCCTTGGTCGATCCGCTGCCGCTGCCGTAATGCCAGTGGTCGATCATGCATATCTTGTTGCCCACGCGCCTCTGCGTATGCATGGCATCGAAGCCCGTCACGTCGGCGGCCGCGATCGTGGCGCCAACGCCTAGACCGAAAATCGCCAAACCCAAGCGAGCAGCGCCGGTCGTCATAGGAAGTCTCCTCTCTTTCCGCTTGCCCTCGTCGACCGGTTCACGGGTCCCATCCCGACGGGGGCGGCCAAAACTCTCACGGGAAGCGCGCCGCATCACGGCCGCTTCCGAAACGTCTCCATGCCTCGCCCGGGACACGCCCCCGACGGATGGGCACGCTATTCGATGCCGAGCGCCATCGCCATGCGGACCAGATCCGCAATCGAGCGAGCCGACATCTTCGTCATCACCCAGGTGCGGTGGATCTCGACCGTGCGCGGGCTGATGCCGAGCTGCTGGCCGATCTCCTTGTTCGAGAGGCCGCGGATCAGAAGCTGCATCGTATCGCGCTGCCGATCCGACAGGCCCGCGAAGCGGCTCTTCAGATCGTCGCGCTCGAGCCGCTCCTTGAGCGAGCTTTCCGAAGCGACCAGCGCCTCGTCGACGCTGGCGATCAGGCGCTCGTTCGAGAACGGCTTCTCCACGAAATCGAAGGCGCCGAGCTTGATGGCCTGCACGGCAAGCTCGACATCGCCGTGGCCGGTCATCAGCACGACGGGGCGCGGATCGCCCTCGCTCTGCAGCCGGCGCAAAAGATCGAGCCCCGAGATCTCCGGCATGCGCACGTCGCTCACGATGCAGCCGGCGGCAAAGGGAGCCGCGAGAAAGGCGTCCGCACCCTCGTAGCAGGCCACGCTTAGCCCGTGCGTCTCGAGAAGCATGGCAACCGCGTCGCGCACCGAAGCCTCGTCGTCAATGATGCTGACCGTCTTGCTCATCGCCCTCCCTTTCCATCGGCAGTCTCAGGACAACGCGCGCGCCGCGCGGCGACGTTGTGATGGACAGCCCGCCGCCGTGCGCTTCCGCGATGGACCGGGCGACGGCAAGACCGAGGCCGGACCCTTCCGGCTTCGTGGTGGTGAAGGGTGCGGGCTCGTTGACGTCGAATCCCGGCGGAAAGCCGGGGCCGTCATCCTGCACCTCGATCAGCACGTCGCCGGCCGATACTGCAACCTCAGCCTTGATGGTGCCGCTGCGGCCGGCGCCCAGAATGGCCTCGGCGCCGTTGACGATCAAGTTATGGATCGCCTGCTGCAGCTGAACCCCGTCGGCGCGGAAAACCGGCAGGTCCGGGTCCACGTCGATCATCAGCCGGATGCCCTTCTTCTCGAGATCCTCTCCCAACAACGCCTCGAGCTCGGCGAGCTTATCCTTGAGATCGACGCTGCGCTTTCTCAGCGTTCCCTGACGTAGAAGCTCGCGGATGCCGCTCAGGACCTCGTTGGCGCGCGCGCTTTCGCTGCGGATCTTGTCGAGGGCGCGCGCCAGGAGATCCTGCCGCCCGTCCTCCATCGCCTTGGCGGCAATACCGGCGTAGGTGCTGAGCGCCGTCAGCGGCTGGTTGATCTCGTGAGCGATGGTGGCGGCAACCTCGCCCGCCGAGCGGATGCGCAGCGCCCGGTTGATCGACGCCTGCTGGTCGCGCAGACGTGCGGCCGCATCCTCGCGCTCGGCGACGATGGTTCCGACGATGAGGCCGGTGATGGCGAGCGCGATCATCAGGACCTGCAGCGCGCCGAGGCCCGGATCGGGACCGAAGCGGATCTCGGCGCCGATGATGAGACCGAGCTGGATGAGCAGGAGGCCGACCGCCGCGCCGGGCGGGCCGTAGCTCAGCGCGATCCAGAGCAGCGGAAGGAAGAGAAGATAGAAGAGCTGGAAGGCGGTTGCCTCCTGATAGCCGAACACCACCGCCAGCGCGCCGAGCAGCGAGGCGAGCTGAATCAGGACCAGCGGCTCGGCCCTCGGCCACGGCCGATATACGACGGCGAGCAGCACCAGCGGCGCGATGACGAGAATGCCGATGATGTCGCCGACGGCCGCGCGCCAGGCGACCGCGACGACCTCATTCTGAAAGATCGTTCCCGACCGGCGCAAAATCGCGACGTAGAGCGCTGCCGCCACCAGCGCCGCCGAGACGGCAACGCCGATCAGGGTCAGCGCATCGCGCACGTAGCGGAACCGGGGATCGAAGGTGTCGATGCGCTTCAGCGCGAGCCCGCCGGCGAGATACGTTCCACCGACCGCCAGCGACAGGATGATCTCGAGCCGGGGGCCGAGCGCCGCACCGCGCACGATCATGTCCGCCAGAGCCGGCGCGATGAGGACGAACGGCGCGTAGAACACGCCTCCGAGGAAGATCAGCGCGATGCTGAGACCCGGCGGTGGGTTCCACGGCGTGATGCCGAGGCCGCGGTACGGCTTCACGTAGCTCACGTAGTCGAGCGCCACGTAGCCCACGAGAAAAACGAGGCCGTAGGCAAGCCGTCGGTCGGACAGGATGCGGTGCACAAGGGAGCGGGCGTCAATCATGGCGTTGCCTCGGCCCGTCCTCTGCTGTTGCTGCGGCGCAGCCCATATTCCATCGCTCCTCACCCCGGGCGATACGTAATACTCCGTATGGAATGCTTCTACGTACTCGTGCCAATTGTGGAACCCGGACAATCACCGCAAGGTTATCGGCGTTGGAACACTCGTCAGGACGTCCCCAAAAAAGCACGGAGGATACGATGATCGATACACCCTCCACGACCGCATTCGAGACCCGGCTTCCGGCCGCCTACTCGCAGGGCTTTGCGCACGTCCGCATCTTGACCACCATCAATCCCGACGACACGGGCCCTCTTGGCGGGCTTGATTTGCTCGATGTCGTTCTGGCGCCCGACAGCCTCGTGAACAGCGCCCCCAAGCCTCCGCTCGACGATCTGCTGCGCGCAGACTGAGACCACCGATGCAGAGACCGAGCCTGCCGGGCGGCGCCAAGCTCTTCGATATCTTTCTCGTGGTCTCGGCCATCGTCATCATGACGGCCTTCTACCTCTCCTGAGCTTCGACGTCGAAGCCGGACCGATGGCCGCGACACGCGCGTCGCGGCCATCGCCGTTTGAGAGCCTCGCGATCGGGCCCGAGGCGGAATCGCGGATCTCTGCAGCGCCGCTCGCTCAGTGCAGCGCGCCATTTTCGGTGTCGGCCTGGAGAATGCCGGCGACGATCGCCTTCACGGCATACTCGGCCATGCAGCGATAGCCGAGATCGTTCAAATGAAACCGGTCGTTGGAGAGATAGGACGAGCCGGGGTTCTGGCGCGCGAGATCGGCCATTGTCTCGTAGCGGTTGACGAGCAGCACGTGCATCTCGCTCGCAACGGTCGCGATCTCGTTGACGATGCTCGTGTAGCGGACGTCCCTCGACAGGCGCTCGACGTATTGCGGATCGATCAGGACCACGTCGATCTTGTGGGAGGCGAGCCAGGACAGAGTCTCGCGCAACTGCTCACCGAACGTTTCGGCGTCGATGCGCGCCACCGCGTCGTTGGTGCCGACCTGCCAGACGACGAGGTCGGGACGCAGTTCGGCGATCTCCGCCTTGATGCGGTCCGCCGCGCCTTCCGCGACCTCGCCCGACTGGCCGCGCGCGTACATCTCCACTTGCAGTCCTTCGATGACGCCCTCGAGATCGTTCTCGAGGCGCACCGGATAGGTGGCGCGCGGCGAAGTGGCCCCGGCATCGACGGCCGCCGATGCGCCGAGCGCGATGACGCGAACCGGGCGGTTCTGCAGGATGGCGCGGCGCACGGCGCGGAGGGGCGCGCGGCCCTCGTAGGCCGGGCTCTTCACCTTGCACTCGACGGAGGCGCGCGGGTTCGAGAGGCGCAGCAGCGGACGGCGTTTTGCCCCTACCCCTGCAGCGGGTGCCGGAGCGGCAAGCGGAGCGGCCGGCGCCTGCGCAGGCGGGAGGGGCTCTGCCGCAGACACGCCGTGACCTGCAAGCGTGAAGCCAACGGCGGCTATCCCGACGCTCACGACCGATATTCGGCGACCCATGCCGTGGCCCTCATCACTATCAGCCCGAACGCCACGATCCCCGTGTCGAAGAGAAACGTCGGCTCACCGATGTACCTGGCGATCTGGCCCGCCAACGCGAGCAACGAGGCCACGCAGAATACGGCCAAGGAATTGCGGCCGAGGCTGCTGCAGTAACGCACCACAGGTCCCAGCCAGCGTGAAAGTACCGGAAAGGCCGGATAGAACGCAATCGCGATCGCGACCATGCTCAAAATCCGGACAGGCGAGAGATATTCTTTGTCGAAAAGAAAGAAATACCGCGGCCAGGGCACGTTCATCGGATCGGGGCGATAATCGATCCCTACGATCACGACGCCGACGGCGACGATCGCGACAGCAAAGGGCCAGAGGCCCCCGATCGCCGCCTCCCATCCGGGATATTTCCGCTTTGCCCCGATAGCGAGGAAGCCCAGAACGATCAGGATCTGCCACGACAGCGGATTGAAGAACCACGCGCCTTCCGCCGGCCAGCTCGGCAGCGTGAGCTGGAAGGCAAGGGTTGCCGCGTAAAGGGCGAGAGATGCGGCCAGCGCCAGGGCGAGCGACCAGCGCGACAGCAGCACGAACACGCTGGCCAAGAGCAACAGCACGACGTAGAGCGGCAGGATGTTGAAATAGCCGATCTGATAGCTCAGCAGGACCATGCCGATGGACGCGCGCACGGTGTCGGAGAATGCCGGACCTGCGCCGTGCCATTCGAGGAAGAGCGGGTCCGTGAAGGCGATGGCGCTTCCGCCCAACATGGCAAGCGCGATCGAGATGGTCACGATCTGGGCCCGCCAGATCTCGAACGTGCGGATGAGAAGGCGCATCACCACCTCTCCCAACGGCCGGGGCTCGGATCTACCATTGACGACGAACGCCAACGAGCAGCCGGCGAGGAAGACGAACAGCTCGGCCGCGTCCGAGATCGCGAACTGACGGAGCGTCAGGACCGAATAGCCCACGCCCGGGATATGATTGACGAAGATCATCACAAGGGCGACGCCACGCCAGAAGTCGATTGCATTGGGTGGGCGCATCTCGTGCTCGGTCGTCTTCTCGATCTTCGTGCCCGCTGGGCGCGCTTTCCGCCTTAAAGCTTACCCCGTCGCGCGAGACAAGCGGATGATCGAGGCCATCCGTCCGTATCCGTACCTGCGCGCTCAATGCGGTGGCCGGACGCACATTTTTTGCGCTGCAACCTTGAGGTCCCTGTGGCTTTGCTTATGTACGCGCCATCAGGAACTGCCTTGGGAGACCGCAATGATCGATGCTTCGAAGCTTCTCGACCTGGTCATCGGAGGGACGGCGCAACAGCCGGGCACAGGCTCCGTGCCCGCGACAGCCCAACGTCCCGGACCGGTTCCGCAAGGGTCCGATCTCCTCGAGCAGGCCAAAAGCTTCCTCGGCAGCCGCGGAGGCAGCTTTGCGGGCGGTGCGGCCGCGGGCACGCTTGCGACGCTGCTGCTCGGCAGCAAGGACGGGCGCGAGATCGCAGGCGACGTCCTCAAGCTCGGAGCTGCCGCCGCCCTCGGCGGCCTCGCCTATAAGGCGTACACAAACTATAAGGAAGGCAAGCCGCTCGTCGGCACGCGGGCGGCGGAGTTTCTGTCGGCGGCGCGCACGGGTGCGACGGTGCCAGGTGCGCCGCCCGCCAACGAGCACGCACTGCTCCTGCTCAGGGCGATGATTGCGTCCGCGCTTTCCGACGGCCTCATCGATGCGGAAGAGCGGCAGCGCATCGTCGGCCGTCTCGCGGATCTCGGCGTCGGCTCGGAGGAGCGCCAGTTCCTCGAGCAAGAGATCGCGATGCCCTGGTCACCACAGCAATTCGCGGCCGCCGCGTCCACTCCGGAGGTCAGAAGCGAGATCTATCTCGCGTCATCGATCGCCATCGAGGCGGACACGCCCGCGGAGCAGGCCTACCTCCGCTATCTCGCGGCCACGCTCGGCCTCGATGATGGACTCGTGCAGCATCTCGACGCCGCCGTCGCCTCGGCCAAGGGCCAGCAGCAGCCGGCGACGTCCGTTCCGCAGACGCGTAGCGCGGGGGCGTAACGCGCACGAAAGCGCACGCTCAGATCGGCTCGTCCGCCTTGACCTCGACCACGCCCACCTCAGGATCCATGATGTAGATCATGCGGTCCGGCCGCTCGCGGGCAAGGCGGACGGCAAGCGGGCGCGCCTTCGCCGCGTGCGCTTCGTGCTCGGCCTCGCTCCACCGGCCGGCCGCGGGGTCGTCGGGGTCAAGGGACGCCGTGAACGCTTCGGCCCAGGCGTTGAGATCGCGCGTGAGGTCGGGCGACAGGTCGAGAGCCTCGGGCGCGAAATCGCCGTAGAGATCCTCATCGAGCGCCCAGAGCGGATGGCAGTGATAATCGGCCATGACCTTGATGCGCGTGCAGCCCGAGGGATCGCCCGCAGGACCGGCATCGCTGTCTGCGCCGGGGAACGCAAAGGTCCCGCCTCCTGAGGCGGGCAACGTCGTAAGGCTCCTCGCAACGTAAACGACATAGGCCGCGATCAGCGCGGCGCACAGCGAGAGCACCGGCCATCCCGCATCCGCGACGCGCGTCAGCTTGCCGGCCGACAACGACCACAGCACGAACGCGGTGGCGACGAGATAGATCGCGAAGGCGTTGACGGTGCGACGCCGGCCCACGGGATCCGGCGCGTCCTCCACGTCGAAGATGCGGGGCGCGAGATAGAAGAGGTAGAGCGCCTGCCCGAACGCAGACGCGAGAAAGAACCAGGCGGCGATGTCGACGAGAAAGAGCAGGAACACGCCGCCCGCCAGGACGAGCGCGGCGGCGGACAGCAGCCAATGGCTTTGCGCCGTTTCGGTCCGGCTCGGCTTTTTCGCGGCAATGGCGGCAATGGCCTGGTCCAACAGACGCGACATCAGGGCTGCCCGCGTCGCCACGTATCCGGCGAACGCGTAAAAGGCGCCGATGGCCGCGAGCGCAATCTGGACCCCATCCACGGACATGTCCCCCTCCCCCCGAGACCCGCGGGGAACCCCGCAGCGTTCCGCACACTTATGAACCGGGCCGGTGAATCGCGCCAGCCGTCCCGGCGACCGATAGCCCGTCCCCGGCCAACGGAGCTCGAGATGAGAGATATGTTTCGTCTTTTCGCGGAAAGGGCGGCGCATGCCGTCGGCTCGCCCTGGGCGTTCCTCGCCGCCGTCGCGACCGTCGCCCTATGGGCCCTCGCAGGGCCTACTTTCGGCTATTCCGACACCTGGCAGCTCTTCATCAACACCGGCACGACCATCGTCACCTTCCTCATGGTGTTTCTCATCCAGAACACCCAGAACCGGGACGCGCGGGTGGTGGCGCTCAAGCTGGACGAGCTTTTGCGCAGCATCACCGATGCGCGCACGGGGCTGGTCGAATTGGACAGGATGTCGGACGATGACCTCGAGCAGGTGCAGAAGGAGTTCGAGCGCTTACGGGAGAGGTATGCGCCGCTGGTCGACGACGACCTCGCACACGTGGCCCGCGAGCTCCGCCTGCGAAAGGGCGGGAGCTGAGACGCCGGCCCCCATGAGCCCGGTCACGGTTTACCCGGGCCATACTCGACGCCGTGTTCGCGCCCTCAGGCGGGCGTCTGCATATAAAAGTAAGCATACACGACGGCAGCGGCGACCAGCGCGATCAGCAGCGACCGTGTGAGAACCCGGTAGGTCATGCGTTGCGGCGTGGCCTGCCGCGATTCCGTCGGGGTCACGATCTTGCGATCAGCCATTTTCCAAGCCTCCTCATTCTTATCCTTCCCAACGTGCGGAGAGGATTCCGGTTCCGGCGCCGCCACGGCCGGCTGGCCCTTAGGGATTTCTTCACCCTCATTTCCGATGCTAGGTCGGGGCTTTGGGGAAACGGCGGGACGGCGATGGCTTTGTGGAAGACGCTCGTTTCATCGCTTTCCGGCGATAGCGGCAAGCCCGGCGGTCTCAGGCTCAAGCCAGAGGATTTTCGGGCTCCCCGGCGGATGCGGGAAGGCTACCTCTGGAGCGATAGCCTGATCATGCCGCGTCCCTGCACGATCCGGGACATGTCTCCGCTCACGGCCCAAGTTGTCCTCTGGCACGACGACATCAAGCCCCAGGTTCTGGCGCGTCCGCTCAAGCTCTACGTGAGCACCGACCGCCAGGAAGCCGATTGCATCGTTGCCGGCCGCGACAACAACGTGCTGTCGCTGCGCCTCACGAGCGCCTTCCGCGCGCCGACGCGGACCTATCCATAACCGCCGAGGCGCGTCAGCGGCGCTCGTCCCACCTCTACGAGTGGGCGGGCGGACTCCTGCGACCGCTCAAGGATTCTTGACGTCCAGGGTCCCCGAAACGTCCGCGCTCCGGGCGCGAGCCTCGCAACCTGCTGCTTCGCGACCGCCGCGGCACACTCCAATCACAGCGTCGGCAGCGCGTCCCGCTTCGGCCCCGGTCGCCCGGATCCGCTCATTCGTCCTCGCCCACTTTATGCCAGCCTCCGGTAGGCGCTCGACGCTTGCCTCCGGCAAGACCTTGATGCTCGCCTCCGGCAAGACCTCGATGCTCGCCTTCGGCAAGGCCCGACCCTTCGGGCTTCAATTCCTTCTGCACGCCTCACATACACGCAGAGGGCGTGACATAAGCCGATGCAATACTAATCAGTGTAATATTGTTATATATCAGAATATTATGCTTCTTTTCTCATACTTCTTTTAAGCCAACTTTCAGAAAATCGGCTCACAATTTTAAGCATGTGAGAGAGGTCGTCCATGTCACGAGCCGTAAGCCCCACACGACGGGAAGTTTTTTTCGAGCCCGATGAAATCATCGTCTCGAAGACTGATCCCAAAGGCCGACTGGTCTACGTCAACGACGTATTCATGCGCATATCCGGTTACACCGAGCGTGAGCTCCTGGGAAAACCGCACAGCATCATCCGTCACCCGGACATGCCACGCGCCCTCTTCAAGGCGTTGTGGGACACGTTGCTGGCCGGCCAGGAGATCTTTGCCTACGTCAAGAATATGTCCAAGAACGGCGATCATTACTGGGTGCTTGCACACGTTACGCCGTCTTTCGACGCCAACGGCACGGTGATCGGCTGCCACTCCAACCGTCGGGTGCCGCAGCGTAACGCCATTGAAGCCATCGAGCCTCTTTACGCGGAGCTGGTCGCCACCGAGGCCAAGTACCGCAACGCCAAGGAAGGGCTGACGGCCAGTTTCCGTCAGTTTGTCGAAGCCGTCAAAACCAAGAACATGAGCTATGCTGAATTCGTCCTCTCTCTCTAGGGCGTTCATCGCTGCTGCGATCGCACCCCCTGCACTCCTCGCTTCGCTCATCTTCACGCAGCTCGACTGGCAAACCCCGGCGAGCCTTGCGTTGTATGCTGCGCTCGCGGCGTCGCTGGTCGCCGCCGTCTGTCTCCACAAGAGCAGGAGCGCCATACGCCAGGCCGGGCGCGTCTGCCGCGCCGTCTCAATGGGCGACTTCGAGTCCCGTATCATCGATATCCGCGAGCGGGGCGAACTCGGCACGCTCTTGTGGTCGATCAACACCATGATCGATCGCACCGATGCCTACGTCCGGGAATCGGCGGCTGCCATGGATGCCGTGCGCGCCAACAAATATTATCGCCGCATCCGGGAGGAGGGGCTCCTCGGCGCCCTCCTGACCTCGGCCCGCACCATCAATGCCGCCATGGCCGCCATCGACAACCGCATCAAAGCATTCGAAAGCGCGACGGAGTCCTTCGAAGGATCGGTCCGGGAGATTGTCGAAAGCGTGTCGACAGCCTCCGGCCGCATGGGCGACACGGCAACGACGCTGAGCGCCGGGGCCGGGGAAACCTCGGTAAAGGCCGCGGGCGTCGCGGCGGTGACCGATCAAGCGACAACGAACATCCAGTCGATCGCCGCCGCCTGCTGCGAGCTCACGAGCTCTGCCCAGGAGGTGGGCAATCAGGTCGCGCGCTCCGCCGAGCTCACGGAGCGTGCCGTCGCACGCGCTACGGATGCCGAACGGACCATGAGCGCGATGAGCACGGCAGGACAGAACATCGCCGCGGTTGCCGGTCTCATCCGGGATATCGCTTCACAGACCAACCTCCTCGCCCTCAATGCCACCATCGAGGCGGCGCGGGCGGGAGAAGCCGGAAAGGGCTTCGCCGTCGTCGCGGCAGAGGTGAAGTCGCTCGCGTTGCAGACGGCACGCGCCACCGGCCAGATCGATACCCACATCACCGAGGTGCAAGTCGCGACCGGCGACGCGGTCGAAGCGATTTCCGAAATCAGCCGCATGATCTCGGACGCGCACCAGATGACGCACAGTGTCACCGGCACTGTCGCCGCGCAGGCCATGGCCACAAACGAAATCGCGAGCAACATCGATCAGGCCCTCACCGGATTCCACGACATCGCCGGCAACATCCACGGCGTGACCGAGACTGCCGGTCAGACCGAAGCTCTGGCCAAAGGCACCCGAGAGGCGTCGATCACGCTGTCATCGGAATCCCAGCGCCTGGCAGCGGCGGTCCGCGATTTCATCCTCGCCCTGCGGCGTGGCCCGCTCGACCGGCAGCAGGATGACAGGCCCTTGTCACATGGGACGCTCCCGGCCACCCTTAAAAAGCCGGTGTTAAAGCTTGTTGCCTGAGCGGATGACCTGCCTTCGTGCGGTCGGGCAACCATAACCTCTGAACCCTGCGGTGAGCCGATGCTCATGGCCCGGAGCCACCCCGTGCGTTCTCTTCGATCTGATCGTCGCCGGGCTGGCGCGGCGCCAATGGCGTGAACAAGGTGCGGTCGGGCTTGAGATCGATCAGCGGCGTGCCGTCCAGGCAGTCGAGCCCGCGCACGAACAGGTTGGCGCCGTCGACCGAGACCAGACGGACGATGTGCGTGCCGATCGGATTGGGACGCACCGGCGTGCGAAGGCTGAACGTGCCCCGGGCAACGCCATCGTTGCGCGCGCATTGGTGCACGAGATCACGCCTCGACAGATGCAGCCAGTACAAGATCTCGAGGCGCTCGAACGCCGCAATGCCGTCGAGAGCGGGCACCCAGGGATCGAAAACCTCGATGCGGCATGTGGGGCCGTCGAGGCGCCCTTGCCGGGGGCAGGCCAGGCGGTCGGTCCAGGGCGTGTGGCAGCGGCCGATGAAGTAGAGGGCTGCATCGGTCGCAGCCGGCAGCGGCACGGCTTTCTCGCCGTCGCGAATCTCGTTCAGGCGCACCATGGTGTGAGCACCTCGTCGCCGACAGCGATCCTCGCATCCGGGGTCTTGAGCATGGCGATTTCCTCCTTGCCGAATCTAGGCTCTCTCACAACGCGTCCGCTTCCCTCTCATTCATGGCCTACTTGACGCCGGTGAACTCGAGCGCATGCTTCCTATCATCTCTCGCATACCCCAATTGAACTCTGATCCCGTATTTCCGGAACGAACTATGGCAGCGGCCGCCGTCGGTATGTCTTTGCTAAGCGCGAGCGTTTAGGTCTGCATGGAGGTGAAGAGCGGCGCGTGAACAGCTTCGCCGAACGAGCGCAAATGATCCGAGGCCTACTTGGCCTATCGAGATCGCGTTGCTGGGAGGATGCTGACCTACCCGCGACGCGTGTTTGCAGCATCCGCCGAGGCACTCCACCGGTGCAGACGGATGAAGCCGTAGAAGTAGCCGAGCCAGAGAGGGATGGAGAGGCCATAGAAGATGAGCGTCCGCAACGACCACAGCGGCCAGAAGCCAGCGGGACCGATGGCAATCACGTTCGGGTAGAACGAGAAGAGAGTGGAGCGCCACCTGTTCCAAAGGAGGGTTACTTCCGTGTTGCGGGCCTCGGCGGTCTTGGCGTCGTTGAAGACCCGTTCGCTATTGCGCTTCAACCACCACCAGGAATCCTCGTTGATCAGCTCGAGTCCCCGGTCGGACCGGTTGCGCATGTAGATGTACCGGATGTCGCTCGTATTGCCGCCAGCATCGGGATTGCTGCGGCGAATTTCTGTTCCGGTCACGATTCCGGTTGTCCATGTGGGACGTGCGTATTCCCATGCGAACCAAAGGGGGAGGCCCACCACGAGCGACGCGAAGGCCAAAATGGCTGCGCCCCGGCGCCATAGGACATAGGCGAGGACGCCAATCGCGAGCAGGACAATATATCCATAAGACATCCAGGCGTAGAGCATGCCTCAAACCTCACCTTCACCAGTTTTTGCAGCGATCGGGCCGTTGCAATTTGTCGATGACGATATCCTGCCGCGGCGGGAGCACCTAGGAGGATGCGAACCTGTGAGTCAGGCGGGTTCTCGACCGCATGCGATTTGGCGAGCGGAGCCTAGGCTGGCTCTCACGCCATCGGCAAGCATTCTCGTTGCGGGGCGCGGTCGACCTTCGGCGCATACAGCAACCGCTTCTGGACCGGACGTTCGGTCACATGCCGGCCTTAATATGGACAGGGCTTACCCGTGAGCTTGCTGCGGAGATGACTGAGCGGCAAGCTATGTTCCATGCCTGGGACGAGAGTGAGTGAAGGCTCGTTGGGCACTTTTCCATGGATCTGCCATGCCTGTGAAGAAGATCGGTTTCCTCTCATTCGGCCACTGGTCGCCCTCACTACAGTCAGGGACGCGATCGGCGTCCGATGCGCTCCTGCAGTCCATCGACCTTGCTGTTGCCGCCGAAGAGCTGGGGGCCGACGGCGCGTATTTCCGCGTGCACCATTTTGCCCGTCAGCTTGCCTCGCCGTTTCCGCTGCTGGCGGCGGTCGGCGCGAAGACCAAGCGGATCGAGATCGGCACCGCGGTCATCGACATGCGCTACGAGAATCCCCTGTACATGGCCGAAGACGCGGGCGCGGCCGATCTCATTGCCGGCGGCCGCTTGCAACTTGGCATCAGCCGCGGCTCGCCCGAGCAGGTGATCGACGGCTGGCGCTACTTCGGCTACCAGCCGGTCGAGGGCGAGACCGACGCCGACATGGCCCGGCGCAACGCGGAGATCCTGCTCGAGGTGCTGCGCGGCGAGGGTTTCGCCAAGCCGCATCCGCAGCCCATGTTTCCGAATCCACCCGGCCTCCTGCGCGTCGAGCCGCATTCGGAAGGCCTGCGCGAGCGCATCTGGTGGGGCGCTGCGACCAACGCCACCGCAGAGTGGGCGGCCAAGCTCGGCATGAACCTGCAAAGCTCGACCTTGAAATTCGACGAAAGCGGCAAGCCCTTTCACATTCAGCAGGCCGAGCAGATCCGTGCGTATCGCGAGGCGTGGAAGGCAGCCGGCCACACTCGAGTGCCGCGCGTGTCCGTCAGCCGCAGCATCTTCGCACTGGTGGATGACCGCGATCGCGCCTATTTCGGACAGAGCGGCAAGAGCGAGGATCAATTCGGCTTCATCGAGCCGGAAAGGCGGGCGGTCTTCGGCCGCAGCTACGCCGCCGAACCCGACGCGCTCGTCAAGCACCTGGCAGAAGACGAGGCCATCGCCGAGGCTGATACGCTGCTGCTCACCGTCCCCAATCAGCTCGGTGTCGATTACAACGTGCACGTCTTGGAGACGATCCTGAAGCACGTTGCGCCCGCCCTCGGTTGGCGCTGAAGCCAGCCGAGCCATACGACCAAGCTTGGAAAGCCTTAGCCGTACCCGATGCGAGGTCGATGCAGCGGCCGCACTGACCGAGAGTTCGGCGTGTGCGTGTGGTTCAACGCGGCCTAGTGTTGATCGGCTCATCTCATGCAGTCAGTTGGGAGGGGCGCGGCGCATTGACCGGCTAGTCTGCGGAAAACACGACCCGCACGCCGCCCCGGCCAAGAGCCTGGGCCAAACCCGTGGGGTCGTCCACGCGACCGAGGCGCGTATACGCGTACGACGAGCTGAAGGTCAGGTAGAACACGACCAAGGTGTCCGAGCCGTAGAGCATAAGGTCGCCGTTACGGATCGTTCCCGGTCGGCTTGCATTCGTGGGCAGCGCTTTGGGCAGGTTGGCGTGCTTTTCGTTGCCGTTGAGTTCTGCCATCTCCAGGGTCAACGGCAGCAGCGCCGCAAACGCGTGGGCTGCTTCGTTGTCGGCCAGGGTGATGGCGAAACGCCGCTCGCCGACGGTCATCCACATACGAGAGTCCTCCGGTTTGACAATGGCCGTCTCGGCGACAGCGGCAGGCGAACCTGATGCGCCGGGCTGGGCGGCTTGACACTCCACCAGCGCGAGCAAGCCACAAAGAACGCTCAACACGCGCGAAGCCCACAAGCTACGGGCGTGGTGTTGACGACCGCGAGGGATACGCGGGCTCATGTCCATGGCTCAGTCCTTGCCGATCTGATCCATCTGCTTCGCGTCCATGCGGCCGCCATGCACGGTGATCTGGGCGAAGGCTGATTCGATCTCACGCAGGTCTTCCGGCGTGAGATTGACGTTGATCGAGCTGAGATTCTCGCGTGAGTGGTCCAGATTGGTGGTTCCCGGGATGGAGACGATCCAGGGTTTTTGTGCCGCCAGCCAGGCCAAGGCGATTTGCGCGCGCGTGGCACCCTTCTTTTTGCCGAAGGCCTTCAGGATGTCGAGGATGGGCTGGTTGGCCTGCATGACCTCGGGGCTGAAGCGGGGGAAGGTCTTGCGCAGGTCCGTCTTTGCGTCGAAGCCGGCCTGGGCGTCCAGCGGCAGCTTGCCGGGCAGGAAGCCTTGGCCCAGCGGTCCCCACGGCACGAAGCCGATGCCCAATTCCTCGCACGCTTGTAGCACGCCGTTCTGCTCCACGCTGCGCTCCATGATCGAGTACTCGGTCTGGATCGCTGTCACGGGCTGCACGGCGTGGGCGCGGCGGATGGTGCGCGCGCTCGCTTCCGACAGGCCGAAGTGCAGCACCTTGCCCTGCTGGATCAGATCCTTGACCGTGCCCGCTACGTCCTCGATCGGCACGGTCAGATCGACTCGGTGCTGGTAGTAGAGGTCGATGCGATCGGTCTTCAGTCGCTTGAGCGACTCCTCGACCACGCGGCGAATGCGTTCGGGGCGGCTGTCGAGACCGTTGGTGCCGTCGATCTTGAAGCCGAACTTGGTGGCGATGGCCACGTGATTGCGCATCGGCCCCAGAGCCTCGGCGACGAGCTCCTCGTTCACATAAGGGCCATAGACCTCGGCGGTGTCGAAGAAGGTGATTCCGCGTTCGTAGGCGTCGCGGATCACGCGGATGCTCGTCGCGCGGTCCACGCCCGGCCCGTAATGGCCGGGGCTGTTGCTCATGCAGCCGAAGCCCAGCTCCGACACCTCCAGGCTGCCCAGTTTGCGCGTCCCAATGATGTACGGCCGGCTGCTGTTGCCAGCGCCTTGGGCGATTTGCGCGACAGCGGGGGCAACTGACGATGCACCGATCGGCAGCGCTGCGCCGGCAGCCGCGATGCTCGCTGCCTTCAGGAAGTCGCGCCGGCCCGCAGCCACGCCGGACTCTTCTACAGTCTCGCAATCATTGATGCACTGCGTGCTCATGTCCGATGCCTCCACACTGACTTGGTCATGCCCCGAATGGTGGACCCGGGAACGCAACGCGACTAGCTAATGAATACTTAATAGCTATATTAGTGTTGCTAATGACTGCTTCCTGGGAAACGTCATCATGGCCAGACGCAACCTCAACGATCTCCTGTATTTCGTGACGGTGGGGCGGGAAGGCAGCTTCACCCGTGCTGCCTCGTTGCTGGGCGTAACTCAGTCCGCGCTCAGCCAGGCGGTCAGCGGCCTGGAGGCCCGCCTTGAGATTCGGCTCCTGACACGCACCACGCGCAGCGTCTCGCTCACCGCTGCCGGCGAGCGCCTGCTGAATGCCATCGGCCATCGCTTCGATGAGATCGACGCGGAGTTGGATGAACTGACGGAGATACGGGACAAGCCGGCTGGCACGGTGCGGATCACCTGCGGTGAGCATGTGCTGCGAACAACCCTGCTGCCGAAGCTCACGCCATTGCTGCGCGACTATTCCGATATCAAGGTCGAGTTCGACATCAACTACGGCTTCCGGGACATCGTGGCCGATCGTTTCGACGCCGGCGTGCGCCTGGGCGATACGATCGACAAAGACATGATCGCGGTCCCCATCGGGCCACAGTTGCGCATGGCAGTAGCGGCCTCGCCGGCGTACTTCCGGACCCATCCCATCCCCAAGACTCCGCGTGACCTGCTCAAGCACATCTGTATCAATCAGCGTATGCAGTCCGCAGGGGGGCTCTACGTCTGGGACTTCGAGCGTCGTGGCAAGCAGGTAAATGTGCGGGTGGATGGGCAGCTCATCTTCAACACGTCGCCCAGCATGGTCGATTCCGCACTGGCGGGGCTCGGCATCGCGTACCTGCCAGAAGCGGAGTTTGCACCACACATCGAGGAAGGACGATTGGTGCGTGTGCTGGAGGACTGGTGTCCTCCTTTTCCTGGCTACTATCTGTATTACGCAAGCCGCCGGCAGCCTTCACCCGCATTCTCTTTGGTGGTCGACGCCTTACGCGTGCGAGCTTCAGGATCGCCGCGCCCTGGATCGCGAGCGAGGCTATGATCCCGGCGCGACGATACTGGGCTGCTGTCCCACAGTCCGGCGCAAGCCGACAAGTTCACCGGGTGCGAACCAAATGAGCGGGACCAATCCATGAGAGCCATCGCAAGATTTCTTCGGCGAGTGGCGGTGTTAGGCCTCGGCATACTCAGCATTTGGCTGATCGTTGACGTCTTTGAGCTCACCGACGATAGAGTGCCTACGCTTCTAGCGCTCGGCATCACTTATGGCATCGCGGCCTACATCATCCTGCCGCGCGCGGTCCGTATGGGCCTCAAGATTCTCCAACGCAATCACGTACCGCGTTTCACGGTCACGGGCGATGGCCTTCTCGGCGATCCCGTCAATCTGGCGCTTGTGGGCACTTTGGAGCAACTGCGTGCTAGCTTCTCCGCGTCCGGCTGGGTCGAAGCGGAACCACTGAATATCAAGACGTCGTGGCGCATGGCGCAGGCTTTTGTTCTGAACAGGCCCTACCCGACGGCGCCGTTCAGCACCCTCTATCTATTCGGACGCGGACAGGACATCGGTTTCCAGAAGGCCATCGGCAATAGCCCACGCAAGCGCCACCATGTCCGCTTCTGGGCAAAGGACGTGGCAACCGCGCAAGAAAATGCAAACACACTCGACTTCTGGCTCAACACCGACCGCCCTCAAGATTTCGAGCCCGCCCTTTGGGTGGGAGCCGGAACACGAGATATCGGCTTCTCGCTGACGCGGCTTACGTTCCAGGTCACGCATGCAACTGACGCTGACACCAACGCTGAGCGCGAATTTATAATCGGCGAGTTAACTCGATGTGGCGCAATCCGGCATGCGATGTTGTTCAAACCCGGAGACCGCCTGGAAATTGTCAGTCACTACGTCTCCGACGGTGAGATCGCCGTCGCCGAGATCGTATAGTCCCAGTAGCGGAAGACGGTGGCAGTCGTCCGGAGCATGCCGACAGATGAGGTCCGCAGGTCGGCTTGGCGGTAAAAAGCAGACGCAGAGCTGGGATGTCGAACGCGCGTCCTTAGTTCCGGCGCACTTGCCGCAACTCTAGGAATGTTGGTGTCTTTGACCTCAAAGCTTTTGCCTAGCGCCAAAACTGTAAGGCGAATCGTCATCGCTTGTTTTTCGTGCTTGAGACCGTGGATGAAGAAGCGATCCGTCGCCCTATGGGTCGTCGATTGCGTCGATCAGCATCGGTCGCGATCCGAGAAAAACAGTCGAGAACGACATCGCCGCGATCCGTGACGTCTCGATAACGAGCCTTGGCTTTGCGACGATGACAACAAGGTGCTTCAAGGCGGAAGACTGCGCATCACACTGCGGCGCTTACGCTAAGCTGCTCCCAGGCGGAGGCGAGCGCCGCTGCAGCGCGCGACACGTCTTCGCTGGTCGTTGCGCGGCCGAGCGTCAGGCGCACGGCGCCGACGGCTTGACCGGCGGCATAGCCATGCGCCGTGATGATCGATGATGGCTTGTCCTCGCCGGCGTGGCAGGCCGATCCGGTCGAGGCGGCAATCTCCGGAGCCGCGGCAAGCACCGCGTTCCCCGCTGTCCTCGGGAATAGCACGTTGAGCGTGTTGGGCAGTGTGGGCGCACCAGCGCCGACACGTTCGAGATCCGGCACCTTGCTCGACAGCTCCTGCCAGAGCCGGTCGCGCAATTGCGCGATGCGCTGCGCATCCTCCGCGAGCCGCTGCCCGGCAATGACACAGGCGCGGCCCAGCCCGACGATAGAGGCGACGTTCTCTGTTCCGGGACGACGGCCGCGCTCCTGCCCGGCTCCAGCGAGTGGGCTCGGTAGATCATGGCCACGCTTGAGGAATAGCGCGCCGATGCCCTTGGGCGCATAGAGCTTGTGGCCGGCGATCGTCATCGCATCGATGCCCCATGCCGCGACATCGATCGGCACCTTGCCGAGCGATTGCGACGCGTCGGCGTGGATCGGCGCACCG